>JBKBHF010000004.1:0-124040 GCA_046297695.1 Permianibacter sp. | reverse complement strand
CGGCTTGGAATTGAATGCGATTCATGGCCATCGCGGCATCCCCTATAAACAGAATGCCGCTACCATGCCGACATGGCGGGCGCAATTGCTGCGCCCGCTGAGACAGCTACCTAATCAGGTTTGGTTTTGTCCGAGATTTGTGGGGTGCGGCGTTAGCCACGATTGCGCTGGCCGGTGTCGCAGCCAACGCCGTTCCGACAAGCTTGCTTACTCAAGCAAGGCGCGCAGCATCCACGCGTTCTTCTCGTGCAGGTTCATCCGTTGGGTCAGCAGATCGGCGGTGGGTTCGTCGCTGGCTTCATCGACCAGCGGGAACAGTTCGCGGGCGGTGCGAACGACCTGTTCCTGGCCGAGCACCAGCCGGCGAATCATCTCCTTCGCATCCGGCTTGTCGGTGTCTTCCGGGATCCGGGTCAGCGTAGCGAATTCGCGATAAGTGCCGGGTGCCGGAAAGCCGAGCGCGCGGATCCGTTCGGCAATCGCATCCACCGCCAAGGCCAGCTCGTTATATTGTCCTTCGAACATCAGGTGCAGGGTGTTGAACATCGGACCGGTGACGTTCCAGTGGTAGTTATGGGTTTTCAGGTACAGCGTGTAGCTGTCGGCGAGCAGCCGCGACAGGCCATTGGCAATCGCTTCGCGGTGGCTGTTGCTGATCCCGATATTGATATCCATGAGCGTGCTCCTTCTGCAGGGGGAAGATGGTCACAACCGCGATGCAGTATGGTCACAAACGGCTGGCGCGGGGAAATCGACCGGCTCAATCGGAGCGATAAGCGCTTGCTGAACCGTCATTGCGCAATGGCCCTGACAATTTACGGCAGTCGTGGTCCGATCTTTCGCGCTTTTGGATCGCCATGACGGGTCCTGACCACCATCAGGGGAGGCGCGCGGATCGTATTGAACGGGTCACTGATTACCGTCGGGGCCGATCAGAATCCGGCCCGCAAATGGGACTGCAAGGGGTCCGCAAACCGAGCCAAAACCGGATCGCCAGTCTTCACGAAAGCCAATCCGATCCGCCCTTTTGTCTCGTCACGATGATCAAAACGGCGTTCACCGATGTGATGACGCCGTTTTTGATCCAAAAACGGGCTGCAAAGGACAAAAAATTTGCCTTTTTGCGCAAAAAAAGCTGCCCAAAATTTCACCAAGGAAAAAAACTTGTATATACTCAGCGCCGTAGCGTTAACCGCTACCTGACTGGAGAAATCAAAAATGGCAAAAGCGACCAAAGCAAAGGCAAAGAAACCGGCTAAAGCCGTCAAGGCAAAAGCCCCGCGTAAAGCAAAAGCTGCGAAGGCGAAAGCCCCGCGCAAAGTGAAGGCCGTCAAGGCCAAGAAAGCAGCCCCGAAAGTGAGCAAGGAAGAGCGTGCCGCCAAGCGTGAAGCCGCTGCCCGTGCCCGTCGCCTGGCTGCTGCCAAGAAGAAAATCGCCAAAATGAAAGAGCGTCAGGCCAAGCAACTGGCCCGCTTCAAGGCGAAACTCGAAAAGGCCTTCGCCAAGTTCGAGACCAAGACCATGGCTGCTGTTGACAAGCCGAAGAAGCGTCGTCGTCGTAAGAAGGCCGCTGTTGCTGCCTAATTGCCGACTGGCGTTTTTGGCGGGCCGTATTGAGTCATGCTCTGCGGCTCGCCACTCTCCCCCTCTCGTAGTTCCTGTTTTTAGTCCCCGTAGTTCCTGTAGTTCCCGCTCTCCCTGTCGCCGTTCCCCGTCTTGAATCCGGCCATTTCGCTGTTCTTCGTTCAGTCGTTTCCAGCCTGGTCTTCCGGCTTATCCGTCTCTCTGCTCAGGCTTTCTTCCGCCGTTACGATGCGGTTTGCACTCCCGGTATTCCGCTCCGCTGACTCGGCTGCCCCCGGCCGATTGTCCGGTTGGTTTGGTTCGGCGCGGTGGTGCCGTCTGCTCCATGTTGAGTGGGCGGCCATGCCGTCGTTGAGATATGCCGGGTTGCGCGAGGCGATGGCGACGCATCGATCGTCGCGGCTGGCGCAATCCGACCGTTATCGTGCAGCGGCCGTTGCAGAAGGCAATCTTTGGCTATCGTTGCCGCGGTGGTTACCGAGCCGCGACCGACCGCATCACTGACTGGGTTTGGATACGCAGATTTCGTCCAGCGTCAGCTCGAAGGCTGGCGCGAACTCGCGCATGAAGTAGTCCACCTCGGGCAAGCGGAGCGCCTGCAGGCGTGCTTCGATGTCTTCGGCGGCAACTTTGAATTCGCCATTGCCGGCCAACAACTCGCTGCGGCATTTCAGGCAGGCGGCAATGGTGTCGGCCGCTTTGATGAGTTCATGCTGTTCGGCGGACATGGCCTGATCGAGTAGCAGCGGCCGGTAACTGGCCTGCAAAGGTGCCGGCAGCATCGCCAGCAAATCGGTTTGGGCCTGTGCTTCGATGGCCTTGTAAGCATCGCGAATGGCCGGGGAGTGGTATTTGACCGGCGATGGCAAATCGCCGGTGAAGACTTCGCTGGCGTCGTGATACAGCGCGGTCACGGCAATCTGATCGGCGTTGACCTGACCGCCGAACAGCTGGTTGCGGATGGTTGCCAGCGCATGGGCAATGGCGGCCACTTCAAACGAATGCTCCATGACGTTTTCGCGCAGCGCATTGCGCTTCAAGCCCCAGCGTTCGATGTAACGCAGGCGTGCGAGGTAGGCAAAAAACGGACTGCTCATGGCCGAGCTCCAAACGAAAAGGCGATTGCTGCCAGCCTAACCGGTTTGCGCGGATGCCGTCACCGGCCCGGCAGCCGCTTACTTGTGCGGCGATGGCACGGTCGCGGTCGACGGCAAAACGACAGCCGGCAACAGTTGCCGACGGGTGTCGGCCCGCACCGTTTTGCGCGGCAGCGTGGCCGCGAGTCGATGACAAATCTGTTCGGCCGTTGCCCGGTGCGAGGTCAGCTTGCCGCCGATCAGGCTGATCAGCCGCGGCGCCGCATCACGATCGGTCAGCAGAATCGAATCGCGTGGCCGTTTGAAGGCGCTGCCGTCGCCGGCCGGCAACAAGCGCAGGCCGCTCCAGCTGTCGAGCACATCGCTGCGGTGAAACTGCGGCGCGAAATAGCGGTTGTGGGTGCGCAGCAGGTAGTCGATCTCGGCTTCGTCCGGCGTCACGTTGGCGGGATCGCCGGTAAACCGGGTCTCGGTGGTCCCGACCAGCCGCTGGCCACGCCAAGGCATGACGAACACGGCCCGGCCGTCTTCGGCTTCGAGGTAGTAGCAGCCCTGTTTGGGGGCATTCGGCAGGACGATGTGGCTGCCCTTGATCCATTCGGTCGCCGGGATTGGCAGTGCCGGGCTGACCCGGGCAAGTAGCTGGGGCAGCCAGGGGCCGCTCAGGTTCGCGACGGCGCGCGCGCGCAGGGTGAGGTGCTCGCCCTGGTCGCCGCACGCCTGGATGCGCACGCCAGCGGGCTCCAAATCGAGGCTTTCGACCCGGGTCTGGTAGTGCAGACGGGCGCCCATCAGCTCGGCGCTTTTCAGCACCGCCGCCGTCAGCGGGGCATCGTCGGTCTGGGCGTCCTGGTAACTCAGCAGGTACTGGTCGCTGCGGGCCAGCAGGCCGTCGGCCGCCGCGTGGCGGGCGCTGTGCCGCTTCGGCCGGGCGCCGCCAAGCAGACAATAAAGCCACAAGCCGGCATGAATGAGCCAGCCGGGCCGGCGCATGCCGGGCATGATCGGGATGGTGAAGCGCTGCCGGTGCACCAGCTGCGGTGCAGTGCGCAGCAGAATTTTCTGCTCGCGCAGGCATTCGTACACCAGTTTGAGCTGACCGGTTTCGAGGTAGCGCAGACCGCCGTGGATGAGCTTGCTGGAGCGTGAAGACGTGGCAGCGGCCGGCTCGGCATACTGCTCCAGGACGATGACACTCCAGCCGCGGGCAGCCGCTTCACGGGCAACGGCAGCGCCGTGAATGCCGGCGCCAATGACCAATAGATCGCAATCGAATTTGTCGGCGGGGAGCGTGCTCATCATCGGCCAATCCAGACGTGGGAAGGGATGATTATGGCAGGAGTCAACCATCTCGCCCAATCTGGTTGGTACCTACTGGAGCTGAACTCACTTCTATGTATTTTAAGTGTGGTAGTTCATGATTCGATGAATCAAAGCGCGGTGATGTTTTTTCTCCTTCAAAACCGAAAACACTAAGTTCACTGAAAGCAAAAAAGCGATGTAGCCCTTGTTACGTCTTCGATAGTCGAAATAGAGGACTGATATAATGCTTAAGTAACGGCACTAAAAAAAGAGCGCCATTTGGCGCTCGTCAAAAGATTTATTATTCATTGTGATTTTGGACGCATCGGGATGACGATCTGTTCTGGATACTCATAAAATGCATTGGTGGCTCCGTCGATAATGCAAGAGGCCGTCAGAATGCACGCGTCCCAAACAATATCCAAAAGTAGGTAGCCTGGCATAAAAGAGGGATTTACAGTCGCTTCACCAATTTGTTGCTGATTGTCACATTTTACCTTCATCGGGTTGCCATCTCGGTGAATCATGGCGGACGTGTCGGCGATTACAGTCCATTCGCCCTCTTCATTTGTGAGCGTACAACGCGTATCACGAGGGTTTTGATTGTCGGTTGTTATTGTACGAATAGTCTGGCTTGAGCTTTCGAAAATTGTCGCGCAGCCGGACATCGACAGTGTAAGCAACGCGGACAATAAGACACTTATCAATTTCACAACAAGGAACTCCCTTTTCGAATAGTGAATAAACGGCGAATTGTGCGATGTAAGTCTTAAAATTTCAATAGTTTGGTGAATGCTCTATCCCTGTACTTGGAGCTTATCTCGTGCGATTGTCTAGCTTAGTTAAGCTAGTTGCTAGGCTTTGCGCTGCAAACGCTGGCCGAAAAAGCCGTCGGTGTGATGCCGGTGTGGTAGCAGCAGCAGTTCACCACGGTCACGCAGTTGTTGCGCCAGCGCCGGGTCCAGTGCATCGAACGCGGCCATGATGCCGGCATCCTGATGATCGCCGTTTTGTGGATCGGGACCGTCGATGCCGGCGCGGACAAAATCCGGATTGGCGGCGAGAAATTCATCGACCACCGCCTGGTTTTCCCCAGCTAGCAGCGAGCAGGTGGCGTACACCAACCGGCCGCCCGGTTTTACCAGCCGCGACGCGGACGTCAGAATCGACAGCTGCTGTTCGTGCAGCGACGCGATGTCCATGTCACGCCATTTCATGTCCGGGTTGCGGCGCAGCGTGCCGGAACCGGAGCAGGGCGCATCGACCAGCACGGCGTCGGCTTCGCCAAACAGCGGCCGCAATGCGTCGTCGTTTTCGCTGCTGAGCGGCAGCAGGCGGACATTGTCGAGCTTGGCGCGGATCAGCCGCGGCTTCATTTTGTCGAGCCGGTGTTGGGCGACATCGCAGGCGATGATGCTGCCCTTGTTGTTCATCAAGTCAGCCAGATGCAGCGTTTTGCCACCGGCGCCGGCACAGAAATCGACCACGGTCTGCCGCGGTCGCGGGCTCACCAGCCAACCGACCAGCTGACTCGCCTCATCCTGCATCTCGAACAGGCCTTCCTTGAACTGCGTCGTGTTGAACAGCGGACCACGTTGGTCGCGGCGCAAGCCCCACGGCGACAGCGGCGTCGGATGACAATCGAAGCCATGCGCGGTCAGTTGTTGCTGCAAATCCTCGCGGCTGATCCGGCGGGTGCTGACCCGCAGATCGACAGGCGCCGGCTCGTTCAGCGCCCGCGCCAGTTTTTCCGTTTCGGCATCGCCGAGCTGCTGGCGCAACGGTTCGCACAGCCAATCCGGCAGATTGTATTTCTCGGCGAAGCTCAGTGTGCCTTTGTCAAAGCTGCGCACCGCCTTGATCAGCGCTTCCGCGCGATCCTTGAAGTCGGTTTCCTCCAGCCCGCGCATGCTCCAGCCGCCGACCGTGATGAGGTAAGTGGCGACCAGCGCCTCGGCTTCAAACCGCAAGCCAGGAAAGGGCCCGGCACCACGACAGAGCGCCCGCAATTCGCGCAGCCGGCGCAAACAGGCGTAGGTGGTTTCGGCGGCAAAAGCGCGATCCTGCGAGCCCATTTCCCGATGCGCCTTGAAGTAGCGATCCATCATGGTATCGGCCGGATCGGTCAGCGGCAGGATGCTGGCGAGCAGTTCGCTGGCTTGCCGGAAACGGGTGCGGGCAAACTTCGGTTGCTGTGCGTCAGTAGACTTTTTTGCGCTGGCCATCAGGACGGATTCCCGTTGCGAGTGATGTGATGCTTCAGTTTGGCTCGTCATTGCCACGCAAGCGGGAATCCAGATTTTTTCGCTGGCTGAGCCAACCACTGGACCCCGTCTGCGCGGCGATGACGGCAATAATTTTCAATCGACTTACTTGCTGCTGGTCCGCATCCATTCCGCCAAAACGACCGCGACGGCGCAGCTGACGTTCAGGCTTTGGACCGCGCCGCTGCCGGGGATTTTGAGCGCCAGATCGGCGTGTTCGAGCACGTAGTCGGACAGGCCGCTGTGCTCTTCACCGAACCAGATCACCGCCCGTTTCGGCAGCTTCTGATCGAACAGACCGGATTCGCCCTCACCGCTGGTGGCAATGCGTTCGAAGCCAGCTTCGCTGAGTTTTTCAAACGTTGCCGGCAAGTCGCGGTACTCGACCAGGGTCAGCGCTTCGAAGCCGCCTTCGGCGGTGCGGGCGACCGCGCCGCTGTGTACCGGCGCGCCGGCATTGACCAGCACGGCATCGACACCGAAGTGGGCGGCGGTGCGCAGAATGGCGCCGAGGTTGTGCGGGTTGCCGACGTTTTCCAGCGCCAAGACCCGGCGCGAGCCTTTTGCTGGCACGGTCGCCAGCCATTCATCAAGCGTCAGCGTGGTCCGCTTTCTCACCAGGAAACAGACGCCTTCATGGTGCTCGGTGTCGGCAGCGCGGGCGAGCTCGTCGTCCGGAATGATGTGATAGGCCAGACGTTCGTTGACGCAGTATTTCATCACGTCGGCAAACTGCGGTGCCCTGGCTTGCGTCAGGTAAACGCGGATCAAATCCTGCGGTCGCACGGCAAAGAACGCCTTGCAGGCATTGACGCCATGAATGCGGGTTTCATCGCGGCGCTGGGCATTTTCCGGTTTGACCGGCGCGGTATCCAGCGCACCGCTTTCGCTGCCATCGTCGCGCTCGAAACGCGGCGGGTGCGGGCTGTTGCGGTCAAACGGATCACGGTCGGCAGATTCGCGCCACGGCCGATCAAAGTCCCGACGCGGCCGATCCGAGCGCGGACGGTCATCACGCGGGCGGTCGCCGCGCGGGCGATCCGCAAAATCACGCGGGCGGTCGCCACGCTCGCCGCGATCACGACCGCGGTTGCCACGGTCCTGGCCAAAGCTCGGATCGCGATTGCCGATGTCATCATCTTCCGGCCGCCAGACCTGAATGCTCGGATCCTTTCCCGGACCACGCGGGCGGAAACTGCGTTCGCCCCGATCACTACCGTAGCCACCGTCGCGGTTCCGATCACCACCACGATCCGGCCCGCGCTCATTGCGATCGCGGAAACTGCGCTCACCGCCTTCACTTCGGTTGCGATCGCCGAAACCGCGACCCGGTCCGCGTTCGCTGCGTTCGCCATCGCGGCCAAAACCGCCGCGATTGCCGTGACCGGCGGCGCGGCTCGGCCGGGCAGTCAGGCTTTCGTCACGACGCGGTCGATCCGAGCGCGGGCGATCAATGCGTGGCCCGTCACTGCGCGGGCCTTCGCCGCGGGTGCGGCGTTCGGCAGCGCGTTCTTCATCGAAACGGGTGCGCGGCCGATCATCGTTGTCGAAACGGCGCGGACGATCATTGCCGCCGCTGCGGCGCGGTCCGGACGAACGGGGTTTGCTTGGTTTCATGCCAGCTCCATGCTGTGGTGCGGTGTTGCCATCAAATGCAGACGCGTGCTGAGCGCGTGACCGCAAGCCGTGCTTGCAGTCGAAACAACGCGGAGCGGGTGAGCGTCAGTTGCGTTATCAATCTTGTCTCTGTGCAGCAGCGGGTCGGTGGCGGCGGCTGCGGTTTGGGTTCCGATTCGCGTATTTGTGGACCGGTTCAGGCCGGTTCGGTTGATGCCAGTGCAGCGCTAGGCAAGTTCACTGCTGTCATGCGCCAGTCGGGCGCGTAAATCGGCCACCGCTTGGGCGCGGTGCTCGGTCAGGTGATCGGCCAATCGCTGGCCTTGCAGTCCTTGGTCCAGCAGCGGTTGGACCGGTACGGCACGCACGGCATCGAGCGCATGTTGCCAGTAGGCGCGTTGTGGGTAGGCGCGTTCGAGCCAGCCTTCACGGCCACGGAAATCGGCTTCACAGGCCAGCAGCAATTCCTGGAAACGTTCGGGCCTACGCAGGGCATCGCTCTGCATCAGCACTTTGACCACGGTGCCAGGGCGCAGTTGGAAGCCACGGTGGAAGTGTAGATGAAAACGCGAGGTGAGCACCGCCAGCTCGCGAAAATCATTCGGCAGTTTCAGCCGATCGGCCAGGGCGTTGATGATCGGCACACCGGCTTCTTCATGGCCACGGTGACTCGGCCAGAACTGCTGCGGCGTCACGCCTTTGCCGAGATCGTGCACCAACGCGGCAAACCGAACCCGCACACTCGTGCTGATCCGGCAGGCGACATCGAGCACCATCAACGTGTGCACGCCGGTATCGATCTCGGGGTGCCACTGGGCCGGATTCGGTACGCCCCACAGGCAATCGAGCTCCGGAAAAATCACTTTCAGTGCACCGCAGGCACGCAGCGTTTCGATATAGACGCCGGGCTGGTCTTCGCCCAGTGCTTTCGCCGTTTCCTGCCAGACCCGCTCCGGGGTCAGGTGATTCAGCTCGCCGCTGTCGACCATGTCTCGCATCAGCGTCAGCGTGTCGGGCGCCACGGTGAAGCCGTATGACGCATAGCGGGCGGCAAAGCGTGCCACCCGCAGCACCCGCAGCGGATCTTCGGCAAACGCCGGCGAGACGTGGCGCAGGATTTTGTTTTGCAGATCGGTGAGGCCGCCATAGGGGTCGATCAGGGTGCCGTCGTCGTCCTGCGCCATCGCGTTGATGGTCAGATCGCGACGCAGCAGATCGGCTTCGAGGCTGACATCGGGGGCGGCGTGCATGGCAAAGCCGTGATAGCCATGACCGGTTTTGCGCTCGGTGCGCGCCAGTGCGTACTCGGCGCGGGTGTCCGGATGCAGAAACACCGGAAAATCGCGACCGACCGGTTGATAGCCTTGCGCCAACAGCTCTGCCGGTGTCGCGCCGACCACCACATAGTCGCGTTCGGTGACCGGGCGGCCGAGCAGCTGATCGCGGACGGCGCCGCCGACGAGGTAGATTTTCATCCCGCCATTGTACCCGCTGGTGGGTATGCCGGGCGACAGGGCGCGGGTATCATGGCCGTCCCTGCCAGCCAACAGGCCAGTGCTGATGTACCAAGGGCATTACGGACTGAAAGAAAGCCCCTTTTCGATCGCGCCGGACCCGCGCTATCTCTATTTGAGCGGCCGTCATCGCGAGGCGCTCGCGCATCTTCTATATGGCGTCGGTGTCGGCGGTGGGTTCATTCTGCTGACCGGCGAGGTCGGCACCGGCAAAACCACGCTCTGTCGCTGCCTGCTCGAACAACTGCCGGACAATGTTCGGCTCGCCTATGTGCTGAACCCGCGACTGTCACCGGTCGAATTGCTGCAAACCCTTATTGATGAATTGCGCATCGCGCCGCCGGACGCCAAAACCAGTCTGAAAGCGCTGACCGATGCTATCGCCGAGCGGTTGCTGGAAAATCATCGTCGTGGTCTCAGCACGGTGCTGATGATCGACGAAGCCCAGCACCTGTCGCTGGAGGCGATGGAACAGGTTCGGCTGCTGACCAACCTGGAAACCAACGACAAAAAGCTGCTGCAGATCATCCTGATTGGTCAGCCAGAACTGCTGGAACGGCTGGCGCAGCCGGAACTGCGTCAGCTGGCGCAGCGCATTACCGCTCGCTACCACCTGTTGCCGCTGAATCGTGACGAAACCGGCGCCTACGTGCTGCACCGGCTGCAAGTCGCCGGCGTGCAGCGCTCGCCGTTTACCGGCAATGCCTTGCGGGCGCTGCACTATTTTTCCGGCGGCATTCCGCGCCTCATCAACACCATTTCCGAACGGGCGCTGCTCGGTGGCTATGCCCGCGAGAAAGATCGCATTGACGAGGCAATGGTCAAAACCGCTGCGCGGGAAGTGCTTGGCGATCTGCTCTACGTCAAGCGCGCGGCCGGTCAGCGGTCGCCGTGGCCGTGGCTGGCTGCCGGCTTGTTGCTGACCGCATCGGCGCTGGCCATCGGGATCTGGTGGCGGCCGGGCGAAGCGCCGTCGGTGGCCGCGAATGCGCTCGTGCCGGCCAGTGCCGAAGCGCAAATGGCGACGCCGCAAACGGCGCTGCCGCAAGCCAGCGAATCCGTAACCGATGCCAATGTCACGGCATTGCTGAACGCGCTGCTCGGTGATACCGCGCTGGACCGGCGCGGTGACGAAGCCGCGCGCGAGCTGTTCGCACAATGGCTTGGCGATTACGACGCACTGCGTGACGGGCCCATGTGTCCGTACGCCGAAACGCAGGGGCTGCGCTGCGAAAGTGGTTTTGCCGAGCTGCGCCTGCTGCAAGCCTACAACCTGCCGGCGATGCTGAAATTGCTGGCCGGTGAGCGCGGACCGTTCTGGGTCACGCTGATTGCACTCGACGACAGCCGCGCCGTGATCCGGTTCGGCAACCGTGAAGCGGAATTGCCGTTGCCGCAGTTTCAGCAACTTTGGTCCGGTGAATTTCAGCTGCTGTGGCAACCACCGGCAGGTTACAGCCGGCCGCTGACTGAAGGCATGAGCGGCCCGCAGGTGATCTGGTTGGCGAACGCACTGGCGACCGCGCAAGGCATGACCGCCGGCGCCGCGACCGCACGTTTTGATGCGCTGCTCGCCGAGCAAGTGCGGCAGTTCCAGCGCGAGCGCGGACTGTTGCCGGATGGCGTTGCTGGTGTGCAAACCCTGATTGCCGTGCAGGCGCATGATGAAACCCAACCTCGGCTGGCGCGCTTGGCGCCCGGTTGGCTGGCGGAGACACGTTGATGTCGTATTTGTTGGAAGCGCTGCGAAAATCGGAGCGTGAGCGGCAGGAATACCGCACCGTACCGGGACTGCAAACGCCGACCGTGGAATGGGAGGGCCGCGACGATGGCCGCAGCCGTTCACCGTGGCTGGTCGTCGCGGTCGTTGCGATCTGTTTGAACACGGTATTGCTTGTGTTGTTGGTGTGGCGCTTCGGTTTTGCCGAATCGGAGTCGGTCGCGATCAGCACACCGGTGACCACGGAGAATGCGCCGGCGCCGACCACGCCCCATCCGGCCGGGCAAACCACGATGCCGGCGGTAATTGTGGTCCAGCAACCGCGCGAGCCGGCACCGGCGGTCGTCGTTCGCGAGCGCGCGCCAAGAGATCAATCCACGCCGACCCGCAATACCGTTTCCACTCGCCCGAGCGAAGCAACGCGTGCAACGCCACCGGATAGCCGCACGAGCGCTGCGATGACCAGCAGCAGTCGCGACCGCGTTGCCGCCGAGCAGGTATCCCTCGACGACGCGGACAACAGCGCCACGCCACCACCAAACATCAACGCCCTGCCGGTGGAGATTCGCCAGCAACTGCCGCTGCTGACCATGAATTCGCATATTTATGCCAGCAATGCCCGCGACAGTTTCGTCATGATCAACGGTGTCAGCCTGAATCCGGGCGATGAAATCAGTGCGGGTCTGCGCCTGATCGCGGTGGTGCCGGAAGGCGCGGTGCTGGCCATCAATGGCCAGCGCTTTTTGCTGCCGGCACTGGCGAGCTTCAGTCCCTGAGCTGGAGATGCTGAGGCTGTGACAAACGTCCGTTGCCGTGCCGGCACGACAGTGCTTCAATGACGGCATCAGGGATGACACGAACGCTTCTCATGGCCGCCTTGCCCGCGCCTTACCACCGTTATGACAGTCTGGATTTGCTGCGTGGCATCGCCGTGCTCGGCATACTGCTGTGCAATATCTGGGCATTTGCGCTGCCCTACGCTGCCTACGACAACCCGGCGGCCTATGGCGATCTGACCGGACTCAATTACTGGGCCTGGTGGTTTCCGGCCGTGTTCGCCCAGGAAAAATTCATCACTTTGTTTTCCTTGTTGTTTGGCGCCGGTCTTGGACTGTTTCGTGAGCATTTGCTGAACCAGGGCGTGCCGGCGCTGCGCACCCACTATCGCCGGATGTTGGGTTTGCTGGTGATCGGCGTTCTGCATGCGTATCTGCTCTGGTTTGGCGACATCCTCGCCGTGTACGCCGTCTGCGGCATGTTGCTGTATCCGCTGCTGCGCGTACGCACCTCGCTGTTGCTGCTGATTGCACTGGCGTTGTTGCTGCTGGAGTTTTCCCTGCTCTGGTCCATCACCCGGGAAATGCGCGCCCTGACCGACGCGGAAATGATGGAGGCGGTCAAACACTGGCTGCCGGAAGCGGCGCTGTCGGCCGACGAAGTGGCGATCTATCGCGCGGACTGGTTGACGCAGATGCAGCACCGGGTGCCGGAAGCCTGGGCCGGTGAATGGGCGACACTGTTGTTCTACGGGCCGCGTTTGTGCGGCCTGATGATCTTCGGTGTGGTGCTCTATCGCAGCGGCGCCTTTCTCGGGCAGTGGTCGGCGCGTCGCTATGCTTGGATCGCGCTGGCCATGTTGTTGCCGGGCTTTGCCATGGTCGGCCATGGTGTGCAGCAATTTGCCGATTCCGGCTTTGCTTTCAGCAGCAGCCTGTTGATGGGCAATTACTGGAACGCCGTCGGCTCCCTGCTGGTGGCGGCCGGTTATGCCGCTGCGATCATGCTCTGGAGTCAGCGTCCGCAGTGCGCGGGTTGGCTGCGGCTTGCGCTGATTCGCACCGGCCGCATGGCATTCAGCAATTACCTGCTGACCTCGTTGATTTGCACCACGCTGTTCTACGGTCACGGTCTTGCCTGGTTCGGCCGGATTGATCGTGTGGGTTTGCTGATCATCTGTTTGCTCGTGTGGCTGGTGCTGATCGCCGTGTCCCAGTACTGGATGCAGCGTCATCCGCATGGTCCGTTTGAATGGCTCTGGCGCTGGCTCAGCTATGGTGTCCGGCCGCGCTGGCATTTGCCGGAACCGGCCACGCGTGCCGAGGCAGCGCGTGGCTGAACCGCTGCTCGATCTGCGTACGCCGATCGCTTATGGGCGCGGCCATCACCCGGATGCCTGTCATTTGCCGTTCGCCGAGCTGATCTTGCGCCGGCATGAATTGCCGTTGCCTGGCACGACATTGCGGCTGGTGCATGATGTTGCCGATGAACTGCAGCAGGCGGTCGCCATGCTGAGCGAATGGGGTTATCCGATTGCGCAAGCGCTGGAATTTGACGACGCGTTGGCGCAGCAGTGGCAACAGCAAGCGTGTTGGCAGCCGGGATCACAATCACGACAACTGTGGCAAGCGAGCGGCTGCCTGCAGCGCGCGCTCGGTTTGCCCGGAACGCTGCCTGATGCGGCAGCAAAAACCGATGCCTGGGCGCTCGACCTGGCCTGCGGCAGCGGTCGCGATGCACTGACCTTGGCGCAACACGGATTTCGCGTGCTGGCGGTCGATGCCAAAGCCGACGCGCTTGAACGGTTGCAGGCCAGCGCGCAGGCGCGCGGACTCGCCATTCAATCGCAATGTCTGGATTTGGAAACCGGTGCGGTGACGCTGGCGCGGCCGTCCTTTGCGCTGATCAATGTGGCTCGCTACCTGCACCGGCCGTTGTTGCCGCAGCTGCGGTACTGGCTGCAACCGGGTGGTCTGCTGGTGTATGAAACCTTTCTGCAAGGGGCGGAGCGCTTTGGTGGCCCGCGTCGGCCGGCGTTTCTGCTGGCGCCCGGTGAACTCGCCCGCCAGTTTGCCGATTTCGAGATTTTGCATGACGGTGTGCAGACCTTGACCGATGGTCGGCCGATGCAACAATTCATCGCCCGCAAGCCCGGTTGAACGGTTCGGATCAGCACCATCTGCCTTGAGGCGTCGTCGGCTGCGCCTGCGGCCATTTGCCGCAGCAGCCGGTAGCGCACCACCGCGACGACTGGCGTCCGACATGTCACCATAATGGGCCAGACTGAATGCCAGCACGCACCGGTCGGCAGAACTCCCGAAGGACCCCATCGCATGCGGACCATTGACAGCACACCGCCCTTGCTGACCTTGCGCAGCCTGTTCTGGCTGCGGCATTGCGCGGTGTTGGCGCAATTGTTGACGATGATGGTGGCGCATCACTGGCTGGCTTACCCGATCCCGTGGCCAACCATCACCAGCATTTTGTTGCTGACGGCGGCGTTCAATTTCTACACCGGTTGGTGGCTCAAGCAGGCAACGCCATTTCGGGGTTGGCGCCTGTATCTGCAGTTCGGTTTCGATGTGTTGCAGCTGGCGGCGGTACTGTACTACACCGGCGCCGCGCAAAATCCGTTTGTTTCGCTGCTGCTGCTGCCGATCGCCCTGGCGCTGCTGACCGGCAATATCCGCTTGACCGTGTCGGTGCTGGCGTTGGCGGTGCTGGCCTATCTGTTTCTGCTGGTCTGGCCGCCGGCGTTTCATTGGCACATCAGCCATGACGAGATGATGCAATTGCATCTTTACGGCATGTGGATCAATTTTGTCGTCACCGCCATCGCCATGGCCGGTTTTGGCCTGCGGCTGCTGCAGCAGATGCGTTTGCATGAACAGGAAGTCCGGCAGGCGCGTGAACGCGCGCTGCGCGATGAGCGGCTGGTTGCCCTCGGCACGCAAGCGGCGCAAGTGGCGCATCAGCTCGGTACGCCACTGAATACGCTGATGCTGCTCGCTGACGAGCTGAAACAACCATTGGCTGCGGAAGAGCGGCAACAGGTGCTGACCGAACTCGACAGGCAGATCACCCAGGCCCGCAACTGGCTGCTCAGTCTGCGCAACATCGGTGAACAGGAAGCTGTGGCGCCGATCGGACCACTGATACGCGACACGCTGGAACAATGGCGCTGGTACCGGCCGCAGGCGGAGCTGGAAACGAAACTCGACGTGCTCGACGAGCTGACACAACCGGTGCCGAGCTCGCTGGCGCCGGCGCTGCTCAATCTGTTCAACAATGCCTATGAGGCCTCGCAGCGCAACGGCCAGCATCGCATTGCGGTACACGCCACGCGTGACGGCGGTCAGTTGTTGTTGTCCATCGAAGATGCCGGCGCAGGCTTTGCGGGAAAACCGATAGAGAGCCAAGCTTTTGTCGGCAAACGTGCTGAAAGTCGAGCGTCCGGCCTCGGTATTGGCATCCATCTGGCGAACGCCAGTATCGAACGGCTCGGTGGGGAAGTGTCGTGGCAAGCCTTGCCGCAAGGCGGCACGCGCACCGATATTCGTTTGCCATTGGAGCAGCCATGATGACGGCGTTCCGCCTGCTGTTGATTGATGATGATGTCGCGTTCACCAGCACCCTGGCGCGCGCGCTGCAGCGCCAACAGTGGCAAGTGGCAACGGCCGCCGACGGCGCCAGCGCGTTGCAGCAGGCCAATACGGCGGATTGGGATGCGGTACTGCTGGATCTGCGTTTGGGCAGCGACAACGGTCTGGTCTTGCTGCAAAGCCTGAGGCAGCGCCTGCCGCGGGCACGCATCGTCATGCTGACCGGTTTTGGCAGCATTGCCACGGCCGTGGAAGCGATCAAACGCGGCGCTGATGATTATCTTGTGAAGCCGGCACCGTTGTCGGATCTGATTGCGGCGCTGCAAGGCCAGAGCAAAGCGATAACCGAAACGGAGACGGAAACGCTCGCCGAGCAGCCGCTCAATCTGCGGCAACTGTCCTGGGAACATATCCAGCGCGTGCTGACTGAGCACGACGGCAATATCAGCGCCGCGGCGCGTGCGCTCGGCATGCACCGGCGCACTTTGCAGCGCAAACTGAGCAAGGTGCCGCGGCCGCGCTGAGCGACATTCCTTGCTCCCCGTTCATGCCGATGGGTGGAAAATCCTTGCGGTTCAAACCGGCGGCAGTGCCGTGGTTTCCTGATACAGATCGCGGACAAACAAGGCGGCGCTGACGGCCAGAAAACCGATCGGTGCCAGCCATGGCCAATCGGCGGTCCACGGCGACATCAACAAGCCTTGACCGACGGCAACACCGGCCAGCAGCGCGTAGCCCGCCTGCAGCCAACGCTTGTTGGCGGTGACCGGCGCCTCATCCAGCTCGACGGCGGCTCGATAGGCAGCGCGGTACAGTTCGACCGGTGGCTCGACCGTCATCGCCAGTTTCAAGCCCTGATCAAAGGCGCGCTGTTCAGCCCATTGCTGCCGGCAGTGGTCACAACTGGCCAGATGCGCGGCAACATCGGCTGGCAGCGGGGCTCCGACGCGACAATCCTGATCGAATTGGCGCAGCAAAATGAGTTCGCAATCATTGCAATCGCTACTGATCCGGGTCTCGTGAGATATTTGGTTCGGGTTCATGCTTGACCCTCCAGTCGTTGGCGCAGCAATTGCCGGCCGCGGAACAAATGGGTTTTGACGGTGCCTTCCGGCAGATTCAAATCCTTGGCGATCTCGCCGACGCTGTCATCGGCGAGATAGAAGCGCAGCATCACGGTGCGCAGCGGCTCGCCAAGTTCGCCAATCCATTGCGTCATCTTGTCGCCATCGCGGCGCTCTTCCTGATAATCATGATGCTGGGCATCGGTGCGCGCCTG
Organism: Permianibacter sp.; assembly: GCA_046297695.1. Lineage (GTDB taxonomy): Bacteria > Pseudomonadota > Gammaproteobacteria > Enterobacterales > Permianibacteraceae > Permianibacter. Next base: position 107,284 of record JBKBHF010000004.1, on the reverse strand, counting down.
CTGGACCGGATCGGTCCAGTCGACCGTTTCTTCGCGGCGGGCACCGGCGCGGAAATAATCGGCGATGGTGCGTTTGCACAGCGTGTAGATCCAGGTCGACAGCTTGGCGTCGCCGCGGTACTGCGGCAGAAACCGCAGCAGCTTGATCACACATTCCTGCGACAGATCCTGGGCATCGTGCCGGGACAGGCCGCTGCGGATGCAGACGCTATAAATCAGCGGCAGGTAGCGATCGAGCAGCGCGCGGCGCGCCAGCGTTTCGCCGGCGGCCGCGTGCTGGGCGAGTTCGAGATCATCGGCGTCGCGGTAGTTGCTCAGCGTTTGCCACACTGCGCCTTCACATCCCATGACTGTGGATCCGTCTCAACCGTTGCGGATCTTGTTGGTCAGTTCGTGAAGATAGGTCAGATAGGCTTCGCTGACGACTTTTTCCTGCTGCTGCTGCTGCTGCCATTCGGCTTTGCCGGCCATTTTCCAGTACACCAGCTTGGCGACACCGGCCAGCGCCACGGTCAGGCCGATTGCCCAGTCGTTGTCATGCCAGCCGTCGAAGGCGAGGAAACCGAGACCGATACCAACGCCGATCAGGGTCAGGCCGGTGTTCAGCGACGAGGTGCTGCGGCGCGGCCGCGGCGCTTCCAGCAGCGGGGTGTTGATGCCGCGCTCCATGGCACTCATGCGCTCTTTGTTGAGCATTTCGCGCTCCTGCATGCGGATGCGGGAGTTGTGGCTGATGGCGGTGGCGACGATAAAGGCGGCGGTCAGGAAAACCACCGGCACAACGATGATAGGGATCAGGGCTTCAGACATGTTCGGCTCCAAAACAGTCGGGTTGAATCAAGGGCGTACGCCCTATAGGTCGGGACCACGGCCGGATCCGGTTTCAGCCCGGGACAAATTTTTTTTCCGGCCAGCGTCGGCACAGGCTGCTGGCTGTCCGCCAGTGCCAGTTGGGTATACTCCGGGCTGGCAAGGACGACACAGGCGGTGACTGCAATGCCGGTGCAAGCTCAGCGTGCGGCCCGCACGGCGCCCGCGGAACAGCTCAGCGTGATCCAGCTGACCGGGGTCGGGCCGGCGCTTGCCCAGAAACTGGAGCGGCTCGGCATCCGCACGATCGCAGATCTCTTGTTCCACCTGCCATTGCGCTACGAAGACCGAACCCGGCTGAGCCGGGTTGCCGAACTCAAATCACGCGAACCGGCCCAGCTTGAAGGTGAAATCTTGGGCGCCGAGTTCGCGTTCGGCCGCCGGCGTTCACTGGTCGCCCGGTTTCGTGATGACAGCGGCGAAATGGAGCTGCGCTTCTTTCACTTCAACAAGGCCCAGCAAGACCGGCTGCAGTTCGGCGGCCGCGCCCGCATTTACGGCGAAGCGCGCTACGGTCGCCGGGCGATGGAGATCGTGCATCCGGAAATCCGCTGGCTCAAGGATGGCGAGAGCGCGCCGCTCGGCGAGCGCTTGACCCCGGTCTATCCCGTCACCGAAGGGCTGTCGCAGCCCAGTCTGCGCAAGCTGGTGCAGCAAGCGCTGCAGAAACTGGCCAGTCAGGAATTGCCCGATCTGCTGCCGGCCAGTCTGTTGCGCGATCAGCGCCTGCCGCCTCTGATGCAGGCACTGCGCACCGTGCATCAACCGCCGGCCGATATCGACACCGTCGCGTTGATCAGCGGTGAGCATCCGGCCATCGTCCGGCTGGTGCTGGAAGAGTTGATCGCCAACCAGCTGACCTTTTTGCGGCTGCGAGAAAAGGCCCGCCAGCAGCGCGCGCCGGTGCTGCCGCCGGAGCAAAAGCTGACCAAGCAGCTGCTACAGTCGCTGCCGTTTTCGCTCACCCGTGCGCAAACCAGGGTGCTGAAGGAGATCCGCCAGGATTTGCAGCAGCCGCGGCCGATGCTGCGCTTGGTGCAGGGCGATGTCGGCTCCGGTAAAACGCTGGTCGCCGCATTTGCCGCGCTCAATGCCATCGGCATTGGCAAACAGGTGGTGCTGATGGCGCCAACCGAATTGCTGGCCGAACAGCATTTGCAGAATTTCGCCCGTTGGTTCGCGCCGCTCGGCATCCGCTGCGAATTTCTCGCTGGCCGGATCAAAGGCAAAGCACGGCAGCGAGTGCTGGAGGCCATCCAGAATGGCGCAGCGAGTCTGGTGGTCGGCACCCATGCCTTGTTTCAGGAAGGCGTCGCATTCAAGGAGCTGGCGCTCGCCATCATCGATGAACAGCATCGCTTTGGCGTGCACCAGCGTTTGCAGTTGTGGGAAAAAGGCCGCAACGGCGATCACCTGGGCGAAACGCAACTGCCACACCAGCTGGTGATGACGGCAACGCCGATCCCGCGCACGCTGGCGATGACCGCCTATGCCGATCTCGACAACTCCATCATCGACGAACTGCCGCCCGGTCGAACACCGGTCACCACGGTCGTGATCCCGGACAACCGCCGCGACGACGTCATCCAGCGCGTGCGCGCCGCCTGTGCCGAAGGCCGGCAGGTCTACTGGGTCTGCACCCTGATCGAAGAAAGTGAGCAGCTGCAGGCGCAAGCGGCCGAAGCCACGTTTGATCTCTTGCGTGAGCAACTGGCGCCGCTGCGCATCGCACTGGTGCACGGCCGGATGAAGCCAGCGGAGAAGCAGGCGGTGATGCAGGCCTTCAAAGCACATGAAACCGATCTGCTGGTCGCCACCACGGTGATCGAGGTCGGCGTCGACGTGCCGAACGCCAGTTTGATGATCATCGAAAATGCCGAACGACTCGGCCTGTCGCAGCTGCACCAGCTGCGCGGCCGCGTTGGCCGCGGCAGCGCGCAAAGCCATTGCGTGCTGCTCTATCACGGTCAGTTGTCGGCGATGGCGAAAGAACGGCTGGCGGTCATGCGCGACAGCAACGACGGTTTTGTCATTGCCGAAAAAGACATGGAGCTGCGCGGCCCCGGTGAATTGCTCGGCACCCGTCAGACTGGTGTCATGGCATTCAAGATCGCCGATATCGCCCGCGACCAGAAACGGGTAGCGCTGGCGCAGCAATTGGCGCGCGAACTGATGCAGCAGGCACCGCAGCAAGTGGCGCCGCTGATCGCCCGCTGGCTCGGTGGTCGGGAAGGTTATGGTCAGGTTTGAGCCGGGCAATCCCTGCACCAGCGCGCACAACGACGAGCGCTGGTGGGTGTTGCCGCTCGGGGATGCGATTCAGGCGAGTCCGGTGCTGCAAACGGTGCGGGAGGCGTTCGATGCCTGTTGGAAAGCCGCGGATCAATCGCCGGTAATGTCGCTATGGCTGCACACCGACAGCGATGGCCTGCATTGCCAACAGACACTGTTTTTCTCACCTGCATGCCAGGCATTGGCGCGGCAATTCAGCGCCGCATCGTGTCCTGCACCGGCAATGGCTGGTTTGCAACAGCTGGACGGTGGCTGTTCCGATACTGAATGCGAGGAAAACGATTGATGGCAGGACGGTGCGTCTCACGAACAAGCAGCGGCTAGCTCTGCTGTGAGTGTTTCATCACAAGCAGAGCGACAGCGTGTTTTGCTAGGGCTTTTGTTCGAGCACCGGGACGTCTGTCGGCATCAAGTCGTTCTCACCATCCGCCGCCGGGCCGCGTAACCGGATGCGCGCCAACCCCTCCGCCAGTGCATTGGCGAGCTTTTCCGCGTCCTTGCCTTTGCGAAAACAGACGTACAGGGCCTTGTTTTCCAGCAGGCGTGGGTTGAAGCCCAGCAAGTGCTTGACGTTGGCAAGGCTCGCATCGTGCTCCAGTAGATAACGCATGACGTGCGGATCGATGATCGCTGCGTCGATGCGACCGGCGGCAAGCTTTTTCAGATTCTGCGAATCGGAGCCCGCCGCTTCTGCCGGTTGCTGGCGGGCGGCAACGGCGCGGTCAAATTCTTCGGTGTTGACATAACCTTGCACGGTGCCGATCAGATAGCGGCGCAGATCGCTGGTTTGTTGCCATTGCAACGGCTGGTTGCGTCGCTCGGCCAGGCCAAGCGGGCCGTAACCGATGGTGACCGAGAACAGGAAATGCTCGGCGATGGCCGACGAAAAATACTCGGGGAAGTAACCGGCGTAGCCGCTGTCTGGCGCTTTGGCGAGCGCAAGCGTGCGCTCCCATGGCAGAAAATCGACTTCCAGCCGATAGCCGACGGCTGCAAACGCGGCTTTCAAGGTCGCGGTGGATTCGCCGCCGTCGGGAAGCTGCGCGCCGGTATAGGGCGGCCACTCCAGCGACGCGAGCCGGATCACTTCGGCGCCGTGACTTGCCGGAACGGCTGCCAGCGCGGGACCGAGCAAGCACAACACAAGAACGCGGAGAGACTTCATCAACTGCTCCGTACGGCTGCCCTGCAACGCCAACGTTGCAGCGATTCACCGACACTGCCTCCTTGTGTCGGTCGGTGAATCGATTACCGATACTCAGCCTCCCGGCTGCTCCGACAAGCACTCCGGCTGGTACGCACTGACGCGCCAAGCCGGTTCACTTGCCTCTACCGCCGTCAGTGCGACCTCACTTCAAATGCGCTTTGACAATTGCGGCAACATCGATTTTTTTCAGCCCTTCCGCGAGCGCCTTGGCATATTCCTCACCTTGCGGTCCTTTGCGGAAACAGATGTAGAGCTTTTTGTCTTCCAGCACCTTGGCATTGAATTCCAGCTTGCCTTTGGCGGCTGCCAGCGAGGCGTCGTTGGCAAGCAGGTAGCTCATCACGTTCTGATCGATGATGGCGACCGGGATCCGTTTGGCGGCGACTTTGTTGAGGTTCTGCGCATCGGAGGTGACTGCTTCGACGGGCTGTTTTTTCGCGGCGACATTGGCATCGAAGGCGTCGGTGTTGACATAGCCTTGCACCACGCCGACTTTGAACTTGGTCAGATCGTCGAGGCTGTTCCAGCTGATCGGCGCTTCCTTGTTCTGGGCAAGACCGAGTGGGCCATTACCGACCGGTTCTGAGAACAAAAAATCCTTTTCAATGTCAGCCGAGTAGTATTCCGGGAAGTAGCCGGCATAGCCGCTGTTCGGATCCTTGGCCATCGCCACCGCGCGTTCCCACGGGAAAAAGTCGATCTGGACGCTGTAGCCGGCGGCCTCGAACGCCGCTTTGACCACGGCGGCGGTCGCGCCATTTTCGGCCAACGCCGGTCCGGTATAAGGCGGCCAATCCAGTGATGTCAGCTTGACTTGCTTGCCGGCGGCAATGGCGGTCGAGCCGAACAGGACCGTGACAATCAACAGCAGATGACGCCAAGACAACATGACCATACCTCCCGATTGAATGGGGTTCAGCGCAAGTATGGTCAAGATTGCGCCAGATGCCAGTCGGCGTGAACGGACTGGCCGTTACCGGGGGCATTCGTGGTCTACACTGGGCATCCGGCAGTTCGTGTCTGGAGCAGTGATGACGTCCACGATCGGAAGGCAATGCCTGTATTGCCTGCGCTACATGTCGCTGCTCGTGTTGGCCGCGCTTGCCGCTGCTAGCACCACCGTGGCGAACGCGGCCACGGGCTTACCCGCGGTTTCGGCAGAGCCCGCCACGGTGACCGCCTATGTCTATCATCTGAAACCACCGTTTATTACGGATGTTCAAAAAGAGCAGGGGCTGTACTTCGCGTTTGCCGATTACGTCAACCGCAAACTCGGCCGAATGGCCTTGAAAACCGAATACCTGCCGCGCAAACGGCTCGAGCAACTGGTGCATGCCAGCGATTTCGACGGCATCGTGCTCGGCGTCAATCCCGTTTGGTTCCGTGACATCGAAGAGAAGCAGTACCTGTGGACCTCGGTGCTGATGAACGATCGCGACGAGCTGGTTTCACCGGCCTCGCGGCCGGTGCAGTACCATGGCCCGGAAAGCCTGTCTGGCAAGACCGTGGGCGGTGTGCACGGCCACTACTATTACGGCATTGATGAAGCGGTCAAACTGGGCCAGCTGCGCCGCGAAGACACCGACAGCGAGCTGCAGAACCTGACCAAGCTGCGGGTCAATCGTATCGACGTCACCATCATCAGCCGCAGCACCTTTGAGTATCTGATGCGGCATTACGGTGGCCGCGAATTTTATTTTCTGTCGGATCGGCCACACGATGTGTTCGCTCGCCGTATCCTGATCCCGCATCGTCGTCGCGATGTCTACGACTGGCTGGAACCGCTGATGAAGGCTCTGCCCGATGATCCGGCCTGGCAGACGATCCTGAAAGCCTATCAGTAACTGGGAGAAAGTTGCTCCTGCCACAGCAAACAGCAAGGGCGGGATTACCCGCCCTTGTCACGCGCCACGCATCGCTCAGACCGTTTCTCGCAACGCCTTTGCCAGAATCGACAGCCCTTCTTCCAGCACTTCGTCTTCGGCGGTGATCGGCACCAGCACCCGGATGGTGTTGTAGTACACCCCGCAGCTGAGCAGGATCAGGCCGAGTTCGGCGGCGCGGGCGGTCAGCTTCTTCGTGCGTTCGGCATCCGGCTCATGGCTGCCGGGCTTGACCACTTCAAACGCCACCATGCCACCGAGGCCGCGGATTTCTCCGATGCCGAGACTGCTATCGGAAGCGAGTTCGCGCATGAACTGCTTGAACTTGTCACCGAGCGCTTGCGAGCGCGCGAGCACGTTCTCTTCTTTGATTACGTCGATGACCGCGCAGGCGGCGGCGCAGGCGACCGGGTTGCCGGCATAGGTGCCGCCAAGGCCGCCAGGCGCTGGCGCATCCATCACCTCGGCGCGACCGACGACGCCGGAAATCGGCAAACCGCCGCCGATCGATTTGGCGGTGGTGATCAGATCGGCGTGCACGTCGTAATGCTCCATCGCAAAGTATTTGCCGGTGCGAGCAAAGCCGGATTGCACTTCATCAGCGATCAATAACATGCCGTGCTCGTCGCACAGTGCCCGCAGCGCCCGCATGAATTCCGGTGGCGCGACAGTGAAACCGCCTTCGCCTTGCACCGGTTCGATGATGATGGCGGCAACGCGGCTCGGTTCGATGTCGCATTTGAAAATATGCTGCAGATCCGCCAGCGCATCGGCAACCGACACGCCGTGATAGTCGTGCGGAAAACGGCCGTGATAGATCTCGCTCGGGAACGGCCCGAAACCGATTTTGTACGGAGCCACTTTGCCGGTCAGTGCCATGCCCATCATGGTGCGGCCATGAAAGCCGCCACTGAAAGCAATGACGCCGGTGCGCTTGGTGTAGGCGCGCGCGATCTTGATGGCGTTTTCGACCGCTTCGGCACCGGTCGACAGGAACAGCGATTTCGCCGGGCCGTTGATCGGCGCGATCGCATTGAGTTTTTCGGCGAGCTCAACGTAGGGCTCGTACGGCATGACCTGAAAGCAGGTATGCAGGAAGCGGCCGAGCTGCTGTTCGATGGCGGCCATCACTTTCGGGTGGCGGTGGCCGGTGTTCAGCACACCAATGCCGCCGGCGAAATCGATGTAGCGCTTGCCCTCGACATCCCAGACCTCGGCATTCAGGGCCTTGTCGGCATAACGCTGGGTGGCCTGACCGACGCCGCGGGCGATGGCGGCTTCTCGACGTTTCTGCAAATCGACATTGCGGATTGGGGACATGGCGGGACCTGTGGGGATAAGGCCGGAACGTGGCGGCAAGAGTTGTGTTTAATAAGTTAAACACAGTGTTGTGACAAGCAGCAAGCGGTTAGCGGCAAGTGGCTGCGGCCCCGTCAGCTCCACCAAATCCGCCTGGCCCGTTCAGGGCAGCAGCGTCTTCAGGGCATCCTGCCGAATCCGATCCAAACGTCCCGACGCATCCAGTTCTGCCAGACGCTGGCGCAGCGCTGCGCCCAGGGCCGGATCGGTGCCGGCGGCGCCAGCTGGAAATCGGTTGCCGGCAGCAGTGCAAACACCGGTTCGAGGCTGTCCGGCGCAATGCCGAACTGACGGGCGTGCCAGGCCAGTACGCCGGGCTGCAAGGTGATCAGATCGAGCCGGCCGGCCTGCAGTTTGCGCAGGTTCTGCAGCGGATCATCGACGACATCGATTTGATGCGCCGGTACGCCAATGTTCAGCAGCTGCCGAAAACCGGCGCTGTCACGGCGGAGCCGCACCTGCGCCGGCAAGCGTTCATTGCGCCGGCCCCGACGCGGCACAGATACGGTTGCGGCCCTGATGCTTGGCGTCATAAAGCGCCCGGTCGGCAGCATCAATAAGCGCGGCCGCGGTGCGGCCATGGCCGGGGTAGCTGGCGACACCGGCCGAAAGGGTTGCTTTCAGGCTCAAATCACCAAACGGCACCTCCAAGTCGGAGAAGGCGAGTCGCCATTGATTGGCTCGCTCCAGCGCGATGCTGGTGTTGGTGTGCGGCAGCACGAACAAGAATTCCTCGCCGCCATAGCGGCAGGGTATGTCGCTGGCGCGCGCCTGTTCTTTCAGCAGCCGGGCCAGTTGCCGCAGCACTTCATCACCGGCCGGATGACCATAGGTGTCGTTGAGTTTCTTGAAGTGATCGATGTCGGCGAGCACCACACTGACCGCGTAGCCTTCGCGCAGGGCCCGCGCCAGTTCGCGCTCGAGCGACTCTTCCAGATAGCGCCGGTTGAACAGGCCGGTGAGCGGATCGCGGATGGCCTGTTCACGCAGCAAACCGTGCAATTCCTCGACTTTGGCCAGCTGCTGCTGCAGGTGATCGTTGGTCAATCGCAGCGCGGTTTCCATTTGCTTGCGCTCGCTGATCTTGCGCGAGATACCACAGATGTAGCGAACCGCGCCGTCGTCATCGAGCAATGGCGACAGCACGGTGTCGAAATCCTGGCTTTGCTGATCGCGGTCGGTGGCAGACTCTTCGTAATGGCTGACCGTGCGAGTCTCGACCACATGCTGATAGCGCTGGCGAATGCGCGCCAGCAGCTCCGGATCCGAGAGCAATTCACCGAGCTCCCGATTCAGCATCTGTTCCTTGCTGGCGCCAAAAAAACTGGCCATGGCGGTGTTGGTGGCGACCAGCCGGAACCGGTTGTCCGGCTCGACCCGCAGCAGGAACACGTGATCGGTCATCGCGTCATAGAACTGCTGCAGCACCTTGCGCTGTTCGCGCAGTTCCAGCTCAACATATTTGCGACCGCTGACATTGACGGCAGCAACAAAGATGGCGGCCTTGCCTTCGAACTCGGTCAGCCGCGCCGACACCGACATCCAGACCTTGTCGCCGTGCGGGGTTTGCAGGGCCAGCTCCAGGTCATCGAGTTTGCCATCGCGCTTCAACGTGGCGATGAACAGGTCCCGGTCGGCCGGATTCTGGTAGTACATCGGCGCCGGCGTGCCGATCACTTCGTCGGCGTGTGGCACATCGAACTCGGCCACCGCGCGCTGGTTCAGATACAGCACCCGGTTGTCATCGAGGGCGGTGATGACGATGGCGCAGGGCGCACTTTCCAGCAGCAGCCGGTACTTGGCTTCCGATGAGCGCAGCGCGGCCTCGCCGGCCAGCCGGGTCCGATGCAGCCGCCAGAGCCAGACGCTCAGGGCTGCCAATGCGATAAGGGCGATCAGGTAGCCAACCACAGCCATGCTCACCAAGACGGCCCCTCCCGGACCTGTCTGCCTAGTCTGGCAGGCTCGCCGCCAAACGCCAGTGGCCGATCCTACGAAAGGACCGACTTTGGTGTTGCGGGCAACCCGGCAGAATCGCTGTTGTGCTACCCTTTGCGCCCTTCAATTCCGTCGCGCCATGGCGGTGGCGGCGGGTCCAGTCGAAAGTCCGTTGCAAGGGTCGTGTCCATGAAAGCTCCAGTCCGTGTTGCTGTTACCGGTGCCGCCGGTCAAATCTGCTATTCCCTGCTGTTCCGCGTCGCCAATGGCGAGATGTTCGGCAAAGACCAGCCGGTCATCCTGCAACTGCTGGAAATCACCCCGGCCTTGAAAGTGCTGGAAGCGGTGGCGATGGAGCTGAATGACTGCGCCTTCCCGCTGCTGCACGGCATCGTCCCGACCGACAACCCGGAAGTGGCATTCAAGGATGCCGACTACGCCCTGCTGGTCGGCGCCAAGCCGCGTGGCCCGGGCATGGAGCGCAGCGATCTGCTGAAAGACAACGGCAAGATCTTCAGTGCGCTCGGCAAGGTGGTCGACAAGGTCGCCAGCAAGAACATCAAGATCGTCGTGGTCGGCAACCCGGCCAACACCAACGCCTACATCCTCAGCAAGAACGCGCCGTCGATTGACCCGCGCAACATCACCGCCCTGACCCGCCTGGACCACAACCGCGGCCTGCACCAGCTGGCCGAGAAAGTCGGCGGCAAAGTCAGCGACATCAAGAAGATGCTGATCTGGGGCAACCACTCGACCACCCAGGTGCCGGACATCAGCTACGCCACCATCAACGGCAAGCCGGCGCCGAGCGTGGTCAATGACGAAGCCTGGACCCGCGACACCTTCATTCCGACCGTCGCCAAGCGCGGTGCCGCGGTCATTGCTGCCCGTGGCGCTTCGTCGGCAGCCTCGGCTGCCAACGCCGTGGTCGACCACATGCGCGACTGGGTGCTCGGCACCGCGGAAGGCGATTGGACGTCGATGGCCGTGGCCAGCGATGGCAGCTACGGCATCGAGAAAGGCCTCATCTACTCCTACCCGGTCACCTGCAAGAACGGCGAGTGGACCATCATCCAGAATCTGCCGGTCAGCGATTTCATCAAGGGCAAGATGAAAGAGTCGGAGAAAGAACTGCAGGAAGAGCGCGATACCTGCAAAGATCTGCTGTAATCGTCATTTGCGTGCAGTGCTGGCTGGCCATTATGGCCGGTAGCGAGGAAACGGGACCTTCGGGTCCCGTTTTCTTTGGCTGTGCGCCATTTGCACTGAACAAGATATCAAGAGCAAACGTGCCGGCATTGCGACCAGTTCCACTCGCTGCTGGGCAAACGATGCGGACAAGAGCCTGCTGACGGCGTTGGATTTACTTGTGCGATAGTCAAAGATCCGGGCATCCCACACCGTTCAACCCGCCGCTAACAACTACATTCTGATACAAGGCGTAAAGCCTACTTTACACTCTGCGACAAACTTACACTTTTGCTTGACGGTTAAATTTTGAGCGCCTAGATTGCGCGCCTTTGCCGGAGCCAGCCTCCGCTTTCGTCAGTGTTGACGCTTGTTTTAATCATCCAGTCGCAGGAGTAGTTATGCTGTTTGCACAGATGCGCCGCCAGCCGGTTGCGCACGCGGTTCTTGCTTTGCTCGCTGTTTCTCCCGCTGTTTCGATTGCTGAAGACGCTGCCGAAGATCGCATCGTCGTAACCGGCACCCATATCAAGCGCATCGATCAGGAAACCTCCTCCCCGGTCGTTGTCATTGATCGCACCGCCATTGAAGGTTCGGGCGCTGTCACGCTGCATGAGCTGCTGCAAATGTCGCCTTACAACGGCGCCGGCAGCTTCAACGAATCGTTCACGACCGGTTTCACGCCGGGTGCAGCCGCGTTTGATTTGCGCAGCCTTGGCGCCGAGCGCACCTTGGTGCTCGTCAACGGCAAGCGCCAGCCGATGTACCCGTTCGGTGCCGGCGGCAGCAATGCCTTTGTCGATCTGAACAGCATTCCACTCGCCACCGTTAAACGTGTCGAAATCCTGAAGGATGGCGCCTCGGCACTGTACGGCTCCGACGCGGTTGCCGGTGTCGTCAACATCATTACTTACGACAGCTTCTCCGGTACTGAAGTCGCCGTGCGCGGCAAAACCACCGAGCACGGCGGCGCAGATACCGGTGCGCTGTCGTTGCTGCATGGCGGTGAAACCGAACAGCTGAACTGGCTGATTGGCGTTGATGCCTCGCACCGTGACGAGCTGTTGGGCGCGGATCGTGACTACGCCAAATCCCTGCGCCGTGATTTGGGTGAACTGGGCATTCGCGATGATCGGGACATTTACAGCGCCATTGGTTGGCAGTTGAACTCTGCTACCGGGGAATTTTCGCCGCTCGGCAACTGTGCGGCAGAGAACCGTTATCCGGGCGCCGATGTGTTTGGCTTCGGTTCCGGTGATATCTGTCTCAATGATTACGCCAGCCAGATGCTGCTTTTGCCTGAAACCGATCGCGCCAGCATTGATGGCAAGCTGGGTTATGATTTTGGCTGGGCCAAGTTGAGCATTCATTACGGTTTGGTAGGTGTGGATACCCGGTCAACGGGATTTCATACATCGATTCCCTACCCGACTGATGGGGTGAATATCGGTCAGGTCGAGAATATCAATGGTGTGAATTTCCTGACGGTGCGTCGTTTGACCGAGCTTGGCACTCCAACGATTGACACTGAGTCGCTCAGCCAGCAGCTGGCGATGGACTGGCAATGGCAATTGTCGGATTACGATTTCAACCTGGCGCTGTATCGCCATGAAACGGAAATCGACGAGACCCTCAGTGAAGGCTGGTTGCATGTCAATGACTACATTCGTTTGCAGACTGACATCGCCAACAACGTATTTTCGATTCGCAATCCGCTGACCGCTGCCCAGGTTGACGATTACACCAGCGAGTTCTGGCATCAGGGTGAGTCAACGGTAACGGCGCAGGAACTGCGCATGTCCGGCCCGCTGGTCGATACCGTTCGCGGCCCGATCTGGTTGGCGGCTGGTCTGGAACACCGGAAGGAGACTTTCTTCGATCGGTCCGAGCAAGCCATTCTCGATGGCGATGTCGTTGGCTACGGCACTTCGGGTGCCGAAGGCGAGCGCTCGCTTACTGCGGCCTATGTTGAAACGGCCATTCCGTTGTCGGATACCGCCGAGTTGTCACTGTCGCTGCGTCAGGACGATTACAGCGATTTTGGCAGCAGCACCAATCCAAAGCTTGGCCTGCGCGTGAACCCTACTGACGAGCTGTTGTTCCGGCTGTCATGGGGCACGGGTTTCCGGGCACCGAGCATGCATCAGCTCTACACCAAACTGAACCTCGGCAGCGCAGGCAATTTGCCCTTCGTCCAGTCGGGCAATCCGGATCTGGAGCCGGAGGAGTCGGAGTCGGTGGTGGTCGGCGTGCTGTTCGAGCCAGAGTCGGGTAGTGAGGTGTCGTTCGATCTGTGGTCGATTGATGTTGACAACATCATCAGCAATCTCGGCGCACGCACGATCGCCGATCGCTGCCTGGCCGGTGGCACCTTGCCGGATTTCTGCGTGGGCCGGATTATTGAAGCCAATCAGGCGTTCACGGCATGGGACGGCAGCCAGTACACTCCGACCGTTCGTACTTACAACGATTCGTTCCTGAATCTGGCAGGGCGCAAAGCCTTTGGTGCCGATCTGGGCTTCGCTTTCCGTTTCAACCGGGTCGCTGGTGGTGTGCTGAAATGGCAGACCGAGCTGTCCCGCTTGATCAATCTGGAAGGTGAGACTTATCCGGGGGCTGGTATTAGTGAGCAGGAAGGCAACTCCGGCAATCCGCTCTGGCGTGCGAAAATGAGCCTGCATTGGCAGGGCGAGGCCATCACGCACTTCCTGGCAATGCAGTATCTTGGTGATTGGGACTATTTGTATTCGGTGCCACTGGATCCTGACGCGGATGGCGATTTCGACGAGAACGATGATGGCTTCGCTGACTTTTCAGAAGAGCGTAGCTCAAAGGTAGACGCGTTCTATCAGTTTGATTATCAGTTTGGTTATGCCCTGACCGCTGAACAAAGGATTGTGTTTGGCATCCAGAATTTGACCGATGAAGAACCTCCGGTTTCGAGTCTGTCCTGGCCGTTCTTTAACCAATCGCTGTACAGTCCGATGGGGCGTAGCGCCTCGTTGGAGTGGCAAGGTCGCTTCTGATCGTGCCGGATGGCCCGCGTGATGCGGGCCATTTGCTTGCGGGATGTGTCAAATCGAGGAGTGATTCGATGATGAACACGCTACGGCAATTACGCATTGTACTTGTCGTGATGCTTGGCTTTGGTTCGGTCGTGCCGGCGTTGGCATCGGTGCCGGAAGTGACATTGGCGCCAAATGTGACGGTCCAACTGCGCGGTATCGCAGTGGCGCAGGAACTGCGCAGCGATTACTACATCGGCGCCATCTATCTGCCGGAGTGGAGTCCCGAGCTGGTGTTGGCGGCCAGCGAAACGGTACCGAAACGGATGCAGCTGAAGGTGCTGGCCGAGCGTTTGTCGGCGCGCGAGTTCCAGCGACACTGGAAAGAACGGATCGCGCTGAACAATCCCCGCTCGACGTGGCAGCCACAGGGCGAGCGCATTCTGAAATTCGCCAATGCCTTTCGCGACAACCTGCAGCGCGGCGATCAGATCGAGTTCGATTTCCTGCCGGGGCGCGGCACCAGCGTCCGGCTGAACGGACAGGTGCTGACCACCATCACGGGTGATGGCTTCTATCCGTTGTTGCTGTCTGCCTGGCTCGGTGAGATCCCGCCGACCAAAGCGTTCCAGAACCATTTGCGCAGCGGCGCCGACAATCCGGGCTGGGCCGCGCTGACCGACAAGCTGAGCAGCCTGCCAATTGTCGAGCGGCCATTGCTGAGTGTGGCAACGGCGGTGGACGAGACGCCGGCGCAGGTGGCCAGTGTTGAACCGGCAAAAACCGCGCGCACCGCCGTGGTGAACAAACCGACACCGAGCAAAACCGAAACGGGCAAAGCGGATTCGGGCAAGGCCGTTGCAACCAAGACGGCGCCAACCAAGCCAGCAGCAAGCGCGGTTGCGGCGACCAAGGCGGCTGGCGATGGCCAGTCCGGCAAGCTGGCTGAGCGCAAGTCGGTCGAGCCAATCGTGGACAAGGCCGGTGTGAACGCGGTCAGCGGCTCCGGGGTCGGTACGTCTGACCCAGCGACGGTCATGGCCCAAGCGGAACCTGCGGCTTCGACTAGCGACACGGCTGCCACTGCGCCGGCAGTTGCGGTGGTGGAGTCGGGCACGAACGTCGGCGATGAACCGGTGGCAGGAAGCTTGGCATCGGAACTGGACGAGGACTTGTTGCTTGGCGAATACAAGCGGGATGCGCTGCGCCATATCCGCAAGCAGCTGGAATACCCGGCCCGCGCCTGGCGGCTTGGCCTGACCGGTTCCGGCATCATCCGGGCCCGGCTGGACCGCAGCGGCAAACTGCTCGGCAGTGAGGTGGTGGTCAGCACCGGTCAGATGATCCTCGACCATGCCATGACCGCTATGCTGGAGCGCAGCCTGCCATTGCCGGCGCTGCCGGTGGCTGTTCGCAGCGAAGAGTTGGAGCTGGACATTCCGGTCGACTTTGTCAAGTAAGCGCTTGCTCTCAGCGGAACCTCGAGACTGCATAAAAAGCCAACGGGGCCATCAGGCTCCGTTGGCTTTTTGACGCGCTCTGAATTTGTCAGGTCAGACCATGGCCAAGTCTGCGTCAGGCTTGGGTTTCTGTTGGCGTTGTATGGCAGCACAGCCGTCTGTACTGGACTAGCGCCCCAAAGATTCGTTAACTTGCTCACAATTGGGGTGCTGTTCCAGGTATCGAACATGAAAAAAATCAAGCAATTACTGGTGATTGGTGGGGTTTCGTTGACGCTGGTATTTGGCCAGCTGGTCGCGACCTCGGTGCAGGCTGCGGATGCCCGGGTCGCCAACACCGAGTTGCAGTTGCTCGGCATCGGGATGGCCCAGGAACTGCGCACGGACATCTACCTCGGCGCCTTGTTCGCACCGCCGGATGCCAAAACCTTGGATGCTGTGCTGGCCGACAATGTGCCGAAGCGGATGAGCATCAAGATCGTTGCCGAAAAATGGTCGGCGCGCGAACTCGGCCGTACCTTCAAGGAACGCATCGCGCTCAACAACCCGCGGCCGATCTGGCAGGGCCAGGGCCAACATATCATCGCCTTCGCCAACACCTTCAAGGACAACCTGCAGCGCGGCGACACCGTCAATTTCGATCACGTACCCGGTGTCGGTACCGAGATTTCGATCAACGGCAGCAAGCTGAACACCATTCGCTCAACCAGCTTTTTTGCGCTGCTCATCAATGCCTGGGTCGGTGATCTGCCGCCCAGTCAGGCCTTCAAGGCGGCGGTCACCGGCAAGGGCGATGCCCGCCAGCGCGACAGTTACGTAGCTCAGTACGACACCCTGCTGCCGGCACCGGGTCGCACGTTCACGGCAACGGCCGAAAAGCCGGAAGAAAAGCCGGAAGAAAAGCCGGCACCAGCCAAGGTGGCCGAAGCGAAACCGGCTGAGACAAAACCGGTCGAGACCAAGCCCGCGCCGGCCAAGCCGGTCGAAACCAAACCGGCCGAAACCAAAGTGGCGGAGAGCAAGCCGGTCGAAACCAAACCGGCCGAAACCAAACCGGCCGAGAGCAAGCCGGTAGAAACCAAACCGGCCGAAACCAAAGTGGCCGACAAGCCGGTAGAAACCAAGCCGGTCGAAACCAAAGTGGCGGAGAGCAAGCCGGTCGTTGCCAAGCCGATTGAAATTCCGCCGGCCATTTCGGCGCTGGATGTGCCGGCAGTGGATGCGGTCATCGACCCGGACCTGCTGTTCGGTGACTACAAGCGGGAAGCCATGAGGGTATTCCGCAAGAACCAGTTCTATCCGCCGAAAGCCTTCAAGGAGCAACTGACCGGCGAGGGCGTGGTCCGGGCGACAGTCGACAAGAGCGGCAACATGCTCGCCGTCGAAGTGGTCGAATCCACCGGCGAGCGTCTGCTCGACCGCGCGATGATCGACATGGTCACCAAGTCGATGCCGTTGCCGCCGCTGCCGCCGGAGCTGCCGGAAGACAGCTACAACATCGATGTACCGGTGCGCTTCACGCTGTAAACTGCGACGCAGCAACCGCACACCAGAGCGGGGGCCATTGGCCCCCGTTTTTCATTGCTGCCGGACCGGCAGCCAACTTTTGGGAGACGTTCATGAGCAGCCAAACGGTGGTCATCGTCGGCGCCAGCAACAAGCCTGAACGTTACGCCAACAAGGCGCAGAAGCTGTTGCGACAGCATGGGCACAAGGTGATTCCGGTGCATCCGCGGCTGACCGAAATCGATGGCGTGCCGGTGCAGCAGTCGCTGGCGGCCATCCGCGAACCGGTCGATACGGTCACCATGTACGTCGGACCGGATCGCAGCGCGGCGTTGGCCGATGCGCTGGTGGCATTGAAGCCGCAGCGGGTGATTTTCAATCCGGGCGCGGAGTCGGTGCTGCTCGAACAGCGTTTGCGTGCGGCCGGTATTCCGTTCGAGGCGGCCTGCACCTTGGTGTTGCTCAACACGGATCAGTTTTAATCGTGTGGGGGTTGTGGATTGCAGCAGTCTTGTCGCTGCCGGCGATGCTTGCCGGTCATTATTCACGCCAGCGCTGGTACCCGCTGCTGAAACCGTTGCCGTTGCTGCTGCTGATCGTGGCGGTGGCACAAGCGCCGGACTTCACGGCCAAAACCAGCGTGCTGCTGGCGCTGGCGGCGGGCTGGCTTGGTGATGTCGCGTTATTGTTCCGGCGCGGTTTTTTGCTCGGTCTCCTGGCGTTTCTGCTCGGCCATCTTGCGATGGTCGTCGCGCTTTGGCAGCACGACGCCAGCCTCAATGTCTGGCTGCTTGGCATGGTCATACTCGCAGCGCTGCTGATGCAGCGCGCGCTGCAACCGCCTGGCCGATTGCTAAATGCAGCCGTGCTGATCTACGGCGCCGTGCTCGGGTTGGTTGCGGTGCTCGCCCTGTCATTGTCGCTGCAGCGCGACGACGCGTGGACGTTGGCGCTCGCTGGAGCGTTGTTTGTGCTCAGCGACAGTCTGCTTGGCTGGAACAAATTCCGCCACGCCTTACCAGCGGCGCAGTTGTGGATACTCGGCAGCTATTTCGCGGCGCAGTGCTTTTTTGTTTGGGGTTTCATAACGATGGTGTCGGGTTAGCGTCTATCCGTGGTCTTCTTTACAGCGACAGCAGAAACCATCTTGTGGTCAAAATCACCACGTTGGGGTCAGTGAGACTCCCTGCTAGAAGCAAATAAAACTAAATTCAATGAAATCAGCTGGTTATGTGTTGGCCTGACGTTTGCTTCGCAGAACACAGGAGGTGCTCGCGATGAGTCTGTTCTTGAATCTGTTGTGGCTGCTGTTTGGCGGCTGGCTGGTGTTCCTGTGCTACCTGACCGGCGGTTTGGCGTTGTGCGCCACCATCATCGGCTTGCCGTGGGGCTTCCAGAACCTGAAGCTGGCGTTGTTTGCCCTGTTTCCGTTTGGCTCGACCTCGGTCAGTCGGGAGACTTCGACCCCGAGTGGCATCCTGTACATCTTCTTGAACATCATCTGGTTACTGTTCGGCGGCCTGTGGGCAGTGCTGTTCCATGCCGTACTCGGGCTGATCCTGTGCCTGACCATCATCGGCATTCCGTTTGGCTTGCAGCATCTGAAGCTGATGCGGCTAGCAGTGACGCCGTTCGGGCGCAATCTGGCGGACATCCGTTGAGATGTGGTTCGAAAAAAACGGGGCATTGTGCCCCGTTTTTTTTACCTGCAGCGATCAGAACGTCACTTCGCCACGCAGGAAGTACTGGCGACCGGCCAGACTGAACGGCACGGTATTCCAGCCGTAAGTGAATCCGATCTCGTCGCTGAACGGTGAACCGTCACTGCCCCACTTGTCCGGATAGGTATCGAACAGGTTCAGGATGCCGCCGGAGAGACGGAACGATTCGTTGAAATCATAGAACGCCGTGGCATCAAACAGGGTTTTCGCGCCCCAGGTGTGTTTGCCGAGACCATAAGCTTCCGGGTGGTCGGAATAGCTGCCGTAGTAGGTCGCCCGCAAGGTGCCGGAGAAACCGGCGACCTTGATGGTACCAGCCACCGTTGCTCGTTCGCCCGGCTGGGCGTTTTCGATCAGGTTGCGGATACCGGCATCGACCACGACAGTATCCGGCACGATGGTGGACGACGTGTTCACTGCGGTGATTTCGGTATCGTTGAAGTGCGCGGTGGCCTCAATCAACCAATCCACCGCGCCGCTTTCGAATCGCCACAGGTTGACCCAGTCGAGACCGCGGGTTTCGGTATCGGCGGCGTTGGTGAAGGTTTCGACGCGGGAAACGCCGTCGAGTGCGCAGGCCGGATCATTTTCTTCCACGCAATTGCTGTCGTTGTGGGCATCGAAGAAGGCGCTGAGTGCCGGATTCGAATCATCCACTGGTTCAGCAATCGCCTGAGAGTAGACAATGCGGTCGTCAATATTGATTTGGTAAATATCAACGGTCGTAGTCCAAACGTCGCCGCGATATACCAGGCCGATACTGAAGCTCTCTGATGTTTCCTCTTCGAGATCAAAGAAGCCAAGTTCCTCAGCAAGCTCTGACCCGGGACGTAGCGTTACAAGATCGGATAATTGCCCTTCATCATTCAGCGAGATCGAACGCTGGGTGAAGAACTGTTGCTGCACGCCGGGCGCCCGAAAGCCGGTCGAATAAGTGCCGCGCAACGCCAGCTCCGGCGTCAGTTCCAGGCGGCCCGACAGTTTGCCGGTAGTGGTTTTGCCAAAGTCGGAATAATCCTCGAAGCGCACTGCCGCACCGAGCGTGAAGCTGTCAGTCAGGAACGCCTCGGCATCCACATACACGCCGGTGCTGTCGCGGGTTTCATCGATCTCCATTTCCGGTCGGAAACCGGCAAAACCTTGCATGCCGGGCGTGGTGAAGTCTTCTTCGCCACAAATCGGGCCCGGCAGGCCGAGCGGGTTGACGGTCTGGTTACAGAAGACGTTGCCGCGTGCATACGAGACCAGATCACCGGCTTCGATCTCGTAACCGTCTTCACGTCGCTCGGCGCCAACCGCGAGCGACAGTTCGTCCTTGCCGATGCCCCAATCGATGCTGCCGCGGAAGTCGACATTGAACACGCCCAGCGTGTTGACCAGTGCGCCATCGTAAGCAGTGGTTGGGCTGGTCGGGCCGTAGCTGGTGTTCAACGATTGCAGATTGCGGAACTCCATCCGGTTTTCACCAAGGCCATAACTGACATCGAGTTCCCAGCGGTCGCCAAGGTCGGTTCGAAAGCCAACCGTGAACGCTTCGTCTTCCGACTGTGTGCCCAGTTTCGGCGTGATGCCATCGGGATACAGTTGTGGCCAGACCCGGCCATCGCCCGGGCTGCGGAAAAAGCCGAGCGACTCGGCTTCGCGTTCGCCAACGCCACCAAACGCATAGAGCGCGCTTTCGCCAAATGGCAGTTCGGCATTGAACCAGACTTGCTGCGCTTCCATTGCCGCCTCACCGACCAGCAGCAGCTGGCGCGGTTCGTCGATTAAGTCGAACCAATCGGTTTTCGGAGCGCGGTTGATTTCGTCCTTGTCCTGCCATTCCAGGCTGAGATTGAAGGTGCCGCTCTCGCCAAGCGCAAAACCGGTATTGATGCCGACTTGTTTGTTGGCTTCGCCTTCCTCGGTGCGGCCGTAATGGGCCCAGGCGCGGGTGCCGGTATCATCTTTCAGGATGATGTTGATCACGCCGGCGATCGCATCGGAACCGTACTGGGCGGCGGCACCGTCGCGCAGCACTTCAACGCGGTCAATCGCCGTGATCGGAATGGCGTTCATGTCGGTGCCGGCGTTGCCGCGACCGACGTTTTGTTGCACGGCAACGACGGCTTGCTGATGTCGGCGCTTGCCGTTGACGAGCACCAGCACCTGATCCGGCCCCATGCTGCGCAAGCTGGCCGGTCGCATCAAATCCTGGCCATCGGAGGTCGTGGTGTTGTTCATGTTGAAAGACGGCGCCAGCGCGCGCAGCAATTCGGCGGTGTCGGTGATGCCGGCATTGCGGATCGATTCGTTCGAGATGATGTCGACTGGCGCGGCGGTTTCGGTGGTGGTGCGACCGCTGACGCGGGTGCCGATGGTGACGATGCGTTCTTCCGGTTCGTCACTGGCTTCTTCGTCAGCGTAAGTGGTGAAGCTGAGACTGCTCAGCACAGCCAGCGCGAGCAGGCTGAGTGCGCGGGGATGCAATGCAGGGGATGTCATGGCGGTGCTCCTTGTATGGTTATACGCAGAGCACACGTGGTGATGGCATGGCGTTGCTCTGCGGCACTGGCAGAGCAGACAACGCAACTTGTCGGCAAGTGACGGGGCGACTATATCACTGCAGTTGGCACTGGCAAGCCAGTTCGAAAAGATTGTGAAGCAGGCGCCATAAATCGACTGGTCACCTGCTTGTGGGCTTACGTTTTGTATCGTTCAGTAACCAGCGGCTTGGCCGTCTTTTCTGCCTTCCGACGCGCCGATGTAAACGCCGTTTTGTGTGTCGCGCAAAATCGCCTGATAACCGCCGTAGCCACCATTGTTGAATTGCACTTGATGGCCCTTGCGCATCAGCTCGCGAATGGTGTCGTAAGCGAATCCGGTTTCGAGGTAGGTGATGCCACCATCCGTCATCGCGGCGCCGTTTGGCTCATCGACGCTGGCTTCGTGGTAGATGCGCGGTGCATCGCCGGCTTCCTGCAGGTTCATGCCGAAATCGATCAGGTTCATGACGATCTGGACATGACCTTGCGGTTGCATGGCGCCGCCCATCAGGCCAAAGCTGACCCACGGTTTGCCATCCTTGGTGATGAACGCGGGAATGATGGTCTGGAATGGCCGTTTGCCCGGGGCAAAGCTGTTGGCGTGGCCCTCGGTCAGCACAAACATCTCGCCGCGATCCTGCAGGACAAAGCCAAGCCCGTCCGGCGTCATGCCCGAGCCCATGCCACGGTAATTGCTCTGGATCAGACTGACCATGTTGCCGTCTTTGTCCGCCGTGGTCAGGTAAATGGTGTCGCCGTCATTGAGCGGGGCATGGCCGGCATCGACTGCTTTCATCGCCTTGTTGAGGTCAACTAATTTACGCCGCTCGTCGGCGTACGCCTCGCCAAGCAAATGCGCGACTGGCGTTTTGACAAATGCCGGGTCGGCGTAGAACTTGGCGCGATCGGCAAAGGCGAGTTTTTTTGCTTCGACAAACAAGTGCACGTGCTCAGCCGAACCGAACGGAATTTTGCTGAAGTCGTAGCCTTCCAATACATTCAGCATTTGCAGCGCGGCGATGCCTTGGGTATTGGGCGGCAACTCCCAGACGTCGTAACCGCGGTAATTGACCGAAACCGGCTCGACCCATTCGCTGCGGTGGCTGGCCAGATCGTCGTAAGACAAAAAGCCGCCGTGCTTTTTCATGTAGGCGTCGATGGTGCGGGCAATCTCGCCTTTGTAGAACGCATCGCGACCGCTCTTGGCGATTTTTTCCAGCGTGTTCGCGAGATTGGGGTTCTTCCACATTTCGCCTTTGGCCGGGGCGCGGCCGTTGATCGTCATCTGCTCCCTGAAGCCCGGCCATTTCGACAGCACCGGCACGCTGCGCTGCCAATACCAGGCAATGAGTTCGGCGACCGGGTGGCCTTCGCGGGCGTAGCGAATGGTTGGCGCCAGCAGCGTTTTCATCGGCAACTTGCCGAACTTTTGGTGCAGCGCAAACCAGCCATCGACCGCGCCGGGCACTGACACCGGCAGCGGGCCATGCGGTGGGATTGCTTTCAGGCCCTGCTGCCGGAAATGCTCAAGCGTCAGGCTCTTTGGGCTGCGACCAGAGCCGTTCAGGCCATGCAATTTGCCGGTCTTGGCATCCCAGACAATGGCGAACAGATCGCCGCCGATGCCGTTGCCGGTCGGCTCCATCAGGCCGAGCGCGGCGTTGGCGGCAATGGCCGCATCAACCGCCGTGCCGCCCTGTTTCAGGATATCGAGCGCAATCTGGGTCGCGAGCGGATGGCTGGTGGCGGCCATGCCATGCGGGGCGATGACTTCGGAACGGGTCGCAAACGGTCGGCCGGTAACGCGGTCTGCGGAATGGGCGGTAGGCGCGAATGCGGTGGCGGTAAGGCCGGTGAACAGGAAGGCGGTCAATGCTGTCAGGGCAGCGGAGCGGAGTCGGGTCATGGGCAGAGGCGATTAAGACGCGGACAAGTCTCGGGAACCGCGACCATAGACCCGTGCTGGTCCGGTCGGCAAGGTGCTGCACATGGAGGTGCCAATGTCGCGGGCGCAGGGATGCGCAGGAGCGACGCCGAACAGCTACAATACACGGCACCGGAAATGGCCCATGCAGCGCAGGGCCATTGCTCATTTGACGGCCCGGCGCCGACCAGGCCGGAATCCTTTCTTCAACACGGCAGCCACCCGCATGCGCGACGCATTTCTGCAGCACCTTCGCAACCAGATCCAGGAACTGAAAGACACCGGCCTGTACAAGGACGAGCGCGTCATCGACAGTCAGCAGACCGCCGACATTCACGTGACCACCGGCGAGAACGTCATCAATTTCTGCGCCAACAACTATCTCGGTCTTGCCAACAACAAGCAGCTGATCGAAGCCGGCAAGCAGGGTCTCGACAAATACGGTTACGGCATGGCCTCGGTGCGCTTCATCTGCGGCACGCAGACCGTGCACAAGGATCTGGAAGCGCGGTTGTCGAAGTTTCTCGGCACCGAAGACACGATTCTCTATTCGTCCTGCTTCGACGCCAACGGGGGTCTGTTCGAGACCATTCTGGGCGAAGAAGATGCGGTCATCTCCGACGCGCTCAATCACGCCTCGATCATCGACGGCGTGCGCCTGTGCAAAGCCAAGCGCTTCCGCTACAACAACAACGACATGGCCGATCTGGAAGCCAAGCTGAAAGAAGCCGATGCCGCTGGTGCCCGCTTCAAGCTGATCGCCACCGACGGCGTGTTTTCGATGGATGGCATCATCGCCAACCTGAAAGGCATCTGCGATCTGGCCGACAAGTACGGCGCCATGGTCATGGTCGATGACTCGCACGCGGTTGGCTTTGTCGGCGACAAAGGCCGCGGCAGCCACGAATTCTGTGGCGTCATGGGGCGCGTCGACATCATCACCGGTACGCTCGGCAAAGCGCTCGGCGGCGCTAGCGGTGGTTACACCTCTGGCAAGAAAGAGGTGATCGACTGGCTGCGCAATCGCTCGCGGCCGTATCTGTTCTCCAACACGCTGATGCCGGCCATCGCTGCCGCCACCGTCCGCTGCCTCGAACTGCTCGAAGGCGGCGATGCGCTGCGCGCCAAGCTGCGCCGCAATGCCAGCTATTTCCGCGACAAGATGAGCGCGCTCGGTTTTACACTCGCCGGCGCCGATCATCCGATCATCCCGGTCATGCTCGGCGATGCCGCGCTGGCCAAGGAATTTGCCAACCGGATGCTGAAAGAAGGCATCTATGTCATCGGCTTTTCCTTCCCGGTCGTACCGAAAGGCGCTGCCCGTATTCGCACCCAGATGTCAGCCGCGCATGAGCTGCACCATATCGACAAGGCAGTGGCGGCGTTTGCCAAGGTCGGTCGTGAGCTGGGTGTGATCAAATAACAAGGGATTTAATGTGGAGCGACAGCTACCCCCTCCCAGCCCCCCCTTCACAGGGGGAGGTGCCATACCGTTCCCTCCCCTGCCAAGGGGAGGGCTAGGGTGGGGTGATTGCCGCACCAGTATCTGAAGTCAGTGCGCACCACGCACTTTCGAGGTAACGCAAATGAAAACGCTCGCCAAAGTCAAAGCCGAACCGGGTATCTGGATGGTCGATGCCGCCAAACCGGATGTCGGCCCGAACGATGTGCTCATCAAAATCAAGAAAACCGCGATCTGCGGTACCGACATGCACATCTATAAATGGGATGAGTGGTCGCAGAAAACCATTCCGGTGCCGATGACGGTCGGTCACGAATACGTCGGCGTGGTCGCTGGCATGGGCAGCGAAGTCAAAGGTCTGAAAATCGGCCAGCGCGTGTCCGGCGAAGGCCACCTCGTTTGCGGTCACTGCCGCAATTGCCGCGCCGGTCGTCGTCACCTGTGCCGCAACACCACCGGTGTTGGCGTCAATCGTCCGGGCGCATTTGCTGAATACCTGGTGATCCCGGCCGAAAACGCCTTCCCGATCCCGGACGACATTCCGGATGATATCGCCGCGATTTTCGATCCCTTCGGCAACGCCACCCATACCGCGCTGTCGTTCGATCTGGTCGGTGAAGACGTGCTGATCACCGGTGCAGGCCCGATCGGCATCATGGCCGTCGCCATCTGCCGTCACGTCGGTGCCCGTCATATCGTCATCACCGACGTCAACGAATACCGTCTGGAGCTCGCCAAGAAAATGGGCGCCACCCGCGCGGTCAACGTCAGCAAAGAGAAAGTCACTGACGTCATGCACGAACTCGGCATGACCGAAGGCTTTGACGTGGGTCTGGAAATGTCCGGCGTGCCAGCGGCGTTCCGCAGCATGCTGGAAGCGATGAACCACGGCGGCAAGATCGCCATGCTCGGCATTCCGCCGTCAGAAGCGGCAGTCGACTGGAATCAGGTGATCTTCAAGGGCCTGATCATCAAGGGCATTTACGGCCGCGAGATGTACGAGACCTGGTACAAGATGGTGGCGATGATCCAGTCGGGCCTTGATCTGACACCGATTATCACCCATCGGTTCAATGTTGCCGATTTCCAGCAAGGTTTTGAGACCATGGGCTCGGGCAATTCCGGTAAGGTGATTTTGAGCTGGGAGTGAGTCTTTAGCTCGATCTGTGTTACCGCAAAGACAAAGGCCCGCGATGCGGGCCTTTGTCTTTGCCACCCTTCCTTGGCAAGGAAGAGAGGCAAACATTGCTCAGTGCTTGTGCTCCATAGAGCACTGTGCTCCGGCCTGCTCAATCTCAATCGTGGTATGAACAAGGCCATGCCGATGCGCCAGCGCATGCACCGCCTGTTTCACCAAACCAATTTCAGCGGCCGAAATCTCATCGCCAACAATCAAATGCGTGGTCAGCACATGCCGTTCACCGTCCAGTGACCACAGATGGGTATGGTGACAGGACTGCACGTTCGGGATGGCGCAAAGTTCTTGTTCGATTGCCGGCAAGCTCAGTTCTTCCGGCACAGCTTGCAGGAATAACGCGACGGTGCGGCGCAGGTTCTTGACCACATTCCAGGTGATGTAGAGCGTGATCAGCACCGACAGGATCGGATCGAGGATCGGCATTGGCTTGATAATCATCACGACACTGACGATGAGCACGGCCAACCAGCCGAGTAAATCCTCATACAGATGCCATGCCATGACTTTGGCGTTCATCGTGTTTTCGTGGCGCAGGCGATACGCGGCAAAACCGTTGACGGCAACACCGAGCACGGCCAGCGCCAACATGCCCGGCGCATGTACTGCTTCGGGGTTAAGTAGGCGCGGAATCGCTTCCGACAAAATGAACACGCCGCCGACCAGCAGAATCACGGTATTGATCAGCGCACCGAGCAGTGAAAAGCGCCGGTGACCATACGAGTAACGCTCGTCTGCCTGTTTGCCGGCGTAGCGCTCCAGCTGCCATGCCATGCCGAGCGCGATGCTGTCGCCCAAGTCATGCAGCGCATCCGACATGATCGCGAGACTGTTGGTCAGCACGCCGCCAATGAATTCGATAATGCAGAACGACAGGTTCAGCCAGAATGCCAGCGCGATATTGCTGCCGGCGTGATGATGATGGTGGTGATGGCCATGACCATGATGATGACCCGCATGGCCATGACCGTCATGGCCATGCAGGTCGGCAGCCGGTGTAGACGGGGAATGCGAGTGCGGGTCAGCCATGGCGGTTGTATGCCTTGCACGAGCTCAAATCACCGTAGCATTATGCGGCACCGGTTTCTCCCGCAACAACGTCCCAGACATTGGAACCCATCATGGCAATCTCCTATCAGATCGCGCTGATCACTGGCGCGTCCAGCGGTTTTGGCGAAGCGATTGCCGAGCGGCTCGCCGCCCGCAGCATGAAATTGATCCTGCTGGCACGGCGCGCCGACCGTCTGCAGGCACTGGCGCAGCGGCTGAACGTGCCGTGCCACATCATCGCCGCTGATGTCCGCGATCAAGCCGCGCTGCGCACCGCCATTGCAGCCATTCCCGCTGAGTTCGCGGCTGTCGATGTGCTGGTCAATAATGCCGGCCTCGCGCTCGGGCTGGAGCCCGGCCACAAAGCCGACTGGAACGACTGGCAGCAGATGATCGACACCAATTGCACCGCGCTGGCCTTGATGACACGGCTCTTGCTGCCCGGCATGGTCGAGCGTGGTCGTGGTCACGTGCTGATGATGGGCTCGATCGCCGGCTCGTACGCCTACCCCGGTGGCAATGCCTATGGCGCCAGCAAAGCCTTTGTCGATCAGTTTGCCCGTAATCTGCGTGCTGATCTGCTCGGCACCGGCGTGCGCGTCACCAATATCGAACCCGGCCTGGTTGGCGGTAGTGAATTCTCGTTGGTGCGTTTCAAAGGTGATGCCGAGAAAGCCGCGAAAGTGTATGCCGGCGCTGACGCACTGACACCGGCCGATGTCGCCGAATGCGTCGACTGGGCCATCGCCCAGCCGGCCCATGTCAATATCAGCAGCATCGAAGTGATGCCGGTGTGCCAAGCCCACGGCCCGCTCGCCGTGCACCGCAAAGGATGATGATCATGCGCCTGTTGCTGCTCGCTGCCGTGATGGTGCTGACCGGTTGTGCCGTCACCGATACCGCGACGCTGACACCCAAAAATGTCGTGCAAGCCGATGCCGAACCGGTGCCGGCGTACCCTCACTACCAGTACCAGAGCTACTGCGGCAAACCCTGCCAACCGGTCACGGTGCGCTGGCAGTTGAGCGGTGCTTACACCGTGCAGCGCGGTGATGCGCCAATGGTTAGCGGCAAAATGGACGCACAGCAAGTTCAGCGGCTCGCCTCCTTGTACGCCGAGCTACAAACGCTGACAGTGGGGCTGCCAAAAGATCTGACCCGTGCCCCTATCTGCAAGCAGTACGCGATCGATCATGCCGTCAAGGTTTTCTCGACCCCGGCAACCGTCGATGGTTGGACGTTCAAGGACAATCACGGTTGTGTAGGGTTCGCTGGCGCAGATGCTTTGCGCCAAATCGAAGCAAGAGTCGATGCAGTCCTACAGCAGGCTGCCTTGGGTGACCATAAAAAATGAGTAGTTCCAGAAAGCCAAGGGAGAGGAGTCATCAGTCGGACAGGAGCGATGGAGAAGCCATCCGGTTATCACTCTTTACTTGCCTAGCCTCTGCGGGTGGGTATCTCGTCTATTTCCAGCACGGATATCTTCCAGCAATAGGTAAGTCTGCCGTTTACCTTGATGGAAAGGGCTATGTCGAAATTCAAGGCGAGAGTGCGATTCTGCTCGGGGCCTTTTTTTTGGGGGTAGGCACCTACTCTTTGTTTAAGGTGATTCGTAGGATATTCGAATCGAGGTTCACGTTTAAGGGGGGTGCATGCCTCTTTTCGGCCGTGTTCTATCCAGCTTATTTGGTTTCAACATTCAGTCTGCCTTGGCCGGTGACATTGTTCTTTGCATTCGCTGCTTTTGTGTCAATCGCTGTAACCCTCTTTGAGGGCTAAATAAATCGGTCAAAATCAACATCGAAACGTATCTGGTAATGCAATTCAAGCTTCTCCATTAGTTGCGTTTTGCGAGTTCAAGAAAAGAATAAATCATTGTCACGAAGAATAAAAAGGGCGGCATTTAGCCGCCTTTTTTTCATTAATTCAATCCCAACTCTTTTTTCGCCGAACCAATCGTCAGCGGGTGGTAACCCGGTTCGGCTTTCCTGAAAACTTCAATGGCCCAAGCTTTGTTGGCCGGAGTCTGTGCGAGCAGTTTTACTTCGGGCTAATAGTCTTTCGACTGCCCCTGTTGAGCAGGAGCGGCCGCAGCAGGGAACAAAACCATTGCATTCCGCTGTGGTTGATGGGAGTTGTGAAATTCGGGATAGCTTCACTAACCGTAGGGTGTACAAAGCGATACGCAGCGCAACAATTTGTGATGTTAGCGCGGCACGTCGTTACATAAGGCCTGGCAGTTGCCTGCGGGAGGTCTTACCTGCAGGAGTTGCCAAGCAGAGTAATCGATGGCTTCGTGTGAGTAAGCATTAACAACTGGTTCATGCGTGCATGGATGGTGATATGTTTGTTACGACCGTAATGCGACGGTCGCAATTGGTCTTTCGAACATTGGAGCAATTCATGAAGGCATTTAAAGGATTTACTGCTTTGGTCAAATGCGGGCTCATTGCCGCTGCTTCTTTGGCTGGTGCTGAAGCGATGGCTTCAGTTTCGATAAATGTAAGCAGCGGCACTGTCTCAGAAAATGCTGGTTCGGTACGCGTTACCATCCGCAACCATGAGGATGCGCAAGTTGGCTATTCGTACTGGACCGTCAATGGTTCTGCGGTTGGTGGCTCTGACTTTCAGGCTATGAATGGAAGCGTCACAATTCCGATGTTTGGTACGACTTCCTTTTACTTGCCTATCTACAATGACTCTGCCGTAGAAGGCAATGAAACGTTTGAGGTCTGCGTGGGTTGGGGGTTCGGTGGGTCTCCCGAGGATTGTGCCTCGGTTACGATCGTAGATGATGATTCCGTTACCTCCGGCGTTTCATTTAAAATCTCCGACGCGTCCGCTGTAGAGTCAGATGGAACGATGACTTTCGCAGTCACCAGAACGGGCAATGATAATATCTCGCATTCAATCAGCTATGCCACGGCGAACGGCACAGCTAGCTCAAGCTCTGACTATTACGCTAAATCGGGAACGTTGACTTTTACGCCCACCGGGCCATCTACCCAGTACATTACGGTCAATCTGCGTAACGGCATCATGATTGAGAACGTAGAGTATTTTTATGTCAACCTGTCTGGCCTGACCGGCGGTGGTTCGATAAGCGATAGTCAAGGCCGTGGTACCATTATTGATGATGACGAGTCCGATGATTGCGGGGCGGATGGTCGCATCTGTCCGTAATACAAGCATTTCTTGAGCCCTTGTGGCTTGACTGAATGAACAGTCAAGCCACACTGCTTTGATAGAAACATTACGATGCGAAATCGACCGCTCATTTGGTGTAGTGCCGTTGTGATTGTGGCAGGTGTTTGGTGTCTGCTGCCCGAGCAGTCCTCCGCAAATAGAGTCGGCACACGGTCCTCTGCGTCAGAGGTTTCAATGGTGAACGCCACGCGGCTGTCATTTTCACCAGAACCAAAGAGAGCAGGTCAGTCGATTGGCCAGAAGAGACCTTGCGATGAACATGTTGAGCGTCTCCCAGAACCACTACTAGCACTGCACCGCGAGCCACTTTTCGAGCAGGCCGAGGCTCTGTTCGGGGTTGTCTCCGATGGTTTGGTAATGAGTGGGCCGTTCAGGGGCTACAGTACTGAGCAGCTGAAGGTGAAGGCAGAAAGTGGAGATGGATTAGCCCAATTGCAGTATGGAATCGTTCAGCTGCGTCAGCTGCCTACGGAATGGTCCAGTCGAAGTGATGACGACTCGTGGCGGGTCGCAGAAGGTTTGATCTTCCAAACGGCGGCACAGCATCGATTAGATGACCTGGCCTATGTGATGCATGAACTATATCGCACGGCGGTGGCTACCGCCTGGTTGAATTTGGATACCGTCGGCGAGGTGAGATGGCGCGAATTGCAATCACGCTATTTAGCGTACAAACAGTTCATTGCTCGACATGCATCGCCGAGACAGTACATGCAGGTGCTGGTGGACGACGAGGCAAATCAACAAGTTATTAATAGCTCCGGCTTGATGATGCCTATACAGGCGGTCGATCCCTTAGCAGTGACCCGCGCAGCGCAGGAGTTAGAAAACACTTTGCCGAAACCCGTGTATGACAAAGCCGCTGTTCGTGCTGTCGTGCAAGACTGGGCAAATCAGAATGCAGGCGCTCTTGCCGAATCCCTCGGCTGCATTTCTGGCACGTAGCAATTTCAGTGAGCCAGCACTGAAAAAGGGGCGGCGATGCCGCCCTCTATCATTGCTCAGTTTTCAGTTCAGCCCCAACTCTTTCTTCGCCGAACCAATTGTCAGCGGGTGGTAACCCGGTTCGGCTTTCCTGAAAACTTCAATGGCCCAAGCTTTGTTGGCCGGAGTCTGTGCGAGCAGGTTGTACAGCGGTATGATCAGCTTGCGGCGCCCGATGCTGATCAGGTATTGCTCCAGGCGCGGGAAGGCCGGTTTGTAGTCGGCTTTGATCGCGGCGCGCAGCCAGACGTGGGCGATCTCGTTGTTGCCGGTCTGGGTCAGTTTGAACGCGGCGTCGAGCGCCTGCATTTGCGCGACGGTCGGCTTGTCGGCAAAGCCGTTCAGGAAGCGCAGCCATTCGTGGGTGGTCCACTTCTGGGTCTTCAGCTTGTTGGCGGCCAGCTTGCCGCTGGTGAAGCCGGCGAGCTGTTCATCAACGGCTTCGAAAGCCGGCGATTCCGGCTGCGGGGCGTCTTCCGGCAGGCCCGGCTGGTAGATCCATTCTTTCAGTTTCGCCAGTTTGATGCCGCGCTGGTTTTTCTTGATCAGTTCCCTGTCGGCGTAGGCGACGAACTCTTCGGTGGTCAGCGTCTTGAATTTGTAGGCGGCGAAATAGCCTTTGACGAAGGCGTCAAATTTGTCGCGGCCGTATTTTTCTTCGAGGTAGAACAGCAGCGCGGCGCCCTTGTCGTACGGCACCCGGCTGAAAGCGTCGTCCGGATCGCGGCCGGTCATGTCGATGGCGAGCGCCTGATCTTTCGCGTCCACTTTGGCGAAGTCTTCCAGCAGGTCGTGGCGGCCGAGGGTTTGTTCCATCAGCGCCCGGTCACGGCCGTAGATTTCTTCCATGATCCGGTTTTCAACATAGGTGGTGAAACCTTCGTTGAGCCACAGATCGCGCCAGGTGGCGTTGGTGACGAGGTTGCCGGACCAGGAGTGCGCCAGTTCATGCGCAATCAACGACACCAGCGATTTGTCGCCGGCGATGACGGTCGGGGTGATGAACGACAGCCGTGGATTTTCCATGCCGCCAAACGGGAACGACGGCGGCAGGATCAGCAGATCGTAACGGCCCCAGACGTACGGGCCGTAAAGCTTTTCGGCGGCGACGATCATGCTCTCGGTGTCGGCGAATTCTTTCACCGCGGCGTCGAGCGTCATCGGCTCGGCCCAGACGCCGGTACGCGCGCTCATCGGCTTGAACGCGAGATCGCCGGCGGCGATGGCGATCAGATACGACGGAATCGGCTGCGGCATCTTGAACTTGTATTCGCCGTTCGTCGGCTGCGAGGCATCATTGTCGGCGCTCATCACCGCGCGCAGTTCTTTCGGCGTGCGAATCACCGCCGAATAGGTCACCCGAATTTGCGGCGTGTCCTGCAGCGGAATGAAGCTGCGGGCATGAATGGCCTGTGCCTGCGAGAACATGAAGGGATGTTTCTTGCCGGCGGTTTGATTGGCGGTCAGCCATTGCAGGCCGGAAGCCGTCGGGCTGCTGGCGTAGGTCACTTTGACCGACTTGGCATCGGCTGGCAGCGTGATGCGCAGCGCGCTGCCGAGGGCCGGATCGGCCTTGTCGAGGCTGAAGGTGGTCGGCGCGAATGCGCCGTTCGGCGCCGCGGCTTCGACTTTGCTGATGATCAGATCGCGGGTGTCGAGCACCAGCTGGTCGTAACCGCTGGCGATGCGCTTGAGCGACAGCGTGGCGCTGCCGCGCAGCTGCTTGGCGGCGAAGTCGACATCCAGGTCGAGATGGATGTGTTCGGTGACGACCTTGTCCGGTTCGGCATAGGAATGGACGTCGCGGCCGGTGTCGGCACGCGCGTTCGAGCTGGTGCCAAGCGCAAGGCCGGCAGCGAGCAGGGCGGTAAGGGCTTTCATCAGCAAGTCCTGTGGAGCCTTGAGGGAGGCGGGCATGGTAAGAACTTGTGGCTGGCGCGTCGAGGTGCACCGCAATAGTGCCGGCGGGCCGGGTCGGGGTTTGGACGGCTGTACCGCGCTGATGGGGCCAGGACATGCCCGGGTTTTGACCGGGCGCTAACGGCGGCTCGTCGGTCGGTGTAGAATGCCGGCTGTTGCCGCCGTCCGGCGGCACTTTTCCTTTTATCGCACCCGGAGTCACCCATGCAAATTGCCGATCACAAGGTCGTCAGCATCCACTACACCCTGCGCGACAAGGCCGGCAATGTGCTGGACAGTTCCGAGGGCAACCAGCCGCTCGCATTTATCCAGGGTATGGGCAACATCATTCCGGGCCTGGAAAGCGCCATGCTCGGCAAATCGGTTGGCGACAAGTTTGATGCCGTGATCCCGGCCGCCGAAGCCTATGGTGAGCGTATCGAAGATCTGGTGCAGGTGCTGCCGCGTTCGATGTTCAGCGGTGTCGATGAAATCATGGTCGGCATGCAGTTCCAGGCGACCGGTGGCAATGGCCCGGTCGTGATCACCGTGACCGATGTCGAAGACGATCGCGTCACCGTTGATGGCAATCATGAACTCGCCGGCGTCGAGCTGCACTTTGCGGTCGAAGTGGTTGGCGTGCGCGATGCCAGCGCCGAAGAACTCGCCCATGGCCATGTCCATGGCGCCGGTGGCCATCATCACCATGATGACGAAGAGGACGAAGGCGGCAGCTGCTGTGGTGGCGGTTGCCACTGAGCCGAATCGGATTCGCTGAAAGCAAAACGCCACCTTCGGGTGGCGTTTCGTTTTTCGGGTTTTGTTTTCTGTGGGAGCGGTCCTGGCCGCTGCTACAAAGGCGTTACCGAAAGACCGTCACGGTGTTTTGCTGGACTGCAAAATCCACGCAAACGCGACGCCGACCAGCAGCGAATGTTCGTGCCGGACCAATGGGCTGTCGACGAACACCGCGTCGCTCAGATCGTAGTAACGCAGAAAGGCGCCGAACCAGAAATTGTCCTGGCGCCGGGTCATGCCGGCCGCCAGGCGCCAGCCGCCGAAACCGCCATCCGGGCTGTAGGCTTCGCGCTCGGCGGTGGCATAGTCCGGCGTCACTTCATAGAAAAAATCGTGGTAGCGGTCATCGCCGTAAACCGGGCCGAGCGTGCTTTCGAACTGCCAGCGGGCGCTATCTTCGCTTTGCCAGCGCTGGCTGAAATAGAGCTGCGGCGAGAAGGTGTGACCGGCGTCGTCCAGGCTGCGAAAATCGGTGCTGACCACTTTGCGGATGGCGAGATCGGCGCGCCAGATCGTGTCGTCTTCGTGCAGCCCGTTGCCATGATGCAAGGTGTATTGAATCGACGGGCCGATTTCGCCGGTGGCGTCCAGATCCGGCATGCCTTCTCGGGCATCGTTGTCATCGCTGTCGACTGGCGGCGTACCGGCCAGTGACAGATCGATTTTCAGATGGCCGCGTTCGAGCAATTTGCCGTAAATGAAGTTGCGATCAACGTTCCAGCGTTTGCCGTGGTAGACGAAATACGGAAACGGCAGTGCGTAGTCGCGGGCATCATCGGCGCCGATGTAATGCGGGATGTGCACGGCGGTGGCGCCGATGCCAAGTTCCCACTGGGCGCCATCGGTGTGTGCGGACGGCGTGTCGGTTGCGGTGTCTGTTACGCTGCCTGTTTCCGTGTCGGTCTGCTGCGGCGCCGACACCTCGTTCGTGCTCGCGGTTGCGTGAGCCGCGGCTACCGACTCTGCTGCTTGCAGGGGCGCGTGCGCGACGGCCAAGGCACAGCAACACGTCACCCACCACCCACGTCGTACCGCTTTCACGATCAGCATCCCCACGCCAAAACGGCCGCCAGTCTGGCATGCAGGCGGGCGGCTGTCAGCACGCTGTTCTGGTTGGTGGCGCACGGTCGTTTGCTCAGGCCCGCTGCCGCCCGTGCAGCTGGGCGCTATACTGCCGGCGTTTTCCGGAGCAGGCAGAACGACGTGGCAACAGCAGCTGAAATCGTGGTGGCAGGCGGTGGCGTGGTGGGCTTGACCACGGCCGTTGCGTTGGCAAGACAAGGCTTTGCCGTCACGGTTGTCGATGGCCGCGCCAGCGCGCCGGCTTGGCAGCGCGAGTCTTACGATTTGCGCGTGGTCGCGCTGACCCGCGCCAGCCAGCAACTGTTGCAGCAGCTCGGTGCCTGGGACGGCATTGCGCTGCGCCGGCTGAGTCCCTACACCGCGATGCAGGTCTGGGACGGTCAGGGCAGCGGCGCGATCCGGTTTTCTGCGGCCGCTATTGCCGAGCCGGATCTGGGTCACATCGTCGAGTTGTCCGCGATGGAAGCCGCTTTGCAAAGCCTGTTGCAGCAACTGCAGGTCGTCGTGTTGCGCGGCAAGAAAGTCAGCGGCGCCGAGGCTGGCGCGGACGCTACCCAGATCACACTCGACGACGGTCAGATGCTGCGTGCGAAATTGCTGATTGCAGCCGACGGTGCCCAGTCCGGTTTGCGCGAGCAGGCTGGCATCGCGCTGCAGGAACACGATTACGATCACCATGCGCTGGTCGCGCAAGTCCACTGCGAACACCCGCATCAGCAGACCGCCTGGCAGCGTTTCACCGAACACGGTCCGCTGGCGCTGTTGCCGCTGGCCGAAGGCCATCAATGTTCAATTGTCTGGTCACAACCGCCAGCGCAAACCGCCGCTGCGCTGGCGCTCGATGATGCTAGGTTTTCGCAGGCGCTGACCCGCGCGTTTGAAGGCCGGCTCGGCACGCTGACCGTGCAAACCACGCGACTCAGTTTTCCGCTGAAAATGCGCCACGCCGAGCGCTATCTCGGCGAGCGCCTGCTGCTGCTTGGCGATGCCGCCCACACCATGCATCCGCTCGCCGGTCAGGGCCTGAACCTGAGCCTGGCCGATGTCGCGGCGCTGCAAACGGTGCTGGCGAACGCCCGGCAGCGCCAGCTCGATCCGGGCCTGCACGCCGTGTTGCGGCCGTTCGAGCGTGCTCGCCGCGCCGACAACACGCTGATGCTGGCCGTGGTCGGCGGTTTCCGTTCGCTGTTTGCCCGCACTGAAGTGCCGGCGGTGATCGGCCGCAATCTCGGCATGTCGCTGCTCAATGAGCACACCTACGCCAAAGCCTGGTTGACCCGGCGCGCGCTGGGTTTGCGCTGAAGTCGATAGCGCTTTGCTTCGGCCATCGAAAGCGCCAGCGCCGACTATGCTTGTCCGATGGCCACCACACGGTGGTACGGGAGCAGAAGTCCATCATGACCGAGGGGCGTGACCGCCGCAGTTCGCGCGGCAGCCGCATTGAGTCCGGCAACTACCGGCTCTATCTGGTGATCCGGCATGCCGGTCTGGCCGGCCTGCTGGCGCATATCTGTTTTGTCCCGCTGTTCTGGTGGCTCGGTGTGCCGGAGATGGCGCTGTTCAATGTGCTCAGCGTAGCGGTCTGGGCATTGGCGCGCTGGCGCAACGATCACGGTGAGCATGCGCTGGCGATCACGTTGCTGACAGCAGAGGTGGTGCTGCACGCAATCCTCGCCACGCTCTATCTGGGCTGGGATTCCGGCTTTCCGCACTACCTGGTCACGCTGGTGACCTTCGTGATGTTCAATTACCGGCTGGCCGATCGCTGGGTGGCGGCGCAAGCGGTGCTGATCGTGCTGATTTACGCCGGCCTTTTTACCTGGACCCAGGACGGGCCGTGGGTACCGCTGCCGGCCGAATGGCTGGCCTGGCTGCAGTTCAGCAATATCCTGGTCAGCTTCCTGACCCTGACCCTGATCAGCTTCTACTTTCGCGCCGCGTCGATGCATTCGGTGCGGGCGCTGCAGGAGCTGGCCCATACCGATCAGCTGACCCGGCTGCCAAACCGGCACCGGCTCTGGGAGCGGCTGGAAGGCGAGCGCTTGCGCGGCGAGCATGAGCGGCTGCCGTTTGTCGTGGTGATGACCGATATCGACCACTTCAAGGCGATCAACGATCAGTACGGTCACGAGGTCGGTGACCGCGTGTTGTGTCACTTCAGCGAGATCCTGACCGGCTGCCTGCGTGAACAGGACACGGTCGGCCGCTGGGGCGGCGAAGAGTTTCTGCTGATCCTGCCGCAGATGCATCTGGGCGAGGGGGTCACGGCGGCGGAACGGATGCGCGAGGCCGTGGCCAAGTCGACCTTGTTGCAGGAGGGGCGCGGCATTTCGGTGACCTCGTCGTTCGGGGTGGCGGAATGCTGGCCCGGTGGCGATCTGGACCGTGCCCTGCGCGAAGCCGACCGGGCGCTATACCGGGCCAAGGCTGCCGGTCGCAACCGGGTACTGGCGGCCGAACCCGGCTTGAGCGCCTGAATCCGACCCGGCCGAAGCGGTTGCGGCGAAGCAGGCACTCCGGTCCGACTTGTTCAAAATCACCGCTTATACCGTTGCGGGCTCACTGCCCGGCCGGGGGCCGGATCGGTATAATCCGCGCCACCTTTTTTGCCCCTTTCGCCGCTTGGCGGACTTTCACAGGAAGGCGCCCACCATGGGTTTGCGTACCCCGTTCTACGATCTCCACGTTGCTGCCGGTGCCAAGATGGTCGATTTCGGCGGCTGGGACATGCCACTGCATTACGGCTCGCAGCTCGATGAGCACCATGTCGTCCGCAAGGACGCCGGCTTCTTCGACGTCTCGCACATGACCATCCTCGACGTGCGCGGCGCCGATGCCAAAGCCTACCTGCAGCACCTGCTCGCCAATGACGTCGACAAGCTGAAAGTGGCCGGCAAGGCGTTGTACAGCGGCATGCTGAATGACGACGGCAAAGTCGTCGACGATTTGATCGTCTACTACCGCAACGATCAGTACTACCGCGTCGTGGTCAATGCCTCGACCCGCGACAAGGACATCGCCTGGATGGAAAACCAGGCCCAGGGTTTCGCCGTATCGGTGGAGCACAACCGTGGCCTCGCGATGCTGGCGGTGCAAGGCCCGCAGGCGCGCGAGAAAGCCCATATCGCGCTCGGCGCGCTGGCGACCGAGGCGGTGAAAAATCTCGGCGTGTTTTTCGCGGAAGAGGTGGACGGCTGGTTCATCGCCCGCACCGGCTACACCGGCGAAGACGGTTACGAAATCATGATCCCGCTGCAGCATATCGACAGCTTCTGGAAAGCGCTCGTTGCAGCCGGCGTTGCGCCGTGTGGCCTCGGCGCCCGTGACACGCTTCGCCTTGAAGCCGGCATGAACCTGTACGGTTCCGACATGGACGAAACCATCAGCCCGCTCGAAGCCAACATGGGCTGGACCATTGCCTGGGAACCGGCCAGCCGCCACTTCGTTGGCCGCAAGGCGCTGGAAGCGGAGAAGGCGGCGGGTGTGAAGCGCAAGCTCGTTGGTCTGGTTATCAGCGAGAAAGGCGGCATTCCGCGCGGTCACCAGAAGGTAGTGCTGGCTGACGGCAGCACCGGCGAAATCACTTCCGGCACCTTCTCGCCGACGCTGCAGCTTGGCATCGCGATGGCGCGGGTGCCGGCCAGCGTCACCGACACCGTGCACGTTGAGATTCGCGGCAAGCTGATGCCGGCCAAGGTTGTGAAAGTGGGCTTCGTTCGCAACGGCAAATCAGTGCTTTAATGCAGGACAGTTTTTCGGCCGCCGGGCACGGTGGCCGGATTTTTTGACCGACCAGTCTTTTAAAAACTGGTTTTCCAGACGACAGTTTTCAGACAACTTTTCACGCTGAGGATACAGACCATGGCGCATTACCCGAACGAGCTTCACTACGCCAAATCGCACGAATGGGCCCGCCGCGAAGAAGACGGCACTTACACCGTCGGCATCACCGAGCACGCGCAGGAACTGCTGGGCGATCTGGTCTACGTCGAGCTGCCGGAAGTCGGTGATGACGTCACTGCCGGTGATGAGTGTGGCGTGGTCGAGTCGGTCAAGGCCGCCTCGGACATCTACAGCCCGATCTCGGGTGAAGTGATCGCCATCAACGAAAAGCTGGCCGACGCCCCGGAAAAAGTAAACAAGGATCCGTACGGTGCCGGCTGGTTGTTCCGGGTCAAGGCCTCGGACGAAGCCGAGCTTGATGACTTGCTGGATGCCGACGGTTACGCCGAACACGTCGAGTCGGAAGATCATTGAGATCTCCGGTGACGAAGTGCGTAGGTTGGGTTAACCGCAACGCGGCGTAACCCGGCACATGGTGCCGCCATCGGCGGCGCATGAGACAGGCTCTGCTATTTGCGGAAACATGTGGCGGGACATGACTCGCCCTACGCGATGATCAGCACAGGTTCCAGCCCCCGCCAAAACGGGGGCCATTCTTTTCCAGTAATGCGTTTCCCAACAGTCAGGTGAATCATGAGTGCCACGCTGTCCCAGCTTGAAAAACACGACGGTTTCATTGCCCGTCACATCGGTCCGAACGCGGATCAGACTGCCGAGATGCTCAGCACGCTCGGCGTGAAGTCGTTGGACGAGCTGATGCAGCAAATCGTGCCTGAGCAGATTCGCCTGAACGCGCCGCTGGCCTTGCCGGCCGCCAAAGCCGAACACGAGGCACTCGCCTACCTGAAGAAAATCGCCAGCAAGAACAAGCTCTACAAGAGCTTCATCGGTATGGGTTACTACGACACCGTGACGCCGCCGGTGATCCTGCGCAACGTGCTGGAAAACCCGGGCTGGTACACCGCCTACACGCCATACCAACCGGAAATCGCCCAGGGCCGGCTGGAAACGCTGCTGAATTTCCAGCAGATGATCGTTGACCTGACTGGCCTTGATATTTCCAACGCCTCGCTGCTGGACGAAGGCACGGCCGCCGCCGAAGCGATGGCGCTGGCCCGGCGCAGCTCGAAGAGCAAGAGCAACCAGTTCTTCATCGACAGTGACACCCATCCGCAAACCATCGACGTCGTCCGTACCCGCGCTGAAGCCTTCGGTTTTGAAACCGTCGTCGGCGTCGCCAGCGAAGCGCTGAAGCACGATTATTTCGGTGTGCTGTTGTCGTATCCGGGTTCGAGTGGTCAGGTCAACGACTTCTCCAGCCTGATCGCCGCACTGAAAGATCGCAAGTCGGTGGTCATTCTGGCCACCGATCTGCTGGCGCTGTGCCTGCTGAAATCACCGGGCGAACTCGGCGCCGACATCGCCATCGGTTCGGCCCAGCGGTTCGGTGTGCCGTTTGGTTTTGGTGGTCCGCACGCGGCGTTCATGGCCGGCAAGGACGAGCACAAGCGTAACCTGCCGGGCCGCATCATCGGCGTCTCGATCGACAAGCGCGGCAACCGTGCACTGCGCATGGCGATGCAGACCCGCGAGCAACATATTCGTCGCGAGAAAGCCACCTCGAACATCTGCACCGCACAAGTGCTGCTGTCGAACATGGCGGTGTTGTACGCGATGTACCACGGTCCGCAAGGCCTGAAAGGCATTGCCGAGCGCACCCATCGTCTGATGAGCATTTTTGTTGCCGGTCTGCGCGCCA
Source organism: Permianibacter sp. (assembly GCA_046297695.1). Taxonomy (GTDB): domain Bacteria; phylum Pseudomonadota; class Gammaproteobacteria; order Enterobacterales; family Permianibacteraceae; genus Permianibacter. Next base: position 67,126 of record JBKBHF010000004.1, on the reverse strand, counting down.
AGGGCGCCAATGTCGACACCAAAGCCTTCTTCGATACCGTCACCATCGACGTTGGCTCGGTCCGTGAGCAGGTCTACATGCGCGCGCTGGCGCACAAGATGAATCTGCGTCTGGTCGGCGACAGCAAGCTCGGCGTGTCGTTCGATGAGAAAACCACGCGTGAAGATGTCGTCGCGCTGTGGGACGTGTTCCTGCAGGACCAGGCGCAGGGCCTCGATGTTGGCCAGCTCGATGCGCTGTTCGCGCAAACCGGCTCGCACGACATTCCGGAGCAGCTGCAGCGCACCAGCGCCTACCTGACTCATCCGGTGTTCAGCAAGTACCACAGTGAAACCGACATGCTGCGTTACCTGAAGCAGCTGGAGAACAAGGACTTCTCGCTGACCCACGGCATGATCCCGCTCGGCTCCTGCACGATGAAGCTGAACGCCACCAGCGAAATGATGCCGGTGACCTGGCCGGAATTTGGCAATATCCATCCGTTCGTGCCGCTCGTGCAGGCGCAGGGCTATCTCGAGATGATTCACGAGCTCGAAGCCTACCTGAAAGCGATCACCGGTTTCGATGCGATCTCGATCCAGCCGAACTCGGGCGCGCAGGGCGAATACGCCGGCCTGCTGACCATACGCAAGTATCATGAATCGCGTGGTGAAGCGCACCGCAACGTCTGCCTGATCCCGCAATCGGCGCACGGTACCAACCCGGCGTCGGCGCAGATGGCGAACTTCCGCGTCGTGGTCACCGCTTGCGACAAGGACGGCAACATCGACATTGCCGATCTGGAAGCGAAAGCGAAAGAGCACGCTGACAACCTCGCCTGCCTGATGATGACCTATCCGTCGACCCACGGCGTGTACGAGGAAGGCGCGAAGCAGATTTGCGATCTGATCCACTCGTATGGAGGCCAGGTCTACATGGACGGCGCCAACCTGAATGCGCAGGTCGGTCTGACCGCGCCGGCGCGCATCGGTGCTGATGTCTCGCACATGAACCTGCACAAAACCTTCTGTATTCCGCATGGCGGCGGTGGCCCCGGCATGGGCCCGATCGGTGTCCGTGCCCACTTGGCGCCGTTCTTGCCGAACCACGCGGTCGTGCATCTGGAAGGCCCGAATCCGGGCAACGGTTCGGTCAGTGCCGCGCCGTGGGGCAGCGCGTCGATTCTGACCATCTCGTGGGCCTACATCACGATGATGGGGCCGCAGGGTCTGAAGCAGGCGACCGAGTACGCGATCCTGAACGGCAACTACATTGCCAAGCGTCTGGGCGAGCACTATCCGGTGCTGTACACCGGCCGCAATGGCCGCGTTGCGCACGAATGTATTCTCGACATTCGGCCGCTGAAAGAAGCCAGCGGTATCAGCGAAGAAGACATCGCCAAGCGTCTGATGGATTACGGTTTCCACGCCCCGACCATGAGCTTCCCGGTCGCCGGCACGCTGATGGTCGAGCCGACCGAGAGTGAATCGAAAGAAGAGCTCGATCGTTTCATCGACGCAATGATTTCGATTCGCAAGGAAATCGACAACGTGCAGAAAGGCGTCTGGCCGCTCGACAACAACCCGCTGGTCAACGCGCCGCATACGCTCGCCGACATCACCGAGGGCGAGTGGAACCGTCCGTACAGCCGTGAAGAAGCGGTGTTCCCGCTGCCGGGTCAGAAGCACAACAAGTTCTGGCCGAGCGTCAACCGCATCGACAACGTCTACGGCGATCGCAACCTGTTCTGCGTCTGCCCGCCGATGGAAGACTATCAGGGCTGATGGCCCTCGTTTTGCTGTGTTTGTAGCACCCGGTAGCAACACAAACGGCGCGATCATCGCGCCGTTTGTGTTTTCCGGATGGCGACCGCGCCGACGCGGTCATCGCCGCGCCATCTGCCGGGATCGGCAACCACCACCTGGTTTGTTCAGGAAAACTGAACCTCGCCGTCAAATCCTTTCGCCATCCGGCCCCGTATGAAACGTTAAGCTGGCGAGCCAGGGCCGTACCGTCAGCGTCGGTCCTCATCACGGAGCATTCGCCATGAAACTGTTTTTCTATCCGGGTTCCTGCTCACAGGTGCCGTTGATCGTCGCCCACGAACTGGACCTGTCCTTGCAGCTGGTCGCGGTCGATCTGGCCAAAAAGCAAACCGCTGACGGCCGCAATTTTCTCGACATCAACCCGAACGGCTATGTGCCAGCGCTGGAGCTCGACAACGGCCGCGTGCTGACCGAGGCCCATGTCATCGCCCAGTACCTGACCAGCCTGAAGCCGGGCAACAGCCTGATGCCCAGTGGCAGCGGCTTTGAACATTTCAAGATGCTGGAACTGCTCAACTTCATCACCAGCGAAGTGCACAAGCCGATGGGCTCGTTCTTCAATCCGCAGCTGCACCCGGATACCCGTGCCGCCACTGAGCAGCTGCTGACCCGCCGGCTGAATTATCTGGTCAACACACTGAGCAAACATGACTACCTGACGGGTGACGGTTTCACCGTCGCCGACGCTTACCTGTTTGTCGTGCTGAACTGGGCCAACTGGGTGAAATTCGATCTGTCGCCGTTCCCGGTATTGCAGGCGTTCGTCCAGCGGGTGGCCACACGTCCGGCGGTGAAAGCCGCCCAGGCCGACGAAGCGAAAAACAAAGCCTGATTGCAGAAAAATCGTTCGAACCGAAAAAGGCGCCTCTCGGCGCCTTTTTTATTGTTCAGAAATGCAGCGCAAAGCGATGAGAAAATCAGCACTTCCTGTAGTGTCGTGTGTCGTTAACGTAACGCTCTGTAGCATTGCTGTCTGTGCCCTTTACAACAGCAAGTATTGTTCACACCTAGACAACCACAGCCGGCGACAGTAGCTGCCGGCGCTGCACTGGCATTGATAAGAAACGCTAATAAAACTGCCAAAAAAATTTCGTTTGCTTCATTGCTGCCAACTCTCTAGCCTCCGTTCCGCGATGCGCATCGCAAATTTTCAATTGGCTGTATTTTGACAGGGAGTTTTCCGATGAAAGGTTTGCGTATCGTTGCCGCCGTGGCGGCTGGTTTGGCGTCTGCCGTGTGCTCCGCCAACTCCTACCTGGCCTGGTCGACACAGGATCATGGCATCTTCACCAGCAATCGTGGTGGTGAACATGATGTACAGGTGCTCGACAGCTACGGTGATGGCTGGCAGAAGTTTTCCCGTTTCCTCGGCCAGGGCGAGCGTTGGGTCTGGACCCGCGCCGACAGCGAGGTGATTTACGTTTACAACAACGAACGTCGCGCCAATGAAAAGCTGGTCAGCTTCGCTGACCCAGTCGGTAAGCGTTACAACGTGACGCTCGACAGCTGCACCACCAGTGCGACGCTGGCTGAAAAGAACCTGAGCCTCGAGACCGCAGCGGGTGCCTTCCGCAAGGTAGTGCGGATGGAGTTCAGCGGCAACTGCGCTGACGCTGGCGTGAAACAGGCGTGGTTCGCGCCGGAAGTCGGCGTGGTCCAGTGGGAAGAGCAGAGCATCATGGGCCCGGTCGTGCACGTGTTTGCCCGCGGTGCCGTCGCTGGCAAGCAGTACCCGGTTCCGGCGCTGCAGCTCATTGCCGACCTGCCGCGCTCGCATTTCGTGCTGTCAAACAACAACCTGATCAGCACTGGTTTGACTCTGGTGAATAACAGCACCAGCGATCTGACCCTGCGCTTTGGTTCGAGCCAGACATTTGAAATCAGCCTGCTGACGCTGTCCGGTGAACTGGTGAACAGCTGGGGCGCAAACAAGCGGTTCATGCAAGCTGAGCACGACCTGGTGATCAAGGCTGGCGGTCGCCATTATTTCGGCGGCGAACTGGCGCTGGAATCGCTGTCGGGTGACGCGCTGGATGTCGGCACCTACCTGCTGCGCGTAGAGCTGAAAGGCAGTCACGCGCCGCAAGCCACGGCGTTTGCACCGGAGACGCTGAAAGTCGAAGCGCCGCTGTTCATCGATCGCCGGATGCAGGCATTCTGAACCGGTTGCGGTGGCGGAACGCTGTCAACGCAGTAGAAGAAAAAGGGAGCGCCATGGCGCTCCCTTTTTTATTGATTTGCTGTCGTGGCATTGGCGTGCCCGAATGGCCGCCTGCTCACTTGTTCTTGTCTTTGCCTTTTCCCTTGTCCTTGTCGCTCTTGTCATTGCCCTTGCTTTTGCTCGCGCCTTTGCCGTAGCCGTGCTTCTTGGCCAGGCCCGGCGGCAGGTGGCGATGCGTATCCGGCACGACAATCCAGGGGCCATCAAACGCGCTGGCGCGCACCCAGATGCCGTCGCGTAGCCGCCAGTAAAAATCATCCCAGAAATACAAGCCGGGCGAACCGACCACGACATAGACACCCAGACCGGTATCAAAGCTGATGTCGTGACCGTGCATTTTTTTGCGCTGGCCATGTGCCGGCGCGTGGGCGGGCGGATTGCCGCGGCCGTAGCCGTGCTCGTGGAAAACCGGCGCGCAGGCGCCGAGCGATACCAGCAGGGCGCTGGCCAGTAACAGTCGTTTCATGTGTGTGCACCGCTGACGGGTTGTCCGGCGCATTATAGGTGAGCGGAATCGACGGGCCCAGCCAAATGCTCCACGAGCTGAGCATGCCCTCTTGCTGTGGGCTTCAACCGTTGCGGCGCAACTTGCGCAGCTCGAAGCGCTGCCGCAGCAGCTGGCGCTGTTCCGGCGTCAGTTCACGGAACCGGCGCACCTGTTCGCGCAAGCGCTGCCGTTGCTCCGGGCTCAGCTCCTGCCAGCGCTGGTGTGCCTGACGCAGTTTTTGCCGCTGCTCCGGGCTCAGTTCGCGCCAGCGTTTGAACTGGCTGGCGGCGCGCTGTTTCTGCTCCGGGCTCATCTGGTTCCAGCGCTCAAGCCCCTGCACGATGCGGGCGCGCTGGGCGTCGGTCAGCGCCGGCCATTGTCCGGCGAATTTCTGCAGCTGTTCTTGTTGTGCCGGCGTCAGCTGGCTGAATTCTGCCGGCACCGGCGACGGGCTTTCTGCCGCCACGGCCGTGTCCAGCAGCGACAGGCCGACCATCAGCGCGATAACAAACACCCGGTTCATTTTTCGATCTCCACTGCGACAGTTGCGCTGTCCCGCGTTGCCGGCGGCGTGGCCGGTTTGCCGGCTGGGTCGAGCGCGGCCGGCTCGGCCGGATCGACCAGGGCGGCATCAAAATCCTCTGGCAGCGCCAGCTCGCCGTCGTTCGTGCCGTACTCGCCGAGAAATTCCAGCAGCTCCAGGCTCAGCTCAGCCTCCGGCCCGCCGGCCGGCTCGGCTGCCAGCACCGACGCCGTCGTAGTCAGCAGCACTGCCGCCAATCGCCACGCGTTCATGCGTTCTCCGTGGTTCGCGCCCCTGCGCGCCCTGAGCTTACGGCAATCCGGGGCGGCTCGGCCAACGCGGCTGTGGCGTGGCCGAACGACAACGGTGCCGGTTGTCTGGTTCAACGTGCCAGTGCGGCCCCGGTTGACCGGCGGCAAAAAAATAACGGAAGGCGGTCAACGCTGGCAGCCCGCGCGCGTGAAGGGTAGAGTGCCGCGCCAACCGGTGCGGCCTGTTGCTGAACGGGAGAACTGTCAATGATGAATACTCTGCTCCGCGGAGTTTTGGGCGCGGGCCTGTGCGGCCAAGCGCTGCTGGCCGGCGTGGCCGCGGCCTCGGAAACCGAACTGTCGGCCATCGGCCATGCCAGCGTCGGCTGGCAGCAGGATGACGCCGATGGCGAGGCGACAGCGCTGGCGCTGGCCTTGCCGCTGTCGACGGTCTGGTACCTCAATGCCAGCCAGATCGAGGCGGACAACCAGATCGCCAGCGATGGCGAAGACGAGCGGGTCAGCACCCGCAGCCGTCGCTTCGGCATCAGTCTCGATCAGACCGGTTGGGGCGGCAGCCTGTCCTGGCTGGACTACGATGACGAGACGGTGCTGGCAACGCAGGAAACCCAGCTGCTGCTCCGTCATCGCGGCGAGCGGGTCGAACTGGGGCTGGAGCTGTCGGCGCGGGAACACGAGGTGACGGTGCAGTTTCCGCTGCGCACCGCTGAAGAACGTTTCGACAGCCGCGGCCTCGGTCTGCATGTTGGCATCAATCTCGCCAACGACTGGCGTCTGTTCGGCGGCTGGCAACAGTTCCGCTACGACGATGCGCGGGTGCTCGACGAGGCTTTCGGCAGCCGTTTGCTGGACTACCCGCGGCTTTACAACCAGCTGCTGAGCCAGCGCGATCAGGCCGATGGTGCGCTGGCCGATCACAATGCCTGGTTGGGCGTCGATGTGCCGCTGGCTGAGCACCTGCTGAGCTTTGAACACACGCGCAGCGAGTTGGAGCTGGACGGCAGTCAGTTTCGCACCAACACGGTGATACTGGCGCTGAATCTGGCCGAACATTGGGGGCTGGATCTGAGCGCCGGTGTCAGCACCGGTGACGACGCAGATGACATCCGGTTTGCCGGTGTGACGTTGCATCTGTTCTGGTGATTTACCTACGGATTTTTTTTATGGGAGTACTACGTCGGTGACCGACCTTACAGCCAGTCTGCCTCGCCTGAAGCTGACCAAACACGAAGAGCGCCGGATCAAGGGCGGCCATTTGTGGATTTACAGCAACGAGGTCGACACCGTCGCCACGCCGCTGAAAAACTTTACCCCCGGGCAACAGGCCGTGGTCGAAAGTGCCAGCGGCCAGTTTCTCGGTGTTGCTTATGTCAATCCGCATTCGCTGATCTGCGGTCGCATCATCAGCCGCGAACACCATCTGCTGGATCGCTCGCTGCTGGTGCACCGGATCAACATCGCGCTCAGCTTGCGTGAGCTGGTGTTTCCGCAGCCGTATTACCGGCTGGTGTATGGCGAGAGCGATCTGCTGCCGGGGCTAGTGGTGGATCGTTTTGGCGATCACCTGGTCGTGCAAATCACCACCGCCGGTATGGAAGCAGTCAAGGACGACATCGTCGCGGCGCTCGACAAGGTGCTGAAGCCGGCATCAATTCTGCTGCGTAACGACAGCAGCGCGCGCAGCTTCGAGAACCTGCCGAGTGAAGTCATCGTTGCCGTCGGCAACCCGCCGCAAGAAGTCGAGCTGATCGAAAACGGCGTGCGCTTTCTGGCACCGCTGCACGACGGCCAGAAAACCGGCTGGTTTTACGATCAGCGGCCGAACCGCGAATGGCTGCGTGGCCTGGTCAAAGGCAAGCGCGTGCTCGATGTGTTTTCTTACGTCGGTGCGTTTGGTGTGCAGGCGCTGGCCTTCGGTGCCAGGGAAGTCTGCTGCGTCGACGCCTCCGAGTTCGCGCTTGATACCGCGGAACGCAACGCTGCGCTCAATGGCGGCGCCGAGCGCTTCATGACTGTGCAGGGCGATGCCTTCGAGGCCCTGAAAGAACTGAAGGCGGCCGATGAGCGCTTCGATATCGTCATCGTCGACCCGCCGGCGTTCATCAAGCGCAAGAAAGATCTGGCCGAAGGCATCAATGCCTATCGCCGCATCAATGAACTGGCGATGCGACTGCTGCCGAAAGACGGTCTGCTGCTGGCTGGCTCCTGCTCGATGCACTTGCCGAGAGAAGAGTTGCACGAGATCGTCCGCGCTTCCGGCCGCCATCTTGACCGCCATGTCCAGATCCTCGCCGAAGGCATGCAGGGTGCCGATCATCCGGTGCATCCGGCGATTCCGGAAACCCGTTATCTGAAAGCGTTTCTGGCGCGGGTCGTGCTGCCTTGAGCGTCGCCGGCGCTGGCATGACGAACTTGCCGCAGTAGCGCGATTCGGCGCCATGTAGTCAGATGCGCAAACTGCGCAGCGGAAAGCTGCGCAGGGCAAGGCGGTCGAGCCGGATGAGGACGTCCTCATCCGCGACCGCAAACAGCACGAACTCTTCGCCCTGTCGCGCCGTGATCGTGCGCACAAAGCCAACAGCCTCGCGCTCGCTGCCGTCTGCTTGTTGCCAGCAGAGCCACACCGGCATGCCGCGCAGTGCCGCGACTTCCAGTTCATCGTGCAGATCGCAGCTGAGCGGTTGATAGTCGGTCATCGGTTCGGCCTCGACTGACGCAGACGCCTATAATGCGCCAACGCTGCCGCCGGTGCTGTATGTCCCCATCCGAACGTTTCACCCAGCTGACCGCCTTGTTGCGCCAGTACGAGCCGTATTGGCGGCCGTCGCCGTTTGTCTACCCGACCCCGGCCTGGTGCAGCGAGAACATGGCTCTGGCGGAAGCCTGTCTGCAACTGCCGGAAGACATGCCGGCGGCGCTGGAGGCAGACCCCAACGCTTTGCAACAATGGTTGCAGGCGCAGTTGCCCGGGCTGCAGGCGCTAAACGATTTGCTGGCCTTGCCGGCGGCTTCGGTTGCCACGGTGACGTTGCCGGCGCATTGGTCGGTCGATATCCCCGGCCGCAAGTGGCAGCAAATCGTCGCGTTTGCCACACTGACGCCAGCGCATCAGGGACCACTGCTCGATTGGTGCAGCGGCAAGTCGCATCTCGGCCGCACGCTGGCGCAGCAGCGCCAGCTGCCACTGGTGGCGGTCGAGCGCGATGCCGTGCTGTGTCGCGAGGGCGACGAACAGGCGCGTGCTGCGGGCGTCCGTGCGGAGTTCATTTGCGCCGATGTACTGCAAGCGCCGCCCGTCCTGCCCGCCGATGCACAAGTGCTGGCGCTGCATGCCTGTGGTGATCTGCATCGCAGTTTGTTGCGGCAACTGGCGGCGCATCCGGTTCGGCAACTGGTGTTGGCGCCTTGCTGCTATCACCTGTGGTTGCGCGCCGATTACGCGCCGTTGTCAGCGGCCGCGCAGAAAGACGATCTGCGTCTAGACCGCAACAGCGTGCAGCTCGCGGTGCAGGAAGCGGTGACTTCATCGCCGCGCGTGCGCAAGCAGACCGCAACGCTGGCGGCGTGGCGCTTGGGCTTCGATGCCTTGCAACGCCAGCTGCGCGGCGTGGATGAATACCTGAACACGCCATCGCTGCCACAATCGGTATTGGCGGAAGGTTTCGAAGCCGTGTGCCGGCGCATTGCCAAACACAAACAACTGGCGCTACCCGACGGTATCGATTGGCAACACTATCAAACGCTCGGCGAACAGCGTTACGCGCGCGCGCAGAAACTGCAGGTGGTGCGGCATGGTTTCCGGCGCGCGATCGAGTTGTGGCTTGTGCTCGATCTGGCGCTGTACCTGGAGCAGCTTGGCTATGCTGTCGAACTGCAGCCGTTCTGTGATCGGCAGCTGACGCCGCGCAACCTCTTGATCCGTGCCCAAAAGAGTCAATGAATGCCCACGCAAACCTGGCAACTCAGCATCACCGAACCGGGGCTCATCGCGGTCGATCTGCTTGCGGAAAAATCCGGCCTGCCGAAAGCGCGCATCAAGGATGCGATGAACAAGGGCGCGGTCTTGCTCAAACGCAACGGCAAGGAAAAGCGCCTGCGCCGGGCCAGCGCCGAACTGTATCCCGCCGATTTGCTGTCACTGCATTACGATGCGCGTTTGCTGGCCTTGACGCCGCCGGAAGCAACTCTGCTCGCCGATGAAAAGCAGTACAGCGTCTGGGTCAAACCGGCCGGTGTGCTCGCCCAAGGAACCCGCGAAGGGGATCACAGCTCGCTGCTGCGCATGGCCGAACTCAAATTGAATCGCGATGTGTTTCTGGTGCACCGGCTCGATCGTGAAGCGGCCGGCCTGATGCTGATTGCCCACACCGGCAAAGCCGCAGCAGCCTTGTCGGCACTGTTTGCCGACCACACCGCCGGCGCTCAGGTCATCGACAAGCGCTATCAGGTTGAAGTTCGCGGTGAGTTGCCGCCGGAGGGACATATCCAGAAGAAGCTGGATGGCAAACCGGCCAGCACGCATTTTCGCCGGCTGGCGTTTGCTGCAGAGAGCAATGCCTCACTGGCAGAAGTATTGATCGATACCGGTCGCAAGCATCAGATCCGCCGGCATTTGGCTGGCATCGGCTGCCCAGTGCTGGGCGATCCGCAATATGGTGAGGGCAATTCGGATGCGCGGGGATTGCAGCTGTTTGCGGTACAGCTCAGATTTGTTTGTCCGTTGACGAAGCGGGAGCGGGATTATCGGTGGACGCCTGACTCCGTTTCCCAAGCTGGAAGTCCGGATGCGTAGTGGGTATGGCCGGCTCTCGCTCCGGTAGCGAGACACCTTTCCCTATTCATAAAAAGACAAAGTATTTGGAAGAATAGACGCCACGATCGCGGCGGATAGCCCGCTTAGTGTTGTCTCGCAAACGGGCGCGTTCGCAAGCTTGAATATGAATGAATGCAAGACTTGACCTCGTGCTTTGTGACTCCGTGCTTTGCGCGCAGCCTAACCTACGAACTGGTGGTCTCTCGAAGTCGTCCACCAACAGTTGACTCGGATGCTTTTATCGTTCTAATTTCCGAGTGCCGAAAGGTTCGGCGGACGTTATATGGAGATTGTGCATGTTTAAGTACTTTGCGTTCTTGGTGTCTCTGCTGGCGTTGGTGTTTTGCGCAGATAGTTTTGCCAAAGATGCCGAAGTCACCATCCTGTCGGGATCAAATTGCACACAAAACTGCATCGAGGTTTCCCGTGTAGGCGGATCGATGTTGATTAAATGGAAAGGGGTGGACGGCAACACCGTCAAGGTAATTTCGCGTGATGTCCCGAAAGGAGTGTCCCTCGCTAGTGACAGCCCGATTTCCGCTCAACAGCTGGCCAACACCAGTACCTACGGGACCACTACAGGAACCGCTACAGCCACCACCACAACTTACACTTACGTTACGACCACTGAGATTGTGGTTGTCGTCGTGACGGTTTTCTATGACGCCAACGGTCGGATACTCGACGTTAAGACCACTGAGCATCGCACCAAGCTCACTCAGCAAGAAAGATAATACCCGCTGACTACGCTCTCGCATTTCATCGCACCGCAAAATAAACAGATGAGAACCTGAGCGAGCAAAAAAACGCAGCAGTCCCACGGAGCGCCTTCGGATAATGTCCTGAGGCTTCCCTTGCGGGTTCTGCTGCGTTTTCTCTGTTCAGCTCCGCAGGTTGGGCTTCGCAGGCTCAACCCAACCTGCGAACTGACGGCATTTCTATCGGCAGCTCGCTCGTGTCGATGAAAATGGATACCGGCTTTCGCCGGTATGACACACTTCTGACGCCAATCAGCATTTCCTCAGAGCAGGTTCGTTTGCAGAATCCGGGTGGTAAACCGGCGCCTTAGATAGAACCCGCGCGGCAAGGTCTTGATGAGCGTGCCGTCAGGGCCAATCGCATCGGTCAGGATGCTGGCATTCGCTGCTTTCGGTCGCAGTTGCAGATATTCGCCGTGGTGGGCGCTGATGCTTTCGACTTCGCCGAGTTGAATCTTCTCGGCAATTTCCTCGTAGTCGCGTTGCAATTGCGCTTCGGTGGCGGCGTCCGGTTGCCACAGAAACGCGCTGCCGATGCGGCGCTCACGCAGCGGCAGTTCATCGCGATCTTCGACCGGCAGCCACAGCACGTGGGCGAGTTTGGCGCGGACCAGGCTGTGCGGCCACGGTGGCAACTCACCGGGTAGCAGATGCGCGGTGCAGACCCAGGTGCTTTCGGCGGGTAAACCATCGCTGCCGAAGGGCAGCGTTTTCAGTTCGATGCCGAGATGCGGGAAATCCGGTTGCGCCAGCGAGCCGCTTTCGGCGCCGAGCGCGCGTTCGATCAATTGCCCGAGCCAGCCTTTGTCGCGGCGCAGATCGGCTGGTACGTTCAGGTCAAAGCGGGCTGCAATGTCGGCCAGCGGCAGACCGGCGAGCGTGCGGGCGCGGGCTAGCAGTTCGGTAGCACTGGTTGGTGTGGTGATGCGCATGGCGGGCGTCAGCGAGCGCTGTCCGGATGGGGGTGCTGGAACCAGTCGAGAATCGGCCAGCCTTTTTTCTGGGCGTGTTCGCGCAGCACTGCATCCGGGGTGACCGCGTAGGGAAAATGCGCGTGTTCGAGCAGCGGCAGATCGTTGTGCGAGTCACTGTAGAAATGCAGATCGACGCTGTCGATGCCTTCCTGGTCGCAGAAATCCTGTAGCCGGCGTACCTTGCCTTCGCGAAAGCACGGGATGCCGGTCAGCTCGCCGGTGAACACGCCATCGATCAGTTCCGGTTCGGTGGCGAGCAGATCGCCGACATCGAGCAGTTCGGCGCTGGCTGCGGCGACAAAGCGGGTGGTGGCAGTGATAATGACGATGCGATGGCCGCGTTCGCGGTGCCAGTCGATGCGTTGCATGGCTTCGCTGCGCAGGCGCGGCGCGATGTATTGCTGGCCGAACTCGCGCCGCATGGCGATCAGATCGCTTTCGCGTTTGCCGACCAGCGGGCCGAGCACGACGCGCGCGGCGGCGTGAATATCGAGCCGACCGGCGAGGTAGTCGGCGAACAGCGCATCCTTGTTGCGCAGATGGTCCTCACCGACCCAGCCGCGCCGGTACAGGTAATCGGCCCAGAGCTGGTCGCTGTCGCCTTCCAGCAGGGTGTGATCGAGATCGAAAAGCGCCAGGGTCATGGATGCGGTGCGGGCGTGGCTGACAGATGGACGGCTATTGCACCGCATCAGCGCCGGAAATGCGAGTGCTGTCGGCGAAGATGGTTGCTGCGTGAGCAGCCCTGTGGAAGAATCGGTCGCAAGTACCACCGGCGGGACAGCCGGCAATGATTGACGCGGAAGGTTATCGCGCCAACGTTGGCATCGTCATTTGCAACCGTGACGGCCAACTGTTCTGGGCGCGCCGCAAGGGACACGACTCCTGGCAGTTTCCGCAAGGCGGGATCAATGCCGGCGAATCGCCTGAGCAGGCGTTGTTCCGGGAACTGCGCGAAGAAACGGGGCTGACCCGTAATGAAGTCCGGGTGCTTGGCAGCACGCGCGACTGGTTGCGCTATCGCTTGCCGCAGAAATACATGCGGCACGATTCGAAACCGCTTTGCATCGGCCAGAAGCAGCGCTGGTTTTTGCTGTTGCTGACCGGTGACGAAAGCAAGGTCAATTTCCTCGAAACCGATCACCCGGAATTCGACGGCTGGATGTGGGTCAATTACTGGTACCCGGTCCGGCAGGTGATCGCGTTCAAGCGGGAAGTTTACCGGCAGGCATTGGCTGAACTGCTGCCGTTTGCCGCCCAGCTGGCGCGCGGCGGCCCGACACCGGCAGCCGCGCGGCAAGACGGAGGCCGGCTGGAGGGTTCACGCCAGGACGGGCAGCGGCACGGTCACCGGCGCCGGCGCAATCGCTGACAACAAAAAACGCGACCAACCGGTCGCGTTTTTTTATTCCCGCTGAGGCAGCAATTTCAGTCTTTATTCCTGCGAAGGCGGCAAGCTGGTGTTTCAAGTCGCTGGATTCCCGCCTTCGCGGGAATGACGGAATGGGCGATGTGTTGAAACTGAGACTGCTGCCTAACCAGATCGTATTTGACTGTTGTCGCGCTCAACCGAATTTTTTCCGCAACATGTCATACAGCCGCACGGTAGCGGCGAGTTCTTCGCCGCTGAGCCGATCTTGCGTTTGCAGCTGGTTCATCAGTTGCTCGACCTGTTCTTCGATGGTCAGTGGTTTGGCCGGCTCGACCGGCGCCGGCGCAGGCGCTGGTGCGGCCGCTTGCGGTGCGCCCCACTGCAGATTCCTGAAGCTGTCCTGCAATTCCTGTTGCCGGCGGCGGTGGGCTTCTTCGGCATCGTATTCGCGCTGTTTTTCCAGCCGCAGTTGCTCGGCTTCGTCAGCGGCGCGTTTGGCTTCGAGGCGCTTTTTCTCCTCGAACACTTTCATCCGCTGTTCCTGCACCAGCTTGGTCTGCTCGGCGATTTTGGCCGCTTCGGCCGCGGCGATCGCTTCCTGCGCTTTCAGTTTCTCGACTTCTTGCTGTTCTTTTTTCAACGCCAGTTCCTGCTTGGCGATGGCGTTGAATTCATCGATGCGTTGGACCAGGGCGTGGTACATGGCTTTGATCCTCGCTTGCACGGCAGTCAGGCCGTATTTCTGGTTGAATTCGTGGGCTTCGGCCAGGAAGCGCAGTTCCTTGACCAGGCTTTCGATGAAGGCCGGCCGGAAGCGTTGCTCTTTGTCGAGCCGCGCCAGCGCGTCGTGATACTGGCGATGGGCGTTCTGATACCACTCGGCCTGACCGAGATCATCCGGCGGCAGGTGGTATTGACTCAAAACGGCCGTGACTTCTTCCCAGCTGAAATCCTCGGCGCCGCAACGCTGTTGCAGATCGGCAATCGAGGCTTTCAAGGCATCCTGTTGCTTGTAGGTGGCTTTGAAGGTCTGCCAGGCATTGCTCGGGTCGTCTTTGACCAGATTCTTCAGGTAGCCGAGATGGCCGCGCCATTCGTTCAGGCGCTGCTTGAGGGCGGGTTTTTTGTCGTTGTCGTCGGCGGCGGCCATGGGATGACGAGGCGGAGGGGGCTTGAATTGGGAAATCAGTCACAGGATTAAAGCAGCCCAACCCGTCAATCGGCAAGCGCCTGCCGCAGCAGTTCGACGACGCGGCGTTCCGACCAGCCATCCAGTGACCAGTTGCTGACAAAGCCGCAATGGCCACCAAATGGCGAGACTTCCAGCGTCAGTTGCGGCGGCTTGGCTACCGCCAGCCAATCGTCGACCGGGATGACCGGGTCGTCGGCGGCGACCAGCACATGGGTCGGCACCGGCAAGGCGGCCAACTTGGCTTCGGTCATCGCATAGCCTTGCAGGTAATCGAGCAGGCTGGGGTAGTCGGTATGCTCGGCGACGAAATGCGCGGTCAGCGCGGTCAGGCTCGGCAACCGGCGCCAGCGGTCATCACGGAACCGTTCCGGGTGCACGGCGGCTTTCCGTTGCAGCGATTCCTTCCATTTGTGCAGAAAGTAGCGGCGATAGAGCAGCGGCCCGGTTTCCAGCGCGCGCAAGGTGGCCGGCGGGCTGATCACCGGGCAGACCGCAACCACTTGCCGGAGCGGCGCCTCCCGCAGCCGCAGTGCCACCCGCATCGCGAAGTTGCCGCCGAGCGAAAAACCGGCCAGCGCCAAGGCCGACGGTTGCAAGCGGCGGACGGCGTCCAGCACCGCGAGCGCGACTTCCTCATCGCGGCAGGAATGAAACAATTCCGTGTTCAAATGGTGACTGTCGCCGTGATCGCGCAGGTTCAGCCGCAGCACATCGAACCCGGCGCGATAAGCCTCGGTGGCGGTAGCGAGTAGATAGAGCGAATCGCTGGAGCCTTCCCAGCCATGAATCAGCACCACCAGGGGCCGGGCGCTTGGCGTTGCCCGCGGCTGTTGCGACAGCCAGCCGAGCAACAGCGCATCACCACCCTGCAGCAGCACGCTGCGGCCGTTGTCGTGCAGCACGCGCGCCGCCTGCTCGATGCGGACGCGCCGGCTCGGCAGCCGCGAGGCAATGCCTTGCAGATGCGGGTTGCGGAGCAGGCCGCTGGGCTGGAATGGATGGGAATGCGTGGTCATGGCGGCGATTATACGGAGACTGGCCCGACCGGGTCATGGCGATCCGCTACAATCCCCGCATCCGCTTCCTCTTGATGGCAGCTGCTCATGACCGCACAACCGGCAGTGGCACAACACCTGGCCAATCTGGTCGAGAGTTTTTCCAAGCACATTCCGTTTCATCGCACGGTCGGCCTGCATTTTGAACAGGTCGACAGCGAGCGCTGCGTGCTGCGCTTTGCCTCGCGCGAGGAATTGATCGGCAATTACGTGCAGAACATCCTGCACGGCGGCGTCATCGCGACGGTGCTCGATGTTGCCGGCGGCACCATGGCAGCGGTCGGGCTTATTCACAAACATGGTCATGCCGGTGACGAGGAGATCCGCGAGCGGCTGTCGAAACTCGGCACCATCGATCTGCGCATCGATTACCTGCGGCCGGGCCGGGGCAGCGCGTTTCGCGCCGAAGCGGTGCTGCTGCGCGGCGGCAACAAGGTCGCGGTCGCGCGCATGGAGCTGTACAACGACAGCGAGGAATTGATTGCTGTTGGTACGGGCACCTATCTGGTGGGCTGACGCCGACTCGCTGCTGAGTGATTGATTCTTCATGACCGAACATCGCCGCGGCCTGTTGCTGGCCGGCTCGGCCTATCTCATCTGGGGACTGGTGCCGATCTACTTCAAGGCGGTCGCCAGTGTGCCGGCCGATGAAATTCTCGCGCACCGGATCGTCTGGTCGATTCCGATCGCGCTGTTGCTCATCTGGCTGCTCAGGCAACCCTGGCAAATCGGCAGCATTGTCCGGCAATCGAAACTGCTCGGCATGCTGGTGCTGTCATCGCTGCTGGTCAGCACCAACTGGTTCATCTACACCTGGGCCATCGTCAACGATCGGGTGCTGGAGACCAGCCTCGGCTATTTCATCAATCCGCTGCTGACCATTGCGCTCGGTGTGCTGGTATTACGTGAACGCTTGAATACAGTGCAGAAGCTGGCGCTGCTGCTGGCCGCCGTCGGGGTCGGCTGGCTGATTTATGCCCGCGGTGAATTGCCATGGATTGCGCTTGGTTTGGCGCTCAGTTTCGGTTTGTATGGCCTGATCCGGAAGCGGACGCCGGTGCAGGCCATCAATGGTTTTCTGATCGAAACGGCAGTGCTGGCGCCGTTTGCCTTGGCCTATCTGCTGTGGCTGGACGCCGGTCCGGGTGGACAATTCGGCCACGCCGGTTGGTCGTTGTCGCTGCTGCTGGTGCTGGGCGGTGTCATCACGGCGGTGCCGCTCAGCCTGTTCGCTGCCGGGGTTCAGCGTATCCCGTTGACCTCACTCGGTTTTCTGCAATACCTGTCACCGAGTCTGGTGTTTTTGCTGGCGGTGTTTGTCTACCACGAGCCGTTCGACCACAACCGTCTGTTCAGTTTTGCCTGCATCTGGACCGGGCTGGCGCTGGTCACGGGCCACTCGCTGTGGCAGCGCCGGCAAGGCCGAAACTGACCGGCTACAGCCGCCCGACTACCGCCGCCCGACTACCGCCAGTTCAGCGTCTACACTGTAGGCATTGTGCCCTGAACCGGTCTTGCCACCATGTTGCTGATTCCCGGATTGGAGTTGCGCAACGCCCATATCGCCCTGCCGCATCCAAAGCCGGATGACGACGAGCCGCTGTTGTATCTCGATGCGATCGAAACCATCGGCAAGTTGGTGGCGGCCGGTGCCGAACGTGTGCACCTGATCGATGCCGATGGCGCTCAGGAAGGCGAACCGGTCAATACCGATATCGTCCAGCGCTTGCACAAGGCGTTTCCAAAACTGGCCATCGAAGTGACCGGTGGCGTGCGCAAGATCGAACACGCCGAACTGTGGCTCGATGTCGGCGCGCAGTTTGTCGTGCTGACCTGGAAGGTGCTGCGCAATCCGGAAACCACCGGCGAACTGTGCGCCGAGTATCCGGGCGCCGTGGTGGTCGCGCTGGAAGCCAGAGACGGCATGGTGATGAATGGCGGTAGCCAGCCGATTGCCGCCAGCGAGCTGGCGCGCCGCTACAGTGAAGAAGGGGTCGCCGCGCTGTTCTACACCGAACTGCATGCGCCGGGGGAGCGCACCGATCCGTTGCCTGCCGCTGGCCGCCTGGCCCAGGCCAGCGAGATCCCGGTGTTCTGCAATGGCGGCATTCACGATCTCGATGCCATCGCCCAAGTGAAAAAAGCGCCGGCCTCGGCACTGGCCGGTGTCGTGGTCGGTCGCGCCTTGCTCAACGGCCAGCTTGATTTTGCCAGCGCCAAAGCATTGATGAAAAAACGCTGAAGCTGATCATGCGGGTTCATGCCAGAATGATCACCGTTGTTTCAGACGAGTATTTGGAAAACGCATGATGCTCAAGTACCCATACGCCGTGGCAATCGCCGCGGTGATGGTGATGCTGCCGCTGCAAGCGGCCAATCCGCCGGCGAAAGCGCCGGAGCGCACCGCTGCCACTGACAAGGCCGACTATGTAGCACTCGGGACCAGTGCGTTTGGCCCGAATGGCCATGGCGCCTACGCCTGGTTTGTCGATGTCAAAAACCAGCAGGTGGTGATGTGTCTCGTCCACAACCCGCAGTCCGACATTGAATGCAAGCGTTCGCCGCTGCCGGCGGTGACCGCCGTGCCGGCAATGCCACCGTCACCGTGACTGCGTTGTTGAAACGAATAGCTGAGAGAAAAAGGGCTGCCATTGGCAGCCCTTCCGGTTTCCGTGTTGTCCGCTCGGCGCGATGGCTCGCGTGGCGGAATCACCAGGAATGCGGCAGGTTTTTCTTCAGCACCAGATGGCCTTCGGTGTCGGTATCGACATACCCACCGACTTTCAGATCTTTCAGGATGCGCGCAACCATCTCGCGTGAGGCGCCAACCCGGCTGGCGATGTTCTGCTGGGTCAGTTTTTCCTTCATCACCCGCTGGCCGTCCTTTTCTTCCGATTGGGTCAGCAGCAACACGGCGATGCGACCGTACACATCCATCAGGCCCAGCCGGCGGATGGTTTCAGTGGCCTGCAGCAAGCGGTCGATCAGATCGCTCATGACATTGGCGGCAAAATCCGGGAACTCGCGCAGACACTGCTTGAAGTCCTGATCCGACATCAGGCCGAGCCGGCTGTCGTCCATCGTCACCACCGAGGCCGAACGCGGGATGCCCTGTATGACCGAGAGCTCGCCGAACACTTCGCCGCCTTCATGGATATTGACGGTGATTTCCTTGCCCTTCTCGTCGTCCAGGTAGACCTTGACCCGGCCCGAGAGCACGAAATACAGACAATGGGCCGGATCGCCTTCGCTGATGATCTGGGTGCGTTTGGGGTAGTTGCGGATGTGGATATGGCGACCGAGCTGGCCGATCTGCTCGGGCGAGAGCCCACGAAAAATCTTGAAGGTCGCCAGTTCCATAGCGGTCGGGGTGGCCGAAGCGTCTGTCATGAGGGTTCCTTACAACACCGCAGTTGAGCTCATGGCGGCAATGGAAATATTGCACACCGCCGCCTTGGCAAAGTACAGCTGGGCGTTTGCCGCGGGCCGCTCTAGACTGACACGGTTAGCGTTTTTTGGACAACAGACGTGCGCCATGCTTTTCTCGCCCCACTCGCGGCCGCTCTCGCGCTGTCGCTGACGGCTGCCGTTGTCTATGCCGGACCGGGGCCGGGCGACCGGCAATCCGATGGCCTGCCTTACCAGTACATCTACCTGGCCGATTTCGCCAAGCTGCGTCACGACGCCGAGAAAGGCAACCCGGCCGCGCTGTTCCAGCTTGGCGTCATGCATTACGACCCGCCGGAAAATTCCGGGGTCAGCCAGAGCTACCGGCGCGCCTTCGTGCTGTTTTACGAAGCGGCGCTGCGTGGCCATGGCACGGCGCAGCATAACGTCGGCGCCATGTACTGGAACGGCGACTACGTCGCGCAGAACCCGGTCGAAGGCTATGCCTGGTTCAAGATTGCCGCCTTGTCCGGCGATGCCGCCGGCATTCGCAAGGTCAAGCGTCATGCCGGCGACTTGTCCGAAGCGCAACTCGCAGCGGTAACCGAGCGGCTGCCGGCGCTGCAGGCCATCCTCGCCAAAGCCAAGGCCAAACGCAGCTACGATCCGCGCGATTACGGCATCCGCTGACTGGCAAGCGCTAGCGTTGGTTTAACGGCGGCGCTCAGTGGCTGCTGTCGCCGCGCTCGCTGCTGATCACTTTCAGCCGGTTCTCGGTCACTTTCTCCGGTTGCAGTTCGCAGACGCGGTGGCCGTGGCCGAAGCCTTTGACCACGATCTCCTGCAAGGGCTCAAACGGGTAACGCTCGCGGGTCAGCGCATAAACCGGATAGCTGACCAAGAGCCGGCCCGGCGTGCAGTGCTGCTGCAGGCGGGCCGCGAGATTGACGCCGCTGCCGACGGCCCGGTAGGCCAGCACCTGTCCGGAGCCGAAATTGCCGACCGTGGCGAAATCCTGATGGATGCCGATGCGCAGGTTGATGTTGTGATCGATGCCGGCATCGAGCCAGCTCTTCTGCAGCCGCAGCATCTCCCGTTGCATCGTCACCGCCAACGCTACTGCCCGTTCGGCCTGCACTTCCTTGTCCATCAGCTCCGGTGCGCCGAACAGCACCACCAGACCGTCACCGAGCAGCTCGTTCAGGGTGCCGCCGAATTTCTCGACCAGCGCACCCATGCCACCGAGGAACTGGTTCAACAGTTCGGTGATGATTTCCGGTTCGAAGCGATCGGTCAGCGCGGTGAACTCGACCAGATCGGCAAACAGCACGGTCAGGCGGCGGCGCTCGGCCTGTAATTGTTTGGCATCCGGATCGGCCAGCAGTTTCTGCACCAGCGGCGGCGGGAAGTAACGCGCCAGCCGGTTGACCGTTTCCTGCACCACACGCGCCTGTTCGCGCTCGCGGCGGGCGGCGTTGATCTCGTGCAAGGCCAGCAGGTTTTTCACCCGCGCCACCAGCTCACTGCGTTCGACCGGCTTGCCGATGTAATCGTTGGCGCCCGCGGCAAGACCGGTGGCGACATCTTCCGGCCGGTTGCGCGCCGACAGCATCAGGATTGGCAATTCCTGTTGGCTGAAGGTTTCCCGCACCCGGCGGGCGACATCAAAGCCGGACAGCTTCGGCATCATCACGTCGAGGATCAGCAAACTGAAATTCTGCTCGGCGAGTGCGTCGATCGCCGCCTGGCCGTCGCCAACGGTGACGACGTTGTAGCCTTGCATCGCCAGACAGTCGGCGACCACCTGACAGTTCAGCGGTTCGTCGTCGGCAACCAGAATGGTCGCGGCGTTGCCGAGCATCGGTACCGGCGTCGGTTTGCGCAGCGGCAGCAATTTGCCCGGCGTCGGCGTTTCGGTTCGCGCTTTCTTGACGTGGGCGCCGGCGGCGGCCAGCGGCAGCGTGAAGGTGAATTGCGAACCGCTGCCTTCCTGTGAATGCACAGTGACCGAACCGCCATGCAGATCGACCAGCTTCTTGACCACGGCAAGGCCGAGCCCGGTGCCGCCGTGACGCCGGGTGTTGGCTTCGGCGACCTGTTCAAACGGCAGGAAGATCCGTTCGATCTGATCGGCCGCGATGCCAATGCCGGAGTCGGCCACTTGAATCTCCGCCATGTTGTCGACCACGCGCGCGGTCACCGTGACATGGCCCTGCGGCGTGAACTTGATCGCGTTGCCGATCAGGTTGTGCAGGATCTGTTCAAGCCGGTTTTCATCGGCATCCAGCGGCGGAAAATCGGCCGGCACCGCATTGACCAGCGCCAGATCCTTGTCACCGGCCAGCGGTCGCGACAACGCCAGCACCACCGCGACCGACGATTGCAGATCGGTCGGTGCCCGCTCCAGCGTGACGCTGCCGTGTGACAGCTTCTTGAAGTCGAGAATTTCATTGACGAGGTGCGCCAGGCGCCGACCGCTGTCGGCGATCAGGGCCAGATGATCGCGGGCCCGATCGTTGAGCTCGCCGGCGACACCGTCGCGCAGCGATTCGGCAACGCCGATGATGCCGTTAAGCGGCGTGCGCAGCTCATGCGAGGTGTTGGCGAGAAATTCGTCTTTCAGCTGATCGATGCGACGCAACTGATCGTTGATGCGCTGCTGGGCCTCGACCTTGCGGCGATGGCTGTGCCACAGCCACCAACCGGCCAGCAGCAACAGACCGGCGTAGCCGACATAGCTGTACCAGCGGGCAAACCACGGTGCCTGGATGAAAAAGCGCAGCTGTGCCGGATTCGTGCTCCAGATGCCATCGGCATTGGCGTTGCGCACTTCGAACACATAATGACCGGGGTCGAGATTGGTCAGCCGCAATTCATTGCGGTTGCCGTTGCTGATCCAGTCATTCTGCAAGCCGCTCAGTCGCCAGACAAACTGGTTCTTGTGCGGATCGCGGTAATCGAGTGCGGAAAAGCGCAGGTGGACATCGTTCTGGTTGGCCGAGAGCTGCCATTCGCCAGCGTCGATCCGCAGCTGGCTGTCATCCGGATTGCGGACATCGAAGCCGGTGATCAAGGTGCCGACGGCACTGGTGGTGCTGCGCAGTGCGCGCGGGTCGACCACGGCGATGCCGGCGGTGCCGCCGAACCAGAGCCGGCCATCGTTGGTCTTGACCGCGGCCAGGCTGTTGAATTCATTGCCCGGCAGGCCATCGCTCTGATCAAAGCGGCGGAACTGGTTGCTGACCGGATCAAACTCGGCGAGACCGGCATTGGTACTGAGCCAGAGTTTGCCTTGATTGTCCGGTTGAATGGCGTAGATCACGCTGTTCGGCAGGCCGTCGGCGACAAACCAGGAATCAAAACGCTCGACGCCGGCGCGGCGATCGCTGGCGCGCCAACGGTTCAAACCGTTCTGGGTGCCGATCCACAGATCGCCATTCGGCTCCAGATACAGCGCGCGCACGACATCGTTCGACAGGCTGGTCGGGTCATCGTCGCGGTGAATGAAACTGCGCACGGCGCGGCTGTCATAATCGAGTCGCTGCAGACCGGCGCCCTGGGTGCCGAAGAACAGCTGGCCGTCGACTTCCTCCATCACCCGCACCAGCGCGCGCGGAAAGCCTTCCTCGTTGACCGGAAAACTGCGCAGCACTTCCAGCCGATCCGGGTCGATCTCGATCACGCCTTCGCCGGCGCCGACCCAGACTCGGCCTTTGCTGTCTTCGTCGATCAGGAAAATCCGGTAGCTGCTGAGCTTGCCGCGGCTCATCGCCGGATGGGTCAGGATCTCGGTGCGGAACGTCGCCGGATCGAATACCGCCAGCTCGCCGGTGGTGCTGCCGAGCCAGAGCCGGCGTCTGTGGTCGATGCTGATCGCTTGAATGCGCGGTGGAAACACGCTGCCATCGCGATCGCTGAAATTGACGTAGTGCACCACTTCGCCGGTGCGCGGATCGATGTGATCGAGGCCGGACAGTGTCGCCGCCCAGAGTTTGTCGTCGGCGTCGCGCTGCAGTTGCCAGACGAACGGGTCGGCCAGTGAGTTCGGTTGATACGGCGAATGGATGATGCGGCCAATCGCGCTGCGTTCCGGATGCGTGGTGTTGACGCCGCCACCGAGCGTGCCGATCCAGAGCAGGCCGGTGCGGTCTTCATGCAACGCATCGATTTCATCGAAGCTGATGCTGTGCGGATCGGCGCTGTTGCGACGAAACACTTCGAAGCCGGAGCCGTCCGGCAACAGTCGCGCCAGACCACCGCCTTCGGTGCCAATCCAGAGCCGGCCGCCGCGGTCGCGCAGCAATTCGCGCACGGCATTGCTCGGCAGGCTCATCGGCTCGTGCGGGTCGTAACGGTAATGACGAAATTGTTTGCCATTGGGTGGCAGGTAATACAGACCCGTTGCCATGGTGCCGGCCCAGAGGCCGCCGTCGGCATCACTCCACAATGCGGTGATTTGCTGCGGCACCGGGCCGCTGCGACTGGTCAGCGGGAAATGCAGGACGCTGTCGTCGCTCGGATCGAGCAGGGCGAGCGTGCTGGCGCCAATCCAGAGCTTGCCATCCGGAGCAGCGGCAAACGCGTTGACGAAACCGGACGGAATGCTGTCGCGATCGAGCGGGTTGTGCTGGTAGTGGACAAAGCTGTCTGTTTCCGGCTCGTAGCGATCGACGCCGCGCGGGGTGCCGATCCAGATGCGCTGCTGCGGATCGCGATAGAGGCTGTTGATCAGCCGGTGGCCGATGGTGCCGGGCTGGTCCGATGGCAGATAGCGGGTCAGCTGCTGGCGATCGGGGCTGAACCGGTTGAGGCCATTCTGGGTGCCGACCCAGAGCTGGCCGTCGCGATCTTCGAGCAGCGCCAGCACCATGTTGTCAGTCAGTGAGCCGGCCACCCGCGGGTCACTGCGATAGCTCTGGAACTGGTAGCCGTCGTAACGCTGCAGACCGTCATGGGTGCCGAGCCAGACATAGCCTTCGCGGTCCTGCACGATGCTGGTCACCGAGTTCT
This sequence comes from Permianibacter sp., assembly GCA_046297695.1. GTDB lineage: Bacteria > Pseudomonadota > Gammaproteobacteria > Enterobacterales > Permianibacteraceae > Permianibacter. Next base: position 43,257 of record JBKBHF010000004.1, on the reverse strand, counting down.
GCGGCAAGCCGGCCCGGCTGTCGAGGTGACGGAAGGCGACCGTTTCCACCGCGGCAGCCGGCAACGCCAGCAAGCACAACAAACCGGCGCCGAGACGGCGCCAGTGGCGACGGGGGCGGACAGCGGCTTGGACGGACAGCAAGGGCATGGCACGGCATCCTGAAGTGAGCGCCTGATCCTAGGCCAGCGCCAGCGGTGACCCAAGCGGATTCGTGCCGCTATTGGTATTTGCTTACGAATTTGGCCATTGCGTACTGGCGCACAGCTCGGCAATTTGGCGCAGGTCGGGGCTGTCGGGTTCACGATCAGCGCCTATTCTCTAGGCAGGAACTTCGATGCCGGGTGTGGGATGAACCTTAACGAACTGGTCCGCAATGCCGGTCGGCTGTATAGCTTGCCGGATATCTGTCTGCGCCTGCAGGAGCTGATTGCGCGCCAGGCCAGCGTGCTCGAAATCGCCGATCTGATCGCGCTCGACCCGGCGCTGACCGCGCGCCTGCTGCGGCTGGCCAACAGCTCGTTCTACAACTTTCCGGCCCAGATCGAGTCGGTGTCGCGGGCGGTCCGCCTGATCGGCACCAACGAGCTGTACAACCTCGCGCTGGCGACCTCGGCGGTTGCCACCTTCCGCAATGTTCCGCGCGAGCTGATCGACATGGACAAGTTCTGGGAGCACAGCGTCTACACCGGGCTGGTGGCGCGTGCGCTCGGCCGGCGCAGCGGGTTCCGGCAAGGCGAGCGGCTGTTCGCCGCCGGCCTGCTGCACAACATCGGCCTGCTGGTGCTGCTGGAACAGGCGCCGGACGAATGCGTGACCTTGCTGCAGCAAACCGAAGGCCTGCCGCGTCCGGATCTGGAGCAGGCCGGCTTTGGCTTTCGGATCGCCGACCTCGGCCATGCCCTGATGACGCTCTGGCAATTGCCGGTCAGCCTGACCGAAGTGGTCCGCTACCAACACGAGCCCGAGCAGGCCGGCGGCGAGCGGGTGGCGGCGGCGCTGATCCATGTCGGCATTCATGGCGCGCTGCATCTGCAGAACGGTTTTGCCCCGGACAGCTCCAGTCCGTTCCTGGAGCGGCTGCGGCTGGACCGCAGCCAGCTCGCCAGCGCTGATCCGGTGCTGCTGCGCGACGCGCTCACGGTCGCCCGCGACAGTGCGCTGCAGGTACTCAACATCATCGCGCCCGGGGCGGCGGTGGTCGTCTGACTGGAAAGGCACATTCGTTCCAACTGACGATGACGGCGGCCGGCCGAGCCTGCTAGCCTGTGCGCTCGCGTTCCGCTCCGGAATCGGCTGCCATGAAACTCTATTACTCCCACGCCTCCCCGTATGCCCGCTGCTGCAGAGTGCTGCGGCTGGAAAAACAGCTGGCGGCGCAGGTCGAAGAAGTGCTGGTCGACCCGTTGCAGAATCCGGCCGAGCTCATCGTCAGCAACCCGCTCGGCAAAATCCCCTGTCTGCTGCTCGATAACGGCGAAACCCTCTATGACAGCACGGTGATCTGCGCCTATTTCAACGACCAGGGCAGTGGCCCGGATCTGTACAGCCACCACCGCAACAGCTGGCAGGTGCGCAAATGGCAGGCGCTGTCGCAGGGCATGCTCGATGTCGCGGTGGCGCTGCGCATCGAAAAGACCAAACCGGAACCGCAGCAATCGAGCTTCTGGCAGGAACGGCAGCGGGTGGCGCTGCGGCGCAGCCTCGCCACACTGGAAGCGGATCTGAACCAGCTGCCGGGCGATGGCCTGCTGCCATTGCACCTGACCTGCATGTTGGCCTATCTCGATTTCCGCCATCCGGAACTCGATTGGCAGACCACCTACGATCGGCTGGCGAGCTGGTACCAGCCCTGGCTGCAACGGCCGAGCCTGGTCGCGACCGCGCCGCAGTAAGCGCGAGCGCAATGCGCGTGGCCGGCCTTCCCGTTGCCGGTGTCAGCCGTTAGAATGCGCGCCTGCTACGCTCCGCCGCGCGGCGGTGGGATCGGGGCAGCAAACGAATGGGGATATAGCTCAGTTGGTAGAGCGCGTCGTTCGCAATGACGAGGTCAGGGGTTCGACTCCCCTTATCTCCACCAAATTCCCTCAAGCCCCGACTCTACGGGGCTTTTCTTTTGGCCGGAACCACCCACCCTGATTGTCATCTCGCGCGTGGAACGTGCCGGCCGGAGCAGGAATATCCGGACTTCGGCTGGGTGCGGGCGCGGATCGGTCGATTGTTGTGGGAAGACTGAATAAAGACTATATTGAGTCCTTGCTGGATCAAGGCGTCAGGTCATGCGCTACTCATCACAAGTCAAACCCATCAGTTACCTCAAGGCGAACGCCGCCGAAGTCTTGGCTCGATTGACCGAGGGGCGGGAGCCGCTGGTCATCACCCAGAACGGGGAAGCCAAGGCGGTCATTCAGGACGTCGCTTCCTTCGAGGAAACGCAGGAAACGCTGGCGCTGCTGAAAATTCTCGCGCTCGGTAATGCGGAAATCGAAGCGGGCAAAGTCAAGCCCGTGGCTAAAGTTGTCGCAAGATTGCGGGCCAAACAGGCAGCCGGGTAATGGCCGGGCGCAAATACGAGGTCTTGCTGACCGAAGGGGCTGAGCAGGACCTGGTGTCGATCTACGACTACATCGTGGAATGTGATAGCAAGGCCAATGCCGACCATGTGCTGGATCGTTTACAGGAAGTCGTCGAGAGCCTGTCAACTGTTCCTGAACGCGGTGCCTATCCGAAGGAACTGCTGGCCGTTGGCATACGGGATTATCGGCAGACCGCTTTCAAGCCCTATCGAGTGATCTACCGTGTCGTGGCGCAGAGGGTCTACATCTATGTCATCGCTGACGGTCGACGGGATATGCAGTCGCTCCTGGCGCGCCGCCTGCTTGGGGGGTGACGGCCGAGAGGCCGCAGATAACCGCTGAAGTACTCATTGGTCCCAATAGCAAGTTGTTCGGTAGTAAACTACCCGCCACCATTTCCAGAAGGCCAGACTTTGCTCTGGCCTTTTTCTCGCCCGCGAAGGGCCAGTACGGGCGGGGTTTCGCGGGCGGTGCGAATTTCGATGATCGCCGGCAGCCCCTTATTTCGCCCTGCCAACCACCCGAATTCCTCTCTTTTCTCTGTTTTTGTCTAGCCCGGTCGAGGCACTACCCCTCGTAATTATGCGGGTTTCCGGGCGGTGGTTTGCACCCCATAACGCATAGCGGCGGGGTTTCGAACGTGTTCTCACGGTCAACTGGCCAACCCGCCGATCACGTCCCGCTGCTCGTTCCAGTCATCCGGCAACGGGTTCTCGACAAAGAACAGCAGCGACAGTCCGACCGGCTGCCGGCCACGCGCAATGTCCTCGACGATGTCGGGAGCCAGCCGGGCCAACTTGAGCATCTTCTGCATCCGCGCCAGGCCCATCTTCTCAGCCTTGGCGAGTTCGGTCATATTCTTCACCCGGCCGGAGTCGAGCAACTCCTGCCAGAAGAACGCCCGTGCCAGCGCTGCCATCAGATTTTCATCGACGGACGTCGGCCGACCGGGGTTCAGCGGTGACGCCATCCGCCCGGGCGTTGTCGGCTCGACCACCACCTTGCGCGCCTTGTGCCTGACGAAGCGCACCGGGATGAACGTCGTCAGCTTGATGCCCTGATCCAGTTTCTCGGTTTGTGATTGCGCCCGTCCAATCTGCTCCAGTCCTCTCACGCCATTTCCTCCATCTCAAGTTCCCGCAATTCCGCCCCGATGCTGTTCGGGGCCAGTTCCGCCATCAGCACCGACCACCCTGCCGGATGCCATTCGATGTCGATGCCCTCGTCCTTGAGTTGGATGCGGGAAATCAGAAGCCTTACCAATCGGCAGCGTTCCGCCGGGAACATCTCGTTCCAGACCACCGACAGATTACGCATTGCCAGCACTACAGCGGGCTCCGGCACCGTGGCGTCCAGTTTCTGTACCTCATCCCACACCGCCTGGATCATTTCCGGCGCCTGCAATGCTGACTTGATCTGCTCCAGTACCAGCGCCTCGATCTGCTCGGCCGGCACAATGCCGAAGGGGTGGGTGCCTCGCCCGAATTTCTTGTCCGAGTACGGCAGGTAGTAGCGATAGCGCTTGCCCGACTTCTTACTGGTGGCCGTCGGCAGCATCCTGTCACCGTCTGGCGCGAACAGCAGGCCGCGCAGGATGGGTTCATGGTCGTGGCGAGTCATGGTCTGCGATGCGCGCAAGTGCGCATCCTCGGCCAGAATGGCTTGCGCCTGATCCCACAATGCCTGATCCAGAATTGGTGCGTGCTCGCCGGGGTGATCTTTACCTTTGTGGCGGATCACGCCGATGTAAAGCGGATTCCTCAGCATCTTGTAGAGGTTTTGCTTGGTGATCGGGCGACCGGGGCGGAAGACGCCATCCTGCGTCGTCCATGCCTTCGTGGTGATGCCCTGGCGATTCAACTCGCGGGCCAGTTCGGTGGTGGATTTCAGTTCAATGAATCGCCGCCAGATGTCACGCACAATCTTGGCCTCGGCCTCGGCCTCGTTGATCACCAACTGTCGATGGCTGACGTCGTACCCGAGCGGTGGCGTACCCCCCATCCACATCCCCTTGGCCTTCGATGCAGCGATTTTGTCGCGGATGCGCTCGCCGGTCACTTCCCGTTCGAACTGCGCAAACGAGAGCAGGATGTTCAGCATCAACCGGCCCATCGAGGTCGCCGAGTTGATCTGCTGCGTGACGGCGCTGAAACTGACACCGCGCTGATCGAATACCTCCACCATCTTGGCGAAGTCGGCAAGGTTGCGGGTCAGTCGGTCGATTTTGTACACCACCACGATGTCGACTTTCCCGGCATCGATGTCGGCGAGCAGGCGTTTCAGCGCAGGCCGATCCATATTGCCGCCGGAGAAGCCGCCATCGTCGTAGTCATCGACCACCGGAATCCAGCCTTCCGTTCGCTGGCTGGCGATGAACGCCTGCCCGGCCTCCCGTTGGGCATCGATGGAATTGAACGACTGGTCGAGGCGCTCGTCGGTGGATACGCGGCAATACACCGCACAGCGTTTGCGAACCATCGGCGCCTTCATTTCTTGCTGCCCGGGTTCTGTTTCACGCCGAAGAACGCCGGCCCCGACCAATTGACGCCGGTGATATGGCGGGCGACGGCCGACAGGCTCTTGAACACCTTGCCATTGAGATCGTAGAAACCCTCCGGCGTGACCGTGACGCGGTACTCATTGGATTCGTATTCGCGCAGCAGCACCGTGCCTGGCATCAGATGCACTTCCGACCGGCGCGTGCCGAACGCCGACCGCGATTCACCGAGGCGAAGCAACCGCCGCCGGATGTCGGGATCGACACCACCGTGGGCAACCTCCTGAATCTTGTAGGCAACACGGGAGGAAACGTAGTCGCGGTTCCATGTGCCGGGCCGGCGTGGGAAGTGGGCATCCCACAGCGCCCACAAGTCCTTCATCGGCATCGTGGGCAGCGCCGCCAACTGGGCGGCGACAGATGTTGATCGGGTCATTGCAAACTCCATGTCATAAGGGGTTTGTATGAACGCTTCTTCCCGGGCAGAAGCCAAGTCAAACCGCGCTCTGTTCATGGTCATCGGCTTGCCCAGTCGCCACATCGAAGCGCTCGCCAAGCAAGGTTTGCTTCCTGCCGGTGCGCTTGTCCTTTACGCCGAGGATGTAGACCTCACCGTTCCATACGCCGCAGGCCACGTCGGTATCATCGGCGTCGGCAGGCAGCAGCCAGCCGGTGATGCCGTCGGGCAATCCCAGCAAGTCCTCCGGACGGTGGATGGGCCAGCGCATCGCCTCCTGATACTGATCGGCAAACCGCAAGATTTCCGGCGGTGTGTCGGGGAAGTTCTCCTGACTGAGGATGGGAATCCAGGCCAGCAACTGCCCGCTGGCGGCCACTGCTGCACGCGCTCGTGGACTGCCGCGTCGTAGTGGGACAGGGGCTGGATGGCGATTGCGTTGCTGCTGTTGATCGTCGTGGTGTTCATTTAATCTCCTTGATGGTGGTAACCCCGGACATCGCCGGGGGTGGTAACCGGGGTGGTAACTGGTAACCCTGGTAACCTCATTTCGCGGTCTGTCGGTAGCGGGTCAGCGGGCTCGCGCCCCCCGCATGGCCTTGTGGCGAGGAAGGACCCGTCGAATCATCTGGCGCTGCAGCTTGTTGAACTGCTTCATTTGCTGCTTGGCCGACTTGCGCGCGATCCGGGTCAGGCGGATGCCCGCGACGATCCACCGCCACTGCCACGGGATGTGGCCGACGATGCGTTGTGGTCGGCGAATCATCACAGGGGCGGCGGGGCGTGCAACTGGCCCGCCATCCCATTCCTCGACCTTGACGGTCACCATCGTCACGGCAGGCTCAATGGCGGGCGAAGGCCGGTGCATTGGCATGGGTGGCAGTATCTCGGCCAATAGTTGTTGTCGTTGCGCGGGCGGCATTTGCCGCAGCACCGTTTCCGCCTGCCGCATCTGCAGCTTGGCCTGCGCAAACGGGTCGGTTGCATCAAATCGGTTGGAAGGAATTTCCATCGTTGTCTCCTGTTGATTGGTGGTGCCGGCTTTCCGCGATGCCTTTCGCGGTCAGCGCCGGCGGGCATTACCCGGCATGGCATCCATGCCTGACACACGATGACGATGTGCCAGAGCAAATGACCGCTATGCCGGGACTCGCGGCCATCTGCCTGAATCAATCCGGGGTAATCTCGGCGTCGAGTGATGCCGTGGCCGCCGCCAAAGCGGCGTCCGGAATCTGGATTTCGTAGGTATGGCGGTTGCCACCTTGGACGCGTGCCTTGCTGACGGCGGCCCGGGCGATCACCTGGATGAATTCAGGCATCTGTTCGTGAAGGTCGATCTCGGCCACCGATGCCTGGTCGGATTCGATGCAACGCCGCAGCTCCCGCTCCTGAGTGGGAATGCTCCCCAACTCGGATTCAAGTGCCGCCTCCTGTTGGCGAACCTTGGCCACCGCCTCGGCGAGCAGTTTCAAGTCCTGGCGGCGCTTGACCAGGGTGTCAGACGCACCCGGTGCATCGCCACCCGACTCGATCAATGCCTGCGTGGCCGACTCAGTTTCCTGGTCGATCTCACCGCGCAAGGTCGCGATGCGCGCCTCGAGCTTGGCAATAGCACTCCGCTGCTTGTCGCGTTCGGCTTCGATCTGCCGACGCCGTATCGCCAGCGCCTTCAGTTCAGCAACCCGCTTCGCCAGGGCGTCCGGCGCCTCTGCCTTCCAGCGTAGGCTGCGATGCTTGAGTTCCAGATGCCCCAGGCGGGTGCGCAGTTCGTTGTAGTGATGCTCGGCCGCGTTTTTCTGGCGCAGGAGCTCCTGCTCACGCCGTGTCCACACCGTCGAGTTGGATTTCTGCTCGACTTCGAACAGCGATTGCTGCGCATCTTCGAACGCAGTTTTTGCCTCGGCGACCTCGCGGCGCAAGGCATCGAGTTCGCGGGTGCGTTCGGCGTAGTCCGCCTTGATTTTGTCGAAATAGCCGTTGGTTTTGCGGCGGAACGGATTCAGTTTCATCGGTGTTCTCCTTGAGTCAGTGGTTGGAATCGGAGGTGTGGTCAGGCCACGGGTAGCGGGAATCGCCGGGCAGCACCACGGTGCTTTCCCAGGTATGCGTGCCAAGCCGGCGACGGATGCCGACTGGGGTGCCGTAGGGCGGGCGGTAGTCGCAGGTCGGCTCCCACTCGCCGAACTGCTGGGATGCGTGAGGCTTTGCCGTAGCAGGACGGAATGCCTGCCCTGATGCCTTGGCAGCAGTGGGTTGTGGGTGGCGTGCCTGCGGCTGGAAGCCGAAATGGCGATACCAGATCGGATGCAGGTTGGAAGGGGGTTCTCTATATTCACGATGAGCTCCATAACGAATGCCACCCTCAACGCCGGGCGGCGTGGCGGTTGAAGAACGAATAGGGGTGATGCGCCACAGGGCACCCTCCCGGCTATGGCCGAGATGGCTGATCTCGATGCCCTTGGCGCGGTAGGCCGGGGCGATGCGGCGCAGTTGGTCGGCCAAGCCCTTCGGCGACTTCGGCCAGGTACTGCGATCCGGGATGATCTGGTTGTTGAGCAGGTCGTAGAGCTGGCCGGCGGTGCCCTGCCAGTTCCACGGCGAGATGCGCTCCTCGAAATACTTGTCGAGCACCTGCGCGACGGCATTGCTCTCCAGCGCACGGTCAATGCCGGCACGCACCAGTTCCGCGTACTGGCGTTGAAAATCGCCGGGTTCGAAACCGAGGGAGCGGGCCACGGCCTCGCCGAAGCGTTCGTAGTCGGCCATGCGCTGCTTGTGGGCCAGCTTCACCGACGGCAGGATGCGCAGTGCGGCGGCGAAGAGGTCAAGCAGCGCGCCGAACACCAAGGGCCGGTCGCGCTCCCACGCCGCCGAGGTATCGGCATCATCACGCCGGGCCTCGGGTGGGATCGTCGGCATATCGACGTGAATCACCCGGTCAATCAGGTCGGGGCGGGTGGCGACCACAGCGATGCCGTTCAGCACCACGGGCCGCTTGGTTTCCATGATGTGCTCTTCACCATTGGTATAGAGCTGACGCGAGGCGAAGCCGCCGCCCGTGCTCAGGGTGCAGAAGGCATCCTGCTGCTCGGCAGTCAGGCCCGAGAGGTTCTCGTAGCTGACCAGCCAGTTGTTGGCGGCGGCGACGAAGATGTCCTCGACGGTCTTGGGCCGACCGCGCAGCATCACCTTGTTGGGATCGATGAGGCTGCGCAGTACGGATTGCGTGGTGGACTTGGCCGAGCCCTGCTCGCCGACCAATTCCAGTACCGGGAATGGGGTGTCTGGCCGGAAGCTGTCGAGCAGCCAGGTCAGCACCATCACGCGGCGGTTGCCTGGAATATTGGTGTGCTGCCAGAGCAGGCCGATGTCACCGCCGCGCAGTGGTTCCGGCAACGGGCGCATTGACTGGGTGCGGGTGAAATACGCCGGCGAGTGGTCGAGCACCTGCCAGCCGGTCGGCGTAACCAGCACTGCCCGCCATTGTTCATCGCAGAGGTCGATCAGGTAGCCGGCGTCATCCCGTGCGGCGCGGACGTGGAGGTCGATCTGCTCGCCATCGTTGATGCCAGCGGCGGCAATGGTTGCCAGTGCCGACTTCATGGTGGTTTCGGGAACGCCGGTTTCCTTGGCCCGCCAGTAGGCGCTGCGCAACCATTCCTCGTAGCCTGTGGAATAGACCCGCCAGACTTCCTGCCGGCCCGGCATCGGGATGATGGCAACGGCATTGCGGTCGGCGTCGTGCTTGAGCTGGCATTGGGCGCGGGCCAGCGCCACCAGTTCATCGAGGGCCGAGGGTTCATCGCCACCGCCGGGAAGCGATTGCTGCACGGCCTTGTCGAGTTCAGTGACTAGACAGCCCTTGTTCGTCTCCTTGGCCTTGTGCCGCAAGCGCAGGTAATTGGGCAGGTCGGTGGCGCGCAGGATGGAGAAGGCGGCAACCACGGCGGGTTCGACGATGGCGCCGACGTCATCGCGCAGACGCTCGATGGCAGACTCGATGATGGCGATGGGGTCGTCGGTGATGGTCGTATCGACACCCGGCATCCCCTCTGCCGCCGACTGAAACAATAGAGAGGCATCGTCACCACCATCACGAACGTCACCGCTGTGACGGTGGTGATGATCGTGATGGTCGGCGTCTACTGCCGAGGCCGGCGGAAGGAGGGTGTCGGTCATGCCCGCCCCCTCAGCGACCGTGATTGATCAGTGCGCGGATGTCCTCAGCGCGCCAGACCGTGGTCTTGCTGCCGAGCTTGATGCCTTTGGGGAATTTGCCCTCGCGGATGCCAGCCCACCACGCCGACCGGCTGATGGGGATGATGGCGAGGACTTGGGGGAGTCGAACAAAGCCGGTTTCTGGCAGGATCGGGCGGGAGAGTTTCATGGCGAGCATCCGTGGTCATTGATAGATGTCGCCAGTCTGGGTCAGGCGGGTGTCCCGCCCCGCCGAACTTCAGGATGATTTCCTGAAATTCAGGAATCGCGAATACGCTGCGGAATCTCTTTGGAGAAGGTTTTCAGAGCCGCGCCAACCTTCTTGTGGAAGGACGCGTAGCCCCTCACATCTTTGCCAAATAGCTGCTGGGCCAAGTCATTGACTGCCTGGCCGATGGCTTCGGCATTGGGCCGTTCACCCGACCGATATTTCCCTGCCGATGCTGCCAACAGATGTGCCATCAGGGCAATGGCCTTGAGGCTGTTCATCTCGGTCGCTTCACTGCCATCGGGCAGCACCGGTTGGCGAGCCTCGTCGAACAGGAACGGCGGACGATCATCGAAGGGCATCTGCTCGAACCACCGGCGCAGGCTCGCTTTGTTGATGACGAGGCGATCCTTCTCGAGCAATTCGTCGATGGGTGCGCCCTTGAACACCTTGCCCTGGCTGGTGACGATGCCCAGGTCTTCGTATTCCAGCCGCCCATCGCGCAAGGCGGTGACCAGTGCGGCGCGCTTGGCACTCATGCATTGGGTCTCGAAATTCAGCTTGGCCAGCTCGGCGGGCTCCACGCCGCACCAGAGGGCGATGGCGTCGTTGAGCTGGATATGGTCGGCCAGGTCCCAGTAGCGCAGGCAGTTGGCAGAGGTCGGAGCAGGCATGGGCTTTCTCGCTGTTGTTATTGGAATGCGATCAGTCTACCGGGGGATAGATATCTCCTCCAAGCCGACGTAAACAATAGAAACCCATCGTCACGACTGTCACGACCATCACGCCGGTGACGATGGTGATGATGGTGATGATGGTGATGATGGTGACGGTCGGCCGCTATTGTTATGGTCGGCGGGAAAGGGGATACCCAGGCAAGAGGGGTCCTTCCTGGCAATATTCCCATGCGGGGGGCGCGAGCGCGGCGCTTCGATAGCGTCAGGGTGCAAACCGAGGTTTGCAGGGTTTGCGGTTTGCACCAAGGCCAAGGGTGGGCGTTGAATTCACCCCCTTGAAACCGAGAACGGTCACCCCTATTCCGGCCAGTACTGGCGCAGGATTTCGGCGATTTCAGGGCAAAAAAGTGGCAAATCGGCCACCCTGCCGTCAGGCCGAAGAAAAGGGCCTGCGGTGCGCGCAGACCCTCTGTTGGTTTGCAGTCAGGCGATGCGATAGGCCCGCTGGCCGTCCACTCCCTTCTCGGTGACCACCTCGTAACCGAGTTTCTTCCTGACCATGCCGGAGATCGCGCCGCGAACGGTGTGGGCCTGCCAGCCGGTGCCCGCCATCATCTGGGCGATGGTTGCGCCGCCGGGGTTGCGCAGCGCATCGATGATCGCGGCCAGCTTAGTGCCGGGGCGGATGGTGGGCGGGGTGACCCCCAATTTCTGGAGTGCATCGATGGGGTCGCGTTTCGTGAGGGCATCGGGGGCGTCCATTTGCTGGACACTCTTGGGGATGGGGGGCCGTTTGCCGACGGCGGCGTAGCCGGCATCGGTGAGCAGGTGGTGGCCATCGGCGTCGACGATGAGCCCTCGGGCGAGCAGACCCTCGATGACCTTGGCGCGGGCGCCGCCGCGCAGGTTGGCAGGCAGAGGTTCGATGTTGCCGTCCGGTCGGCCGGCGGCAGCCTTGAGGAGGGCGATCTGGGTGTCGGTAAGTTTGGCTTCGGTAGTCATGGTGATCTCCGGTGGTTGATGGGCGTCGTCACTCATCGCCGCCGAAGATCGCCAGCAGTTCATCCAGCCCGCCCTCCATTCGCCCGAGGTCGCCGACGTGGCCCCAATGGATGGTGTTGGGGTCGTGACTGAAGTGGTCGTCGGCAAGTTGCTGCAACCGTTTCAGTTTGGCGTGGATGGCGGCGGTGCGGGCGAGGTAGGTGTCGAGGGCGGTTTGCTTGGCGTTCATCGTGGGCTCCGTGATGTGATTGACGACGCCACCATGAACGCGCTGTTCGATCAGGAAGCCAAGCTATTTTCTGGCTTCTCGGCACATATCGATGTGACACATTACGTCGCAGCAACCCGGATGATGGTTTCCATCAACAAGGAGAAACCATCATGGCAAGACGTCGTTCGCGTTACACCGCAAATGCGGTTGATCCCGATCCCATCATTCTTCTCTGGCTGCTGCGCATTCTGGTGCCTCTGGGTGGGCATCGTGAATTCGTGCGCTCTCACGGCTTCAACAACGATACGCTGGCCGAAGTGATTGGACTAGGGCATTGGATCGACCCGTCCCCCAATGATTTTGACCTGAAGGCCGTTCAATCAGAACTGCGGTTGCTGCACCAGAAGGCGGAAAAACAATGGGCAAAAGCCCCACTACCTGCTTGCCTGCGCAACAACGTTGGACAACTATCCGATCTGGTAGGCCTCAGCACGACCGACTGCAGAATCCTGGAGTTTGCCGTGTCAATCCACAATGAAAGGCTCTTGGATGACACTGCCGATTGGCTTGGCCAGATTTCCTCGGTCAAGGTCTTTCACTCTCTTTCGGCAATTCTGAATCTGCCCGAGCCTGAAATTCGTGCATCACTAAGTGCACAGGGCATCCTCGCACGCTCCGGCTTGGTTTCGGTCGACCGTAGCGGTACCAGCACGCTGCGCGGCAAGTTGGATCTGCTCTCCGATGGGTTTGCCGATCTGATGGCATCTTCGGAAGCCGATCCGATCAGTTTGCTGCGCGGCACCGTATCTGCCGCAGACCCAGCACAACTCAAGCTGGCCGATTACAGCCACATCAATGCTTCCCTGGAAATTCTGCGTCCGTATCTACGGCACGCGGCCACGACCGGGCGGCGTGGGGTCAACATCTTCCTACATGGAGCGCCGGGTACAGGCAAGAGTCAGCTGGCACGAGCCCTGGCTGATGAACTGGGATGTGAACTGTTCGAGGTGGCAAGTGAGGACGCCGATGGCGATCCAGTGAATGGCGAACGCCGTCTGCGTGCGTTTCGCGCTGCCCAGAGTTTCTTCGCTCAACGCCAGGCACTCATCGCCTTCGACGAGGTCGAGGATGTCTTCAACGATGGTGATAGTTTCTTTGGCCGCAAGAGTACGGCTCAGGTCCGCAAGGCGTGGATCAACCGGATGCTCGAGGAAAACCCTGTGCCGACGCTTTGGTTGTCCAATTCAATCGATGGACTCGATCCGGCATTTATTCGCCGCTTCGACATGGTATTCGAACTACCTGTGCCGCCAAAAAAGCAGCGTGAGAGGATTCTGCAGGAGAATTGCGGCGACCTGATCGATGCTTGCATTATTTCGCGGATTGCCGAAGCCGAGTCTCTCGCACCCGCTGTGGTGGCCAAGGCGAGCTCTGTCGTTCGCTCGATTCGCGACGATCTGGGCCAGATGGGTTGCGCATCGGCGTTTGAACGTCTGATCAGCAATACCCTGGAAGCACAGGGACACCGTCCCATCGTTCAGAACGATCCGAATCGACTGCCGGAAATCTACGATCCGGGGTTCATCCATGCTGATGCCGACCTGGCCAGTGTTGCCGCTGGCCTGATTGCAGCGCGTGCCGGCCGACTCTGTTTGTACGGCCCACCGGGTACGGGCAAGACTGCCTATGGACGGTGGCTGGCTGAACAGCTCGGTATCCCGCTTCTGATCAAGCGCGCTTCCGATTTGATGTCCATGTGGGTTGGGGAGAACGAGAAGAACATTGCCCGAGCATTCCGTCAGGCAGACCAGGATGGAGCGCTGCTACTGATCGACGAAGTCGACAGCTTCCTTCAGGATCGTCGTGGAGCACAGCGTGGTTGGGAAGTGAGCATGGTCAATGAGATGCTCACCCAGATGGAATCGTTCTCCGGCGTATTCATCGCATCGACAAACTTGATGACAGGTCTGGATCAGGCTGCGCTGCGTCGCTTCGACCTCAAGGTGAAGTTCGACTTTCTGCGACCAGAACAGGCCTGGGAACTGGTGCGCCGTTACTGCAAACAACTTCAGCTTTCTGCGCCGCAGCCCGATCTGCTGACAAGGACGATGCGTCTAGAGCGGCTGACCCCTGGCGATTTCGCTGCCGTGCTGCGCCAACACCGATTCCGCCCCATCGAATCTCCGGCAACGCTGGTTTCGGCTCTGGAGGCGGAGTGTGCCGTGAAAGAGGGTAGAAAGGCATCGATTGGGTTTCTCTGACCATCAACCGCATGGGATAATTTGACAAAAAAGGGGAGGATCAATGCGCACGCTCTCAAAATCCAAGCTACTGGCTTACCGGCAGTGCCCCAAGCGACTGTGGCTTGAGGTGCATCGCCCCAAATTGCGCAAGGATTCGGCCGCCACCCAGGCCAGCTTTGCCGTGGGGCATCAAGTCGGCGACATTGCCCGGCGATTGTATGACCCCAAGGGCAAGGGCGTTCTGATCGATCCGCAAGCGAACGGGTTTGACGCTGCATTCGCTCGTACCCTGGAGCTTCTACAGGTAGCTCAACCGATCTTCGAGGCGGGCTTTCGCGCCGAAGGAGCGTTAGCTCTTGCAGACGTGATGTTGCCGATAAGAAAAGGTGGCAAGCTGGCCTGGCGTATGGTCGAGGTGAAATCCTCCACCTCAGTCAAGGACTACCATCGCGACGACGCGGCTGTGCAATCCTTCGTCGCCCGCTCCTCCGGTGTGCCACTCACCAAAATCGCGCTCGCACATATCGACAGCGATTGGGTTTATCCAGGCAATGAGGATTACAACGGGCTATTGCTCGAAAACGATCTGACGGAAGAAGTGTTTGATCGTGGCGGCGAGGTTCGCAGTTGGATAGCCGAAGCACAACAGATCGTCGCCAAGAAAAGTGAGCCTCGCATCGCTACGGGCAAGCACTGCGGCAATCCCTATGAGTGCGGATTTCTTGCCTATTGCCAAAGTCAGGAACCACAGGCAGAGCAGCCGATCAAGTGGCTACCTGGTCGCCTGAGCAACGGGCTTCAGGCACACATCGAGGCGCATGGCCTGACAGAACTTCGTGACTTGCCTGATGCACTGCTTAACGACAAGCAGCAACGCGTCAAGGCGGTCACTCTCTCCGGCAAACCCTATTTCGACCAGCGGGCGTCCGCGCAAGCACTTGCCGCTTACAAGCTGCCCGCTTATTTCCTGGACTTTGAAACCATCCAATTCGCCGTACCGATCTGGAAAGGTACACGGCCTTACCAGCAGATTCCTTTCCAGTTCAGCGTCCACCGCCTCTCACGTACAGGCAAGCTCGATCAGCAGGCATTTCTCGATCTCACAGGCAGCGATCCATCCAAGGCATTTGCTGAAGCCTTGATTGCCGCGTGCAGCGAGCGAGGTCCAATATTCGTCTACAACGCCGGTTTCGAAACGGCCCGTATCCGCGAGCTGTCTGAGCGCTTTCCTCGTATGGCCAAACCACTGCTGGCATTGAACGAGCGTGTGGTGGATCTCTTGCCTGTGGCTCGAGACCATTACTACCACCCCAGCCAACAAGGCAGTTGGAGCATCAAGGCCGTGCTGCCGGCACTCTGCCCGGACTTGGATTACGGAGATCTCGATGGTGTCCAGGATGGCGGAATGGCCATGGATGCCTTCCTGGAGGCTCTGGCACCGCAAACCAGTAAGGCACGCAAAAGCGAAATTGAGCAACAATTGTTGACCTACTGTGCGCTCGACACCTATGCCATGGTGCGCTTGTGGTCGATTTTCTCGGGCTCGGCATTGAAGGTCTGAGATGGCAAAGCGCTCCGACACGCTCGAAACCGTATTGCTCGCTGTCGAGTTGCTGCGTCGCATTCCGCGTGGCCGTAAGGTCACCGCCAGTGATCTGCATCGGCAACTCAAGGATGCTGGCATCGACCGCGATCTGCGTACCATCCAGCGACAACTGGAAATGCTCAGCGAGCATTTCGAGATCGAGCGTGATGATCGTAGTAAACCCTATGGCTATCGCTGGCTGGAACAGGCCAAAGCTCTGGCAGTACCCAATCTCACTCCCCAGGAATCGTTGCTGCTTCAACTTGCCGAAGAGCACCTGAAGAATCTCCTGCCAGCCCGGTTGATGAAATCCATGGAGGCGTTCTTTAGCCAAGCCAAGCGTAATCTTGGCCCCGACAGTAGCGCGCGTCTTGAACGGGAATGGCCCAGCAAGGTGAGAGTCGTCGCCACCAGTCAGCCACTGTTGCCGCCCAAGATCGCTCCGGGCGTCTTCGAGACGGTCAGTGAGGCGCTGTATAGCAATCACTGGCTTCACCTCGATTATCAAAATTCTGGGGGAAAGCGGAACAAGGTGGAGGTCATGCCTTTGGGCCTCGTCCAGCAAGGGCCGCGCTTGTACCTCGTTTGTCGCTATCGTGGCTATGACAACGAGAGGAATTTGGCGCTACACCGCATACTGGCGGCAGAGATGTCGACGCTGACGTTTGATCGCCCAAAGGAATTTGATCTCAAGAAATATGACAACGATGGGCGTTTCGGCTTCGGCGAGGGAGAGATGGTCAAACTGGTTTTCCGGATCGAACGCCAAGCCGGCTTGCATTTACTCGAAACTCCGCTATCGGCAAATCAGCAGGTGGCCGAGTTAGAAGACGGCAACCTCGAAATCACCGCGACCGTGGTCGATAGCGCGATGCTGGAGTGGTGGTTGCGAGGGTTTGCTGATGCGGTCACCAACGTGCAGAAATATCCGGCAATCAAGGTTCGGGATAGGTGACGCGCACCAAGGATATCTATGTTTCTAGATAAATACCTCACGGAATACGACGACAGCCTTAGCGGGGAGTCGTATATGGATCCGCTCGGCATGCTAATCATCTGGTCGGCTTATGGACAGGAGATATTCAGAAATCGAGTCAACTCCATCTCCAATGACGTGCGCAACTACACCCTCAATCTGTTCAATCACTACCTGGTGCGGCGCCTAATTCAGGACGAGAGTATTCGGTTGAGCAAGCGGCTGACCGATGTATATGGCGGTAAGGACACCCTGTTTTTCAAATATGCCTGCCTGCTCCATCTGGAAAACTTGTTCACCTTTTCCATCCTGAAACACGAAGGCACGGGTGTGGACAGTAGCGGGGTGCTGGGCATTTCTAACGGACGTCGCCGCTGGAATGAGACAGAAGGAAATCCCAGGCTTATTTTTAGTCACGATAAGCCGGGACAACTGCTTGTGCGTCAGATCGGCCTCGGCGTCAGCGGACGTTATAAGACGCCGCTGATGCAAATCGGCTATTTCGACGGAAACTATCACTACTACCAGCCCAGCGCTGAGACCTTGTGGCAGGGGGCAGAGCAGTTTATTGCCGACAACAAATCTCTGCGTGTGCTGGCCGATCTGCTCGTTACGTATATGCGGGAGATGCTGAGCCAGAACAGCAAGCAGCCAGAAATTCAGTTCCTGAATATCCCGAAAGAACTGCCCAGCGCCTACGCCAAGGCCTTTGCCTCGTCGGGGGCCGTCGGTAAATATGCCCGCGACTACTGGCTGTCGGTCACCGCTTTGGACACCGGTGCAGCAGGGGCATTGCTGGCGGTGCTGGATAAGAATGCCAAGAGCGAGCAGCCGGAGGATTTCACGCCACAAAGGTTGATGGCACTGACCGCCAGAGACGCCTTGCCGCCAGAAGAGCGGCGCAAGATGGAACATATCGAGCAACTGGAGCCTTTCCTCGCCGATGTGATGCTGCTGTTCACCCTCCTGACCTGCAAGAAGTCCCAGCCATTGCAAACGGTTAGTGAACGCTGGAAGACCTTTGGTCGGAACGAACAGACCCTGCTAAGCCGCGCACAGGGGCTGCGGGATAACCCGAATCTGATCGGTGTCTTGAGGGGCGCGGCCAGCGCGCGGCTCAACGACCTGCTGAAACTTGCGCAAGCGACAACGCTGTCGGATCAGATCCGGCTGCTGGTCGACTACCACGGCCGGGTCATGGCTGAGCGCGGCCAGCAGCCCTGGCTGACGCTGGCTGATACGGCGACCAAGGTGCATGTCCGCCCCATGCCTAATCCGTCCGAGGAGGACTGGCCGCAGGGTGTCTGGTACAACAGCTACTACCTGCCTCAGTTCAAATGGCTGGTGCGTGGTTATCAGGGGGTAACGGCATGAAGCTCCTGACTGCCTTCAAGGAGCAACTCAAGGAACTGGGCGAGCTGCGTTACGTCTGGCTTACCAGCTTCAATATCAATATCGAATTCATTGAGACCTATCTACTCCCCGCAGTGCTGGATATGGAGCAGCCGAAGACACGCCTGGACTATGAGCATTTCCAGGTTGCGCTAACCGAAAAGGAGATCGATTTCCGCATCTTCTGCGACAGGCGCTTCATGGAGGCTGACAAGAACAAGCGCACCGCCATTCCAGTGCATGGGGTGTCGCCAGCGCAGTGGGAAGACTGGTTCTCCAAGGACAGCCTTTTTCATGCCAAGGTGATCTATCTCGAGGATGTGCACGGCAACAAGATACTCGGTACCGGCAGTGCCAACCTGACCCTGAGTGGCTGGGGGAGGAACCAGGAGGTATTTTCCTTTCAACGCGTCGAGACCAAGGAGCAATACGACTCTGTCAGGTTTTTCTTTGCTGAGATTGCTGCCAATGTGGGCCTGCCTGAGGGATTGCCGGAGCGGCGTGGATTACCTCGGGACGATGGCGGCTGGACATTCGTACACAGCTTTCAAAATGAATCCTTCATTGAACAGCTATTTGCCAATGCCCGCGCCAGGGAGTTACTGGTGTGGTCGCCCTACCTGTCCAAAGACGTCGCCGCTTTCATTAAACGATTGAAAGCCGTTGTTGCAGTTGAGGAGTTAAAGATTCATCTGGTTCCGGATCGCGTTATGGGCCAGTACATTCGCGCGCCCTGGACAGAAGCGCTACAGGATATCTGCGACAGCGGCACACTGACCTTCTACGAAAACCCGACATCCCGCCCAGACAACGTTGAACTTTGTCATGCCAAGGTATGGAAACTGGGCAGCAAGCTGGCCATCGGCTCGTGGAATTTCACGACCCGGGGCGCAAACCTGCTGGATGAGACGGGACAGTGGGACAAAGGTGTCAATATCGAGGCCGGGGTCATCGTCAGCGATGGCAATTCCTGGGGCAGTGCGGTGGGCAAGAAAATTGAATTGAGTGCCGCGGCCTTCGCCTCCGAGGATCTGTTGCAGGAGGAGTCTCTGGAGGTACCTGTTCAACCTTCCTTCGATATCCAGGTCCAGTTTGACTGGCGTAAGCAACAGTACGTTTTCACCGGTCACTGGCATGATGGCAAGCCAGAAGAAGGCTACGCGGTCAAGGTCCCGGGCCATGATGAAGCCATACCGCTGGTGTGGATGCCACAGAAAAAGGAGCTGAAGGTGGGCGTGCTGGAGATTCGTGACCCTTCGGCCCTGTTGCACGAGCGGCGCTTCCAGGTGGTGCAGGGCAAGAAGGAGGTCTATCGCGCCCTGATCACCGAAATCGGGCTGGCCCATCGTCGTGCTCAGGCGTTCGAGTCGCTGGATGACTTGCTCAATGCCTTCGTCTTCGGCGGTGAACCCGGCCCTGACGATGATATTCCGTTCCGTATCCCTGTCGCTCAGAACAGTGAATTGCTGGCAGATGAATTCATCGACGCGTCACAGGCCGATGTGGCGCAGACTGCAGGCGATATCAGCTATTTCCGGCTGTTTCAGGCAACCCATCAATATGGCGAGAAGCTGAAATCCATCAAGTCTGTGACGGAACTGAATAGTTGGGTGTTTACGCGGCCAGGCTGCCTGGTGGAATTGGTGGAGAAGACCAGGGCGAAAGTCAATGCGGGTACCCCCACGCCATTCAGCTGGTTTCTGGCGCAGGAAGTACAGACGCTGTGCCGCAAGGCGGAGAAGCGGCGCAGGGAATTGGGAAAAACAGATGATTCCCTGCCCAAGTCGCGTTGGGATGAGCTGCATCTGGATCTGCCACCGTTGCCCACGGGAATTCAGCGGGGCTATGTCGAGATGATTCAGAAGGAGTGCGGCTATGCCGGCGCATGATTGGGGCGCGCTGCTGCCGAAAACGGTGGCGGACTGGATCAATTTCGACCGCAGTAATCCCCAATGGCATTACAAAGGGCCGGACTCCACTTCCATGGCCTCGCGGCAGGCGGAAGGGGTGGCCTATCTCTGGAATCTGCTTTCCCGCCACGGTGTGGCCCTGCTGGCCGATGAGGTGGGCATGGGCAAGACCTTTCAGGCCCTGGGCGTGGCCGCCCTGCTCTGGAAGATGAAGCCCGACGCCAAGGTACTGGTGATGGCGCCCAACAGGGATATCTGCGCCCACTGGCGGCGTGAGTACCATGCCTTTGTGCAGTTCCACTATCGTCCGGTGGACCATAGCGTTAAGAACGGAGTCGATGGCGGCCCCGTCCAGTCTATCCAGACCTGCTCGCACCTTGATGATTTGGCGACTGCGGTAGAGGAAGGTGCCGGCCACCTCTATCTGACCACGATCCACGCCCTGAGCGGCCTGGTGCCTGCCAACGAAAAGGGAAGCGATAACGCCACCACGGCCCGAAAGTATGCCCGCAAGATTCACGACCGCATCAAGGCCGTACTGGGCGTGACGGGGTTCGATCTCATCATCGTCGATGAGGCCCACTATTTCCGCAACCGGGACGGTGGCTCACAGCGGGTCAACGCGGCGGAGGCATTCTTCGGTGCTTCCGGCGCACGCTTGGGTGACAAGGCCCTGCTGCTGACGGCCACACCCAGCCATACCCAGCTGAATGATGTGCATAACATCCTGGGTTACTTCGTGGATGGCCGCGAAGACTCGGACCACTCGGCACTTGCCCTGATGCGGCAGTATGGCCTGCGGCGCTTCCGCCGCATGCAGGGGGGAGACCATCATTACAGCAAGCGGGAATATCGCTGTGAAAAGGACATGCCTTGCGATTTCGGTCAGCGCCCGGAGTCGGAGATGTTCTTTGCCCTGTATCAGAAGAAGCTGGTTACCGAGCTGGGGATGACGCGGGACAACAAGAGTCTGCTGTACGGCTTTCTGGAGGGGTTTGAGTCTATCGGGCGCGCAGGTGCGGCCGCTGAGCCGGATACGGTTGCGGATGTTGAGGTTGATGAGGATAACGGAAAGGATTTCTCCGAGGCCAGGGATACGAAATTGTTGAAGCGGCTGACCGCGCAATATTTCAGCACCTTTGGACGTTTTCCCGATCATCCTAAGTACGGCCAACTGGTCGAGCAGTGCCTGCCCAATGACCTGTTTGCGGCGCCCCGTGACCTGCATGAAGACAAGCACCTGGTGTTCGTGCGGCGCATCCCCTCCGTGCGCGAGCTGACGCAGCGCATCAACGAGGCCTACGATGCTGTTCTTGCGCAGCAGATTTACCGGGCCTGGGGTTTGACGGATGGACACCCCGCCATAGAAAAGTGGCGCAGGTCCAGGCCGATGTGGTCGCGCAGTGGCTTCGATGAACTGGTGCGCAGCTGTCAATCAGGCTCGCCTGGACTGGAAGATGAACTCGATGACGAAGGCGCGTCTGGAGCCGAAGAAGAGGGCGATGCCTATCTCGGCTCCGCCATCGCCGATCTGTTTGTGGTCAAGAAGGGCAAGGATGGGCGTACCGACGCCTCCAATGTCAGTCTCCGCTTCAGAAAGCCGGAGAGTGCCTTCGCGATGTTTCTGGAACCATCTCTGGACTACACCGTGGGCGGCTATTCGACCTATTACCAATACACGCAAGGTGGCAAGGTTAGGGCCGATTATGTCACTGCGGCGAGAGAGGCGCGGCTACGACGGTATGACAGGCTGGCGCAAAAATTGGAGGCTTCGCACCGGGAGTATGAGATCAGGACCTATCAAAAGGCGGTCAAGACGGTCTGGTCTCTCGTCTATCCCGAGCTTAACGAATCGCAGCAAAAGAAGCTAAGCGACTGGGCGGAAAATCGGCCGGATGTGGCAGAGAACTTTGCCAACTACATCAAGACGGGATTTCTGTTCGCAAGTCCGGTGATGGTCGAGCTTTACGCCTGGTTTACGGAGTTCAATCGCTCCACTGGTATCTCTGGCGTACAGGAGAGATATGCCGAATTCATGAATTTCGTGGCGCTGCGCATCAAGAAATCCCTGCTCTTGACCTACTTCAAGAACGCGCTGGATACCTTCGAGATCCTGTGTGAAAAAATCGTCGACCACAAGCTGGGTGAGTGGGAGAAGGAGTGGCGAGAGCTGACTTTACTCCAGAACCCAGCCTGGTATGCCAGCGGTGAATCAAAGAATCGTCAGCGCCTGATCCTGGGGTTCAACAGTCCCTTCTATCCCAATGTGTTGGTGGCAACATCGGTGTTCCAGGAGGGCGTCAATCTGCATCTGCAATGCCGCAAGGTTCATCATTACGGCCTCGCTGGTTCGCCTGGGGCCAATGAGCAGCGGGTAGGGCGCGTGGACCGCCTGTTCGGAAAGGTCAACGAACTGCTCAAGATCGGCGGACTGGCGGAGTTGGAGATCACTTATCCATTCCTGAAGAGTTCAGTTGACGAGGATCAGGTCGCCTCGTTCATCGCCCGTAAGTTCCATGTGGAAGAGAAGATGGATGCCTGCATCCAGGAGTCATTCAACCGCTCGGTGGAGTTGACCCGGGAGAACTGGCGCGAGTTCTTGCGCAGGCCGGTCAAGTCGATTGTGGTACAGGACCCGTATCCCGCACGATTCGATAATACGAGCCTGCCAAAGACAAGTTATGTGCCTTTTGAGAGCCATGACAGTGGCGATATCGCCAACCATATTAAGTCGCTGTTCGGCAGCATACTCAATCCCGCTACTGACAAGATGTATGTGGTTGAGAAGAACCAGCACAATCCCAACGCGATACTGCTCGTCGATCCTGTCATCGAGCGGGAGGGGCAGAGGCGCAGGCAGCCGGTATTGGTGGAGCAGCGATTTTCTGCGGGGTTCTCGGCGCTCGCCAACGGCACTGTGTACTCGTTGTCCCTAATATCCCCCATCGCCTCGCGAGAGGACCTGATTGGAATCGAAAGGCTATTCGATGACAGGCTACCGGGCATCGGGCCGCAGTTGGACCGACAGTATCCGCTGGTGCGCATGGCTGTTAATCCAGAGGCTGCGAATAGTCATTTCTACCTGTACGTGCGGGTGGACCTGCCCATCTTTGCCGGCAAGGGGAAACTGGCATTTTTCTCGCAGGCGGAGCTTGAGTCGGCCTTTCGTCAGTTGAAGCGTTGCTCGGACCAACTGGAATATGAGTTGTTTGCAGGTCAGCGCGATTTGGGTGTGTCCGAACTTCACATCAGGGACTTTCTGAAGGAGAGCGATTCCGGCGATCATGCTGCCGACAGAGCTTATCCCGTCAGCAAAGGAAACTCCCGCTGGTCGCATATCGAGACAGCCACAGGCGGCGTCGACCGGATCGCCACCATTGCAAACCTGGCAAAGCTGGAAAAGCACTACTTCGATGACGGGCCGGCAGAAGGGGTACTACACAGCGCGCTCGAACTCAACCATAGGCTGCCCTTCGTCAGCTTCTGGCCGCACAGTAAGGAATCGATTCAGATAACCATCAGTTACCCATCTGGAGATATGCAGACAGAGGAGCGAGATTTGCTGGAGCGTTGGTTCGACTATGTTCTGCACGTCACCAATAAATAATGAAATCCCTTTCATATTCACCGATGCAGCAATTCTTTTTTTGCCTGGTGAGGGAGGGGGATATGAGTAACGGTGAAGATTTTCCGCAGCAACCCGCTCCAGTGCTCATTGGCCCCAATAGAGAGTTGTTCTGCTGTAAACTACCCGCCACCAAATCGAAAACCGGTCCTCGCGACCGGTTTTTTTTGCTGACTGCCGTCACTGGCGTTCGGCGGCAGGCTCAGCCATGCTGGCTTGCCGGCGCCGCGTTCGCGTCAATGCCGGCACTCAGCGCGATGGCAACGGAATAGGAACGCGTCATGATGTGGTCAGTATTGGCTCTGTTGGTCGGGCTCGGTTTGTTGGTCTGGAGTGCGGATCGTTTTGTCGATGGCGCCGCTGCCACTGCGCGCCATTTCGGCATGCCGTCGCTGCTGATCGGCATGGTCATTGTCGGTTTCGGCACCTCGGCGCCGGAGATGGTGGTATCGGCGCTGGCATCATCGAGCGGCAATCCGGGCATTGCGCTCGGTAACGCCTACGGCTCCAACATCACCAACATCGCCTTGATCCTGGGGTTGACCGCCGTGATCAGTCCGATCGCCGTGCATTCGCAAGTGGTGCGCAAGGAAATGCCGGTGCTGTTGGCGGTGACCGTGCTGGCAGCCTGGCAGCTTTGGGATGGCGAATTGTCGCGGCTCGATGCCGTGGTGCTGCTGGTGTTGTTTGCCGGCTTGCTGGCGTTTTCCATTTACGAAGGCCTGTCGATCAAGGAGGATGCGCTCGGTGCGGAAACGGCCGACGAGTTGGCCGCTCATCCGATGCCGCTGAAGCGCGCCGTGTTCTGGCTGGTGCTCGGTCTGCTGATGCTGATTGCCAGTTCGCGTCTGCTGGTCTGGGGCGCAGTCGAGATCGCCCTCGCACTCGGCGTCAGCGATCTGGTCATCGGTTTGACCGTGGTTGCCATCGGTACCTCGTTGCCGGAACTGGCGTCGTCGATCATCGCCGTGCGCAAGAATGAGCATGACATCGCGCTCGGCAATGTCATCGGTTCGAACATGTTCAACACCTTGGCGGTGGTCGGCATTGCCGGCGCCATTGCGCCGATGTCGGTCGGGTCGGAAGTGTTCTATCGTGATCTGACGGTGATGGCCGGTTTGACGCTGGCACTGTTCCTGTTCTGCTACGGTTTTCGTGCGGAGGGCCGGCTCAATCGGCTGGAAGGCAGCCTGTTGCTGCTGACGTTTGTCGGCTATACCGCGTATCTCATCGGCAGTCAGTTCAGCGGCTGAGCCGCAACAAAACGGCGGAGGTCAGCATGACGGACAAGGCATTGGCGGCGCTCTATCCCGCTGAAGGCGAATACCGGCTGCTGACCATCAAATTGCGGGAAGCGCGCCTGCTGTTCAATCCGCTCGACCCGGCGCCGTATGCGATCCGCGAGCTGGCCGCCGAGGCCGGTGACTGGTTGTTCGACGGTGCCCGCGAATTGCCGGGTGCGCAGCTCAAGATCGTGCTGTATCTGCCGCAGCCGGATCCGCAGATCAGCGCGGACGACATGCGCGCGGCCATCGGGCACTATTTTTATTACCGCGGCATGAAATACCGGCAGCAGCTGCGGCATTTGCTGCGCATCGGACGGCAATCGCTGTTGATTGGGCTGTTGTTTCTGGTGGCTTGTGATGTGATCGCCCGTTATGTGCTGGCCGGTGACGCCGGGCATCTCGGTCTGGTCCGCACCGGCGTCAGCATTCTCGGTTGGGTGGCGATGTGGAAGCCGGTGGAAATTTTTCTCTATGAGTGGTGGCCGCTGCGGCAGAACGCCCGTAGTTGCGACACCTTGATGAGCGCGCCGGTGGAAGTGCGGGAACGCAAACCCGGTGACGTCACGCCGGAGTATGCGCAGTTGCAAGCCGCTGTTGCCAGCACCAGCTCGGAATACCGATCATGACCGGCAGCCACTCCCTGCAACGTTACGCCTGGCTTTCCGTTGCCGCTGCACTGGTGACGATGGCACTGAAATTGGTCGCCTGGTGGTGGACCGATTCGGTCGGTTTGCTGTCGGATGCGGCCGAAGCCAGTGTCAACCTGCTGGCAGCGAGCTTTGCCGTGGTTGCGCTGCGGGTGGCGGCGCGGCCAGCTGACGCCAATCACCATCACGGCCACGGCAAGATCGATTATTTCGCCGGTGGCTTTGAGGGGGCGCTGATTTTGCTGGCGGCTTTCGCCATCGGCGCGCTGGCCATCGAGCGGGCATTGACGCCGCAACCGTTGCACGACATCGGTTTTGGTTTGCTCTTCGCCGCGCTGGCGTCACTGCTGAATCTGGCGGTCGGATTGTTGCTGATCCGGGTCGGCAAGCAGGAGCGTTCGCTGACGCTCGAGGCGGACGGCCATCATCTGCTGACCGATGTCTGGACGTCGGTCGGGGTGTTGGTCGGCGTTGCCGCGGCTGCACTCACCGGCTGGTGGTGGCTGGATCCCGCCATTGCCGGACTGGTCGCCGTTCATATCCTGTTGACGGCCTTCACGCTGCTGCGCCGGGCGGTCGCCGGGCTCATGGATGAGGCGATGATTGCGGCCGACCACGACAAGCTCGTTCAGGTGCTGAACACTCAGCTGCCGGCGCCGCTGCAATGGCACGCCTTGCGACACCGACAGGCCGGGCGACTGGCGTTCGCGACCGTGCACGTGCTGGTGCCGGACGACTGGAGCATTCGACGCGCCCACGATCTGGCCGAAGAGGTCGAAGCGGCGGCGCGCCGGGTCCTGCCGGAATTGTGTCTGGACATACACCTGGAGCCGCTGGGCGATCCGCGTGCGCAGGCAGACGACGTCGACTTTGCTGCCGATTGAGCCGGCAACCCCGGCTGCCGCCGTCTTGCCGCACACGATTGTGCGAAAAACGTTCGACAGCCCCCGGCTTTCCCTGTAGGGTGGCACCTGCATGTGTTCACGTCATGTAGCAGTCTTGTGCTTCATTCCGAGTCGTGCCGGTTCCGGCCCCCCTCCCTGAACACCTCGTCACTACCTGGCGAAACCGTGCGGCCTCAGGCAACTGCCTGAATTGTTTAGATTATCCAGTAGGAAAAGCATCACATGTCGACCAAAACCGGCACCGTCAAATGGTTCAACGAAGCCAAAGGCTTCGGCTTCATCACCCCGGACGACGGCAGCGCCGATCTGTTCGCCCACTTCTCGGAAATCCAGGGCAGTGGCTTCAAGACCCTGGCCGAAAAAGAGAAAGTTGAATTCGTCGTCAAGCAAGGCCAGAAAGGCCTGCAGGCGTCGGCCATTCGCAAAATCGCCTGAGTCGTTCCGACTTGAGCCAAACGGCCCGCTTATGCGGGCCGTTTTGTTTTTGGCGGCGTCGATTGCCCGGGCGCGCGCTCAGGACGTCGGCGGTTCCTGCCGGTCGATATGTGCCAGTACCTGCTCGACTTCGCCGGGCGGGTGCCGGCAGGCTTGCGTCGCGGCGGTGTCCGCTGCCAGCCGGTACTGCCGCAAAAAACGCCGGCACAGGCTGCAGAGCAGCAGATGCAGGCGCACCGCCAATCGTTCCCGCCAGCTCAGCTCGCGATCGGTCCAGGCGCCGGCACGCTGGGTGATGTCTTTGCAACTCAGCATTCGCCGGTCTCCTGATAGTGCTCGACCACCTGAAACAGTTTCAGCCGGGCCCGGTGCAGCAGCACCCGGACATTGGAGGCGCTGATGTTCAGCACGTTACAAATGGCCTCCGGTTCCATGTCCTGAACATGACGCAGCGTGAACACGGCCTGTTGCAGCGCCGGCAGCCGGTCCAGGTTCAGCTGCAGGCAGTCGCCGAGTTCGCGTTGTTCGAGCAGGCCGTCCGGCCGGTCCGAGCGCCAGCCGAGCGGCGGCTGTTGCCAGTGGCCGTCGTCGGCTTCGAAGCGGTCCCAGAAGCTGGGGTGCTCGCCGGCGATCTGGTCCAGCGACAGCGTTTCGTTACGCCGGCGCAGCCGGTTGTAGCCGGCGTTGAGCACAATCCGGGTCAGCCAGGTCTTGAGGCTGGCGCGGCCTTCGAACTGCGGCAGCGCCCGCCAGGCGCTGAGCCAGGCATCCTGCACCACCTCTTCCGCCTCAGCCGGGCCGACCAGCGCCCGGGCCACCGCCTTGAGCGGTCCGTGGTACTGCCGCACGAGTGCGGCAAAGGCCGGCTTGTCCTGCCGGCGCAGCAGCGCCAGCTGTTCATTCGCTTCCATCGGGTTTGCCGTCGGGCTCGTTCGGTACACGCCGCCTTTGTAACAGGCCGGGCCGGTGGCTGCCAATTGCCGGTCCGGCGCGCGATTTACCTTGGCTTTGCCGGCGCCGATCGGTAAGATCGCGCGCCTCTTCGCCGGCTCTGCATTAGTGAGCGGTCCGGCGGTGTGTTGAACAGGGCCAAGCGCCCCAGAAAATTGGAGTACGTCATGTCACTAACCCATGAGCAAACCGCGAAAATCGTCGCCGATTTCGGCCGCGGCAAGAACGATACCGGCTCGCCGGAGGTCCAGGTCGCCCTGCTGACCGCCCGCATCAATGACTTGCAAGGTCACTTCCAGACCCACAGCAAAGACCACCACAGCCGTCGTGGCCTGCTGCGTCTGGTCAGCCAGCGCCGCACCCTGCTGGACTACCTGAAGAGCAAGAGCCCGGAGCGTTACAGCGCGTTGATCGAGCGTCTGAACCTGCGCCGCTAAGCGCGCATTGTCAGGGTCAGGCAAGTATTTTCGACACAGCCCCGCTCAGGCGGGGCTTTGTCGTTTCTGGCGTTTACCGGTCACCCATCGGGTTCGGGCTTTTGGCCATCCAAAGCCCCGGCGAGGGTACCAATTTGCGTGCAATTCATGGCCTCAAAGCGTAGGATCGCGCGCGCAAATCACTGACTGATATGTGTAAAGACAGGCAAGAGAGAGGAAAAGATAAGTGAATCCGATTAGCAAGAGCTTCCAGTACGGCGAACACCGCGTGACCCTCGAGACCGGCGCGATCGCCCGTCAGGCCACCGGCGCCGTCGTCGTCAACGTCAACGACACCGTCGTCCTCGTCACTGCGGTCGCCAAGACCGAAGCCGACCCGAAGAAAGATTTCTTCCCGCTGACCGTGCATTACCAGGAAAAATTCTACGCCGGTGGCCGTATCCCCGGTGGTTTCCAGAAGCGTGAAGGCCGCCCGACCGAAAACGAAACGCTGGTCTCGCGCCTGATCGACCGGCCGATCCGCCCGCTGTTCCCGGAAGGCTTCCTGAACGAAATCCAGATCATCGCCACCGTGATGTCGATCAACCCGGACGTGACCCCGGACATTCCGGCGATGATCGGTGCTTCGGCGGCGCTGGCCTTGTCCGGCGTGCCGTTCATGGGCCCGATCGGCGCTGCCCGCGTCGGTTACAAAGACGGCCAGTACCTGCTCAACCCGAGCAACAAGCAGCTGAAAGAATCGAAACTGGATCTGGTGGTCGCCGGCACCGAAACCGCCGTCTTGATGGTTGAATCGGAAGCCGACGAGCTGTCCGAAGCGGTCATGCTCGGTGCCGTCATGTTCGGGCACCAGGCCCAGCAAGTCGCCATCCGCGCCATCAAGGAATTTGCTGCCGAGGCCGGCAAGCCGAAGTGGGATTGGAAAGCGCCGGAACCGAACACCGCGTTGATCAACACCATCAAGGCCGAAGTGCAAACCGGCCTGACCGCTGCTTACCAGATCGCCGACAAGCAGCAGCGTTATGCCGCTGTCGGTGCGCTGCGTGATGCCGTTGTCGCCAAGCTCGCCACTGGCGAAGAAGGCGCGCCGAGCGCTGACGCCGTGAAGAAAATCTTCGGTGACATCGAATACCGCACCGTCCGTGATCGCATCCTGTCGGGCGCCCCGCGCATCGACGGCCGTGATCACGACATGATCCGCGCGATTTCGGTCAGCGCCGGTGGCGTGCTGCCGCGTGCGCACGGTTCGGCACTGTTCACCCGTGGCGAAACCCAGGCCATTGTTGCCGTCACCCTCGGCACCGAAAAGGATGCCCAGATCATCGACAGCCCGATGGGCGAGTCGAAAGAGCTGTTCATGTTCAACTACAACTTCCCGCCGTTCTCGGTCGGTGAAACCGGCATGATGGCCGGTCCGAAGCGCCGCGAAATCGGCCACGGCCGCCTCGCCAAGCGCGGCGTTGCCGCGATGATGCCGAGCTTCGAGCAGTTCCCGTACTCGGTCCGTGTCGTCTCGGAAATCACCGAATCGAACGGTTCGTCGTCGATGGCCTCGGTCTGCGGTTCGAGCCTCGCGCTGATGGACGCCGGTGTGCCGATCAAGGCTCCGGTCGCCGGTATCGCGATGGGGCTGGTCAAGGAAGGCGACCGCTTCGTCGTGCTGTCCGACATTCTCGGTGACGAAGATCACCTCGGCGATATGGATTTCAAAGTTGCCGGTAGCGCCAACGGTATCACTGCGCTGCAGATGGATATCAAAATCGACGGTATCACCAAAGAGATCATGGAAACCGCGCTGCACCAGGCCAAGGGCGGCCGGCTGCACATCCTGAGCGTGATGAACCAGGCGATCAGCGAAGCCCGTAGCGACATTTCCCAGTTCGCCCCGCGCATCACCACCATCAAGATCGATCCGGAAAAAATCCGCGAAGTCATCGGCAAAGGCGGCACGGTCATTCGCAGCATCACCGAGCAGACCGGCACCAGCATCGACATCGCTGACGACGGCACCATCCGCATCGCCGCCGTTTCCGGTGAGCAGGCCAAAGACGCCATCGAGCGCATCAAGGCGATCACTTCGGATGTCGAAGAAGGCCAGATCTTCGAAGGTCCGGTGGTCCGCATCGCCGACTTCGGCGCGTTCGTCAACATCGCTCCGGGCAAGGACGGTCTGGTCCACATCAGCCAGATCACCAGCCAGCGCGTCGAGAACGTCCGTGATCATCTGAAAGAAGGTCAGATCGTCAAAGTCAAAGTGCTGGAGGTCGGCAAAGACGGCAAAATCCGTCTGTCGATGAAAGCGCTGCTCGAAGGCAACAACGCGTAAGCGGATTACCAACAAAACAAAAAGGGCGCTACGGCGCCTTTTTTGTTAAGGTTTTTTCGCTTTGTCGGAGCGGCTATAGCCGCTCCCACGAAACCGCAGCGCAACGTGCCGGCCACCAAGCTGATTCATTCCGATGCCAACACTCACCATCAATGCCGATGATTTGCTGGCTGCCTTGCGGGAGCGCAGCCCGCAGGTCGAAAGCTGGCTGGATTGCGAGACTGGCGAGATTTACCAAATCAGTGCGCTGTTTGCCGATGACGAAGTCGAGGACGATCCGGCCTTCGTCAGCGCCATGCAGCAAACGCCCGCGCGTTTTCTGCGTCTGCCGTCGACGCCGGCCGCGCTCGGCTTCCAGATCATGCAAGCGTTCTGCGCACAAACCGAACCGGCATTGCGGGCCAGTTTGCAGGCAGCACTGCAGCGGCAGCGGGCGTTCTTTCACTTCCAGGATGTGCTGCGTTCGCAGCCGGCGGTCGACGCGCGCTGGCAAGCGTTCAGCCGTGACGCCACGCTGGCGTGGGCGCAATCATGGTTGCGCGAGCGGCAAATTCTCGTACAGTGGCAGCCACCCTCGGACACTGCCGCGCAAACGGAACAGGCGACAAAGACATGAAATGGTTGGCCGTGATCTGGCAATGGTTCAATCCCCGGCACTGGCAACGCTATGCCGAGCGGATGCGCCGGCGCGAGCAGCTCGCTTTGCTGTTGTGGCCGTATCTGCCGGAGCCGCAGCGCACCCGCGACGACATGCCGGCACTGCGGTTGTTGAACACCATGGTGCGCCAGCTCGAAGCCGGCAACGATGACTTTTCCGCGACACCCGCGGCGCAGATGCTGTGGCAACAAGCCTGTACCGACAACGAGGTGCAGCAGAGTTGCGGGGCGCTGCGCACCCTGTATTTGCAGATGCAGGCCGACGCCAGCGCGGCGGGGCTGCAGGTTGCCAATCTGGCGACATCCGAGCTGCGTCGGCTGCGTAAACGCATGCAGGCCGACAGCATGCACAGCGAGCTCAATCTGGTGCAGCAGTTGCCGGTGTTGTTGCCGATTTTGTCCGGCTTGCTGCTGTTCAGTGGCTGGTTTTTCAATGTGATTTTTCTGGGCCGGCTGGGCGTGCCGGTCAGCCACTATTTTGGCCTCACGGATTATCTTGCCGCCAGCATGGAAGGTCTGGTGCCGGTGCTCATCTCGATTGCCGTGACTGTTGTCGTGCAATGGTTCTCGCGCGCGCGCATCCGGCTGCAAAGCTTGCAGCGGCTGCTGTCGAGCCAGTGGTTGATGCAGCTACTGATGCTGGTGGTGTTCTTTGCCATCTTGCTGCTGATGCCGGTGCTGCTCAATGCGGTGCAGCCGGAGCAGATCACCCTGATTCGGCTCTATGTCGTCGCCGTCATGGCAATGACGGTTCTGCTGCCGTGGCTGGCGGGTTTCAGCCAGCGACCCGCGCACATGTACCTGCTGCTGAACCTGGTCACGCTGTTTCTCGTGGTGGTCTGGTTCATGGCGGAAACAACGTACTTGAGGACGCAGGAGGTTCGACCGGCACGCACCGAGTTGCGCTTGGCTGAGTCACCCGATGAGGTGCGGCGCTGGCACATCCTGTCCGGCAATTCGCTCTACCTCTTCCTGCATGATGAGAAAAAAGAGGTGCACGTGGTGCCGCTTGAGCAAGTGCTCTCGATCCGGCATTTGCCTGCGGAGAAGCTCAAGCCGGAGGGCGCTGCAGAAACTGCGCCAGAACCGGAGTTGGAACCGGCGCCAGAACGCCCGCCGGTTGCCAGCCCTGCCGCCGAAGAGGGCAACAAAAAAGCCGGTCAATGACCGGCTTTTTGTTGCTGATCAGGCTGCTTTCTCTGTAGGCCCTGACCCGTAGCCTGTTCATGCTTCGGCAGGCTCAGCACGAGCTGCCATGCTGCGCTGCCGGTCAACGATGCCGTTTGCCCTGAGCTGGCCGACGGGTTACGGCATACGAGACTGAGACAGCTATCTGAAGACGATTTGTCTGGCGCGGACATCGCGTTATTTTTGCAACACGGCCAGATCCGCCAGCAGTTGCGCCGAATGTTCGTCGGCATCGACATCGGTGTAATGCTTCACCACCAGTCCTTCCGGGTTGATCAAAAACGTCTGCCGCTTGGTGTAATCGACCGGGCCGAACGAGGTCAGCACCTTGTAGGCTTTCGCGGCCTGTTTGTCAGTGTCGGCGAGCAGCGGAAATTTCGCCCCGACGGTATCGGCAAAATCCTTGTGCGACGCGACATCATCGAGGCTGACGCCAACGATTTCGGTATTGGTCGCGGTGAACTTGCCGTAATCGCGGGCAAAGTTTTTTGCTTCCGTGGTGCAGCCCGGGGTGTTGTCCTTCGGGTAGAAGTACAGCACCAGCCAGCGGCCGGCGAATTCATCCAGCGTGCGGGTCTTGCCGTGCTGATCCGGCAGTGAGAATGCCGGCGCCGCCACGCCTTCAAAGCCACTGGCGTGCGCCAACGACAGTGTCACCGTCAACACGACGGCCAGTACGCCGGTCAGCAGGTGTTTCATGATTGTGCTCCTGTCAGGGTGGTGCCGGCCCGCAGCGATCAATCTGTTGCCAGGGCGGTGGCCATTGCCGGATTCTACTGCACCGGCATCTGCCGCTATTCTACGCGCCTTGAATGGTTCAGGTTCACCACGGCAACGGGAGCAGCATGGACAAGTGGGAGCGCTTTCGGGCGCTGCAAAAACTGCTGGAGAGCCATCGCCAGCCGATGCCGCTGAAAACGCTGGCAGAGCGGCTGGAATGCGATCCGGCTACCATCAAACGGCTGGTCGCGGAATTCCGCAACAAGTACGACGCACCCGTCGCGTCGTCGCGTGCCGGCTATGCCTGGCGGCCGCGGCCGGATCAGCGTTTCGAGTTGCCCGGCACCTGGCTTGGCCAGCCGGAATTGCTGGCGCTGATGGTGCTCGACCACGCCCTCGCCACGCTCGGCAGCCGGGTCATGGAGCGTGAGTTCACGGCGCTGCGCAAGAAAGTGCAGCAGTTGCTGAAAAACGACGCGGTCGATGGCGGCGATTTCGTCAGACGCCTGCGGGTGGTCAGCAGCCGGCAGCGGCTGGCGCCGTTGCCGTTTTTTTCCGAGCTGGTGCTGGCACTGCAACAGCGCCGGCAACTGCAATTCGACTATTACAGCCGCTCGCGCGACAGCGCCGAACAGCGCACGGTGTCGCCGCAGCGCCTGGTGCTCTATCGCGACAACTGGTATCTCGACGGCTGGTGTCACAC
This sequence comes from Permianibacter sp., assembly GCA_046297695.1. Lineage (GTDB taxonomy): Bacteria > Pseudomonadota > Gammaproteobacteria > Enterobacterales > Permianibacteraceae > Permianibacter. Next base: position 9,427 of record JBKBHF010000004.1, on the reverse strand, counting down.
GCGCCAGGCGCTACGCACGTTTGCACTCGATGCTGTGCGCGACTGTCAGCGTCTCGGCCAGCCGGCCATTGATCTGCCGGAGACCGAACTCGACAGCCATTTCAGTCGCTCGTTCGGCATTTTTTCCGGCACGCCAACGGCGCTGGCGGAACTCTGCTTCAGCGCCGAAGCGGCGCGCTGGGTGCAGGCCGAACGCTGGCATCCGGATCAGGAACAACAGTGGCTGGCCGACGGCCGCTTGTTGCTCAAGGTGCCGTACGCCAATCCGACCGAACTGCTGCGCGATGTCCTGGCCTGGGGCGAGCAGGTCGAAGTGCTGGCACCCCCGGCTTTGCGTCAGCAGCTGCGCGAGCGCCTGCAACACGCGCTCGCGCATTACCGCGACTGAGTGTGTTCAGTTGTTGCGGAAGCGGCGCACCAGTTCACTCATTTCGTCGGCCATGTGCTGCACGTCGTGAGTTTCCGCGGCGAGTTGTTGGGTCGATGCGGTGGTCGCGTGCGCCAGATTGGCGATATGGACAATGCGCCGATCGATGTCTTCGGTGACCGAGCGCTGCTCTTCGGCCGCGGCGGCAATGCTGCTGGACCGATCGTTGATCTGGGTGACGGTCTGCGCGATCTCGGCCAGTGACTGTTCCAGCGAGCCGGTGCGCTCGGCCGTGTGATCGGCTTTTTCCATGCTCGCGCGCATCAACTCGACCGCACGCTTGGCGCCGGTTTGCAGCTGCTCGATCGTGCGCTGGATCTCGGCTGTCGATTGTGCGGTCTTGCTGGCGAGGTTGCGCACCTCATCGGCGACCACGGCAAAGCCGCGGCCCTGCTCGCCGGCGCGCGCCGCTTCAATCGCGGCGTTCAGCGCCAGCAGGTTGGTTTGGTCGGCAATACCGCGGATGGTCGCAATCACCGAGCCGATCGCGGCGCTGTGTTGATCCAGTTCGCTGACGCTGCTGGCGGCATTGTCCATCTGCGCTGCCAGTGCCCGGATCTGTTCCGCGGCGTCGAGCATGACCTGCCGGTTGCGCGACACCACTGTCATCGCCTCGCCGGTGAAACTCGCCGCATCTTCGGCGTGACGCGCCACTTCGGCAATGGCCGAACTCATCTCGTTGACCGCGGTTGCGATCTGTTCGGTCTCGATCTGTTGCTGCTGCACCTGCTGCAAGGTGTCGTTGACCCGGTCATTGGCGGTCTGCGCCGAGTGATGCAGCAGTTCGCTCTCGTGACTGACCCGGCCCAGCACGGTCAACAGCCGCATTTCCTGCCAATGCATTTCGGTTTCCAGCCGGCCGACCTCATCACTGCGGCCACTGTAGATGTACTGCATCAGGGCCGGTGGCAGATAACCGCGATCGCGTTGCAGCAAGACACGCAGTGGTTGCCAGCACCGCGGCAGCAGCAGCGCCGCCAAGGCCAGGCCAAAGCCGCCGGCATAAAGTGCGGCGGCACTGCCGCTGAACCACCACGCTGTCAGTGCCGTGACCAGCACCGCCGCCAGCGCAACTGCCAGCAGGCGGGCGAGCAGGCCCGGTCGCTGTGGTAGCGCTGCCTCACCCAACTGCAGGGCGCGGTACGCGCGTTCAGCTCGCTCGACATACTCGCGCTTGGGTTTGCGCCGCACCGACTCGTAACCGACCACTTTGCCGTGCTCGAAAACCGGCGTGACAAAGGCATCGACCCAGTAGTGGTCGCCGTTCTTGCAGCGGTTCTTGACGATGCCCATCCACGGCCGGCCGGACTTCACCGTGCGCCAAAGATCCTCGAATGCCGCCGCCGGCATGTCCGGGTGCCGCACCAGGTTGTGCGGTGCACCCAGCAATTCATCGCGAGAAAAGCCGCTGATGTCGACAAATGCCTGATTGGCGGCGGTGATGATGCCCTTCAGATCGGTGGAGCTGACCAGCTCGACGTTGTCCCGCATCGGCACTTCCCGCTGCGTGACCGGTTGGTTGTTGCGCATCGTGATCCTGTCCCTGTTAGCCGCCGGCCTGCTGTAACGGAGCCGGCTCAACAAACATAGCCGACAAATCCAGCTATACCTGTAGGGTGTTCCGAGGAGTCCGGGCCCATGTTGCAGCGCCGTACCGTCTTGCAGGCCGCTGTGTTCGCCGCGCTCGGCGCCGGCCGGACGCGGGCGGAATCCGCGCCGCTGCGGCTGGCGGTGTTCCCGGATTACAACGTCGCTTCGGTGCTGGAGGGTTTCAGCCGCCGCTACGGCACGGCGGTGACGTTGCACCAGTTCGACTCCAATGAAGATCTGTTGGCCGCCTGCGTTGCCGGTGCTGAATTTGATGTGCTGACGCTGTCGCACTACATGGTGCCACACTTCGCCGCGCTCGGCCTGTTGCGCCCGCTTTCTGCCAACGTATTGGCCAGCTTGCAGCCCGGCAACTGGCTACCGCGTCTGGCGCGGTTCGGCCAGGTCGAACAGCGCTGGTTGGCGGTGCCGAAAAACTACGGCAGCACCGGCTTCATCTACCGCGCCAGCAAACTGCCGGCGCTGACCAGTTGGCGCCAGTTCTGGGATGCCATCAGCGGTCCGGCGTCACGCCGCGCCAGCGTCATCGAGGACGTGCAATCGCTGATCGGCGCCGCGCTGCGCTACCATGGCCATTCGCTCAACAGCACCCGGCCGAGGGAATTGCTGCAAGCCGAAACGGTGCTGAAGAAAGCCCGGCCGCATTTGCGCGCGATGACGGCCGAAGTCGATGACGCCGTGCTCAGGGGTGACTGGCTGGCGATGGCCTGGAGTGATTCCGGCTATTGGCTGTCGCAGGACGATCCGGATCTGCGCTACGTCCATCCGAGCGACGGCGGTGAACTGTGGTGTGATTTCTACGCTGTCACCAGCCATTGTCCGCAGCCCGATGTCGCCGAGCAATTGCTCGAATGGCTGTTGCACCCGGCCCAGATCGCACAAGAGGTGGTGGCACTCGGGGTGTCGCCGGTCGACAACCGCGTGCTTGCGCTGCTGCCGGAAGGGGGGCGTCAGAATCCGATCATCTTTCCGCCGGAACCGGTTCTGGCAAATGCCGAGATGTCCTCGCAGGAAGCGCTGCGCGAACCCCTGCGCAGCGAAATCTTCGCCCGCTTTGCGGCCAGCTTTCGCTGAGTCGGACGCGGCTCAGGCGGCAGCGCGTTGCTGCGTCAGCCAGTCGGCGAATTCGGCCGCCGACAAGGGCTTCGACAACAGATAACCCTGCATGATCTGGCAACCGCGCTCGCGCAAATACTGGCGCTGCGCTTCGGTCTCCACGCCTTCTGCGACGATGGTGAAATGCAGCGCCTCGCCGAGCCCCAGCAAGGCATTGGCCACCGCGACATCGCCCGGATCATCCGGCAGGTTGCGGACAAAGGTCTGATCGATTTTCAGAATGTCGATCGGCAGGTTCTTGACGTAACTCAAGCTCGCATAGCCGGTGCCGAAATCATCGACCGCAATGCGATGGCCGCGTTCGCGCAGCCGGGTCAGCAGTTCACTGGCGCTCGACAGGTTCTGCATCAACAGGCTTTCGGTCACTTCCAGTTCCAGCGCACAGGCCGGCAGCTCGCTTTGCTGCACTGCCGCCTCGATGTGCGCCGCCAGCTGTTCCGGGTGCTCCAGCTGGCGCGAAGAAAGGTTCACCGCCACGGTGAACCGATCATGGCTCAGCCGGCGCCAGTGCACGGCATCGACCGCGGCCCGCTGCAACACCCAGGCGCCAATCGGAATGATGAGGCCGGTTTCTTCGGCCAGCGGAATGAATTCGGCCGGTGAAATCAGCTTGCCACCGCGGCGCCAGCGCAGCAGCGCCTCGGCACCGCAAATGCTGCCGTCACGCAGATCGAGTTTCGGCTGATACCAGACTTCCAGTTCGCCGGTGTCGAGCGCGCGCCGCAGCGCCGATTCAAGCTCCAGCCGGCGGCTGACCGCGACGTTCATTTCCTCGCGGTAAATCGCCACGCTGTTGCCGCCGAGCGCTTTCGCGTTGTACATCGCGGCGTCGGCTTTGCGCAGCAGTTCGGCAAAATCCTGGCCGTCTTCCGGGTAGCGGGAAATGCCGATGCTGGCGCCGATGAAAAACTGTTTGTCGCCGACCCGGAACGGTTCGCGCAGCACATCGATGATTTTGCCGGCCACCAGTTCGGCATCACTGACGTTGTGGCCAATCTCCATCAGCAACACAAATTCGTCGCCGCCGAGCCGGCCGAGCATGTCGGTGCGGCGCACGCTGTGTTGCAGGCGGCCGGCGGTTTCGTGCAGCACCAGATCGCCCACTTCGTGGCCCTGGCTGTCGTTGACCGGCTTGAACCGGTCCAGGTCGATGAACAGCACGGCGAAGCGCAGGTTGGCGCGGGCACTGTGCTGAATCAAATCTTCGGCGCGCTGGTTCAGCAGATGCCGGTTCGGCAGGCTGGTCAGCGCATCAAAGTTGGCGAGCCGCGCCAACTCGTTTTCGATGCGGGCGCGCTCGCGCGACAGGTTCTGGAATTGCCGCAGGGCATCGGCGAGCCGGCTGATCTCGTCATCGCCGCGATCCTGAATGGCGGTATCGAGTTTGCCGCCGGCCATGTCTTCGACGTTGTGCGCCAGCGCCACCAGCCGGTTGCCGAGCAGCGGACCGGCAAAGAACCAACCGAGCAGCAGCGCGCCGGACACCGTCAACAGCGCCAGCACTGCCAGCGCGAGCCGGGCACCGCCAAAGGCATCCTGTATGGCCTGATCGCTGCGCGCGACGCGGTCGGCGGTGTCGCGCTGGATCTCCTGCTGCAGCCGCTGCAGCGCCGACAGCAGCGCGCGGTTGCTTTCCAGCAGATCCTCGCTTTGCTTGAGCGCTTCCAGCCGCTGCGATTGCAACAGCGGCAGATTCTGTTCACCGAAAACAATCTGCTCCAGATCATTGCGCGCCTTGATCACCACGTCGCGCACGCCGCCCGACGGCAGTTGCTGCAGGCGCAGTTCAATCCGGTCCAGTCCGTCGCGCACCGCCGCGGTCAGCGCCTTGACCTGTACCGGGTCCGGCTCGTAGCCCATGCGCGTCACCTGGCCATAGATCAGATGAATCTCAATCTTGATTTCCTGCAGTGCGTACAGCTGCGGCGCGCGGCTGCTGGATGCAACCAGGCTGGTGCCGAGCGGTGATAGCGCCAGCCGCAGCGCATCTGTGAGCCGGCTGGCGGTGGCGACCTGCTGATCGATCTGGCGGTTGAGCCGCACCCGCGCCATCGTGACCCGGTTCAGCGCTTCCAGATTGGTCTGCAGCGATTCGACATAGCTGCCGAGCTGCTGCTGGTACGTCGGGTTCGGCAGGTTCTGCACTGCCAGTTTCAGCGCCTGCAGGTAATCGTCCTGCAGCGGTTGCAGCAGCTCCAACTCGGCTTCGCTGCGCGTGGCGTATTGCAACGGCGCCAGCCCCGCCAGGGTATTGGCGTGTTCCAGCGCCATCGAGACATTGGTCAGCGTCGGGATGTCTTCGTCCAGCACCCGGCTGGCGGCCAGATCGGCAGCGCGAAAGGTGAGAATGGCCACCACGGCGGTGATCAGCGTGACCGCGGCACCGGCCAGAAACACCGCCCAGATGCGCGTGCGCACGCCAGACAGACGGCGGACCGGATTGGGCAACCAGCTTGTCCAGGAAGAAGGAAGCATGCCGTCGAATGCATAACGGTGGCAGGTGAGTCAAAGGAGTATGGCATAAGCCGGCAAACTCACCCGGCGCTCGCCAGCGTTGCTGCTGCTTGCGCCGCGTCAGCCGAGCAGCGACCATACCGGCCCAGTGCCAGCCGTCGCGGCTGGTCAAAACGTATCCAACGCCGGTGGCGCCGCGCCGCCGGCGAGCAGCCAGCGCGGACCGCAACGGTCGCTCGCAGCCCTCAGCCGGCGCTCCGGCGGGCGCTGGCTCCTTCCGCAACACGCAACAAGCAGGATTCCATCGCCATGGCCACACAGCAGTACAACGCCGACGCAATTGAAGTGCTCTCCGGTCTCGACCCGGTCAAACGCCGCCCCGGCATGTACACCGACACCACCCGGCCCAACCATTTGGCGCAAGAAGTCATCGACAACTCGGTCGACGAAGCGCTGGCCGGCTTCTGCAAAAACATCACGGTGATCCTGCACCCGGACAACAGCATCGAAGTGGTCGACGACGGTCGCGGCATGCCGGTCGACATCCACCCGGAAGAAAAAGTCTCCGGCGTCGAAGTGATCATGACCAAGCTGCACGCCGGCGGTAAGTTCTCCAACAAGAGCTACAACTTCTCCGGCGGTCTGCACGGCGTCGGTATCTCGGTGGTCAACGCGCTGTCCAGCAAAGTCGAAGTCAAGGTCAAGCGCGATCAAAAAGAACACTTCATCAGCTTCGCCAACGGCGACAAGAAAACCGAGCTGAAAGTGATCGGCGAGGTGCCGAAGCGCGTCACCGGCACCACCGTGCGGTTCTGGCCGGACCCGAAGTATTTTGATTCCGCCAATTTCTCCATTCCCAAACTCAAGCACCTGCTGCGCGCCAAAGCGGTGCTCGCGCCCGGCTTGCGCATCGTGTTCGACAACCTCAAAGACAACGAGCGCGACGAGTGGTACTACGAAGATGGTCTGCGCGCCTACCTCATCAGCACGCTCGACGGCGTCGAATGCCTGCCGCAAGAACCGTTCTGCGGCACGCTCGCCAGCGACAACGAAGCGGTCGACTGGGCGCTGACCTGGGTGCCGGAAGGCGGCGAGCTGCTCGGTGAGAGCTACGTCAACCTTATTCCCACCGCGCTCGGCGGCACCCACGTCAACGGCCTGCGTCAGGGCCTCGCCGAAGCCATGCGCGAATTCTGCGAGCTGCGTAACCTGTTGCCGCGTGGCATCAAACTGGCGCCGGAAGATATCTGGGAAAAAATCTCCTATGTCTTGTCGGTCAAGATCAAAGAGCCACAGTTCGCCGGCCAGACCAAAGAGCGGCTCGCTTCACGCGAATGCGCCAGCTTTGTTTCCGGCGTGGTCAAGGATGTGTTCTCGCTTTGGCTCAACAACAACCCGCAATTGGGTGAAGAGCTGGCGCAATTCGCCATCAGCAACGCCAACAAACGGCTGAAAGCCGGCAAGAAAGTCGAACGGAAAAAAATCACCCAAGGCCCGGCGCTGCCCGGCAAGCTCGCCGACTGCGCCGGCAGCGATATCACCCGTTCGGAACTGTTTTTGGTGGAAGGCGATTCCGCCGGCGGCTCCGCCAAGCAGGCGCGCGACAAGGAATTCCAGGCCATCATGCCCTTGCGCGGCAAGATCCTGAACACCTGGGAAGTGGACAAGGACGAAGTGCTCGGCAGCCAGGAAGTGCACGACATCGCCGTCGCGGTGGGCGTTGATCCGGGTTCGAGCGACCTGAAAGATCTGCGCTACGGCAAGATTTGCATTCTGGCCGACGCGGACAGCGACGGTCTGCACATCGCCACGCTGCTGTGCGCGCTGTTCGTCAAACACTTCCGGCCATTGGTCGAAGCCGGTCACGTCTTCGTCGCCTGCCCGCCGCTGTACCGCATCGATATCGGCAAGGACGTCTACTACGCGCTGGATGAAAGCGAGAAGAGCGGCATTCTGGACCGCATCAACGCCGAAAAGAAAAAAGGCAAGGTACAAGTCACCCGCTTCAAAGGCCTCGGTGAAATGAACCCGCTGCAACTGCGCGAAACCACCATGGATCCGAATACCCGTCGCCTGGTCCAGCTGACCATTGATGACTGGGAAGGCACGGTCTCGATCATGGATATGATGCTGGCGAAGAAGCGGGCGAATGATCGGAAAGCTTGGTTGGAAGAGAAAGGGAATTTGGCGGAGGTTGTCTGATATGGCCGGAAAGGGGAAAGGACCAGAATTTGTTCAATATTTTGGCCATGTGCTGGAGGCTCTCAGTGCACTTGGTGGCTCTGGCCGGCCGCAGGAAGCGCGGTAGGTTGGGCTGAGCCTGCGAAGCCCAACAGTTTCTTGGTGATGTCTCGTAATTCGAGATTGCCGGTTCGCGCACCGGCGGGCGCCTCACTTTCTTTGCTTGTGCAAAGAAAGTAAGCAAAGAAAGCACACCCCAGCCGCGCCAGAATTGTTCCGTTACTTCGGCTACACCTGCCCGTCGCTTCGATACCATCGGCTACGGGCACGCGTTGATGCGGCGTCCTGCCTTATCAACGCTGCGCCGGCTATCCCTGCCGGCGCACCCGGCCGCTGGTATCGAATCGCCGGCTGGCGCGGAAGGGGCCCCGTTGCGCTAGCCAGTTTCTTCACTCCGGCATTCGCGAGTTTGTGCAGGATACTTTGTGATTGCCACCTTCCCTCAGGTCAGCAAGCGTAGGGTGCAATTTATTGCACCGGATGTTTTGCGTTGGCAGGCGTTATCGGAATTCGTTCCGCGACCCAAGCCAATTTCGGATTGACGGTCAGCTCTTTGTGATTTAACTACGGTTCGTAATGAAAACCTTGGTGCAATAAGCGCGGTAGGTTGGGCTGAGCCTGCGAAGCCCAACAGTTTCTTGGTGATGTCTCGTAATTCGAGATTGCCGGTTTGCGCACCGGCGGGCGCCTCACTTTCTTTGCTTGTGCAAAGAAAGTAAGCAAAGAAAGCAAGCGTAGGGCGCAATGGATTGCGCCGGATGTTTTGACTTGTCTTTGTTGTGCTCGCGAATAAACTAGCCGAACGAAAAATGATCATGCGGCGCAATGCATTGCGCCCTACATTGATGCGAGGCAAGGATGCCGGATTATCGACGGGCGTGGGTGCCCGGTGGCACATGGTTCTTCACGGTCAATCTGCTGGAACGCCACGATAACGATTTGCTGGTTCGCCACATCGACCGCTTGCGCGACGCGGTACGCGATACCCGTCGTCATCATCCGTTTACCATCCACGGTTTTGTCGTTCTTCCGGATCATTTGCATGCGGTGCTGGAGCTGCCTGCAGGTGACACGGATTTTGCTTTGCGCTGGCGCCGTATCAAGGCGCTGTTCTCGAAATCACTCCCGACCACTGAATTCCGCTCGACGGTGCGCCAACGCCGTGGTGAACGCGGCATCTGGCAACGCCGTTACTGGGAACACCTGATACGCGATGAAGCGGATTACCGTGCCCATATCGATTATGTCCATGTGAACCCGCTCAAACACGGCTTGGTTACTCGCGTTCAAGACTGGCCGCATTCCACTTTTCACAAATATGTTGAAGCCGGAGTCTACCCACCGGACTGGTGCGGCGATGCGCGTGCCGATGGGCTCGATTATCTGGATTGATATCGGCGCGCACGGCATCCATGCGCTGACTATCATGATTGGAAATCTGAGATGGCTTTTTAAAAGTCAGCGCGGTAGGTTGGGCTGAGCCTGCGAAGCCCAACAGTTTCTTGGTGATGTCTCGTAATTCGAGATTGCCGGTTCGCGCACCGGCGGGCGCCTCACTTTCTTTGCTTGTGCAAAGAAAGT
>JBKBHF010000003.1:0-126846 GCA_046297695.1 Permianibacter sp. | reverse complement strand
TGAACACCTTGCTGGGCAACCTGAAAAAATGGTTAAACGGCACCTTCCATGGCATTCGCGCGGCCAAATACGGCCAGCGCTACCTGCGCGAATTTCAATACCGATTCAACCGTCGTTTCTCGTTGTCCGACATGTTCGCCCGGCTGCTGCATATCGCTGCTATTGGCACTCCGCACACCGAGCGTACCATCCGGTTTCTGTCAACTGAGACAGCTACCTAATCAGGAAAAACAAAACGCGGCTGACAGCCGCGTTTTTTTTCTGCCCGGTCCGCTCAGGCCGGTACGCCACTGTGAAACCGATACTGCGGATCCGGCGTGCTGATGAGCTCGGCTTCCCAATCACCAAACTGACGCACCCGCGCGCTGATATCTTCCTCGGCATACAACTTGGCAAGCTCAAGGTAGTTGCGGAAATGCCGCGACTCCGAACGCAGCAAAAACCGGTAGTAGCTCGCCAGCTCGCCGTCATTGACCACCTCGGCGAGCGCTGCAAAACGTTCACACGAGCGCGCCTCAATATAGGCACCGATGATCAGGACATCGACCAGATACTGCGCTTCCGGCTTGCGGGTATGCGCACGCAAACCGGCTGCATAGCGCGCCGGCGACAAAGTCCCGTAGCTGACACCACGCGCCTGCATCAACTCCATCACCTGCTCGAAATGGCGCAACTCCTCGCGGGCCAGCCGTGACAGCTGGTGCTGCAAGGCATGCCGCTCGGGAAAGCGATACATCAAGCTCATCGCAGTCGAAGCCGCTTTCTTTTCACAGTGCGCGTGATCGATCAGCAGCGTTGGCAATTCCGTGTTGGCTCGCGCCAACCAGGCGGCAGGGGTTTCGCAGTGCAGAAACGCCCGGATATCGGCAAGACTCATCAGACTACATCCTGAAAAAGACAGAACCGGCCGCCACGCTGCCAGAACCCGTTTGCAGTAAGGGCGGCATTATAGCCGCGCATACGGTTCACGGCAGTTTCCGCGCGCTGGCGCTCAGAGCGCCTTCAAGCGGCGCCAACGCAACCGGCGCCATTGCTGTGCCAGTTCCCGGTATGAACCGCCCGCGCCATAACGCAACGCGACATAGGCGTCGACAAACGCGCGCAGTTCACCGCGCTCAGCCGGAAAGGCGCGCTGCGCCCGGCGCAGAAAATCCTGCGGGGTCTCATGCGGTTCGCGCCGAATGCCGGCGCGCGCCAGCTTGGCGCAAAAAGCCGCATACAGGCGCGCGACCGGATCGCGCACCGGGCGCGAGCGCAGGATGAACCAGGCACTGATCGCCAGCAACAGCAGCAAACCGGTCACCAGAATGCGCACCAGATCGGCCATCGACAATTTCGGCAAACCCAGACTTTCGAGCCAGTCACGCTGGGCATCGGCATTGAACTGCACCACATTCGCCTCAAACCAGCGATTGGCCTGCTGCCACCATTTGGTCAGCGTCCAATCGGTGGCGTCTCCGGTCAGCGTGGCGACACTGTCCCAGCCGGAAAACGACATCAGGCTGTCGCGGCGGGCGATGCGATCCAGATACGACTGATCGATACGCAGCGGCGACACCGCCGCGGTCGGATCGAGCCGGACCCAGCCATCACCGGCGCGCCAGAACTCGAGCCAGGCATGGGCATCGAGATGCCGCACGGTGAGGAAATTGCCGTACGGATTCCACTCGCCGCCCTGATAGCCCACCACCACCCGTGCCGGCACACCGCCGGCGCGCAGCAGAAAGGTCACGGCGTTGGCGTAATGCTCGCAATAGCCACGTTTGTGATTGAACCAAAAGTCATCGACGGTATCTTCGCCAAGCTCAGGCACCTGCAGCGAATACCAGAAGTTGTCCTGATTGATTTGTCGCAACAAGGCCTGGGCATAGGCGGTTGTATCCGGCGTGCGTGCGCGCAGTTCGCTGGCCCAGCGCCGGGCCTGCGGATTGCCCCGCTCCGGCAAGCGCAGATAAGTCGCGAGATCCTTGTCCGTGGCATCGGCGGCCAAGCGGTAGTTCAGCACCGACTCGACACCATAATCGACCCGTTGCCGGATGAAGCCATAGGTCAGCAAGGTCGCGTTCCAGGTGCGCCGTGCTTGCAGCGGCGAATCCACCGTCTGCGGCACATCGAGCGCGTACAGCCAGCGCAGGCGCGTCGGCTCCAATGCGATCCGGTAGCGAATGGGCGAGCCGAGTGGCTCGACGGTTTCGGCCGCTTGCGGCATGCCGACATTCCAGGTCAGCCCGTCAAAATCCGACAGCACCGTGCCACGCCAATAACGCTGTTTTTCCGGCGGCGGCGCGCCGGTGAACTTGACCCGGAACGCCAGTTCATCCGACAGCGCCAGCGATTGCACATCACCGATGGTCATCGAGTCGGTCGGCCCGGTCACGCCACTGCCCGGCAGACGCCACAGTGGCGCCGACAAGCGCGGAAAAAAAACATAGAGCAGCGCCACCAGCGGCAACGCCAGCAAGACAAAACGGCCGCTGTCCTTGGCAAGCACCAAGAGGCCGCGCCAACCATCCAGTCGGTGCAAGACCAGCACGGTCGCGGTGTGCAGCGGCAACAGCAGGAACAGGTACAAGGCCACTGACAACGATTGATAAAACAGCAGCCCGACGAAGGTCAGGAAAAAACTCAGGGCGCTGACCAGCATCGCGTCGCGATAACTTTTCAGCTCCAGCAATTTGAAACTGGCCATCAGCACGATCAGCGACAGCCCGGCGTCGCGGGTGAACAACCCGCGATGCTGCATGACCACGCCAACCGTTGCGGCCAGCACCGACAGAATCAGCAGCCAGCGCGGCAAGCGGCTGCCGACATTGGTGGCCGACAGCAGCACCAACGCGCTGGCCACACCGACCCAGGCCGGTACTTTGAGCCACAGCGGCAGCAGCGCCGTGCCAATGGCCAGCAACAGCATCGGTTTGACACCCGGACGCTGCAAATCGAATCGCTGCATCACTCAGGCCTCATTGCCATACAGCGCCAGTGCTTTCAGGCAGCGATGCAAATGCACATCGCCCTGATCCGGCAGAAACCGTTCGGCGCCCAATTCCAAACCGTAACGCTGGCCTTTGTGCTCGGCTTCCAGCAACAGAAAACACAACCAACTGAGCTGAACTTCCCGATCGGCGGCCGGCAGATCCTGCAGACGAAACCACCATTCGTCGCCACTGGGCGCGACAAACTGGCGCAAATGCAAACCGCGCTCGCGGGCAAATGCCTTCCAGTCGACCTGGCGCAGCGAATCACCCTGTCGCCACAACCGGTGGCCGGCAAAATCCTCGCTGCCGCTGATCGGTTTTGCCTGCTTGCCGTCGCCGTCACCTTGCGGTTGCAACGGCCACGGCGGCGCGATGGGCGCCGGATAGACCAGCGCACGGGCCTGCAATTTTGGCCAGCTCCAGACCCGCAGCCAACCGAACGGCGCCGTCGATTGCAAACAGAACCGCGGCATCTCCAGCCAACCGCGGCGCGCGGCGGGCACCGGCAGCTCGGCGCAGACCGCCGTTTGGGTCGGCACATCGTAGGCATCGTCATGGTTGCCATCGATACTGACGCTGATCGCGGCATGGGCGCGGCCCTCCGGATCATTGAGCCAGATCGGAAAGTGCACGTCCTCACCGACAAATGCCGGCGGCGGGTCGCCGGCGCGCAACTGGATGCCGAGCAGATTGCGGAAGCTGAGAAATTTGGCCAGCAGGCCGAGTGCCATCAGCCAGAACGCCAGTAGCAGGCCCAAATTGTTCTGATAGTTGGAAGCCCCCACCAGAATCAGCAAGCCGACCACGATGAACAGCCAGCCACCACGCGACGGAAAAATGAAAATCTCGCGATGGCTGAGCCGCAAGCTCGGCACCGCGAGCAAACGCCGCTCGATCCAGGCAGCAAAACGTGCCCGCCACCAACGCGGCAGCAGCGGCAGGGAGGAGCGTTGCAGAAACGCCAACATGGGCAACTCGACTCTGAGGCCTGTGCAACCGGTTACATCGGCACCGGCACGCTTTTCAGCAAGGCCTGTACAGCGCGCTCGCTGTGTTCTTCCCGGGCATCGCGCAACCACAGTCGATGTGCGGCCACCGGCACAAACACGGTCTGGACATCATCCGGCAGCACATGATCGCGGCCGCTGACAAAGGCAAAGGCCCGCGCGGCACGCAGCAACGCCAGTCCGGCGCGCGGGCTCAGACCATGCAGAAACACGCTGCCATTCCGGCTCGCCACCAGCAGCGACTGCACGTAGTCAAGCAGCGTGTCGCTGATCTTGATCTGCTCGACCGCCTGTTGCCAGGCCGACAGCTGCGCCGGCGCCACTTGCGCTTTCAGACCGGTCAACATTTGCTGGCGATCTTCGCCGCGCAACAGTTCGCGTTCGGCCCGCAGATCCGGATAACCGACCGACAGCCGCATCAGAAAGCGATCGAGCTGCGACTCCGGCAGCGGATAGGTTCCGATCTGGTGCAAGGGATTCTGCGTGGCGATGACAAAAAACGGTTGCGGCAGTTCGCGCGTCGCGCCTTCAACCGTCACCTGTTGTTCAGCCATCGCTTCGAGCAGCGCGCTTTGGGTTTTCGGCGTCGCCCGGTTCACTTCATCGGCCAGCAGCACCTGGGAAAAAATCGGCCCCGGATGGAATTCAAAGCGGTTATCGGCGCGATTGAAAATGGAGCTGCCGAGGATGTCGGCCGGCAACAGATCGGCAGTGAACTGAATGCGCTGGAATTGCAGGCCGAGCACGCGCGCCAGCGCCTGTGCCAGCGTGGTCTTGCCCATGCCCGGCAGATCTTCCATCAGCAGATGACCGCGACCGAGCAAACAGGCCAGCGCCAGCCGGGTCAGTTCCGGTTTGCCGACGATGATGCGATTCAGAATATTGAGTACGGCTTGCAATTCGGGATGGCTCACGGCGTGGTCCTGTTTGGTGATCTTGTACGACATCAAGTCGGTGACGGGTTTGCCGTCAGTGCGCAAAAATGCGGCAGGATTCAGCGGCTGGCAACGCGATAACCGGATTTCCAGCACAGCACCAGATCGGCAACATTGCTGCCGGTGGCACCGGTAACGAGCAGACCGCCTTGCTGGCGCCAGTAATCATAGCTGCTGGCGGTGCCGAGCGCTGCGGCAGCGTCGGCAGTCGCGGCCACCGCTCGCGCGCCGCACTGGAACAACGCACCGGCGGCATCACTGCAACCATCGACGCCGTCGGTCGCGAGGGTCAGTACGCTGCAAGCGTTCGCGATGTCCGCAGCCGTCAACGCCTGCTGCAACAGCAACGCCAGATGTTGATTGCGGCCACCGCGTCCCGGCTGTGCCGGCAACTGCAGATGGGTTTCCCCGCCGTAGAGGTAGAGGCCGGCGGGGCCGGAGGCAATCTCGGCGGCCAGCGCTGACGCCACCACGCCGATCTCGCCGGCGATGGCGCGATTGCTGACCACCGCGAGATCACGGGCCTCTGCCCAGTGCTGCAAACCCGCCCGCACCTGCGCGTTGCTGGCGATGATCGTGCTGGTGACGTTGGCAAGCGTCGTGTTCACCGCGGGCTCCGGCGCCGCCAACCAGCGCTGCAACCGCTCCGGCCACGGCGCCGGCAGCGTGTGCCAGGCCGGCAACGGTAACGCGACCGGCACAAACGGCGCCGAGCCGATCACGGCCGGATCATCGCCGGGCACGTCGGACAGCAACAATTGCCGGACGGCCACGCCAGCCGGACAGCAGCGCAGCAAGCCGCCGGCCTTGATGCGCGACAGCCGCTGCCGCACGGCATTGATTGCGTTGATCGGCCAGGCCGATGCCAGCATCCGCTGTTGCAGCGCCTGCAGCTCGGCGAGGCTGATGCCCTCCGGCAGCACCTCGCACAGCGCCGAGGCACCGCCCGACAGCAACACCAGCAGGGATTCATCCGGCGCGCAGGCCGCGACAAACTGCTGCGCGGCGGCACCGGCCGCCAATGAGCGCGCATCTGGCAGCGGGTGCGCGCCAGTCAGACATTGCAGGGGATAGCGGCAGGTCGAAGTTGGCACCGGCGCGGCCGAGCCGGCAGGCGCCGGCGCGATCAGCAAGCCGGCGCGCACCTGCGAGCCAAGCAAGACATCTGCGCCCTGCCACATCGGCAGGGCCGCTTTGCCGATCGCCAGGATCCGCACCGGCCCTGACAGCGGCGCCGCTTGCAGTGCCTGCTCGACCGCGAGCCGGGCGTCGGCTAGGCGCAGTGCTTGCGCTGCCAGGTTTTTCAGCAGCGCCATGCCATCGGGATACGACGGACTCAGAAACCGAACACCAGATTGACCGTGGTCAGGGTGTCGGTGCGCTCCCGATCCGGCGGCACTTCGCTGTTCTGCCGGATCGCGTGGGCGATTTTCACCGCGAACGCGCTGTTGATATCCACTTTCAAGCCGGTGACGAATTCGCTGAAGGTGTTTTCATCGCCGGCTTCGACCAGCAGATCGTTGGTCCACTTGCTGCTCTCCGTGAACTGCCAACCGTGGCTAAGCCGCAGCCGGGCGATCGTCTCGGATTCTTTTTCACCGGTGTCGACCAGCTCACTGCGGCGCTGACCGGCACCGATTTCGGCCGACAGCTTGTGGTTGTCGTCAGTCAGGATGTGATGACCGTAACCGGCGGCAACCGTGGTTTGATGATCGTAACCGCTGTACTCGTCTTCTTCGTAACGGACCGCGCCAAAGGCGTAACTGCGCGCCGAGAACGCGTAATTGCTCTGGCCGGTAAACTGGAAGCGATCAGCGGTCTCTTCCTCTTCACCGGTATCCGGATCTTCGCTGGTCGACTGCAGCGTGGCCAAACCGAGTTCGTGACTCCAGTTGCCGCTGGCATAGGTCATCTTCAGCTTGCTCGACACCGTTTCAGTATCGGTGTTGCCGCGCGCCGCGACATAGCCGAGCTCACCCTCGCCTTTCCATTCCGGCACCGCTTCTGCGGCCGGTGCGGCCTCTTCCGCCTGGACCGACATCACGGTGGCCGCCATCAACAAGGCCACCACACTGCGCTGGCTCGTCTGTTTCATCCTGATCTCCCGAATTGCGGTCAGCCCGCCGGCTACTGCCCGTCCGACACCGCTCACATTGGCGGCGCCGGGCCATGGTAACCGTGACGACCGTTCCCGAAAAGTTGGCAGCACGGCCAAGCTCACCTATTGTTGAACGGGTTCGTTATCCCGTTTTAAGTGAGTCACTATGGCAGGGCTGGCCGCTTGGCTGGTGCGCGCGTTGGCAGCGGTCGCCTTGGCGGCAACATCGATCACCGCTGTCCCGGCCGCCGTTACGGCCCGACCGAGCCCGGATCGCGCTTTGCCGGATGACACCTTGCCGGACGACAGCATCCGGCTCAGCACGCTCGGCACCGCCGAAGGCCTGTCGCAATCGAGCATCACCGCGATTGCCCAGGACGAATACGGCTTTGTCTGGCTCGGCACCTCCGACGGCCTGAACCGCTTCGACGGTCACGACACGCTGGTCATCCGGCGTGGCGAACGCGGCTTGTCGCGCGACAGTGTACACAGCCTTTGCACCGATGGCCGTGGCGGGCTGTGGATCGGCCTGTTCGACGGCGGCATTCACCGCTACGACACCCATCGCGGCGAAATGGGCGAAGTGCGCCCCGGCGACGGCAGCGACAACGGCCCGCTGCCCGGCCGGGTCAGCGCCTGCCTCAGCGAAGCGAACGGCGCCGTCTGGTTTGCCACCGACACCGGCCTGAGCCGTTACGACCCCGAGCGCGACCGCTTTCAGCACTGGCCGGTCAGCGCCGGTCACGACACCGAAACCGCCCGTCGCCTGCTGGCCCTGCAGCGCGACCAGAACGGCGATCTGCTGGCACTCAGCAGCCAGGGCATCTACCGCTTGCACAACGACCGGCTGCAACTGGAACCCGGCCCCAATGCGCTGTCGGCGCGCAGCCGGCTGACCAGTTTCTGGGTCGATGGCGACAGCATCCTGATCGGAACCCAGCTGGCCGGGCTGTGGCGCTGGCAACCGCACAGCGGCTTGCTGGAACCGGTCGCCTGGCCACACTTTGCCGTCCCGCCGCAAATCACCAGCTTGCTGCGTGACCGTGATGGCCGGCTGTGGGTCGGCAGCGAGAACCTCGGCGTACTCTATCAATTGCAGCCCGGCGCCCGCTGGCAGCAATTGCAGCACCGGCCAGGCCATGTCGATGGCTTGCCGGACAACCATGTCCGCTCACTGTTCCAAAGCCGCGAAGGCGTGATCTGGATCGGCACCTGGCTCGGCGGCGTCAGCCGTTTTGATCCGCTGCAGAGCAGTTTTCACGTCGTCCGCACCGATCCGACCCGGGCCGACAGTCTGGCCAGCAACAGCGTGCGCAGCATACTGGCGGAAGCCGAGCAGCTCTGGGTCGGCACCGACGGTGGCGGTTTGTCGCTGTCGCGCGACAACGGTCGGCGCTACCAGCATTTTCAACACCGCCCAGCCGACCCCAACAGCCTCAGCGACAACCACGTCCGGCTCATTCACCGCGATCGCAAAGGCCGTTTGTGGATTGGCACCGAGAATGGCCTGAACGAATTTCGCGAGCAAGGTTTTCGCCGCATTCCACTGCCAGCGACCCCCGATGGCAGCGAAGATCACCAGCGCCTGCGCGCGTTGGTGGAAGCGCCCGATGGCAGCTTGTGGCTCGGTACCTTTGGCGGCGGTTTGCTGCGTTTCTATCCCGGCGCCAACCGGTTCGAATCGTTTCGTGCCGAACGCGGCAATGAGGCCGGTTTGTGCGGTAACCGGGTGGTGGCGCTGTTGCTCGACAGCGACGGCAGCCTGCTGATCGGTACCGATGATGGTGGCCTGTGCCGGCGTTTTGCCGACGGCCGATTTGAACGTCTGCTGCCGGCAGTGTTTTCGGTCTGGTCGCTGCATGCCAGTGAGGAGGCGATCTGGATCGGCAGTTATGGCGACGGTTTGCTGAAACTGCATCGCCGCAGCAAACGCATTTACCGCTTCGACAAGCGCCACGGCATCAACAACCATGTGATTTACGCGATTCTGCCCGATGCCGCGGGCCGCTACTGGCTCAGCACCAACGATGGCCTGTTCCGGTTCGATCCGAATCAGGAAAAAGCCGACGCCTACACGGTTTCCGCCGGCCTGCAGGACCGCGAATTCAACTCCGGCGCGGCGGCAAAAGGCCCGGACGGCCGGCTGTATTTTGGTGGCATCCGCGGCTTCAACTGGTTCGATCCGGCCGCGGTTGCCCTGAACATGATGCCGCCGCGCAGCACCATCACCAACGTGCTGGTGATGCAGCAAAACACCCGATTGCCGATGCATGCCAGCGACCGGCTCGAGCTCGCGGCCGGCCAGAACACGCTGCTGATCGCCTTTTCCGCGCAGCATTTCAGCAATCCCGAAGGCAACCGCTACCGCTATCGCTTGCTGCCGGTGGAATCCGACTGGAACGAAATGGGTGCCGGCCAGCATCAAGCCAATTACAGCCTGCTCGCGCCGGGCGATTATCAATTTGAACTGCGCGCCGGCAGTCCGGCCGGTGTCTGGGACCCGGAACCGCGGCGGCTGACCATCGCGATTGCGCCGCCATTCTGGGCCAGTACCGGCGCCTATCTCGGTTACGGCCTTGCCGCCGGCGGCCTGCTGCTGGCGCTGCTGCTTCAGCACCGACGGCGCCGGCAGCAGGAAAAAACGCTGCTGCAAACGCTGCAACAACAGGTCGAAACCCGCACCCACGAATTGCAGGAAAAGAATGCCACGCTGGAGCAGCTCAACAGCGAACTGCAGCAAGCCAATGGCCGGCTTGAAACCATGAGCCTGACCGACCCGCTGACCGGCCTCGGCAACCGTCGACTGCTGTTTCGCTATCTGGAAAAAGACGCACCCGCCGTGCTGCGCCGGCACCAGGATGCCGCCAATCAATTGCAAGCCGTGCATCAGAGCGATCTGCTGTTCTTCCTGATCGACCTGGATCATTTCAAACGCATCAACGACAGCTTCGGCCATGCGGTCGGCGACGAGGTCTTGCTGTCGGTAAAAGACCGGCTGCAGCAAATCTGCCGTGAACAGGATTTTCTGGTGCGCTACGGCGGCGAGGAATTCTTGCTGGTCAGCCGTTACAGCGAACGCAGCATCTCACCGCAACTCGCAGAACGCATCCGCTCGGTGATCAGCAGCCAGCCACTCAGCCTCAATAACGGCGGCCGCCTGAGCATCAGCTGCTCGATCGGTTACGCCGCCTTCCCGCTGCACCTCGACATGGTCAATGCCTACACCTGCGAGCAGGTGCTGCAGGTGGCAGATTGCCTGCTCTACGCGGCCAAGCACAGCGGCCGCAACCAATGGGTCGGCGCGACCAGCGTGCGCGAATCGCGCGCCGAATTGCTACTGACCCGGCTGCGGGAAAATGGCGCCATTGCGGTCAGTAATGGCGATATCGAGCTGCAAACCTCGCTGCGCTCCAGCAAGCGGCTGCGCTGGCAGGCACTCGACGGCCACGACTACGATGAGCCCAGCGGACGTTAAGGCCGATCGCCTCCGCCGGTCCGCCACCGCATTGCAGTGACCACCGGCCCAGCCACTTGCTGCATACCGAGCAAAAAAAACGAGCCTTCGCGGCTCGTTTTTTTTGAGTAACACACCCGCTTTATGAAAATCGACATTCAGGAATAGAACCGCTCGTTCTTCGCCGCCATGTCCAGCAGCTTCTGGCACGGCGCAAAACGCTCACCGTGTTGGTTCTGGTAATGCTTGAGCCGGTCGACAATCGCGCTGGCACCAAAGCTGTCGACATAACGGAACGGGCCGCCGAGGTAGGGCGGGAAGCCGATGCCGAATATCGCGCCGATGTCGCCGTCGCGAGCGTTGCGGATGATGCCTTCATCGAGGCAACGAGCCGCCTCGTTGACCATCATCAGCAGGCAGCGCTCGGCAATTTCCTGGGCCGGTACTTGCGCATCCGGATTGACACCAAGCAGCGTGTAGACCGAGGCATCGACCTGTTTCTTGCTCTTGCCGCTCTCATCGTAGAGATAGAAACCACGCTTGTTCTTCTTGCCGAGCCGATTGTCTTCCAGCAGCTTCTTGAACGCCGCTGGTGGATTCATCCGATCGCCAAAGGCCGCGGCCAGAATCGGCGCGACTTTGGTGCCGACATCGATGCCGACTTCGTCGAGCAGGTTGATTGGGCCAATCGGGAACCCGAGCTTTTTCAGCGCCTTGTCGACCTGGTCGACCGGCACGCCGGTCGCGACCAGATAACCGGCTTCGTTCATGTACGGCGCCAGAATGCGGTTGACGTAGAAACCGGCCTTGTCCTTGACCACGATGACAGTCTTGCCCTGGGCGCGACCGAATTCGACCGCGGTCGAGGTGACCCAATCAGCGGTCTGCTCCGTCGTGATGATTTCCAGCAGCGGCATTTTCTCGACCGGCGAGAAGTAATGCATGCCGATGATGTTTTCCGGCCGCTGCGCGCCTTCGGCGATGCGGTGGATCGGAATCGACGAGGTGTTGGTGGCGAAAATGGTGTCCGGACGGCAATGGGTTTCGATGTCCTTGACCATCTGCTGCTTCAGTTGCAGATCTTCAAACACCGCCTCGATGACGATATCCAGATCCTTGAAGCCGCTGAAATCGGTGCTGACGCTGAGCTGCGCCAGCAGCTTGCCGGCCTGTGCCTGCGAAATGTGCTTTTTCTTGGCGCGACCGCTGATGATCTCGTGCGCATACTTGACCGCATGACCAGTGCCTTTGTCATCGCGATCCTTGACCCGCGCCTTGACCTTGGCCTTGTCGATGCTGATGAAAGCGATGCCGGCGCCCATCAGGCCGCCACCGAGCACGCCGACTTTGCGGATCTCACGGGCAGGGGCGTCGTTGACCTTGTCTTTCTTCAGTGCCGTGGTAGCGAAGAAAATATTCATCAGCTGGCGCGCCACCGGCGTCACGACCAGCTCACCAAACTTCTTCGCCTCCACCGCAAAACCGTCATTGCCATAGGCGGCGGCAACGCAGTCGATGATTTTGTCCGGCGCTGGATAATTGCCATAGGTCTTGGCCGCCGCGGCTTTGCGTGCCTGCGAGAAGATGATGCCACGACCGATCGGATTGCTCTCCAGCAGCACCCGCATGAGGCCGGGACCGGACAACAGCGGTGCCGGTTTGCGGACCTTTTTCAGCAACTCATCACGGTTCGGGTTGTTGGCCAGCTTCAGCGCCCGCTTGACCGCAGCGTTTTCCAGATGCGCTTTCGGCACCACTTCATCCGCGAGCCCCATTTTCAGCGCCTGCTTGGCACGCACCTGCTTGCCAGTCAGCATCATGTCGAGCGCATTGGCGATGCCGACCAGTTTCGGCAAGCGCTGGGTGCCGCCGCCACCGGGCAGCACGCCGAGCTGCACTTCCGGCAGACCGACGATGGTTTTGGCATCGTCGGATAACACGCGCTCGTGACAGCACAGCGCCAGTTCCAGGCCCCCGCCAAGCGCCGGACCGTGTACCGCCGCGACCAGCGGCACGCCGAGCTTTTGCAGCTCGAACATCGCCTGATGGCCTTCGCGGCTCAAGGCTTCCGCCTGTTCCGGCCGCTCGATGGTTTTCAGCATGTTGATGTCGGCACCGACGACAAACGAATCCGGCTTGCCGGACGTGATCACAATGCCCTTGATGCGGGTATCGCCACGCAGTGCGCTGAGGATCTCGTTGAACTCGGTGGTGAATTCGGCGCGCAGCGTGTTGGTGCTTTCGCCCGGCACGTCCATCTTGATCACGGCAACGCCGTCACCGCGCAAGGTCAGGGTGAAGCTGCTGGTTTGTTTGAGAATCATGTTGTTGTTCTCTCGTAGGGTGCGTCATGACGCACCTTTTGCCTTCGTCTCGTTCATCAATGGCGCATTGTGATGCGCCCTGCGTGATTCGCTTGTTTTATTCCGCTTCCAGCACCATCGCGGCGCCCAGCCCGCCAGCCGCGCAGGCCGTGACCAGTGCCAGCTTGCCACCACGGCGGCGCAGTTCGCGCAGGTTCTGGCTGATCATCCTGGCGCCGGTGGCGGCAAACGGGTGGCCGTAGGCGATCGAGCTGCCGAGCACGTTGAACTTGTCCATGTCGATCTCACCGATCTTGCTGGCGCGGCCGAGCTTTTCGTTGGCGAACTTGTCAGACGCGAACATCTTGACGTTGCTGAGCGTCTGGGCGGCAAAGGCTTCGTGCATCTCGATGAGATCAATGTCTTTCAGCGTGATGCCAGCCTTGTCCAGCGCGCGTGGCGTGGCGTAGGACGGGCCCATCAGCATGTCGACATCAGCCTCAATCGCCGCGTAGGCATACGAACGGATATAGCCGAGGATGTTCAGGCCCAGCTCGCGGGCGCGCGATTCCCGCATCAAGAGCAAGGACGCGGCGCCATCGGTCAGCGGCGTCGCATTGGCGGCGGTGACGGTGCCGTGATTCTTGTCGAAAGCCGGTTTGAGCTTGGCGTAGTTTTCCAGCTGCGAATCAAAGCGGATGTTGTTGTCGCGCTTGAACGCTTCCTTGAACGGCGGCAGGTGCACGGTCATCACTTCGGCGTCGAGCTTGCCTTCGTTCCAGGCTTTGGCCGCCAGCGTATGCGAGCGGTGCGCCAGTGCATCCTGCTCGGCGCGGCTGATGCCATGATCGCGCGCCATCTGTTCGGCGTTGTCGCCCATGGTCAGGCCGGTCGAGTATTCGCGTACGGCTGGCGGCACTGGTGCCAGATCTTTCAGCGACAGCTTTTTCAGCAGCGAAAGCCGCTGGCCCAGCGTCTTGGCTTTCTGCAACTCGACCAGCGTATTGGCAAAGCGGCGCGAGAACTGGATCGGCACCACCGACGAGGAATCGGCGCCGCCGGCAATGCCGACGTCGATATCGCCGGCCAGAATCGCTTCGGTCACCGAACTCGCGGCCTGGAAGCTGGTGGCGCAGGCGCGCGACACCGAGAACGCGTCGGTGTGCACGTCCATGCTGGTACCCAGCACGATCTCGCGGGCGATGTTCGGCGCTTCCGGCAGCACCAGCACCTGACCGAACACCACGCGATCAATCAGCTTCGGGTCGATATCGGTCCGGGCCAGCATCTCGCTGACCACGAGCTTGCCCATCTCGATCGAGTTGACGCCCTTGAAATAGGTCAGCTGGCGCCCAAATGGCGTGCGCAGGCCATCGACCACGGCGACGCGTTCGGCAAACTGCACCGGCCGCACTTTGCGCCGGACCGGGCTTTCCACTGGCGAATGACTCATTTCAAAGCTCCTGAAGCGGGTTCGTTGTTATGGTTGGCAGCCCGCCGTGGCGGGTCGACTGGTCGGAGGATTGTAGCGATCCGGCCGGGCATTTCAAACGCTCGTTTGAAGGCAGCATGAAATGAGCGCTAAGTTGTAAAGGATATTTAGTTACGGCGACGGGTCGAAGCAGCCCGTTTACACTTCGGGTTATCAAAACCCTCAAGTCAAACAACAAGATAGCTGACCCATGAGCCTACGCGACCGCTTTTCCGCCCTCGAAGCCCATCTGAACCGGCAGGTCATCGGCCAGCCCGACCTGAACCGCAAGCTGCTCATCGCCCTGCTTGCCGACGGCCACCTGCTGGTCGAGGGGGCGCCCGGCCTCGCCAAGACCCGGGCCGTGAAAGCCTTGGCCGAGGCCATCGAAGCCGACTTCCACCGGGTACAGTTCACCCCGGACCTGCTGCCAGCCGATCTGACCGGCACCGAAATCTACCGGCCGCAGGATGGCAGCTTCGTCTTTCAGCGCGGTCCGCTCTTTCACCATTTATTGCTTGCCGACGAAATCAACCGCGCCCCGGCCAAGGTGCAATCGGCGCTGCTCGAAGCGATGGCCGAACGGCAAATCACTGTCGGCGGCGAAACCTATGCCCTGCCGCGGCTCTTTCTGGTGATGGCGACGCAGAACCCGATTGAACAGGAAGGCACTTATCCCTTGCCGGAAGCCCAACTCGACCGCTTCCTGCTGCACGTCAAAGTTTCTTATCCGGATGCCGACAGCGAACTGGCGATTCTGCGCTTGGCACGCGGCGAAGCGCAGCAACAAGCACCCGCAGCCATTGAGCAAATGAGCCAGCACGATATTTTCGCTGCTCGCGATGACGTGCTGGCGCTGTACATGGCGCCGGAAGTCGAGCGCTACATCGTCGAGCTGGTGCTCGCCACCCGTTCGAGTGCGCGCTACAGCGCCGATCTGTCGCGCTGGATCGCCTACGGCGCCAGCCCGCGCGCGACCATCGCGCTCGATCGCTGCGCGCGTGCGCAGGCCTGGCTGTCCGGTCGCGATTTTGTCAGCCCGGATGATGTTCAGCACGTGCTGGCCGATGTGCTGCGGCACCGCTTGTTGCTTTCGTATGAAGCGGAAGCGGAGAGCATTGATGCCGAGCATGTGGTGGCGCGATTGATGACCTTGGTAGCGGCGCCGTGATGACGCACGTGGGCATTTGTGGGAGCGGCTTTAGCCGCGATGGCAATTCGCTCCGTTGCAGGAGCGAGCTTGCTAACGATTTCGCTTTTCTCCCCTCGCCCCTTGTGGGAGAGGGGGCGGGAGAGAGGGGGCTGTTTGCGCGCGCGAAGTCTGATTCGACTCCGACCTTTGCCGGGTCCCGCCCCGGCGGGCGGGTTCCTTTCTTTGCCGCAAAGAAAGGAACCAAAGAAACATGCCCGGCTCCGAGCCGCGCTACGCGCGGTTCCCTGTGCTGCTCATTCCGTCTGGGGCTTTTCAGACAGCACATCCCTGTGCAGTCTGAAAAGGCGTCGGCATCCTGCCTTGCCCCTACACTACGTTACGGGCTGTTAACCCAGACTCCATTGCGCTGCTCGGCTCGTCGAACGGGCGGAACGAGTCTCACACAAAAGTTGGGTTCGGTTCTCCCGCTCGCAGTGATCAGTCTGCTCACCGCCTGCATCCCCTACCCGCACCAGAAAATTCGCGCGCCGGTGATCGACGGTCAGCTGTTCGTTGCGGATAAACCCTTGGCCGAGGTAAATGTTCACCTGCATCTTGCGCTGGATGATCCGGAGCAGTGCGGCCCCTCCGCGCTGACGGCACGCACCGATGCCAATGGTCGCTTTCGGTTCGCCGAACAACGCGAACAGCACTGGGTCGCGATGGCAGGCTCCACCATCAATAACTGGGCGCTGTGTATCGAATCGCCGCGGGGCTGGCGGCCGGGCTGGTTCAATTCAACCCTGATGCTACCGGATACCGGCATCTCGCTGCGCTGTGATATCGACGACGCCACCATCGCCAGCTCGCCGACCAACATGGCTTGCCGTGTGACCGATGCGGCGGCTGACCCTGTAGCACCATGATCGCCACATCAGCCATTGACAACTCACTCGAAGGCGTCAGCCTGACGCTGGCAGAACTGCTGCAGCTTGAGCTGCGCACACGCCATGCCAGCACGCCGCGTTATGTCGATGCGCCGGGCGGCACGCAGTACCGCACGCGCTTGAAAGGTCGCGGCATGGATTATGACGAGACCCGCAGTTACCAACCGGGTGACGAGATCCGCCATATGGATTGGCGGGTGATGGCGCGCACCGGCAAGCCGCACACGAAAGTGTTCCGCGCCGAGCGGGAGCGGCCGGTGCTGTTGTTGCTCGATCAAACGTTGCCGATGTTTTTTGGCAGCCGGCATGCGCTGAAAAGTGTACTGGCCGGGCGCTTGTTTGCCCGGGCGTTGTGGCGGGCGCTGGCGGGAGGCGATCGGGTTGGCGCGCGGCTCTTTGCCGAGCACGGTGCCTTGCAGTTCACGCCAGCCCACCGGCGTTCGCTGGCCATTCATGTGCTGAGCGCCCTGGTCAAGAACCACCAGCAGCAGTTGCAAGGCGTCGCGCACGACAACACCGATACCGAAAATCTGTTGCAGCAACAATGGCAAGCGCTGCGCAGCCAGGCCTTGCACGGCTTTC
Organism: Permianibacter sp.; assembly: GCA_046297695.1. Lineage (GTDB taxonomy): Bacteria > Pseudomonadota > Gammaproteobacteria > Enterobacterales > Permianibacteraceae > Permianibacter. Next base: position 109,942 of record JBKBHF010000003.1, on the reverse strand, counting down.
AGATCCAGGCCTTCGTCAACCTGATGTCGCTCGACGAGAACCAGTATGCCGCCATGGCCTGGCTGGCCAAACACAATGAGCTGCGGCTGTATCCGCTTTATGATCAGCTCGAAGCAGAGTTGCCGCCGCCCGGACATTACCTCGGCACCGATGGCCACGCCCGCTTGCTGCTGAACACGGCGGATGCCGTGCTGCGCGAGCAATACCGGGCCCGCTTTGCCGACAGGGAAAGCGCGCTGCTGCAGTTCTGCCGACAGCATGGCGTCGTCTGCCTGCCGCTTTCCGTCAGCGACGGCCTGGCGCAGGGCCTGAAACAGTTTGAGGCCGCGGCATGACCGGTTTGCAATTGCCACACGACATCATTGAACCCGCGCCGATTGGCTGGTGGCCGCTGGCGCCCGGTTGGTGGTTACTGATCGTCATCGGCATTGCCGCGTTGTTCGCGCTCGGCCTCTGGCTCTGGCAGCGCCAGCGCAGGCTGGCACCGCTGCGGCAAGCCCTGCAGGAGCTGCGCGCACTCGAGTCACAATGGCAGCAGCAACGTGATCACCGTGCGGCCTGCGCCGCCCTGTCGGCACTCTTGAAGCGCACGGCACGCCTTTGTTATCCACATGAAGAGTGCGCCCGCCTCAGCGGTGCTGCGTGGCAAGCCTTTTTGCTGCGCACCGGCAATGCCGCCTTTGATGAGGCCAGTGCGGCAGCCTTGCAACAGTTCTATCGAGCAGACTCGGGCGCAAACGCCGTATCGGCACCACCCTTTGCGCAAGCGGCCGCGTGGCTGCGCGCGCAGCGGCGGCCTTTGCTGCAGCAACAGCCATCGCGGTGGAGGGCTCGCCGTGTTTGAGTTTGCGCTGCCCTGGTTGTTGGTGCTATTGCCGCTGCCGCTGCTGATCCGGCCGCGCCGACCGGAACTGCAAGGCAGCGCCTTGTGGCTGCCGTTTTTCTCCCGCTGGCAACAACTCGCCAGCCGCGAGCAACCGTCGCGCGATCCGCGTCGACGTTCGCTGTTGTGGCTGCTCTGGTGTTTGCTGGTTTTGGCGGCGGCGCAACCGCGCTGGCTCGGCGATGCGATCAGCCAACCGCGTTCCGGCCGCGATCTGATGCTCGCCATCGACATTTCCGGCAGCATGGAAGCGACCGATCTGACCTTGAATGGCGCACCGGCAACCCGACTCGACGTGCTCAAACAGGTAGTCGGTGAATTCATTGAACGTCGCACCGGTGATCGCATCGGCCTGGTGCTGTTCGGCGAGCGCGCCTATCTGCAAGCGCCGCTCAGTTTTGATCGCACCACCATCAAGCAATTGCTGCAAGAAGCCGAGATTGGCCTCGCCGGCGCCCAGCGCACCGCCATTGGTGACGGCATGGGCATGGCGCTCAAACATTTGCATGACAGTCCGGCGACCCGGCGCGCGATGATCCTGGTGACGGATGGCGCCAACAACAGCGGCACGCTGACACCGGAGCAATCGACCCAGATCGCAAAAACGGAAAACGTTACCGTCTACACCATCGGTGTCGGGGCCGATGAAATGTTGGTGAACGACTGGCCGTTTGGTCGGCGCCGGGTCAATCCATCGGCAGATCTGGATGAGGAGGCGTTGACCCGGATTGCCGAAGCGACCGGTGGCGATTACTTCCGCGCCCGCGATCAGCAAAGCCTCAGCGACATTTACCGTCAGCTCGACACGCTGGAGCCGGTCGCCAGCGACAGCGATACCGTGCGACCGCAAACGGCATTGTTCTATTGGCCACTGGCCATCGCGTTCGTGCTGGCGGGTTGGCGCTGGCTGCTGGCACTGCGGCCTCGTAGCGTCGCAGCACCGGTCAACCGGGCGGAGCAGCAGACATGATCGACGCCTTGTTGCAGCTGCTCGGCGAACTGGTCTGGCTGCGGCCACTGTGGCTGCTGGCCTTGCTGCCGTTACCGGTGCTGCTGTGGTGGCTCGCACGACAACCGGTCGGCGCCGGCCGTTGGCAAGACATCATTGATGCGCATCTGCTGCGGGTGCTGTTGCGACAAGGTCAGGATGGCAAACGTACACGGCGACCGTTGCTTGCCATTGCCAGCGCGTGGGTGCTGGCGGTGCTGGCACTGGCCGGCCCGAGTTTTCAGCAGCAGAAGGTGCAGCTGTACCAACGCGACAGCGCCCGGGTTTATCTGCTGGATTTGTCGCCATCGATGAACGCCGATGATGTCAAACCGTCGCGCTTGGCGCGCGCGCGCCTGAAGTTGCTGGATGCCCTCAACACCCCGCGCGATGGTGAACAGGCGCTGATGGTTTATGCCGGCAGTGCCCACGTGCTGACACCCTTGGCGACCGATGCCAAAACGCTCGCTGCTCAGGTGCCCGTGCTGAGTACCGATTTGCCACCGGTCAGTGGCAACCGACCGGAGTTGGCGTTTGAACGGGCACTGCGCCTGCTCCATGATGCCGGTCACCGCAGTGGTGAAATCATCTGGATCACCGATGGTATCGATCCTGATCAAGTCGAGCGGATACTGGCCGTATTGCAGCCGCACGACATCCGCCTTGCCGTGCTGGCGGTCGGCAGCCCTGACGGCGCGCCGGTTCGCCAGGCCAACGGAGCCCTGCTGACCGATAACAGCGGCAAAGTGATCCTGGCGCGCCTGGATTTGGCACCGCTGCAAACCGTGGTGGATTCGGTCGGCGGCAAACTGGCGACCCTGACGGCCGATGACAGCGACTGGCAATCGCTGACTTTTGCTGACGCCAACTGGACCAGCGAACACCGCCAGGTCGACGGTGACCGGCGCTTGCGTGAAGATGTTGGCCCTTGGCTGGTGTTGCCACTCTTGCTGCTGATGCTGCTGGCGTTTCGGCGTGGCAGTTTGTTGCCGGTTGTTTTCCTCGTTTCGGTCACCGTCAGTCCGCGTAGCGAAGCCGGTTGGTGGCAGGATCTATGGCAAACGCCGGATCAGCAAGCCGCTGAGATGTTGGCAAACGGCGACAGCCAATCCGCCGCTGCTACCTTTCAACACCCCGACTGGCGTGCGACCGCGCAGTACCGCGCCGGCAACTTTGCCGAGGCCGCGCAGCAATTCGCCGGTGACAGTGCCAGCGCCCATTACAATCGCGGCAATGCCTTGGCCAAAGCTGGCAAGCTCGATGAGGCGCTCGCCGCTTACGACGCCGCGCTCGCGCGCCAGCCCGACTTTGCCGAAGCCAAAGCCAACCGCGACGCCGTGGCCAACTATCGCCAGCAGCAGCAAAACGCCCAGTCCGGCCAGCAGCAGAAAAATCAGCAGCAACAGCAGCAAGGTGAAGCGGGCGAAAGCACCCCGGCGTCGAATCAACAAACCGAGACCGAACAGAACACCGCGCAATCTTCCGCTTCCGACGCTGCTGCCACCAAGCAGCAGCAGCGCACCGCCCAGCAAGGTGAGCAGGACGGTGCGGAACAACCGCCGCCGGCAACGGACGACAAACCGGAACAGCCGTTGGCGCAATCTCCGACCGATGCGCCGCAAGACCCGCAGCCACCCAAAACGGGCAGCCAACAGCAAGCGCCAGCGATGGACGACAAACAAGCCAAGCCGGCCAACGAAACGCCGCTGCCGACCGCGCTGAAGCAACTGCCGGACGACCCCGGCGGTTTGTTGCGCCGGAAAATGAAACTGGAATACCTGCGTCGTGGTCAAGACACGCAGCAAACCGATCAGGAACAACGATGGTAAGGCCGTTTTTTTACATAATCGCCGCGCTGGCTGCGCTGCTGATGACGCCGGCATGGGCCGAGCTCAGCGTCAGCCTCGACCGCAACCCGGTCCGGGTCAATGAGACATTTACGCTGGAAGTGAAAACCGACGACAGCGATGCCGATGAACCCGACATCGTCTGGCCGGATGGCATTCAGCAGTTGCGCCGCAACAGCATCAACTCGCGTTCGATCGTCAATGGCAAAGTCAGCGCCGAACGCAGCTGGCGCTACAGCCTGGTGGCCCGGCAGACCGGTGATTACACGATACCGGCCATCCAGGTTGGCAAAGATCGCAGCGCGCCACTGACCGTCTCGGTGCTGGCCGCTGACAGCAAGGCCGTGACCAGTAACCAGCCGGTGCTGCTGAAAGCCAGCGTCGATCAGCGTAGCGTCTATGCCCAGCAGCAACTCATCCTGACCGTACAATTGCTGCGCAATGTGCCGATGCGATTCGCCCAGCTGAGCGAACCCAATCTGCCGACCGCACTGGTGCAGAAACTCGGCGACGACAGCGAATATGAAACCGCGATCAACGGTGTCGGCTATCTGGTGATCGAGCGCCGCTATGCGATTTTTCCGCAACAGGCCGGCGAGCTGGTGATCGATCCGATCCGGTTTCAAGGCGACATCAACCAGGATCGGCAGTTGTCACTGTTTGGCAGTTTCAGCGAAACGCAGCCGGTCAGTCTGGAAACCCAGCCGATAACCATTACCGTCAAAGCACCGGCTCGGGCCGACAACTGGCTGCCGGCGCAGCAACTCGACCTCGCCGATGCCATCAGCAGTGAACCGTATCGGGTCGGCGAGCCGCTGACCTGGACCATTACGGTAGTAGCGGACGGCGTGTTGCCAGCGCAGCTGCCGGCGTTGCAACCGGACGCTGGCAGCGACTGGAAAATCTATCCGGATCAGGCGCAGGACAAATCGCAATGGATTGCCAGCGGCGTGCGCACGACCCGCACGCAGAAATTTGCCCTGGTGCCACTGCGCGCCGGCCGGGTGCAGTTGCCAGCGCTGCAACTGGAATGGTGGCGACTGTCCGATCAAACGTCGCAGCGAGCCAGCCTGCCGTTACTGGAGATCGATGTGGCCGCTGCCGCCGGCAACGCGATCGCGCCGGCGAGTGCGCCCAGGCAAACGGCGCCAACCACACCCGCGATAAGCGCCAACCAATCACTGGCGCAACCCCCTACTGCCGAAACGGCATTGGCTCATTCGCCAAACGCTGCGACCATTTCCGCCGGCTACGCAAGCTACTGGCCGGCATTGACCGCGCTGTTCGCTCTGCTCTGGCTGACGACATTGGGATTGTGGTGGCGCGCGCGGCGCGCGGGCACCCGACTGAACACGGCAGAAACCGCAGCCGGCAGCCAGCACAACACCGCTACGTCGAGTGAAGCCACGCTGCGGGCGGTGCGCGATGCCTGCCAGCGCCATGACGCGAAAGCGGCCCGGCAGAGGATGTTGCAGTGGGCCGGCGCCGATTCGTTGGACACCCTGGCGGCAATTCAGGAGCCGGCGGTTGCCAACGTGCTGCGCGACTTGCAGCAGGCGCTGTACGGCCCGCCGCCGCAGCGCTGGCGCGGCGACGAGCTGGCCGCCGTCTTGCCACGGCTGCGACCGCTGCAGCCGGCGTCAAGCACCGGCAACAAGGCCTCGGCCCTGCCGCCGCTGTATCCGGCGCATTGACGCCTGCTCGCGACATCGCCGTAAACGCCAGCGGGTCTGTGCCGGCTGGCCCGACCGCACAAGCGCTGCCGACGCCGGTGTTGACTGCTAAAATGCCGGCCGATTTGCCCCTTAAGCGACGACCACCGCATCGGTGGTCCTGCCGCGTTCGACCACAGGACTTGTTCTCATGCCCGTTTCCACTCTTCACGCCGTCATCAGCGGCGGCGCCAGCGGCCTCGGTTTCGCGGTTGCCCAATCGATCATCGCCCGCGGCGGCAAAGTCGCGCTGCTCGACATCAATGCCGAACAAGGCGCGCAAGCGGTCGCCAAGCTGGGCGCGAACGCGCAGTTCTTCAGCTGCGATATCAGCAACGCCGAACAAGTCGATGCCGCCGTCGACGCGGCAGCACAGGCGATGGGTTCGGTCACGGTGGCAGTCAGCTGTGCCGGCATTCTCGGCAACGGTCGCGTGCTCGGCAAAAAGGGTCCGATGGAAGCGGCGTTCTTCCAGAAAGTGATCAACATCAATCTGATCGGCGCCTTCCTGCTGACCAAGGCGGCGGCCCGTCACATGCAGAACAATGTCGTCGCCGATGACGAGGATCGTGGCGTCATCATCCACACCGCTTCGATCGCGGCATTCGAAGGCCAACTCGGCCAAGCCGCGTACAGCGCGTCGAAAGCCGGCGTCGTCGGCATGCTGCTGCCATTGGCGCGCGAATTCGCGGCGCTGAAAATCCGCGTGATGGCGATTGCCCCCGGCATGTTCGACACCCAGATGCTCGGCAACGTCACCGATGAAATCCGCGCCCAACTGGCCGCCTCGGTGCCGTACCCGCCGCGCTTCGGCAGACCGGACGAATTCTCGTCGCTGGTCAATCACATCATCGACAACGGCATGTTCAATGGCACCGTGCTGCGCTTGGATGGCGCTGCGCGCCTGCAGTGACAAAGATAAAGCGAACGAGCAGGCTTCAGTTTCGAGCCTGCTCCGAGAGCCACTCAAGGCACCGTCATCGACATGGCTGCTCAATCCATAGCAATCCGGTACCGGCACTGGGTCGCCGCCGTCTTGTTTGCCTTCGCAGGACTAGCCGCCGCTCTATTGGTGTATTCAGATAAAAAAACGATAGCTGTCGCTATTGCTTTTCTTTTTTTTACTCTGGTTAGTGTCTTTGCAGCGCGCTTCACAATTCGGCCGTTACTCCTGATTACAAAAGAAGGCATTCACTACAAGAGCAGGCACTTCTTTCCATGGCACGAGATAACTGACATCAGAGAAGCCAGAATCGGCGATGGCTTGCGGAGTTCTATTCGCGTAGAAATCAGAGATAAGATCACATCACGTGAGCACGAAGCATCAACCTTACAGCAAGCTCACAACAGTCACTTCCGCATATCAGAAAGGGTATTCAAGCCAAGCGTTATAGATGAAATCTTTGATACAGATCTAACGCGACACTCCACTATCGCAATAAAGCCATACCACTCCACAGAAAATCTGTCGCGCAAAGAGCTCGCCCGTCAACTGAAAGCGATGCAGAGAGACTATTTCATCCGCGCATATCAAAACGGCGTGATGTTTTTGAGCGAGTTTGGTAGAGAGCAGTTCGAGTCAGCCCAAGACATGCTCGCGTTAACAGAGCAAGCTTTCCGTGATGGCGTCATTGGCATGAACGAGTACGTACGCGCGAAAGCAGATCATGCTCAGCATGCCAGAATGCTCATCGAACTTTGGCTCCCAGACCATTTGAAGGGGATATATAGAATTGAGCGACTTGCTCAAACCGAACGGACCGGCTTTGAATTGGGGCGTTAGTCGGTCTTGAAGCGGCATTGCGTCCAGATTGCGCTGTGGCTCGAAAGCACGATCCGGATGCCGGCAGCGCTAACGGACCGGTTTTCCCAGAAATGGAAGCCTTGCCGACATTAGGAGCTTGCCACGTCAGTTCCCTACCCGCCGCGCTTCGGCAGACCGGACGAATTCTCGTCGCTGGTCAATCACATCATCGACAACGGCATGTTCAATGGCACTGTGCTGCGACTCGATGGTGCCGCACGCTTGCAGTGACGGTTGACACAGCAAAGGAAAACGGGCGCCAGCGGCGCCCGTTTTCTTTCCGGCACACATTCTTTCCAACTCAGCTGTCCGGATCGATGCCCTGCAGCAACAGCTGGTGCATTTTGTAGATCGTGGTGAACCAGGCCAGACCGACTGCCATGCGCTTGTCGCCTGCCAACGGCTGATTGCCGGGCAGGCCCTGACGAAAACCATTGGCCTGATCAATGTCACGCTGGTAGCGCCGGTACAACTGCGCGCACATCTGCTCGTCACGCAGCTCGTCCGGCAACCATTTCTGCTCGAAGGTGTGCAACACCGCATCCTGCAGCGTGCCGCCGCGGGCACACCAGTCACGGTTCAACACTTCGCGAACGAACGCAACGAACTCCGTTTGCAGAAACGCCGCGCTGATCGGCTGGATGCCGGGACTTACCGGTGCCGATGTAACCGGTGCCGGCGCCGCCCGGTTCAGGCGCGCCGCAGCTGCCGCTGCCGGTGACGGTGCCGGACTCGCGGTACCGCCGGCCGCGGCATAGCGATTGGCCATCTCGGCCAGCGCCGCCCGCTCCTGCGGGCTCAGTTTTTCCGGATCGCCCACTTGCTGCAAGCGGGCAATCAGGGCTTGATAGTCCTGCTGTTCCGCGGCTGGCAAACGGGCGAGCCAGTCGCTCAATGACATCTCGGGTGCGCTCATCGCGGGCGGTCCGGTACGGGGAAATCGCGGGGCGCGCATTCTCGCATATCTCGCCGCTGGCGACAGCCGCACCGCGCGGCGGCAAACGCGCCATGGCCCCCGTGCCAACCGATTGCTGACCGGGTAAAAGAACAAGGCAGACCGCGGTCTGCCTTGTTGCGTTCATGGGCCGGTGAAACCGACCGCTATCACGCCTGGGTGGCGCTGCGGTAAGCGTCCATGCCAACCGCGATCAGCTTGCCGTCACGGAACACCAGCGGCGTGGTTTCGTCGCGGGTGGTTTCACCGTCTTCCTGGGTTCGGTGAGTCCGGTAGAAGTACACGCGGTACTCGCCGTCCTTGCCATTGAAGGCTTCGGTGAACTGCGGCTCTCCCAGTTCGTCGCGGACCGCCGCCAGGGTTTGGCCAAGCGGCAATGCAGCGATTTTTTCCCGCATCTTGCGGTCGCTGCGAGTCACGCTGTCGCCGCTGTCGAAGCCGTCCGGGCCGATCGCAATCACGCAACCGGTCAGCGTGGTGCTGAGCGCCAGCGACAATGCCAGAATCGTCTTTCTCATTTTCACATCCTTTGTACTGATGTATGGGGATTGATGTACGGGTGATTCACTGCGCGCCATAACGATGGCGCGCTCGCCGAAAACTTGTGTTCAAACATCCTGCAGCCGGCGGCGCGCATAGACCGCACCGACCAACAGCAACGCCGTCAGCACCAGACCAAACCACAACTGGCCACTGCCAAGCACTTCCAGACCATGACTGTAGCGAGCAAACGGATACGCCTCGCCCGATTCCGCCACGTTCTGGATCCCGCCCCAGATCAGGGCCGCCATGCCGACAAAACGATCAGCAATCCACTGGCCGATGTACTCGGTGCCGCTGACCAGTTCTTCGATCAGCATCAGCGCCAGCGGCAACACCACCGCAATCACCAGCGGACGCTTGGTAGCCGCCGACAAGGCCAGATTCAACGCCAGGAACGGCGCAATCCACAGCATCAACAGCAGGTAATCGAGGTAGCTCGACAGCCAGAACCACGGCAGCACACTGGGCGCCCAGACCGTGCTCCAGGCACTGACGCCGATGTACCAGCAAAGACCAGTCGCGATCAGCATCCAGACCAGCTGCAGCGCCGCGGCCGAAGCCAGGATGATGGCCGGGTACACCACCGCACCCGTCACCAGTTTCGACAGCACCGTTTGCCAATCCGACACCGGCAGTGACCGCCAGAAATAGATCGAGCGATCCTTGCGTTCGTCAAACAACGCGGCAACACAATAGAACGGCAGCATGATCAGCATCAGCAGATCGAACGGCACTTTCAGCCCGGTCAGTCCGGCCTTGACCGCGTCAGCACGTTCTTCGTCAGTCATGTTGTTCAGCTTGGCCGCGACATTGCTGATCTGCACGGTTTCGCCATCGATATGAAATTCCGGCGAGCTGCCGATTTCATAAGCGCCGCGAATGACCAGCCAGCCACTCAGCAAGGCCAGCACGGCCGCGACGATGATCGGCGTCCAGACCAGACTGCCTTTGTGTTCCCACAACTCACGCTTGATCAGCGTGGCAAAGGCTTTGCTATTCATGCTCGTGCCTCCGTCATTTTGGCAACAAACACATCGGCAATGCCGGGTGTCCGCAGCTCACCCAAACTGCGCAGTTGGTCACGACCGATGTTCTCGAACATCAGCACATGGCGACCAAACACTTCCCGATCGCTGATCGGCTTCATCGCCCGCGCCGCGTCCAGCTGCTCACGCGCCACCATCACTTCGGTGTAACGCTCGCTGACCGCATCCATGGTCGCATCCAGCACCAGCTTGCCTTTGCTGATCAGCAGGATATCGGTCAGCAGGTGCTGCACTTCTTCCACCTGATGCGTGGTCAGCACGATGGTGCGTTCGCGCTCGTAGTAGTCGCCGAGCAGGGTTTCGTAGAACGCCTTGCGATAGACGATGTCGAGACCCAGGGTCGGTTCATCCAGGATCAGCAGCTCGGCATCGATGGCGAGTACCAGCGCCAGGTGCAGCTGGGCGACCATGCCTTTCGACAGGGTACCGATCTTGGCTTTGGCCGGGATCTCGGTTTTCGCCAGCATCTGCATGCAGCGCTCACGCGAGAAGCGCGGATGCACACCATCGACGTAGTCAACCGCCTGATCGACGCGCAGCCAGCGCGGCAGAATGGCGACATCGGCGATGTAAGCAACGCGCTCCATCAGCTGATCGCGCTGCGTGCGCGGGTCCATGCCGAGCACCGACAGCTCGCCGTCGAAATCGGTCAGGCCCAGCATCGCCCGCAGCAGCGTGGTCTTGCCGGCACCGTTGCTGCCGATCAAGCCGACAATGCGACCTTTCTCGATGCTGAAGTCAACCGACGCCAGCGCATCGTGTTTGCCAAACGCTTTGTGAATGGCGCGGCCCTGCACCAAGGTGGTGGCGTTCATGTTCATGCCGCACCCCCACGCTGACTCATCGCCAGCAATTCCGCCGGCGTCAGATCCAGCAGCTCCATGCGCTTGAGCAGCCGCGGCCACTCTTCGTCGAGGAATTGTTGGCGCAGCTGCGTTTTCAGCTTCTCCCGTGCGCCTTCGTTGACGTACAGGCCGAGCCCGCGTCGTTTTTCCACGATGTTCTCCTCGGACAATTCCTGATATGCCTTGCTCACGGTCAGCGGATTGATGCGGTAATCCGCCGCCACCTGCCGCACCGACGGCAACGCATCGCCAGCGGCCAATGCGCCTTCCAGAATCAGCTGCACGATGCGCTCGCGCAGCTGCCGGTAGATCGGCGCTTCTTCACTCCACTCTGCTTGCATACGCCTCCTTAATCGCCTGTTCGAGGACTGCCGCAGCCGTCCTTGGGATGGTGCCTGGCCCGGACCGACCGGGACTGCCGGCCCAGCCAACGCTCTGGGCGCCCCTTGCGGGACTGTCCACACGCCGCAGAAAGCGCACTAGCCGTGGCGGTGTTGTAGTGAACTATAACACCGAGACTGTGACCGATTGCCGGGCTCTGTTACCAAACGTAAACCGCCCGCTTGGCCGTACTGGAGGCACCGCGCGGACGGGTCTGGCGGTTGCCGGGCACCGAATGGGCGCTCACAATGCCCGCCTTTGCCCCTCTGGCTGAACGGTTGTCCAGTTGATGGCTGTCTCCTTTCTCGCCCAGTTGCGCGCGCTCCACAGCAGCCGGGACCGGCTCGCCGCATTGCTGTTGGCGCTGGCCAGCCTGGCCTGCCTGCTTGGCTGGCTCGACACCTCACTGGCCTTGCTGGCCGGCATTGCCCTGTCGCTGAGCCTTGGCAACCCGCTGGCGAGCGCCAGCACCCGCGCCGCCGGCACGGTGCTGAAAACCGCCGTGGTCGGACTCGGCTTTGGCCTGCCACTGGCGACCGTGCTGGCGACCGCCCGCGACAGCCTTTTCATTACCGTCGTCACCATCACCTTGGCGCTCGTGGCCGGCTACGGCCTGGCCAAGCTGCTGCGGGTGGAACGTGTGCTCGGCCAGCTGCTGACCGCCGGCACCGCCATTTGCGGCGGCAGCGCCATTGCGGCGCTGGCACCGGTACTGCGCGCCAAAAGCGAGAGCATCACGATTGCGGTGGCCGTGGTGTTTCTGCTGAACGCGTTGGGGCTGTGGCTGTTTCCGCTGCTCGGCCATTGGCTGGAACTCAGTCAGGCCCAGTTCGGGCTGTGGGCCGCGCTCGCCATTCACGACACCAGCTCGGTGGTCGGCGCCGCCGCCAGTTTTGGTGACGAAGCACTCGCGGTCGCCACTACCGGCAAACTCGCCCGCGCGATCGGGATCGTGCCGCTGGTGCTGGGCTTTGGCATCGTCTACCGGCAACGCGGCGGCAAGAGCGCGTTTCCGCTGTTTATTTCGCTGTTTCTGATCGCCAGTTTGCTGCGCACCGTATTCCCGGCGCTGGCGAACTGGGCTGAACCGATCAACACGGCCGCGCGGGCGCTGTTTGCGCTGTCGCTGCTGTGGCTCGGCGCCGGCTTGAGCCGCGCCACGCTGCAATCGATCTCGTTCCGGCCGCTGCTGTTCGCCGTGCTGCTGTGGTTGTTGCTGGCCGGATTCTCGCTGTTTGCCATTGAGGTGATGACATGAGCTTGCATGCCGATCTGCTCCACGCTGATCTACTGCACTACACGCTGCAACGGGAGGCGCTGCTGCGCAAGGATGAGGCGGCACAAGCCGCGTTGCGCGCGCGCACCGATGCGCGGGTGTTGGCCATGTATGGTGATGCGCTGTCGCTGCTCGGCGCGAGCCCGTATCAAGCGATGACCGCGTTGTCGGCAAGCCAGCGCGAGCACGCGGTGTTTCTCGGCCTGTATGACGGCATCCCGACCTTTGCCGTACGCCTCGATGAACCGGACAGCGCCGGCTTCAGTACCGCTGATTTCGGTGATCTGCGCCAGCACGCGGCGAGCTTGTCGAGCACGGATCTGCTGATTGCCTGTCAGGCCAAGGCTTTGTTGCACTGGCACCGTGAACACGGCTTCTGCGCCGGCTGCGGCAAACCGACCGTGATGCAGGAAGCCGGTCACAGCCGGCACTGCGAGTACTGCCAGCGCAATCATTTTCCACGCACCGATCCGGCGATCATCGTCGCGATTGCGCACGGCGACAAACTGCTGTTTGGCCGGCAAGCCAGTTGGCCGGCCGGCCGATACGGCATGATTGCCGGTTTTGTCGAACCGGGCGAAAGCCTGGAGCAAGCGGTGGCGCGCGAGGTCATGGAAGAAACCGGCCTGCGCATCACCGGCGTGCCACGCTATGCGTTTTCGCAGCCGTGGCCATACCCGGCGTCATTGATGGTGGCGTATTTCGCCAATAGCGAAGCCGACGTGCTGGAACTGAAAGATCACGAGCTGGAACACGCGCAGTGGTTGAGCCGCGATGAACTCATCACAGCGATCAAACGTGGCGAGATGAAATTGCCGACCCGGGCCTCGGTCGCCTATGCCCTGGTGAACGTCTGGTTCGAACAGGACGGCCGCTCGCTCGCGACCGAACTGGGCTACTGATGGATTGTTCACCAAGCGTTCGCTCAGCCGTCGCTAGCTCGAACAGACATTGCTGACGCACGCTCGGCACTCGCGCGGCGGCACCAGCCAGATCTGCGTCAGCGATAACGGCGCAGAATGGCGTCGAGACTGTCATCGGCACGCATGCTGTCGATGACGCGGTTGACAGCTTGCCGTGACAGCGCCGGGCTCAGCGCACAACGAACCTCCACCGGATCGAACACCAGCGGCGTGCTGATCGGCATCGGCGTGTCTGGTCGGTGCTGCGCCCATTCACGCAAATGCCAATCAAGACTCAGGGAATTCATGACCAGAAAGTCGAGACGCCCGGCCATGAATTTGCGAAAGCCCTGGCGCCCGCTGCCAGCATCATCACGACGCACACGGCCATCGCGAAAATACGGTTCCAGGGTCGGATGGAAATAACCGAGCGTGGTGCCGAGCGCATGGCCACGCAAATCATCGAGGGTATTGATGGCAGGCGCACTGGCCTGCCGAATGATGCGATTGTGAAGGGTGAACAGCGGCACCGACCACGGCACCTTGCCGGCCAACGGCCCAAACCATTCCGGCGCTTGGTAGCAATGCAGATCGGTCTTACCTTCGAGCATGGCGAGCGCCACACGCTTGCGCGCCAGCAACACGATCTGCAGCGGCCGCTGCAACCGCTTGGCCAGTTCCTGATGCAGCTCCGGCAACAAACCGCCCTGCAACTGCTTGCCAACCTGGCCCGGCTGCCATGTGAGCTGCCATGTGATCAGCGGAGTGTCTAGCGCCTCGCTGGTGCCAAAGCGCAACGGTGTGGCGCTAGCGGCCGGCACCGAATCGGTCAGCGCCCAGCTAACCGAGCACGACATCGAAGCCCATAGCGAACAACACACCGCCCCGCACACCGGGAGCCACCGCATCCCTTTGCGCATCTGCCGATCCTTCGTTTGGCACGTGCCGGGAAAAGCCTAGCCAGAAAAGCAAGACGCCGTGCAAGCACGGCGTCCGGAGATTTGGAAAAAGCTCGCTTGGGCGAAGACGGTTGACGGCGGCCGCTATTTCTCGCAGGGCTGTTCCGACACCTGCCAGACCACCGGCTCCCAGAACTCGTTGCGATCAAATGGTTTCAGGTGATTGAAGCGGGCGCCGATGCGGTACACCTTGTTGGCTTCCACTTCCAGCGTCAGGACCTTGCCATAGCCGCGATGGCGCGCCGGCACTTTCAATTCCGGCGCATCGATGAACTCGTAAATCCGCAGTTCATGTTTGCCAGGGCTCAAGCGGTGTTCCGGCGTTTCCAGCAAGACATTGTTGCTGTCGATGACGCCGATCCGCGCTTCGTAGACATGCTTGGTCGCCGGCCCTTCAAAAAATGTCGACACCCGACCACAGGCCTCTGCAAATGCCACTCCCGGCAGCACCAGCGCTGCCATTACCACCGCTCTCAACACCGTACACCTCGACACTGTTTCGGACTGCTTGGTAGCCACTCTGACCACGGACCGGCCAAAACAGTTCCGGCGCCGCGCGGCGCCGGAACGGTCGATCTTCACTCTTCTTCGCTGTCGTCGAACTCGTAGTCGTCATATTCCGACAACACCCGCGACAGCTCCCGCTTCTCGCGCAACATCTCAATCTGGCGCCAGCGCGGCGGATGCTTGGCCGCATCGGCACTGCTGTTGACGTTGACGTGAATGGTCTCGTTCGACTCCACTTCGACAAAGTCTTCGTCCAGACCTTCAATACCCGCCATACTGCCCACCTCAACCAAATTGGTGAAAAATTCGGCCGAGCTATATACGGACTGCTCACCGCTTTGTCAACTGAACTGTTTATGCCCCAGCCTTCGGACCTGAACCAGCGTCTTATTGCCGTCATTGCCGCCATCCCGGCCGGAGACTGGTGCAGCTACGGCGAAGTCGCACGCCGCGCGGGTTTGCCGGGTTATCACCGGCAGGTCGCCCAGCTGCTTGCGCGTCAGCCCTCAGGAGGAACATTACCGTGGCACCGGGTGTTGCGCGCCGACGGCCGGCCCGGCCTGGCAGAAGGCTCAACCGGCTACCGGGAGCAGCTGCAACGGCTGCGGGCGGAAGGGGTCCGCATTGAAAACGGCCGCGCAAGGCGGCCGTTGTCCGAACCGGGCTGACGCCACAGGCTCAGTGCCGGGTCGGTGCAACCAGCAGCGCATCCATCGCCCGCAGCAGCGTAATCAACTCGCGCCGCGACGCCATGTTGTCGCGAAAGCAGACCTCGGCGTAATTGGCGAGGCCGGCACCGCGCGGCAAGTCCTGGCCGGCATCCAGCAAGGCCTGCATGCGCGGCAGAAACACGAACTGCAGCCACTGCTCGATGCTCAGGGTATCGACACAGAACGGCAGCGTGCTGGCGAAACGCTCAGCCGGCGGCGGCATGCTGGCCCAGCATTCCAGCCGCATCAGCTCTTTCTGGATTGCGCCCAGCAAGCGGCTGCATTCCTGCAGCTGGACGTCACGGTTCATTGTCGATCTCCGCAGCCCGTTTCAGCGGCCATGACATTTCTTGAACTTGTTGCCGGAACCGCACGGGCAAGGATCGTTGCGTCCCACTTCGCGCAGCGGGTTGCGCACCGGCGCCTGGACAGGATGGTGGTGATCATGGTCGTGGTCACAGTCCGGGCCATGAACATGCTCATGCTCGTGATCGTGGTTGCAATCCGGGCCATGAACATGGCCGTGGGCATGCGCGTGCATGAAAACTCCTGAAAATCGTCGCGAGAAACCGGCCGCTATTGTCCCGCCCCCATCCCCCGCTCTGCAAGCCAGTCCGCCGGCATGACAAATGTCATACCGCGCGGATGACGTCTGGCACTGCCGCATCGGTTGCCGCAGGCCGACACTGACGCCATCGACAACCCCGGTGCGGTCACCCCACGAAACCGCCCACAGGTAGGAGCCCCGAAGATGGACATGACCACCGTCAGCCCGACACATGCACGCAGCCTGGAAATCCAGCGCGAAGAATTCCGCCGCCGCCGCTTTCTGGCGATGCCGCTTGCCGGCACGCTGATCTGGGCCGCCATCGGCATCGGCTCGCTGTTCGTCGGACCGTTCGGCAAGAACATGCTGATTTACATCGGTACCGGCTGCATCGTGTATCTCGGCATGTTCCTGTCGACGCTGACCGGCGAAAACATGATGGCCAAGAACAAACCGAAAAACGTCTTCGACAACCTGTTCCTGCTCGGTGCCCTGATGGCGATTCTGGTTTACGCGATTGCCATCCCGTTTGCCCTGGTCGAGCCGGCCTCGCTGCCGATGACGGTCGGCATTCTGACCGGCCTGATGTGGATCCCGTTCGGCTGGATCATCCAGCACTGGATTGGTCTGGCTCACACGCTGGCGCGCACCACGCTCATCGTCGCCGCCTGGTATCTGTTCCCGGCCGAACGCTATGTGCTGATCCCGGCGCTGATCGTCGCGGTGTATCTCGTCACCATCGTGATCCTGGAGCGGAACTGGCGCGCGCTGCGGGCGGTGTGATGCCGCTGTATGCGCGCCCCGCTTGCCACAAACACGACGAATGCACTGCTCATTGAAGGAGTCACCCCATGCTGCACTTGGACAACGTCAGCAAAGCCTACGGCGATCAACTCGCCGTCGACGGCCTCAGCCTGCACACCAAAGCCGGCGAAATTCTCGGCCTGCTCGGCCCGAACGGTGCCGGCAAAAGCACCAGCTGCGCCCTGATCACCGGGCTGCTGGCTCCGGATCGCGGTCAGGTCCGGATCGATGGCGTCGATCCGCGCACGCCGCGTATCCGTCAGCGCATCGGCCTGGCACCGCAAAAGCTGGCGTTGTATGACCGGCTCAGCGCACGCAGCAACCTACAGTTTTTCGCCTCGCTGTACGGCCTGTCCGGCCAGCACGCACGCGAAGCCATCGGTACGGCACTGGCGCAGGTCGGGCTCTCAGATCGCGCCGATGACACCGTCGCAACCTTTTCCGGCGGCATGCTGCGCCGGCTCAATCTGGCATGCGCGCTGGTGCACGACCCGGATTTGATCTTGCTGGATGAACCGACCGCCGGGGTCGACCCGCAGTCACGCAATCGGCTGTTTGAAAGCGTGCTGGCGCTGAAAGCCGCCGGTAAAACCGTGATCTACACCACCCACTACATGGAAGAGGCGGAACGGCTCTGCGATCGGGTGGCGATCATCGATCACGGCCGCCTGCTGGCGCTGGACAGCGTGCCCAATCTGTTGGTCCAGTATGGCGGCACCAGCGAGATCATCCTGCGCCGTGCCGGCTATCGGCGCCAGATCAGCACCGGCAATGCCATGGCGAGCTTGCGTTCGCTGTTGCACGAAACCGCTACCGACGCTGGCGTCGAGTTGCTGGAAGTGCGGCCGCCGACGTTGGAATCGGTATTCCTGCAACTGACCGGCAAGCACCTGAGGGACTGAACATGAAAGCATTTCTCGCCGCGGTGCTGACCATGGCCCGCAAGGACCTTCAACTGCTGTTGACCGACAAGGTCACGCTGTTTTTCACCTTCATTTTTCCGCTGCTGTTTGCGCTGCTGTTTGGCAGCATCATGGGCGGCGGTGGCAAAAGCCGGCCACTCGCCGTGGTGCTAGTGCAGGAAGACCCGAGCGACGCCGCCAGCCAATTCGTCGCGACACTGAAAGCCGCACCGGAGCTGAAACTCAGTGAAGCGGACCAGCAGACTGCCATCGACGCCGTCCGCACCGGCAAACAAACCGCGTATCTCGTCGTGCCGGCCGGTTTCGGCGAACGCTGGCAAGCCGGCTTCAGCGGTCAGGCACCGACGGTGCAAGTTGGCGTCGACCCGGCCCGCGAAGCCGAAGCCGGCCTGTTGCAAGGCGTGCTGATGAAATACGGTGCGGAGCGTTTTCAACAATTGTTCAGTTCCGGGGAAACGCTCGCCACGCAGTTGCAGCAATCACGTCAGCAGATCGAACGCAACGACGACATGCCGCCAGCCTGGCGCGCGCTGCTGCTGGACTATCTGCCGAAAATGGAAACCTTGGTGCAGCAGAACGGCTGGCAGCCGCCAACGGATGGCGACGAGGGTTTCAATGGCCTGACCCCGCTGCAGATCGAAACCGCTGATGTGGTGTTGGAAAAGAAAGGACCGGGTAACGCCTATGCGGTGCTGTTTCCGCAATCGATCATGTGGGCCGTACTCGGCTGCTTGATGGGTTTTGGCGTGTCGCTAGTACTGGAGCGCACGCGCGGCACGTTGCTGCGCCTGCAAGCCGCACCGATCGGTGCCGGCGCGATTCTGGCCGGCAAAGCCTTGGCCTGTCTGCTGACCCAGCTGGCCGTGATGACCATGCTGTTGGCAGTTGCCCATCTCGGCTTTCACGTGGCCTTGCCGCAGGTACCGCATCTGATCGCCGCCGTATTGGCCATTGCCATCTGTTTCAGCGGTTTGATGACCCTGCTCGCCGCCATTGCGCCAACCGAACAAGCGGTCAATGGCATGGGCTGGGCCGTCATGATGGTGCTGGCGATGATCGGCGGTTCGATGATTCCGTTGTTCCTGATGCCGGAATGGTTGCAGCAGGTCAGCCACATCAGCCCGATCAAATGGGGCATCCTGAGTCTGGAGGGCGCGATCTGGCGCGAGTTCAGCAGCCGCGAGATGCTGTTGCCGCTTTTCATCTTGCTCAGCGTTGGCGTGGTCGCCTATGGTATCGGCGTCTGGCGCTTCCGCCACGAACAAGCCAATGCCTGAACATTGCCGCGGCTTGTCACGCCAGCACCGGCCAACAAGGCCGCGACAAACACCACTTTTTGCGCATGCTTTTTTGCCGCATGCCTTTTGGGAGAAAAACAAGATGGAGCCTGCATTGGAAAACAAATCGTCTGATGGCGACAACCGCACTGACAAACGAATTTACCGGTTTTCGCTCGGCGCCGTGATCATCGTCATCGGACTGCTGTTCCTGGCGCGCGAGCATGGCTACAAGCTGGATTTTCTCTGGATCGACAACTGGTGGGCGCTGTTCATTCTGATCCCGGCCGTGGCGATGGCAACTCGCGTGGTCACCCGGGTACGTCGGCTCGGCCGTTTTGATGCTGAGGCGGCCGGTACCAGCATCGGTGCGCTGGCAACCGGCCTGGTCGCGGTGATGTTGCTGCTCGATTGGGATTTCGGCAAATGGTGGCCGCTTTTTATCGTGCTCGGCGGACTGTCGATCGTGATCAGTGGCTTTGCCAAAGAGGGTGACAAATGAGCACACGCGCACTTCTGCTGCTGATCAGCGCAATACTGCTGGCCAGCTGCAATGACAGCCAGTCGCAACCCGACAATGGCACGGCACCGGTTGCCGATCAAACAGAAAGTCAAACCAGCGACGTCGCGGTTGATGCCGCCACTGGCAGCAACGCGAATGGCAGCGCCGGCACGCCAGCCTTGGCTGATGCGAGCGGCGCAGCCGCCAGTACCGGGGAACCCGGCTCGCTGGAACAATATCAGGCGAGCCTGAGCCGGCGCTGCGAAACCGACAGCGAGTGCGTGGTCAAGAATGTCGGCAACTGCTGTGGCTACGCCCCGCAATGTGTGCACAAAGACGTGCAAACGTTTCCGGAACAGGCCAAAGCCCTTTGTGAAAAAGAAGGACGCAGCAGCATCTGCGGTTTTCAGGAGCCGGCTGGCTGCGCCTGTGTCGAGAATCAATGCCGCGAGTCGAACCTCGCCATGTAATGACAGGGCGGCGCGAGCCTGACTTCACTCGCGCCACTTTTCGGCCAGCAAGCAGGCTTCAACGCTGTGGTGCACCGCCGTAATAAGCCTGCACGCGCGGGTTCATCACGGCAAACCACAGTGGTGGCAGCCACGCCAGCACCACCATGGCCGGGTAACCAGCCGGCAGCTGCGGGCTGTCATCAAAGTGACGCAGGATCGGATAGCGGCGTTTCGGAAAGGCGTGGTGATCGGAATGCCGCTGCAGATGAAACAGCAGCAAATTGCTGAGCCGATGTGACGAATTCCAGGAGTGTTGGTGGGTCACCCGCTCATAGCGGCCATCTTCGCCGCGCCGGCGATGCAGCCCGTAATGCTCGATGTAATTGACCGTTTCGAGCAGGACGATCGCAACCAGACTCTGACCGAAAAACAGCAGCACGCCCGACCAACCGAACACCGCCAGCAACAGCAGGGCAAACGCCGCACTGAGTCCGTGCCAGCCCAGCAGCTCATTGTGCCGCGACCAGACCGGCAACCCCTTTTGCTGCAAACGCTGCGCCTCCAGCCGCCAGGCATTGCGCACGTTGCGGTAGATGGCGCGCGGCACAAAGGCGTACAGGCTTTCACCAAAACGCGCCGACGATGCATCTTCCGGCGTTGAAACATGAACATGGTGGCCGCGGACGTGTTCAACCTTGAAACCACCGTAGCAAACGGTGGCGAGCAGAATGCCACCGGTCAGCTGTTCGATCTTGTCGTTCTTGTGGATCAGTTCATGAGCCACGGTGATCGCCATCACGCTGCTGATGGTGCCGATCGACAGCGTCCAGCCCAGCCATGCGGCAACGCCGTCCAGCTCGGACGCCACCACGACACCACTGAGCACATTCCAGAGCTGCAAGGGCAGGCACAGCAAGGTCAGCCAGACATACCAGCGGGTAGCGGCCATCGCACGCGCCTGTTCGTCGCTCGGATTGACCGTATCGCGGCCGAGCAAGCCGTCGATAACCGGCACCACGCCAAACACCACGATGGGCGTCCAGTACAGAGACAGCAGCTCATACCCGGTCAGCGTACCGAAACGCAGGCCCTGCCACGGCAGCAGCAGCGGCAAGAACACAATCGCATAGGCCCATTGCTTGCGCTGTAGCGCGGGCGGCAGATCATCGGTGAGTGTTGTCGTTGCCATGGCCAACGTCCTTTACGTGGCAAACGGTCGCGATTACCGCACTATAGCACCGGCAATGCTGGCAACCAGATTGATGAGAACCGACGCCAGGGCCGTAGCGCCTCATGACCGTGTCGGCGCCGACGACCTCATGCGCAGCGTCATCAGCATGGATTGTCGTTCGTCCGGCACTGGCTTACCCTTGCCGACAGTGATGATCGCAGGGTTTGCGATCGCAGCAGCGGTACGTCTCTACCGACATGAATGCCTCCCAGTTGCCGGCCCAGCGTCCGGATCAGTCGCCCACCACGCCGTCAGCGCGCGGATTGATCAGCACCACCGTGATCGAGCCGGCGGCCCGGCTCTGCCAGAACTGCCAGACCCCGATGCAGGGGCCGTTCTGCTATCAGTGCGGCCAACATGAGAAAACCTCGCTGCGTCACGCTGGCCTGCTGTTGCGCGACATCCTGCACGATGTCTTCAACCTCGATTCCCGTGCCGTCCGCACGCTGCAACCGTTGCTGTTCCGACCCGGATTTCTGACCCAGGAATATTTCGCCGGGCGGCGCCAACGCTACGTCCCGCCCCTACGCCTGTATGTCATTGCCAGCCTGGTGTTCTTTCTGGTCGCGGGCATGATGTTTTCGCTTGGCGACAACTTCAAACTCGATGCCGACGCCGAAAAAGCCGAAGCCGCAGAAGCGATGGCCGCCGGCCAAGCCGCGCTCGCCGACCCGGAAGTGCAACGCGCGCTGCGCTCACCGGAGGTTGCGGCGGTACTGGAGCAAACGGCGCCAGGCGCACGTGAAAGTCTGATGGCGCTGCCGCAACCGCCGGCGGTGACGGGCGACCAAGCCATAGCGGAACCGGCCGTACCGGTGCGACCGGCAGCCAACTCGCCCAGCATTCAAATCAGCGCGTTTGAACCGCTGCCGTTCTTGCCGGATTTTGCCAACCGTTGGCTGCAGGGAATGAGCGAAGAGGTGCAACTCAAGGCCGAACAGATCAAGAACGATCCGAAAAAACTGACGAAAGCGGTACTGAGCGTGCTGCCGCAGTCGATGTTCATTCTGCTGCCACTGTTTGCCCTGCTGTTGAAGCTGTTCTATCCGTTTGCCAACCGGCTGTACATGGAGCACTTGATTGTGGCGCTGCACAGCCACTGTTTCCTGTTCATTCTGTTTACGCTGTTGATCGTGATAAACAGCATAACAGGCCAGTCGCAACTGCTCGCCAGTCAGCTGGGCTGGCTGGACGAAGCGGCCGACACCATCACCGGCCTGTTACTGGTCTTTGGTGTGCCACTCTATCTGTATCTGATGCAGAAACGGGTGTACAGCCAGAGTCATTTGCTGACATTCAGCAAATTCATGGTGATCGGCGTGCTGTATCTGACCTTGCTGTCGGTGGTCATCGCCGTCGACATTGTGGTCGGCATCCTGCAGATGTAGCGGACAGACGCCTCCAGCGCCAACCGCGGTCAGTTCTTGGCCACATTCTCCGGCTTGCCGGCGGTTTCGGACCATTTCCGCGGTGGGTTGACCCAAATGACCTCGACACCACGCTGCCGTGCCGCCGCATTGACCAATGCGACTTTGTCGGCATCGGTAACGACGGTCGATTTGCGCGCGGCCATTGCGCTGCATCCCGCTGCACCGAGCAGCAGAAAGGCCATTACCACGATTGCTGTACCCCGCATGACGGCTATCTCCTCTTGTGACGACGCGGCAACGCATCTGCAACAAGACTAGCGACAGCTCTGTACGGCGTGGGTCTCACTTTTGCACAGCGCCGCTGTGCAGAATTTACACCCATATGCAGCGGGCCAGGTCAGACGGCCGACTTCGGCTCAAAGATAACGTAGTACTTATGCGCGGACTCCAGAACCTGCCACGTACCTTTAAAACCAGCCGGAATAATGAAGGCGTCCCCGGCCTTGACCTCGGTTACCGTTCCGGCCGCATCGACAATACGGATCCGACCGCGGGTGACATAGCAGAACTCATGCTCGCTGTAGCTGACTTTCCAGGTACCCGGCTCCCCGGTCCATTCGCCGCTGTGAAACTGGTTGCTGGTATCGCTGTAATGGTTCGCGACCGTTTGCGCCGGCGTTCCGGCCAGCACTTTTTCCGCCGCCGGCACAAAGCGCTCAATGGCCGACTTGGCTCCGGCAAACATCAAAACCTGCTTTATCGTGTCGGACATCATCCACCTCATTGGATTGCGTTGCTTGATCGATTTTGACTGGTTCTGCCTTGAATCGCCTTAGCCGGTACAGACTTTCCGACTTCCCGGATTCCCGACTTCCCGGCACAACATCCGGCTGCGCGTTCAGCGCCCGCTTTCGGCCGCCGCCACATCACCGCGCCGAATGCGCTCACGCCGAGTCGGCAACGCAAACACCGACGACAGCAGCAGGCCAATCACCAGCGAGATACCAGCCAATATCATCTGGAACAGGATATCGAGGCCGGCGACGACGTTCTGTTCCAGCAGCGCATGCAAGCTGCGAAAGCCCATGCTGCCCGGCACCAACAAAATGATACCCGGCACCAGCATGATCGAGTTCGGTCGATCAAAGACAAAACGAAACAAGTGAGAAACACCGCCGATGACAAATGCACCGAAAAAGGCGCCACCCGTCGAGCCCAATACCGAACTGCCGTAACGTGCGCTGGCATAGGCAATCATGCCGGCGAGTACGACCCAAAAACCGTCGCGCAAACGGGTCTGGAACAGGATGATGAAGCCGATACCAGCAAGGACCACGGCCAACCACTCGGTCCAGCCCGGCAACAATTTCGGTGCGGTGTAAGCCGTGCTCTGAAAAAACGTGCCGCCGATTTGATCGCCGACGGCAACGCCGAATGCCATCAGCACAAACAAAATGGCGGCACCGGACAATCGCGCCGTGCCCGATACCAGGTTTTGCGTCGCCAATTCTGCCAGCCCGACCGTGATCATCAGGCCCGGCAGCAATACGATGACCCCCGACACCAGTGTGATAAACGCCGAGGTATGCCCCAAGGCTTGCGCGAGCCCATGTGACGCGAGTGCTGCCAGCGCCGCCGCAATGGTCGGGAACATATAAGTCAGAATCAGACTGCGAGCAGTCCAGATCGCCAACGCCCCGACCAGCAAACCGATCAGCAACGACGACAGCATCTCGGCCCAATCGCCACCGAAAACGCGTGCCACCCCGGACGACACCAGACCAAAACTCAGTATCACGGCGAGCGTGCCCCAGCGTGGCGGTGCCGAGGTGATGACAGCAAGCTCCTTGGCAGCCACCGCGACATCGATTTCACCGTGCGATACCCGCTCGGCAATATCGTGCGAGCGAGTCAGTTTCTCAAGATTGATATCACCGGGCGTCACCCGGATCACGAAGGTCGAATTGCGATCCGCTTCAAACAGCGACAAGGTGATCATGGTCGGCAGCGAAAAACACTCGAGACCAAAGCCGAGTTTCCTGGCGACGTCATTGATCACCCGCTCCAGCTCGTACGCCGGTGTACCGTAGGAGTGCAGTGCCTTGGCCAGCCGCAGGACAAAACCGGTGGAGGTGTCCGCCGCCGGCCATCGTGACTCATCGATCATCTGCCGGTCCCTGCCTCAGCTGCGGAAAATGAAATACACCGCACCGAGAATGCACAGTGCGGCCCAGACGTAATCCCATTTGAACGGTTCGTTCATGTAGAACAATGCAAACGGAACAAAAACGCTCAGCGTGATCACTTCCTGCAGGATTTTCAGCTGGCCGAGGCTAAGCTCGGTATAGCCAATCCGGTTGGCCGGTACCTGCAGCAGGTACTCGAACAGGGCAATGCCCCAGCTGACCAGCGCGGCGATGTACCACGGCTTGGCATTGAGGTTCTTCAGATGGGCATACCAGGCAAAGGTCATGAAGACATTGGAGCCTATCAACAGCAGCGTGGTTTGCAGGACAACCGGCATGACAACCTCAGCAGCAGAATCGGGAACCGCCAACAAAGCTGCGGCGATTAAAGCCGAGCAGGATCGGAAAAGCAAACCCGGGCCAGGCGCCGCGACGGTTCAGCATCAGGCCGCACCATGACAAAAGGCGCCGGGTGGCGCCTTTTGTCGTTTGCTCGCGTCATCGCCGCTACCTGGCAGCAACATCCTCAACGCTTGGTTTTGCCGCCGGGGCGAGCACCGCTGCGACTGCCACCTGCGCGCGACGGTGCGCCACTACGGCTACCGGTTTTACCTGAACGGATCGTCTTGGTCGGTTTGGCGACATCGCTGCGCGCCGGTTTCGCGGTGGTCGAACGGGCAGTAGTCGATCGGGTAGCACTCGAACGGCTGGCAGGTTTGCCGGAGCTGCCGGTCCGGCTGCCACCCGCACGCGCACCAGCGGCACTGCTGCGTCCGCTCGGCGCTGCTGCGCTCGCGCTCCGCTCGCCACGTGTTGCAGCAAACTTGCCCGCCGGTTTGGCCGCAACGCGGGCACCGGCTTTGCCGGCGGCGCGTTGCCGCGGCGCGTCTTCATCACCAGCACGGCTCAGGCGAGCGCTCGCCCGGGTGCTCCGCCGTGGTGCCAGCTCGTCTTCATCCCGTTCAAACCGGGCGCGACTCGGCGCGCTGCGAGTACCCGTCCGGGTTGTCGCACGCGCATCCGCGCTGCGGCTGCTCGGGCGGGCTGTTGCCGACGCGCCGCGCGTCGATGTGCCGTGGCCGGCTGCGGCGCGCGACGGCGTCGCACTGCTGCGCGTCGTTGCCGCCGTGCTGCGACTGTGTTTGCTGCCAGCGCCAGCGGCTGCACCGGCCTCGCGCTTTTTCGCCGCCGCCTTTGCTTCCGCAATGCGGCGCAGCTCGCTTTCGCGCAGCGTGCGCTTGCCGGACAAGCGGCGATTCCGGCCACTGAAATCGACGCCGGCCGATTCGGCGGCACGACGACGACGCAGCAATTCGGCGGCGCGCTCGACCCGATCCAGCGGCAGATCATCATCCTTGCTGCCGATCACTTTCGGCTTGCGCACCGAGGCGCGTGGCGCCACGTCGTCGCCATCCTCAAAATCATCATCGTGATCCGCGCCCGGACCACGGCCGGTCATCGGCTCGCTGCGGCGACTGTGCTGATACTCACGGCGACGTTCGGCGCGCGGTGCCTGCGGCTCAATGCCGACCGCTTCGCACAAACGATCCATTTCTTCGGCATTCAACAACCGGTGCATACCCTGCTTGAGCAGCGGATCGAGCGCAACCTGGCCATAGCGAACCCGGATCAAACGCGACACCACCAGATCCAGCGACTCGAACATCCGGCGCACTTCCCGGGTCCGGCCTTCCGACAACGTGACGTGATACCAGCGGTTGCTGCCGCCACCACCACGCGATTCAATGCTGTTGAATTTGGCCAGACCGTCTTCCAGCACGACGCCTTCCAGCAAGGCTTTGCGCTGGGCCGGTTTCAGTTCGCCGAGAATGCGCACCGCGTACTCGCGCTCGACTTCATGCGACGGGTGCATCAGGCGGTTGGCCATTTCACCGTCATTGGTGAACAGCAGCAAACCGGAGGTATTCAAGTCGAGCCGGCCGATGACGACCCAGCGGCTGCCGCGCATCGGCGGCAGGCGATCAAACACGGTCGGCCGGCCTTCCGGATCCTTGCGCGTGGTCACTTCGCCTTCCGGCTTGTGATACATCAGCACCTTGCGATTGACCAGCGCTTCCGGCACCAGCCTCAGCCGGCGGCCATCGAGTTTGACTTCGTCTTTCGGTTCGACCCGGGTGCCGAGCAGCGCCGGATAGCCATTGACCATCAGGCGGCCATCTTCAATCCACTGTTCAATTTCACGACGGGAACCAAGGCCAGCACGGGCCAGGACTTTTTGCAGTTTTTCGCTCATGGCGATTTCCTTCTTTGGCGTGAACTGTTTCGAATACAGCACGCGTTCATGGGACCATCCGTCTGCTCTCGCAGAGGGAATCGGCGTCTTGTAAAAACATAGGGCAGTTCAAGCCCAGCGGAACCGCCGTATTAATCAGCGCAAACGAGTCACGCTGACTCCCTCTCCCTCGAGGGGAGAGGGCTGGGGTGAGGGTGAATAGCCCGCTACCGATAAACTGTCGCGAAACAGCTTCACCCTCTGCCCAACCCACTCCGCTCAAGGGCGAAGGCTTCAAACACATCAACGCGGGAGCAAGGCACCGACTCCGCTTGCGTTCAGGGGCAAAACAAAAACCTGTCAATGCACCGACGGACTCGGCGGCACATCGTCCGGTTCCGGAATGCCTGCCGCCTCCATCGCCGCGTTGAGTGCCTGTTCCTGCTCCATTCGGGCGACGGCTTTTTCGACTTCGGCGTCCTGTTCGACTTCAGTCTTGACGGTCTGCCGGGCTTCTTCGAAGTTCAGCTCGACGTTCAGGCTGTCGAAGTCTTTCAGTTCGGCCAGTGACGGCAGCTGGTCCAGACTCTTCAAGTTAAAGTAGTCGAGAAATTGCCGGGTCGTCGCGTACAGCGCCGGCCGACCGGGCACGTCGCGGTGACCGACGACGCGGATCCAGTCGCGCTCCATCAAGGTCTTGATGGTCTGGGTGTTGACGGTAACGCCGCGGATCTCTTCGATTTCGGAACGGGTGATCGGCTGCTTGTAGGCGATCAGCGCCAGTGTTTCCAAGGTCGCACGGGTATATTTCTGCGGCTTTTCATCCCACAACCGGGCGAGGTACTGCGCCAAATCCTGCTTGGCAGTGAACCGGTAGCCGGAAGCGATTTCTTTCAGCTCGACACCACGGGTCTGGCATTCGGCGCGGATGCGCTCCAGCGCTTTCAGGATGTCGGTCGGGCTCGGCCGCTCGTGTTCATCGAACAGCGATGACAGTTCGTCCAGACCCAACGGCCGGCCCGCCACCATCAGCGCGGCCTCGAGAATCTGCGCCAGACGCTCTTCCGCCGGCGGAAACACATCAACCGGCAGCACTTCATTGATTTCGACTTCGTTGCTCATTGGATCTTTGCCCTGACGTGAATCGGACTGAACAGTTCGGAACGTGATGCGATGATTTCGACCAGACCTTTCACTGGATTTTCGCCCGAACGTGAATCGGTCCGAACAATTCCGATTGAATGATTTCCACCAGCGATTCGCGCGACAGCTCCATGATGGCCAGAAAGGTCACCACCACGCCCATGCGACCTTCTTCCGGCGTGAACAGCGCCTGGAAGTCGGTGAAATGTACCTGGGAGAGTTTTTCCAGCACCGCACTCATCCGCTCACGGACCGACAGCGGTTCCATGTGCACCTGGTGCGACTGGGTCAGCTCCACCCGCTTCATGACATCGCGCAGCGCGATCAGAATCTCTTTCAGATCGACATCCGGTACTGGTTTGACCAACTCCAGATTCGGCAGATCGGTGCTGGCAACCCAGACATCGCGACCAATGCGCGGAATCGCGTCGAGATCTTCGGCGGCTTTCTTGAAGCGCTCGTATTCCTGCAGCCGACGGACCAGTTCGGCGCGCGGATCTTCTTCTTCGCCCTCTTCGGTTTCCGGCCGTGGCAGCAACATGCGCGATTTGATTTCGGCCAGCACCGCCGCCATCACCAGATAATCCGCTGCCAGCTCCAGATTGAAGGCCTTGATCATCTCGACGTAATCCATGTACTGGCGGGTGATCTCCAGCATCGGGATATCGAGAATGTCGAGGTTCTGCCGGCGGATGAGATACAGCAGCAGATCCAGCGGACCTTCGAAGGCTTCGAGGAAGACCTGCAGCGCATCCGGCGGAATGTACAGATCCTTGGGCATCGCGGTCAGCGGTTGGCCATGGATCAGCGCAAACGGCATTTCTTCCTGCACACCGGTCGGCGCGACGGCTTCGGCCGGTGCAGCAGCAGGTTGTTGTTCTTCGCCTGTGGTCATGCTCAATTCCCGAGGTTTGCGATAGTCAGTGACTTCGCGCGGGGCTTTCAACCACCCCCAGCCCCGCCCTGCCAAGCACAGTATGCTTGTCGCTACGCAGGCGCTCAGTGCACTTGCACTGAGCCTGTTCCCTGCTTCGCCCTTGACAAGGCGGGGGATTACTTCATCACCAGTAAGACAACTGCATCGCTTCACGAACATCAGCCATGGTTTCGCGCGCGACTTCGCGGGCGCGTTCGCCACCTTCGGCAATGATGTTCTTGACCAGCTGCTTGTTGCCTTCGAATTCCTTGGCGCGTTCACAGAACACGTTCACTTCCGCTTTCACCGCGTCGATGACCGGCTGCTTGCATTCGAGGCAACCGATACCGGCGCTGGAGCAGCCCTGCCGCGCCCAGGTTTTCACTTCTTCCGGCGAGTAAATCTTGTGGAATTCCCAGACCGGACAGTTGTCCGGGTTGCCGGCATCGGTGCGGCGGACACGGGCCGGGTCGGTCGGCATGCGCTTGATCTTGGTCTCGATGTCTTTCGGGTCTTCCCGCATCGCAATCGTGTTGTTGTACGACTTCGACATTTTCTGGCCATCGAGGCCCGGCATTTTCGACACCGGCGTCAGCAGCGCCTGCGGCTCCGGCAGAATGATTTTGCCGCCGCCTTCGAGGTAACCGAGCAGCCGCTCGCGATCGCCGAGCGAAATGCCGGTTTGATCTTCGATCAAGGCACGGGCGGTATCGAGTGCAGCGGCATCACCATCCTGGGTATAGCGCCGGCGCAGATCGTCGTACAGCTTGGCGTTTTTCTTGCCGAGTTTCTTGATCGCGGCCTCGGCTTTCTCTTCAAAACCTTTTTCCTTGCCGTAAATGTGGTTGAACCGGCGGGCGATTTCACGGGTGATTTCCACATGCGGCACCTGATCGGCGCCGACCGGCACATGCGCGGCTTTGTAAATCAGAATGTCGGCACTTTGCAGCAAGGGGTAACCGAGGAAGCCGTAGGTCTGCAGATCCTTGTCGGCGAGCTTTTCCTGCTGCTCCTTGAAAGTCGGCACCCGCTCCAGCCAGCCGAGCGGCGCAATCATCGACAGCAGCAGATGCAGTTCGGCGTGTTCGATCACTTGCGACTGGATGAACATCGTTGCCGCGCCCGGATTGACACCGGCAGCGAGCCAGTCGATGACCATGTCCCAGCAGTTGGTTTCGATGGCCGAAGTGTCGTCGTAACCGGTGGTCAGCGCATGCCAGTCGGCGACAAAGAAAAAGCATTCGTACTCGTGCTGCAGCTGCGCCCAGTTCTTGAGCACGCCGTGGTAGTGGCCCAGATGCAGGCGGCCGGTCGGCCGCATGCCGGACAGCACGCGGGAGTTGCCGGAAGTCGACAAGGTTGGCTCCTGAATGTTCGGTTTTGAATGTTCTGGTTGTGATCGGGACAGTGCCGTTTTCAAGGGGCCACGCGGGCCCCGGCCCGGCGGCGCACCGGCCGGGACCGGGCATTATAGCGAGGGCGTTCCCGGATCGGCGGCCAGATCAAGGCTCCGCCGTACCAAAAGCTGCTAGTCTTGACAGAAATCCCGCCCAATCAATGACTTGCCGCCGATTCTCCGGTTCGGCCAGCGATCAGAACGGGCCAAAATGTGAGCGACTGGATGGAACTGGGCACCGATGGGGTACTGATCCGCGACTTTGCCATCGCGCTGGCGATTGGCGCCCTGGTTGGCGTCGAGCGGGAAAAGCACCGGGAGCGCAGCGGCCACGGCGCCGCCGGCCTGCGCAGCTTCATGCTGATTGCCGAGGTCGGCGCCATTGCCGCCTGGCTCGCCCAGCAGCTCACGGCCCCGTGGCTGCTCGGGGTTGTGCTCATCGCGCTGGCGCTGATCAGCGGACCGCTGGGCCTGCGCCCGGGCGCGGTCGACAAGCCCGTCGCGACCGATGGCAGCCGCAACGACGCCGCCGGCATCACCACCGCGGTCGCTGCCCTCGCCGTCTACCTGCTTGGCGCCATGACCCTGTACGGCCACGCCGAACATGCGGTCGCGCTGGCCATCGCCACCTCGGCCATCCTCGCCTTCCGCGAACCGATGCATGGCCTGGTCCGGCAGATCGGCACCGAGGAGCTGTACGCCGGTCTGAAGCTGCTGATCGCCACCTTCATCGTGCTGCCGCTGATCCCGAACCGCGCCATCGATCCATGGGGCGCGTTCAATCCGTTCCAGCTCTGGCTGCTGGTCATCCTGATCTCGGGGCTGTCGCTGGTCGGTTACGTGGCCATGCGCTGGCTCGGGCCGAACCGCGGCACCGCACTGACCGCGCTGGCCGGCGGACTGGTGTCGTCGACCGCCGTGACGCTGAATTTCGCCAAACGCAGCCGTGAACAGCTCGATGCCAGCGCCATGCTGGCGACCGGCGTGCTGCTCGCCTGGACCGTGATGTACCTGCGCGTGCTGGTGGAGGTGGCGGTGGTGCATGCGCCGCTGCTCAAACCCATCGCCATGCCGATGCTGGTGCTCGCCGCGCTTTGTCTCGCGCTGACCATGCGCGGTTGGCGGCACACCCGCAACGGCCATCATGGCAACGGCCTGCCGATCAAGAATCCGTTCAGTCTGGTGTCGGCAACGCAATTCGCGCTGTTCTTTACCGCGATTCTGTTCACGGTGAAACTGAGCGAAATCTATCTGCCGCCGGAAACGCTGTACGGTGTCGCCGCGCTCGCCGGTTTCGCCGAAGTTGATGCCATGGTGCTGTCACTCGCCAGCCTCGTCCGTGACGGCACCGATGCCGACATTGCTACCCGCGCCATTCTGCTGACGACGCTGACCAATACCTGGACCAAAACGGCAATGGTGGTCGTGCTCGCCAGTCCCGCGATGCGCAAACACATGCTGCTTGCCGCAGCAACGCTCAGCACGGTCAGCGTTGTGCTGCTGTTGCTGATCTGATGATTGGGTTGGATCTTTCCAAAGCGGAATTGCTGGAGCTCCCGATGTCGCGTCTGCCCCGCCGTCACCAGCCGAGTCCACACCAGCAACCGACCGTGCTGCGCGACAGCCATCAACTGCTGGAGCGCGCAGCGTCGCAGCTGACGACGGCGGTGCCGGTGGTGCAGCAACACGACAACGTCGCCGCCGTGCAGGCGCTGCTCAAACGGCAAGCGTTCGATTGCGCCAGCCATATCGTGGTCTGCGAAGGCGAGCAGTTCCGCGGTATCGCCCGCATTGAAGATGTGCTGATTGCCGATCCGGCATCGGCGATCGTCCAGATCATGGACGCCGACGCCCCGACGGTCGGCCCCGGTGTCGATCAGGAAATGGCGGCTTGGAGGGCCAGCAAACGCGGCGAAGCCGCACTCGCCGTGGTCGATGCCCAGGGCCGCTTTGTCGGCCTCATTCCGCCGCACCAATTGCTCGCCGTGCTGTTGCAGGAACACGATGAGGATCTGGCCCGGCTCGGCGGTTTTCTGAAAAGCTCGACCATGGCCCGGCTCGCCAGTGAAGAGCCGCTGCAACGGCGGTTTCTGCACCGCTTGCCGTGGCTTTTGCTTGGGCTTGCCGGCGCACTGGCAGCCGCCGATGTGATCGGCTGGTTCGAATCGCGTTTGCAGCAAACCCTGCTGCTCGCCTTCTTCATTCCCGGCATTGTCTACATCGCCGATGCCGTCGGCACCCAAACCGAAACGGTGATCGTGCGCGGACTGTCGGTCGGCGTGAATATCGAACGCGTCATCTGGCTGGAATTGTTATCCGGCATCGGCATCGGCCTTGCGCTCGGCCTGGTGGCATTGCCGCTGATCGGCTGGCATTGGCAGGATTGGACGGTCGCGTTCACGGTCGCCACTGCCATTTTCGCGACCTGC
This sequence comes from Permianibacter sp., assembly GCA_046297695.1. Taxonomy (GTDB): domain Bacteria; phylum Pseudomonadota; class Gammaproteobacteria; order Enterobacterales; family Permianibacteraceae; genus Permianibacter. The sequence continues at coordinate 77,175 of JBKBHF010000003.1, read as the reverse complement.
TCCATTGCGACACTGGTGGCGCTGCTGCTGCCATGGTTGCTCGACCGTTTGCACATTGATCCCGCCTTCGGCAGCGGCCCGTTGGCAACCGTGATCCAGGACATGCTGTCACTGGTCATTTATTTTGCGCTGGCGGTGGCGATATTGGCGTAGCCATGTCTCGTCACCGTTGGCTCAGCAACCGAGCAAGACAAAAATGACAAAGGGCGCCGAAGCGCCCTTTGTTCCCTGCCGATTCGCTTAGCGAACCTTGTTGCCGTCCGCATCAATCACGGTGACTTCACCGAGGTTGAGTCTGCGTATGCTGTCTTCGACCTTGGCGAGATCACCGACCACAATCCAGGTGAACTGCTCCGGCTTCAGCTCGGCTTTCGCGGCGGCCTGGATATCGGCCACCGTCAAGGCTTCGTACTTCGGCTTGATCGTCTCGACGTAGTTGTCCGGACGACCGTACTGCACGATACCGGACACCGCGCCTTGCACGGCAGCCATGGTTTCATACTCACCCGGCAGCGAACGCACGGTGTTCAGCACGCTCTTCTGCAACTCGTCGGCGGTGGCCGGACGACTGCTCAGGTACTCGCGGTATTCCTTGAGCACTTCCTTGATCGAATCCGCAGTCCGATCGGTTTGCACCGGCGCGTAGGCGAAGTACGGCCGCTGACCACGGGCGCCCGGTAACTGGGCGTAGGCACCGTAGGCCCAGCTCTTGTTCTCGCGCAGGTTCATGTTCAGACGGGCCGAGAACTGGCCACCGAGAATGTCGTTCATGGTCTGCAGGGCCGGGTTGTTCTCGACGTTGGTCGGCGGCATCACTTGCCCTGCAATGATCACCGATTGCAGCGCGCCCGGTTTGTCGATCAGGAACACCCGCGCTTTGCCCGGATGATTGACCGTGCCGATATTCTTGCTCGGCTTCGACGTCGCCGGCGCTTTCCAGTCACCAAACGCTTTCTCCAGTTTCGGCATGACCTCGGCCAGCGTCGTGTCACCGACCACGATCAGCGTCGCGTTGTCCGGGCGCAGCCAGTTCTGGTGGAACGCGACCAGATCATCGCGGGTCAGCGAGGCAATGGACGCTTCGGTGCCCGAACCCGTGAACGGAATCGCATACGCATGGCCTTCGCCGTACAAGAGCGGCGGCAGCGTGCGCAGTGCCATCTGCACCGGCTGCGACTTTTCCCGGGCGATGCCGGCGAGCCAGCGAGCCCGGTTGCGCTCGATTTCGTCGCTGGCGAACGACGGGTTGCGGACGATGTCGGCATACAGCGCCAAAGAATCATCCAGATTCTTCTTCAGCGCCGACAGCGTCACGGTGGCGGTATCGAGGCCGGCACCGGCACCGATGTTGGCGCCAAGCCGCTCGGCCTCTTCGGCGATCTCGAGTGCCGTGCGCTTTTTGGTGCCTTCATCGATCATCGTCATCGTGAAGCTGGCGGTGCCCAGTTTCGCGCCCTGATCCGCGGCATAGCCGGCGTCGAACTGCAGCTCGAAATTGATGACCGGAATCGCCTTGCGCTCGGCCAGCACCACTTTCAGGCCGTTTTTCAGCTCACCGCGCTGCAGCGCCGGGAAGCTCAGATCCGGAGTCGAATTGACCTCCGGCACTTTGCTGCGATCCGCGCCTTCCTTGGCAACGCTGTAGGTCGGGAACGGGCGGATTTCCAGCGTGTGGTCGCCGTTGCTGAGCCACTGCTTGGCCGCCGTGTGGACTTCCTTTTCGGTCGCCGTCAGGGTTTCTTTCAGCGAGTCTTTGAACTTGCCGGCGTCGCCGAGGAAGACCTGGTATTGCGCCAGCACATCACTCTTGCCACCGAAACCACCAATGCGCTCGATGCCACGGACAAAACCGGCTTCGGTCGAGGCTTTGACCCGAGCCAGTTCATCCTTGCTCGGACCGTCTTTCAGGAACCTGGCAAATTCTGCATCCGCGAGTTTCTCGGCTTCAGCGGCATCCTTGCCCGGCGCGACATCGATTTGCACGACGAACAGGCCGGCCAGTTCCATCGACCAGTTGAACGCGGTCACGCTGGTAGCGATTTGCTTGTCATAGACCAGCGTCTTGAACAAGCGCGAGTTCTTGCCGCCACCGAGCACGGCGGCCACCAGATCCAGATGATCGGCCTGTTCGGCGCCGAACTGGGGCACGTTCCAGATCTTGTAGATCCGGGTCTGGGGGACGCGATCAAACATCACATCGCGGGTCGACTCACTGCGCTTGGCAATCCAAGCCTCACGCTTGACCAGCGGCGGGCCACTCTGGATGTCGCCAAAGTAGTGCTGCATTTTTTCCTTGGCGGTCTTGACGTCGATGTCGCCGGCCAGCACGACCACGGCATTGGCAGCTCCGTAGTACTGCTTGAACCACTCGTGGACGTCATCCAGCTTGGCGTTGTTCAGATCTTCCATCGATCCGATAACGGTCCAGGAATACGGGTGACCGACCGGGAAAGCCCCTTTCAGGATCCACTCGAACGCGCGACCATACGGCTGGTTCTCGCTCTGACGCTTTTCGTTCTGGACCACGCCACGCTGCTCGTCGAGCTTGGCCTGGTTGACCGCGCCGAGCAGGTGGCCCATGCGATCCGATTCCATCCACAGCGCCATGTCGAGCGCCGTGGTCGGCACGTTCTGGAAATAGTTGGTGCGGTCGGTATTGGTGGTACCGTTCTGATCGGTGGCGCCGGCTTTTTCAAACGGCCCGAAATACTCGTCATTGTAGTTTTCGGTGCCGTTGAACATCAGGTGCTCGAACAGGTGAGCGAAACCGGTTTTGCCCGGCTTTTCATCCTTGGAGCCGACGTGGTACCAGACGTTGACGGCGACGATCGGCGCTTTCCGATCTTCGTGCACGATCACGGTCAGGCCGTTGTCGAGGGTGAACCGCTCAAACGGAATATCGACCACCGGCGCATCAGCGGCATGGAGCGCCGATACAGTGAGGGTACCGGCCACAGCGAGTGCCAGAGGCAGACTCTTGACCGGATGCTTGCGCTGCAACATTTCTCTCTCCTGAACAGTCCCTTGAGGACAGGCCGCGAGAATACCAAGGCTACCGCTGCCCGGCTCTCCAACCAGTGCTCCTGGCATCGGTCAGAGTGTTGCGAAGTGTTAACAGCGTCTACAGTTCGCTACGCGTCATCAGGCTGAGCGCGCAGCCAGGGCCGGCAGGGCGTCGCCGGTCACGCGGTAGACCGTCCATTCGTCCATCGGCACGGCACCGAGCGATTTGTAGAACTCGATGGCCGGCGTATTCCAATCCAGCACCGACCATTCCAGCCGGCCGCAGTCACGTTCGACCGCCAGCTGGGCGAGGTGGATCAGCAGCGCTTTGCCAATGCCCTTGCCACGAAATTCCGGCAGCACGAACAGATCCTCCAGATAAATGCCCGGCTTGCCGAGAAAGGTCGAATAGTTGTGGAAAAACAGCGCAAATCCGGCGGGCTCGCCGGCCCATTCAGCAATCCGCACTTCCGCCGCCGGCCGCTCGCCGAACAGCGTTTTGCGCAGCTGCGCCTCATCGGCGACGACCAGGTGTTCGAGCTTTTCGTAAACCGCCAGCGCCTTGATGAAAGCGAGAATCTGCGCGGCATCGCCAGCCGTAGCGGCGCGGATCAGAAGTTCGGACATGCTTGTTCTCTGTGCGTATTCGAATCAGGCGTAATAGCGCGCAACATAGTCGGCAAAACTGCCACTGTCGTTGGCTTCAATTTCTGCTTGTGCCGCCAGCGAACGCTTGGCCTCGAACTGGAACCGACCCTGCGCATCCGCGGCCAATGGCCGCGCCAGCAAATTCGCCTTGTGCTGTTTCGCCAGTTCATGAGCATAGACAAAGTAGCCATTGTGCTCACGGGCGCCGCGCAACATGGCCGCCGATGGCGTGGCCTCCGGCTCGGCAATGCGCTGACGCAGTCGCTGCAGGGTCTCGCTGTAACGACGGCTGTCGTACGCCGTATCCAGCATCGCCGCGAACGACTCCATGTCGTCGAACAACTCATTGGCGACGGTGCGGAACTCGTGTTCGCGGTTGTGGACCAGCAACGACAAATCCGGATGCCGGCCCTGCATGACCACGCGGCGCTTGTTCTCCTTGTTCTCGGCGTCTTCGCGGGCCGTGATGAGCGGGCTCTCGCGGAACAGGCACATCAGCAGCAGCACATCGGCAAACTGCATCATGTCGGCGTTGACGCCGAGCGGCGAGAACGGGTCCAGATCGAACAGCCGCACTTCCAGATATTCCACGCCGTATTCGCGCAGCACCTTGGCCGGCCGATAGCCGTTCAGCGGCGTGTGCTTGGGCCGGATGCCGGCATAGAACTCGTTTTCAATCTGCAGCAGGTTGGCGTTGAGCTGTTTCCAGTGGCCATCCACTTCGACACCGATCTTGGCGTAGAACGGATCGGGAGTTCGGATTGCCCGCTCCAATGCCTCGGTGTAATCACGCAGGTTATCGAAGCTGACCTGCAATCCGGCCTGGGCATTGTTCTGGTAGCCGATATCGCTCATCCGCAAACTGGTCGCGTACGGACCATACAGCGTGCGCGACGAGTATTCGAGCAACTCGGTTTTCTTGCCTTTGACGAACGAGCGGCAAATCGCCGGCGACGCGCCAAACAGATACGGGATCAGCCAGGAATAGCGCTGGTAGTTGCGGATCAGGGCAAAGTATTGCGCGTCCTTGTAGTCGCGCAGACTCATGCCGCCGCAGCCGCAGGCGGTCATCATCGCCTGCCAGAAGCTATCCGGCAGCGACCAGTTGTAATGCACGCCGGCGATGGTCTGCATGTGCCGGCCGTAACGGTGGCCCAGCCCTTCGCGGTACACGTACTTGAACCGGCCTTTGTTGGATGGGCCGTAATCGGCAATCGGAATGCTGTTGTCGTCGCCCACCACACAGGGCATTGAGGCGCTCCACAACAGTTCATCACCGATGGCGGTGACGGCAAAGCGGTGGATCTCGTCCAGAAAGGCCAGCGGAAAATCCGGATCGGTGCTCGGCGGCGTGATGAATTCCAACAGCGCTTCGGAATAATCGGTGGTGATCCATTCGTGCGTCAGCTTGCTGCCGAGTGCGGCCGGATGCGGCGTCTGGGCGAGATCACCGGCGGCCGTCACCCGCAGGCATTCTTTTTCCAACCCGCGCATGATGCCGCGCAGGACTTGCGCATTGGCCTGCGAGGAAAACTGCCGAACGGCATCACAACAGGTGAACTTGAGCATGCAACGCTCCACCGGAGCCAAGGTCCGCAAGATGAGGTGTCCAATATGGCACGCATCTTAGAGAATTCAACGGGGCAATAATTACGGCTATTGCATCGCTGACCGAAATGCACTGTTTCCGGCCGCATGGCCGGTACGCGCCGAAAGCAAAAAGGGGCCACAGCGGCCCCTTATTGTTTGCGCAACGAGCGCTCAGCCCACGTAGCGGCGGGCGTTGCGGAACATCCGCAGCCACGGCCCGTCTTCGCCCCACTCGGCCGGATGCCACGAGTTCTGCACCGTGCGGAACACCCGCTCCGGGTGCGGCATCAGGATGGTCACGCGGCCATCGCGGCTGGTGACCGCGCAAATGCCGTGCGGCGAACCGTTCGGGTTGGCCGGGTAGGTACTGGCCACCCGACCGTAATTATCGACCCAGCGCGCCGCGACCAGGCCGCTGTTTGCCAGCGCGTCGGCCTCGGCTGCCGTCGCGGTTTCGGCACGGCCTTCGCCGTGCGCCACCGCGACCGGAATGCGCGAACCGTGCATGCCGTCGAAGAACAGCGACGGGCTCTTCGGCAATTCCATCTGGACGAAGCGACCTTCGAACTGCTCCGAGGCATTACGGACAAAGCGCGGGAAATGCTCGGCGCCCGGAATCATGTCCTTCAGCTGCGACATCATCTGGCAACCGTTGCAGACACCGAGCGCGAAGCTGTCCGGACGGGCGAAGAACGCGGCAAATTCGTCGCGGGTGCGACCGTGGAACAGGATGTTCTTGGCCCAGCCACCGCCGGCGCCGAGCACGTCACCGTACGAGAAGCCACCGCAGGCGACCACACCGGCAAAATCCTTCAGCGAGACGCGACCGGCGAGGATGTCGCTCATGTGCACGTCAATCGAACGGAAGCCGGCGCGCATGAATGCCGCCGCCATCTCGACCTGACCGTTGACACCCTGCTCGCGCAGCACCGCCACTTTCGGTTTGGCCCCTTTGGCGATGAACGGCGCGGCGATGTCGTCGGCCGGGTTGAACGTCAGCACCGGCTGCAGACCCGGATTGTTCGCATCACATTTGCTGGCGTATTCCTCTTCGGCACCACGCGGGTTGTCACGCAGCCGCTGCATCTCGAACGAGACTTTCGACCAGATCGTTTTCAGCTGCATGGTCGGTTCGTCGAGCAGCACTGTGTTGCCGGCGCGCACCACGACATGCTGACGCTTGCTGGCCGTGCCAATGACGTGGCTGACGGCGCCAAGACCATGCTGCTGCAACACGGCCTGCACCGCAGCGAGATCGGCGGCACGAACCTGAATCACGCCACCGAGCTCTTCGTTGAACAGCGCCGCGCTGTGATTGCCGCCCAGCGCGGCAACATCGATATCGACACCACAGTGACCGGCAAACGCCATTTCGATCACGGTCGTGATGAGGCCGCCATCAGAACGATCGTGATACGCGAGCAGCTTGCCGGCATCATTCAAGGCCTGCATCGCAGCAAAGAAGCCTTTCAGCAGCGCCGGATTGTCGACATCGGGCGTTTCATGGCCAAGCTGGCCATAGCAATGCGCCAGCACCGAGGCGCCGAGCCGCTGCTTGCCTCCGGCCAGATCGATGAACAGCAAACGGGTGTCGCTGTCGAGTGCCTGCAATTGCGGCGTCAGCGTCTTGCGGGCATCGAGTACCGGTGCAAACGCCGAGATGATCAGGCTGAGCGGTGAGGTGACGGCTTTTTGCTGACCGTCTTCTTGCCAGACCGTCTTCATCGACATCGAGTCTTTGCCGACCGGGATGGTCAAATCGAGCGCCGGGCACAGCTCCATGCCGACCGCTTTGACCGCGGCATACAAGTTTGCGTCTTCACCAACCGAACCGGCCGAAGCCATCCAGTTGGCCGACAGTTTGACATCGGACAGTTTGCCGATGCGCGCCGCCGCGATGTTGGTGATCGCTTCGCCCACGGCCATGCGCGCCGACGCCGCGGCATCGATCAGCGCAGCCGGTGTGCGTTCGCCCATGCTCATCGCTTCGCCGGTGTAACCGGTCAGCGCGCTCAGCGTCACCGCGCAATCGGCCACCGGCACCTGCCACGGGCCAACCATCTGGTCACGGGCAACGAGGCCGGTAATCGTGCGATCGCCGATGGTGATCAGGAAGGATTTGTCGGCAACGGTCGGATGCGCCAGGACCCGATGGGTCATCGCCTCGATGCTGGCATCAATCGCGACCGGTTTGTGTTCGACTTTGCGCGATTTGGCTTCACGGTGCATGCGCGGCGGCTTGCCGAACAGCACGTCCATCGGCATGTCGATCGGTTTGTTGTTGAACTGGCGGTCGGTCAGCGTCAGTTGCAATTCGGCAGTGGCTTCGCCGAGCACGGCAAACGGCGCCCGCTCGCGTTCGCAGAGCTGCTCGAACAGCGGCAGGTTTTCCGGCGGAATCGCCAATACGTAACGTTCTTGTGCTTCGTTGCACCAGATCTCGACCGGCGACATGCCCGGTTCGGCATTCGGCACTTCGCGCAGCTCAAAGCGGCCACCGAGCTCGCCGTCATGGACCAACTCCGGCACCGCGTTCGAGATACCGCCGGCGCCGACATCATGAATCGAGCGGATCGGATTGGCAGCGCCGAGCGCCCAGCAGCGATCGATCACTTCCTGGCAGCGGCGCTCCATTTCGGCGTTGTCACGCTGCACCGAAGCAAAGTCCAGATCCGCCGCCGAGGCGCCACTCGCCATCGACGACGCGGCACCACCACCAAGGCCGATCAGCATCGACGGGCCACCGAGCACGATGATCTTGTCGCCCGGTTGCAGCTTGCCTTTCTTGACGTGGTCCGCGCGGATGTTGCCGAGACCGCCGGCGATCATGATCGGCTTGTGATAGCCGCGCATTTCGACGCCATCGTTGGTTGTCACCGCTTGTTCAAACGAACGGAAATAGCCGCACAGGTTCGGCCGGCCGAATTCGTTGTTGAAGGCAGCGCCACCGATCGGGCCTTCGAGCATGATGTCGAGCGCCGAGACGATGCGGAACGGCTTGCCGTAATCCACTTGTTCCCACGGCTGCACGTTGCCCGGAATACGCAGATTCGACACGGTGAAACCGGTCAGGCCGGCTTTCGGTTTCGACCCACGGCCGGTCGCGCCTTCATCACGGATTTCGCCACCGGCACCGGTCGAGGCGCCGGCGTACGGCGAGATCGCGGTCGGGTGGTTGTGGGTTTCGACCTTCATCAGGATATGGGTTGGTTCGGTGACGTACTGGTATTCACCGGTCGCCACATCGGTCATGAACCGATCGACGGTGAAGCCTTCGATCACCGAGGCGTTGTCCTTGTACGCCGACAGCACACCGGTGCTGTGATGCGCATAGGTGTTCTTGATCATCTGGAACAGCGACTTGTCCTGATCGACGCCGTCGATGGTCCAGCTGGCATTGAAAATCTTGTGCCGGCAATGCTCGCTATTGGCCTGCGCGAACATCATCAGCTCGACATCGGTCGGGTTGCGCTTCAGCTCGGTAAAGCGGGCAACGAGGTAATCGATTTCGTCTTCGGCTAGCGCCAGGCCAAGTTCCTTGTTGGCACGGACCAGCGCGTCGCGACCGCCGCCGACCACATCAACGGTCAGGAACGGCTTCGGCTCGTGGCTGCCAAACAACACCGCCGCCGCTTCCAGGCTGTGCAGCGCCGCTTGCGTCATCCGGTCGAACAGCTGCGGTGTCACCGCCGCCAGCGCCGCGCCATCGAGCGGCAAACCGTTTTCGCCACTGATGAAGTAGGCGATGCCGCGCTCGATACGTTTGATCTTGCGCAGGCCACAGTTGTGGGCAATGTCGGTGGCCTTGGACGACCACGGCGAGATCGTGCCCGGTCGCGGTACCACCAGCACGAGGCTACCGCTGGCACTTTCTTGCTGCAGCCGCGGGCCATATTCCAGCAGCTTGTCGAGCACGGCCTGCTCATCGGCCGTCAGCGGCGCGCTGAGGTCGGCAAAGTGGACATACTCGGCGTAAACGTGGTGAACAGCGGACGAACGATCACGGCAGGAAGACAGCAGCTTGGCCTTTCGGAAATCGGAAAGGGCCGGTGCGCCACGCAGGGTCAGCATGGTGGAAACTCGCGCGGATGGAGGGGAAAAAATCGGGCGCGTAGTGTAGCGCAAAAGCAACAAAGGGCGATAGACAGGGCCGTTTGGACGGCTGAAAACTTGTTGAAGGCAATTACCTAACCTATTGAATATTAACAACTATTTTTAGATAACTTGAAAAAACGTGACCCGATGCGCATAATTCGGCCAACTCTCGCCATATGGAAACGTCAGGACGACGTTTCCGCCGGCGGCCAAGCTGGTCCAAAAATACCGGGGATGGTTGAATTGGGGTTTTCACAATCACTCAAGCGCACGTGGTGGGCCTGGCTCAGTGCGGTTGTCATCGGCGGTTGCTGGCTTCAGCAGAGCGACGAGCCGTCACTTTCCCAACTGGAACGAGTCAGCCAGCGCGGCGAGTGGCGAGTCGCCATTGCCGCCGATCTGCTGCCTGCGTCCCACGATATCGATGCCTCGCTGGATCTGACCCTTGCGCGCCAGTTTGCCGAATCGCGCCAGCTCAAACTGAAGGTCGTACCGTATCAGCGCCTGTACGAAGCGCGCGACTGGCTGCTCGCCGGTCGGGTCGATGCCATTCTGGCCGTACCCGCCGTCAATGCCCAGCTGTCCGGTCTGCAACAGACCCGCGCCTACCAGGAAGTGGACTACCGACTGGTGTTCAAGAACGGTCAGCGCCGCGCCCGCAGCTGGGCCGACATCGATGGCGAGCTGAAAGTCCCGGCCGGCAGCCGTGCCAGCGAACTGTTGCTGGAGGCCAAAGCCGAGCAGCCAGCACTGATCTGGACCGAAAGCCCGGCCAGCCACCGGCAATTGCTGGCAGAAGTGGTCGACGAAACCCTGGCCTATACCCTGGTGCCGTCGCCGGTCTACGCCGTCGAGCGCGCCCTGCATCCCGAGCTGATGGCCGGTTTGGCGGTCAGCAAATCCGAACCATGGGTCTGGGCCTTCCCCGGCGAAGACGATTCGCTGGCCGAACTGGCCGATCAATTCCTTGGTGAGCGCATCGATGACGGCACCGTGGCCAGCCTGCGCGATCGCCTGCTCGAACCAATCGAAAGCTACGACTATTACGAAGCGCGTCAGTTCGTCGATGCCATGCTCGAACGGCTGCCGAATCTGAAACAGCATTTCATTCGCGCCGCGCGAGATGATCTGGACTGGCGCCTGCTGGCCGCAATCGCCTATCAGGAATCTCATTGGAAGGAAAAAGCCGTGTCGCCAACGGGCGTCCGTGGCGTGATGATGCTGACCCAGGAAACCGCTGAACGCATGGGTGTCACCGATCGCACCGATCCGGCCCAGAGCATCCGCGGCGGCGCCGAGTATTTCCGGGTGATGCACGACACCTTGCCGGACCGCATTCCGGAACCGGACCGCACCTGGTTCACGCTGGCGGCGTACAACGTCGGTTTCGGTCATCTGGAAGATGCCCGCATCCTGACCATTCGTGCCGGCGGCAACCCCGATCGCTGGGACGACGTGAAAAAACAGTTACCGAAACTGCGCGATCCGGCGATCTATCCGACCCTCAAGCGCGGCTATGCCCGCGGTGACGAGCCGGTGCATTTTGTCCATAACATTCAGCGCTACTACGCCACGCTACGCTGGCTCAGTGACAGCCTCGACAGCAGCCAGATGCGGCGCATGGCCGGGGCGCCTCTACGCCGGGTGTCTCCGGTGCCGACGGTGCAGATTGAACAGCCCGCTGATGCCGAACCCATGCTGGCCTACGGTCCGAATCGGCGACCAACTCGCTTGACGACATCACCGATTGCCGTTGCCGACTGAGCATCGCGCCGCAACAAAAAGCCCGCAACAGCGGGCTTTTTGTTGGCTATACGCTGACGGTCGCGACACGCACGAAAGCACACGCCGATGCGCCGTCGCTACAAAAGGCATCACTGACTGCGTTTGCGCTTCTGCTGAAAAAACGCCGTCAGCTGCTGTTTGGCCTGCTCGGCCAACACGCCTGGCGTGAGCTGACAGAGATGGTTGAGCTGCGGATGACGCAGCACCTGCAATACGCTGCCGGCCGCACCGGCGCGTTCATCAACCGTGCCGTACACCACGCGTTTGACCCGAGCATGCAGCAATGCACCTGCGCACATCGGGCACGGTTCCAGCGTCACATACAGCGTGCAGTCGTTCAGCCGATAATTGCCGAGCGCCTGCGCCGCCGCGCGCAGCGTGACGATCTCGGCATGGGCGGTGGGGTCGTTCAAGGCAATCGGCTGATTCCAGCCTTCAGCAATCTTCTCAGCATTGCGCACGAGCACGGCACCAACCGGTACTTCACCCGCCTCGGCAGCGCGTGCAGCCAAGTGCAAGGCCTGCTGCATCCAGAACACGTCATCCTGTTCGATGGTCATCTGGTCAGCTCCGCATCAGAACAAGGGCCAGCGCGCCAGCACCCGGTGCTGGGTGCGGCCAAGCAAGCTGTGGATCAGGACAATCTCCTGTGCCTGCCACTGTAGCGGCTCGATCGTTTGCATTGGCACCTGCTGGCGGTCATACAGCAGCGTGACATGCGGCGTGAAGCTGCGATCGACCCGCAGAAAGCCGACCCGTTTCATCGCTTCGCCAAGCGCGCGTTGCAAGCCAAGCAAGGCCTGCAGACCATCTTGCGCCAGCAAGACAAATGGCCGGTTGTCGGTGCGCCGGGCAAAGCTCATCACCCGATCAAAACGCAGGCGGAATTTTTGCCGCACCACACTCTCGACCGCCAGATCGGCCCGGGCAATCCAATCATCGGGCAAGACCTCGTGATCGAGCAAATGTTGCAACGTGACATGCAAATGCTCATCTCGCAAAGCTCGCCCCTGCAAGCCATGGCGCTGGCGTTGTTGCTGCTCAAGCTGGCGCAGCGCAGGCCAAACCTCCGCCGGCGGCTGTAGTGCCAGAAACAAGCGCTCCTTGCCGGGTCGGTGCAACGACAGGGGTGGCCACTGTTCTGCCGTCTCGGCAAAGCCAGCCAAGCTGAGCTGCGCACACATACCGATTCACCGTTCTTGTTTTGCCATGAAAAATGCCGGACAACCCGGCATCTTTCACTTCACCATACTTCGCTTCAGTTCGCGAAAAGCCTGGGCACGCACGCGACTTATTCCCACTCGATCGTTGCCGGCGGCTTGCCGGAGACGTCGTAAACCACGCGGGAAATGCCCGGCACTTCGTTGATGATGCGGTTGGAAATGGTTTCCAGCAAGCTGTACGGCAGATGCGCCCATTTCGCGGTCATGAAATCGATGGTCTGCACCGCGCGGGCCGCGACCACGTAATCGTAACGACGGCCATCCCCCATGACGCCGACCGACTTGACCGGCAGGAACACCACGAACGCCTGACTGACCTTATGATACCAGTCGGCCTTGCGCAGCTCTTCGATGAAAATTGCATCGGCCTTGCGCAGCAGATCGCAATACTCTTTTTTGATCTCGCCGAGCACGCGCACACCGAGACCCGGGCCCGGAAAGGGGTGGCGATACAGCATGTCGTAAGGCAGGCCGAGTTCGAGACCGATCTTGCGCACCTCGTCTTTGAACAGCTCACGAATCGGCTCGACCAAGCCGAGTTTCATGTCTTTCGGCAGGCCACCGACGTTGTGGTGTGACTTGATCACATGGGCCTTGCCGCTCTTGGCACCTGCCGATTCAATCACATCCGGATAAATGGTGCCCTGTGCCAGCCATTTCGCGCTCGGCAGCTTGGCCGCTTCTTCCTGGAATACCTCAACGAACAGCTTGCCGATGATTTTGCGTTTGGCCTCCGGATCACTGACCCCTTTCAACGCATCGAGGAAGCGCGCTTCGGCATTGACTCGAATCACCTTGATGCCGAGATGCTCGGCGAACATCGCCATGACCTGATCGCCTTCATGCAGTCGCAGCAAGCCGTGATCGACGAACACGCAAGTCAGCTGCTTGCCAATAGCCCGGTGCAGCAGCACTGCCACCACCGAGGAATCGACACCGCCGGACAGGCCGAGAATCACATCATCGCTGCCGACCTGTTTGCGTACCGTGGCAATCGCGTCTTCGATGATATTGGTCGGGGTCCAGTTCTTTTCGCAGCCGCAAATCTCGCGAACAAACCGTTCGAGAATGCGACCGCCCTGATGGGTATGGGTCACTTCCGGATGGAACTGGACTCCGTAGAACTTGCGACCTTCATCCGACATCACCGCGATCGCGCAGTTGTCGCTTTCACCGATGATCTCGAAACCGTGCGGCGCTTCCACCACCTTGTCGCCATGGCTCATCCAGACATCGAGCACGGCCTTGCCCTGCTCGTTGACGTGGTCTTCGATGCCGTGCAGCAGATCACTGTCGCCTTTGATGCGGACGGCCGCGTAACCAAACTCGCGGGTGTGACCGCCCTCGACTTTGCCGCCGAGCTGCGCCGCCATGGTTTGCATGCCGTAGCAGATGCCGAGCACCGGTACGCCCATTTCGAATACACAATCGGGCGCGCGCGGCGTATCGCTTTCGGTGACCGATTCCGGACCGCCGGACAGAATGATGCCTTTCGGATTGAATTCGCGAATCGCTGCTTCGTCGGCATCGTACGGCCACAGTTCGCAGTAGACGCCGATTTCGCGCACGCGACGGGCGATCAATTGGGTCACCTGGGAACCGAAATCCAGAATCAGGATGCGGTGGGCATGAATGTCTTGGCTCATCTCGAAAGCCTTGCTGGTGAGGAAGAATCCGTGCTGCGCCCGGGCGCAGCGTGTAACTGCATTTGCTGTCTGCTGAAAGCACATCGGGATCGCGCTGCGATCCCGATTTGTTGCTGATTCCGCGCGTTCAATCGACGCGGTAGTTCGGTGCTTCCTTGACGATTTGCACGTCGTGCACGTGGCTTTCGCGCATGCCGGCCGAGGTCACTTTGACGAACTCGGCCTTGCTGCGCAGCTCTTCAATGGTGCGGCAGCCAGTCAGGCCCATGCAGGAACGCAAACCGCCCATCATCTGGTGCACGATCGCGACCAGCGAGCCTTTGTATGGCACCCGGCCCTCAATGCCTTCCGGGACCAGTTTTTCGGCCTCGTTGCTGGCCTGGAAATAGCGGTCAGCCGAACCTTGCCGCTGCGCCATCGCCCCAAGCGAGCCCATGCCGCGATAGCTCTTGTAGCTACGGCCCTGGAACAACTCGACCTCACCCGGCGCCTCTTCAGTGCCAGCCAGCAGCGAGCCAACCATCACCACATGGGCACCGGCAGCAATCGCTTTGCACATGTCGCCGGAGAACCGGATACCACCATCGGCGATGCACGGAATGCCTTTCGCTTTCAGCGCTTCGACGGCGTTGGCAACGGCGGAGATTTGCGGCACACCGACACCGGTGACGATACGGGTGGTGCAGATTGAACCGGGGCCGATACCGACCTTGACGCCGTCAGCGCCGGCTTCGGCCAGCGCCAGCGCACCAGCGGCGGTCGCGACGTTGCCGCCGATGACCTGCACCCCCGGGTACATTTGCTTGACTTTACGAACCCGGTCGAGCACGCCTTGCGAATGGCCATGCGACGTATCGACCAGAATGACATCGGCACCAGCATGGACCAATGCGGCTACACGATCATCGGTATCGGCACCGGTACCGACTGCGGCCCCCACGCGCAGATGACCAAACGCATCTTTGCAGGCATTGGGCTTGTCAGTCGATTTTTGAATGTCTTTGACCGTGATGAGGCCTTTCAACCGGAACTGCTTGTCGACCACCAGCACACGTTCGATGCGGTGCTGCTGAATCAGGTGCAGCGCCTCGTCGAGATCGGCGCCTTCCTGCACGGTGACCAGCCGCTCTTTCGGCGTCATCACCGCCGACACCGGCTGATCGAGTTGGGTGACAAAGCGAACGTCGCGACCGGTGACGATACCGACCAGATCGTCGCCGTCAACGACCGGCACACCGGAGATGCCGTGCTTGGCGGTCAGTGCTTTCAGTTCGCGGATGCTGGTGCGCGAGCTGACCGTAATCGGATCGCTGACGACACCGCTTTCGAATTTCTTGACCTTGCGAACATGCTCGGCCTGATCTTCGATGGTCAGGTTCTTGTGAATGAAACCGAGGCCACCTTCCTGCGCCAGCGCGATCGCGAGGCGAGCTTCCGAGACGGTGTCCATCGCCGACGACACCAGCGGAATGTTCAGCTGAATCTCGCGGGTCAACAAAGTCTTGAGTTCAGCCTGATGTGGCAGTACTGTGGAGTGCGCTGGCACCAAAAGCACGTCATCAAACGTCAGCGCTTCACCGATAATCCGCATGATTCCTCAAAACCCCGCTGGCAATAGCAAAGCGGAATTATACCGTTTCCCCTCGAAGCTTGTCACACCACCCACCGCGAGTTTCTTGCTGGCCATTCCGGTCGTGATGCGCGAAAATGCCGCGGTTTGCCCTCCGCCATGAACCCGGGTACCACGCCGCCGATGACGTCCGCCCGCAAGGTTTACACCGTCTCCGAGCTGGTCGGCCGCGCCAAGCGTGTGCTGGAACAGGACTTCGGCCTGCTCTGGCTGGAAGCCGAAATCTCCAATTTCTCCGCACCGCCGTCCGGGCACTGGTACTTCACGCTGAAAGATGAAGGCGCTCAGGTCCGTTCGGCGCTGTTCCGTAACCGCAACCAGCTGCTGAGCTACCGGCCGAAGGATGGCGACAAGGTGCTGGTCCGGGCTCGGGTCACGCTGTACGAGCCGCGCGGCGATTTCCAGCTGGTCTGCGAATACCTGGAGCCGGCCGGCTTCGGCGCCCTGCAGCAGAAGTTCGAACGGCTGAGACAGAAGCTGGCTGATGAGGGTTTGTTCAACGCCGACCGCAAACGCGCCCTGCCGCCCTACCCGACCCGCATCGGCGTCATCACCTCACCGACCGGCGCCGCGATCCGCGATGTCTTGTCGGTCCTGGCCAAGCGGGCGCCGTTCATCAAGGTCATCGTCTACCCGGCCGTGGTCCAGGGCGCCGAGGCGCCCGCCGCCTTGATCGAGGCACTGAAAACTGCCAACCGCCGGCGCGAGTGCGATGTCCTGCTGCTGACCCGCGGCGGCGGCTCGCTGGAAGACCTGTTCTGCTTCAACGATGAAAAGCTGGCCCGGCAGATCGCCGGCAGCGGCATTCCGGTGGTTTCTGCCGTTGGCCATGAGGTCGATTTCACCATTGCCGACTTCGTCGCCGACATGCGGGCACCGACCCCATCGGCCGGCGCGGCCCTGATCTCGCCCGACCGGGACGGTCTGCTGCACCGGCTCGGCCAGTTGCAGCACCGCCTGCGGCATGCCTTGGGCCAAGCCCTGTGCCAGCGACGGTCGAAGCTGCACAGCCTGAGTGACCGCTTACCTACCCCCGAGCGCTTGCTGGCCCGCCGGGCACAACGGCTCGATGAATTGCAGGCCAGGCTGCACGCCAGCGTGCAGCGGCGCCTGCAACAGGGGCGGCTGCAGCTGCGCCATCAGGAAGCGCGCCTCCAGGGCATGGCGCCAGCCGCCCGGCTTGCCCGTGCCCGGCATCAGCTCGATCAACTGCAACAGCGGTTAGTGCTCACTGCCAACCGGACAATCGACAGCCGTCGCAACCGGCTCGCCCGCCTGACCGGCAGCCTGCATGGACTGAGTCCGCTGGCAACACTCGGACGCGGTTACAGCCTGACCCGGGTGCAGGCGAGTCAAACGCTGGTGCACCGGCACGGCCCGCTCGCTGCCGGCACCGTCATCGAAACCCTGCTGGTCGGTCGCCGCCTGCTCAGCCGGGTCGAAAGCGACAGCATTGACCCGTGCTCGGGCAAGGAGACCTGACCGATGCGGAAATGGTTGCTTGGCACCCTGCTCGTCGTCAGCGCCGGCATCACACGCGCCGAACTCGCGCTGCCACAGGAAGAGCGGGTACCCGGTGGCTTGGCCGTGCTGGATGTCGGCCCGGCCAGCGAGCCGGCACCCGAGGTTCGCTATCAGGGCAAACCGGTGCTGCTTGTCGCGGTCGCTGGCCGCTGGCAGGCGCTGGTCGGCTTGCCATTGCACGCTGAGGTCGGCGAGCAGCAGCTGGACGTCAACGGCAACGCGCTTGGCTTCAGCATTGCCGACAAGGCTTACGCCACCCAGCCGTTGAAAGTGGCGCCGAAATTCGTCAACCCGGACCCGCAGGATGCCGAGCGCATCGCTCGCGAACAGGCGCTGATGCAAGCAGCCTTTGCCCGCTTCAGCACACCGCTGCCACAACAGCTGCTGATGCGGCAACCCACCCCCGGACCGCTGAGCAGTTCGTTCGGCTTGCGGCGGGTGTTCAACGGTGAAGCGCGCAATCCCCACTCCGGCCTCGATATCGCCGCGCCGACCGGCACGCCGGTGGTCGCACCGCTGGCCGGCACCGTCGTCGTCACCGGTGACTTCTACTACAACGGCAATACCGTGATCATCGACCACGGCGGCGGTTTGCTGACCTTGTTCTGCCACCTCGATCGTATCGATGCCAAACCCGGTCAGGCCATCAACGCCGGCCATCCGCTCGGCACGGTCGGAGCAACCGGCCGCGTTACCGGTGCCCACCTGCATTTCTCCGTGAGCCTGAATGGTGCGCGGATCAATCCAGCGCTGTTCTTGCCACCCGCCGCGGTCCGATAAGCCGTCACAAAACTGTAATAGTTGCAGCATGGTTAATGCCAACTAGGCTTGCTGATGCGTTGCCGTCAACGCATTCCTCATCAGCATGTCCGGAGTTGGCATCATGGCAGAGCCTCGCAGCAGTCTTGGCAAACGTTTGTTGACCGTCGTGGGTGGCGGTTTCGGGATCCTGGTTATCGCCGCTTTGGTCGGCCTCTCGGTGCTGGGTGGTCATATCACAACCCTGCGGGAAGGCCTGGAGATCAACAGTGCGGCCGGCAGTCTCGGCATCGGTTTTAAAACTCAAGTACAAGAATGGAAGAATGTGCTGCTGCGCGGTCACGACGCGGAGGGTCGCAGCAAATACTGGAACCAGTTCAACGCCGAAGCCAAACAGATCCAGAGCAACGGCAAGGAACTGAAACAGCGACTGGATGCGCTTGGCTTGACCGACGAGTCACGCATGCTGGCAGAATTTCTGCAAGAACACAGCATCATGCAGGGCAAGTACGAAGAGGGCTTGCGCGCATTTGAAGCTGCGGGCTATGACCATAAGGCCGGCGACAAAGCGGTTAAAGGCATCGATCGGGCACCAACCGAAAAGCTGGAAACCCTGCAGAAGCGTTTGGCGTCAACAATCAATGAGCTGAGCGCCAGCGCCGATACAGCGCGTACCGTCATCATCGTTGTGGTCGTCGGCTTTTCATTGGCGGTTATCGTGATGCTGCAGATCATGACCAATCGCCTGATCGTCGAACGCACCCGTCGACTGTTCGACCACATGGAAAGAATGGCGCAAGGCCAGTTTCAACATCCGATCGCTCCGGAAGGCGACGACGAGCTTGGGGTGATGGCGGCTGATATGGAGTCGGAGCGGCAATTCATTGCCAATCTGATCAGGGAAATTCATTCCGCCTCGCGCGATATCGGCAGCAGCGCTGGCCAAATCACCCGTGCGGCACAGGAACTCGCCGGCGCCACCGGCGATGCCGAACATCGCATCCATCAGGCCGCGAGCGCACTGACCGAAATGGCGGCCACCGTGCAGGAAGTGGCGAAAAACGCCGCGACTACGGCCCAGGCAACTGAAGCGGTGAACAAATCCGCCAGCGATGCGCTCGCTAAAATGGAACGGTCGACCGCGGTGTCGCGGCAGCTGGCCGATGAAATGGCGCGAGCCGGTGAACTGGTGCAAAAACTGCGCGACGACACCCAGAATATTGGCCAAGTGCTGGAAGTGATCAAAGGCATCGCCGAGCAGACCAACCTGCTGGCCTTGAATGCCGCCATCGAAGCGGCGCGCGCCGGCGAACAAGGCCGCGGTTTTGCCGTGGTCGCCGATGAGGTACGCAACCTCGCCAAACGCACGCAGGACTCGACCAGCGAAATCCAGCAGATCATCCAGAGCGTGCAAGGCGGTGCCACAAGTGCCGCCAACGCCATGGAGCAAGGCAATTCACGCACCCACGAGAGCGCGGAGCAATCCGAACAGGCCCGCGCTGCGCTCGAGCAAATCACCCGCGCGGTTGCCGAAATCCGTGACATGAATACCCAGATAGCGGCTGCCGCCGAAGAGCAAAGCACGGTGGTCGACGAGATCACCCGCAACGTCAACGGCATTGCCGATGGTGCCCGCGAAAGCGCCGTCCATGCCCAGCAGTCGGCCGGTGTTGCCGGTCAGCTCAATCAGGTGGCCGGTCGCCTGCAGGAGATAGTCGAGAAAGTGCAGGCCTGATCATTGCGGACAACAAAAACGCCGGCAATGCTGGCGTGTTTGTTGTGCGTGCGCAGTTACTTTTCGTTGCGCTTGCGATTGCGTACCAGTCGCCGTCGGCGTTCGAGTTGCCGGTCGCTCAGCACATTCTTCTTGTCCTTGAACGGATTGTCGCTGTCTTTCAGCTCCAGCTGAATCGGCGCGCCAACCAGGTTCAAACGCTTGCGGTAGTAGTTGATGAGATAACGCTGGTAGTGCATTGGCAAACGTGACACCTGGTTGCCGTGGATCACGATCCGGAACGGGTTGTGACCGCCCAGGTGGGCATAACGCATTTTGACCCGACGTCCGTTGACCAATGGCGCCTGGAACTCGGCCTGCGCCTGTTCCAGCAAATCGGTCATCTTGCTGGTTGGCACATCAAGGTGGGCCGAATCATAGGCTTCATGCACCGAATCGAACAGGTCACCGACACCAGTGCCGTGCAGCGCCGAAATGAAATGCAAACGGGCAAAATCGGCAAAGCCGAGCCGGCGATCGATTTCATCCTTGATGACCTGTCGCTGGTCGCTGTCGAGACCATCCCATTTGTTGACGCTGAGCACCAGTGCCCGGCCGGTATCCATCACATAGCCAAGCAGATGCAGATCCTGATCGGTGATGGTCTCCTTGCCGTCCATCACCAGGATGACAACATGGGCATCGTCGATGGCTTGCAGGGTTTTCACCACCGAGAATTTTTCGACCGCCTCAAACACCTTGCCGCGCCGCCGGACGCCAGCGGTGTCGATCAGGGTGTACTTGGTACCGCGCCGTTCCATCTCGACATAAATCGAGTCACGGGTCGTGCCCGGCATGTCGAACACCAACACCCGCTCTTCGCCGAGCATGCGATTGACCAGCGTCGATTTGCCGACGTTCGGTCGGCCGACAATGGCCATCTTGATGCCCTGCGCTTTCACTTCTTCCGGGGTCAGTTCCGGTGCATTCGGCAAATGCTCCAGCACGGCATCGATCATCTGCAACACGCCGCGGCCGTGGGCGGCGGCAATCGGCATCGGTTCACCATGACCCAGCGCGAAAAATTCCGGCAACACCAGATCGATGTTGAGGCCATCGATTTTGTTGACGACCAGTAGGGTCGACTTGTTCATGCTGCGCAGTTCGCGCGCCACCTGCTCGTCAATCGGGGTCAGGCCATCGCGGGCATCACAGAGCAACAACACCAGATCGGCTTCTTCCATGGCCAGCCGTGACTGCTTGGCCATGGCCTCATCGATGCCTTCTTCCTGACCGGTGATACCGGCAGTATCGATGACAATGGCGGCGCGATCGCGCAACTGGGCGCGTCCGTATTTGCGATCGCGAGTCAGGCCCGGCATGTCCGCCACCAGCGCATCGCGGCTGCGGGTCAGCTGGTTGAACAGCGTGGATTTGCCGACATTGGGGCGGCCGACCAAGGCAATAACAGGCAACATGAGACCAGACTCAACTGAACACGGGCCAGCGGCCCAAACAAGCAAGACAAATCCGAGTTACAACCGTAGAGCATAACGAGACCGGGCGCTGCTGCGCCCGGTCTTGCGATCTTACGGCAAGGCAAACAAATGCAGGGTGTCGTCGCGGTCGTAGACCAGCAGCTGATTGTCCAGGACCTGTGGCGGCGCTTGCAGACCGTCGTCATCGACTTGGGCCCGCGCAACAAAGGCCCCATCCTCACGTTTCAGGAAATGGAGATAACCTTCCAGATCCCCTACCACGACGTAATCAGCCAACGCCGCCGGCGCACTCAGTTGCCGGTTTTCCAGCGCCTTCTGCGTCCACAAGACAAAGCCGTTGCGACGGTCGAGTGCAACCAGATGGCCCTGGGCATTGCTGGCGTACACCATCTGGGCATCGACGGCCAGATTGCGATAGGTCGACAGCTCGCGCTGCCAGAGCGTTTCACCGTTGCGCAGATCCACCGCCAGCACACTGCCGTTGACGCTGGCGACATACATCACCGAGCCGAAAATGACCGGATCGGTATCGACATCGGCGATGCGTTCGATCTCGGAACGACCGGTCGGCTGGCCGACCCGTTTTTCCCACAATGGCTGGCCATTATCGAGCCGGAATGCCGCTACCTTGCCGTTATCAAATCCGGCAAGCGTGATGCCGCCACCGATAAACGGCGAGCTGGTGCCACGCTGGGTCAGCACCGGCACATTGCGATCGGAGAACCACTTGCGTTCGCCGGATTCCAGATCGAGCGCAAACAACTTGCCATCCACCGTGCGCACGACAGTCAGGCCTTCGCCAACCGCCGGCGGTGCCACCACTTCACTGGAAACGTAGTTGCGCCACTTTTCTTCACCCGTTTCGGTGTCAATGGCCAGCACCACACCTTCCGGCGTGCCCACGACCAGATAACCACCACCGGCGGCCATGCCGCCGGACAAACGGGTGCCGAGCCAGAACCGCCAGCTTTCGCTGCCATCCTGGTTCAGCGCCAGCAACAAGCCTTCGCTGTTGGCGACAAAAATGCGGTTGCCGTAAACCACCGGCTGCAAGTTGGCCGGATAACCTTCACTGATCGGCCGATCGCCATCCGGCGCACCGGCCCAGGGCCAAATCGTGCGCCAGAACGCGCCAGCGGCGAGCGCAATGTCCTCCCCGACGGTCGTGGTCACCGATTGGGTCCACACCGTTTTCGGTTCGAACTGCGGGGCAAAATCCGGCACCGGCGCAATCACCACTTCATCTTCATCGCTGGCACAACCGGCCAGCACGGTCGCGGCCAGCGCAAACGCCAGTGTCGGCAACAACTTTACCTGTTTTGTCAGCATCATTTCGCCACATCCGGAGCCAGTGCCGGCAAGGTGCTGGCATCGAGTTTCAGGGCCAGGGCCGGATCTTGTGCCACGACGCTGCCTTCTGCAGCCGCTTCCTGATAGGCCGCATTGGCTTCGGCAGCACGATTCAGCGCAGTCAGCACATCACCACGCACCAACGCATAGGCACCGGCGTAGCTGTCGGCTTTGTCCTTGCTGATGTCGACCAGCTTCAGCGCGGCATCCAGTTCACCTTGCGCCAGTTTGACCCGGGCCAGACGCAAGGTTGCAACGTGACCAATCGCTTCATGTTCCGGCTTGTTCGCTACCGCTTGCAGCAAGCTGGCTGCGCGGGCGAGATCGTTATCACGCACCGCTTCGCGGGCGAGATACAACTGGCCAAACTGGGCGTAGGCCGTGCCCTGATGCTCGCTGACCAAGGCCTCGGCTTTCTGTTTGAACTCGGCGCGCTTGTCGGCATCGTCGGCAAGCTTGATCACGGCTTCAAAGGCATCCGACGCCGCCGTCGCCTTGTTCAGCTGATGCTGTTGGTAAAACTTCCAGCCGGCAATCGCCGCGATGCCGAGCACGGCACCGATCAATACCGAAGTACCGTTGGCGCGCCACCATTTCTTGAGCGATTCGAGTTGTTGTTCTTCAGTCGTAAAAACGTCCACAGTCTGCTCCTTTACGTATTCGTTGTTTCGCTTTCGCGACGTCCGCTGTGGCGCGGCCGTCAGTTCGAAAGCGCTTGGGTCAAAAAGTTCGCCAAATCGGTCAACGCCACATCCTGTTGAGCACCATCGCCGCGCAAGGGCTTGACGGCCGCCACACCGCGCTCAAGCTCACTGTCACCGACAATGACCGCAAACCGGGCGCCGCTGCGGTCCGCCCGCTTCAGCAATTTCTTCAGGTTGCCACCACCGTGGCCTTGCACCAACCGCAACTGCGGCATGGCTTCACGTAACTGTTCGCTGAGCGGGAACACCGCGATCTCGGCCTGCGCGCCGAGCGCGGCGACAAACACGTCAGCCGGGGTTGGCGTACTGGCACCGTGCACCACCTCCAGCAGCAGCACGATGCGTTCGAGGCCCATGGCAAAACCACAGGCGGTGGTCGCGTGGCCACCAAGCTGCTCGACCAGACCGTCGTAACGGCCACCGCCGCAGATGGTGCCCTGCGCACCGAGTGCGTCGGTCATCCACTCAAACACCGTGCGGTTGTAGTAATCGAGCCCACGCACCAGGCGCGGATTGACCACGTAGCGCACGCCCGCGGCATCGAGAATGCGTTTCAGCCCGTCGAAATGCGCCTGCGATTCCGGATCCAGGCAGTCGATCAATTGCGGCGCATCTTTCAGCACCACCTGAACCTCCGGGTTCTTGCTGTCCAGCACCCGCAGCGGATTGGTTTCCAGCCGGCGTTTGCAATCTTCATCCAGCACCGCTTCGTGCTGGCGCAGGAAGGCGACCAACCGCTCACGATAAGCTTTGCGGGCTTCGTTCGAACCGAGCGAATTCAGATGCAGTTCGACTTTGTCGGCAAAACCAAGCTCACGCCAGAGCCGTGCCGTCATCAGAATGAGTTCGGCATCGACATCCGGTCCCGGAATGCCGAAGGTTTCGACACCGAGTTGATGAAACTGCCGGTAACGGCCTTTCTGCGGGCGTTCGTGCCGGAACATCGGGCCCATGTACCAGAGCCGCTGTTCCTGGTTGTACAGCAAGCCGTGTTCGATGCCGGCGCGCACGCACGAAGCCGTGCCTTCCGGGCGCAAACTCAGCGATTCCTTTTCCCGATCGAGAAAGGTGTACATCTCTTTCTCGACGATGTCGGTGACCTCGCCTACCGCGCGGGCAAACAGCTCGGTTTTTTCGACGATCGGCATCCGGATCTCGTCGTAGCCGTAACGCGCCATCAGCGCACGCAACGCCGCTTCCAGCCGGTGCCACAGCGGGCTTTGAGCCGGCAGCAAATCGTTCATGCCGCGCACGGACTGAATCGTTTTACTCAATTTCTTCCACTCTCACGTTCTTTGTTGGCTCGCGCACGCGGGGTGCGCCGACCACTCAACCATTCTGAACCGGCAACCGCTCGGCACCCTTGGCAGCGGCGGCATGCAGCGCTTCCCGCTCAGCCAGCTTGCTGCGTACCGCGCGCTCCAGCCGGTCAATGATTTCGGCGTTGGGGATCTTCTCGCGCTTTTCCCCATCGAAATACAGCATTGAGCCAGAGAAGCCGCCGGTCAATCCGACATCGGTTTCACCGGCTTCACCGGGGCCGTTGACCACGCAACCGATCACTGACACGTCCAGCGGTTCACGCACGTCTTCGAGCCGACGCTCCAGTTCATTGACCGTGCCGATAACATCGAATTCGGCACGCGAACAGGTCGGGCAGGCAATGATGTTGACACCGCGGCTGCGCAGGCCGAGCGATTTCAAGATATCCCAACCGACTTTCACTTCCTCGACCGGATCAGCCGCCAGCGAGATCCGGATGGTGTCGCCGATGCCTTCCGCCAACAAAATGCCCAAGCCAATTGCCGACTTGACGGTACCCGTACGGAACGCACCAGCCTCGGTGATGCCGAGGTGCAGCGGATTGTCGATCTGCTTGGCGATCAGGCGATAGGCGCTGACTGCCATGAATACGTTCGACGATTTCAGGCTGAGCTTGAAATCGTGGAAGTTCAGCTTGTCGAGAATGTCGACGTGGCGAAACGCCGACTCGACCAGCGCCTCCGGCGTCGGTTCGCCGTATTTTTCCTGCAGATCTTTTTCCAGCGAACCGGCGTTGACGCCGATCCGGATCGGAATGCCCTTGTCACGGGCGCAATCGACCACGGCCCGTACACGCTCTTCCTTGCCGATATTGCCCGGATTGATGCGCAGGCAATCGACACCGTATTCGGCCACTTTCAGCGCAATGCGATAATCGAAATGAATGTCGGCGACCAGCGGCACCGGCGAACGTTGCTTGATCAAGCGGAACGCTTCGGCTGCGTCCATGGTCGGCACCGAGACCCGGACGATATCGGCACCGGCATTGGCCAGCTGCACGATCTGATTAACGGTGGCATCGACATCGGTCGTTTCGGTATTGGTCATGCTCTGCACACTGATCGGCGCATCGCCCCCGACCAGCACATTGCCGACCCGAATCTGGCGCGATTTGCGCCGGACGATCCACGACTGCCCTTTCATGATCTCTGACTCGCTCTGCCACGTTCTGCTCAGTCGTTGGCTTGCTGTTGCAAGGTCAACGTCGCCGGCCGGCTGCCCGGATAAGCTGACAAATCCACCGGCCGGCCATTGTGCTTCAGTTGCACACCGGGGGGATTACCGAGCACCACCGTCAACGGCGCCGAGCCGGACAGACGGATGCGCTGACCGTTTTGTTTGATGCCTACCGACAGCACGTTGCCGTTGGCATCGGTCACGCGAATCCAGCAATCTTCGACAAACGACAGCTCCAGTGTCTCGGCGATACCGGGCAAGGACCCAGCAACATCGGTACTGACCGCGGTGTTGCCCGACGAACTGCCACTCGCAGCCGAGGTCGGCGCCGGAGCGGTCGGCATTGCAGTCGCCGGCGCGGCCGTCTCAGCGGCATCCGTGGTTGACGCGGCTGGGGGTTCGCTGCCGGTCGCCGTCGCGGGCAGCGGTTCTTCCGGCGGCAGCTGCAGGGTCAGTTCGCCACTGCTGCTTTCAATCGGCAGAATTTCCACCGCCACCGACTGCGGCTCGGCGTTTGCGGCGCCGTCTTCACTCTTCAGTTTGTTCAGCCAATCCGTTGGCATCAGTGCGACAGCCGCCACGACTGCGAGCACCAGCAAGGCCAGAACG
This sequence comes from Permianibacter sp., assembly GCA_046297695.1. GTDB lineage: Bacteria > Pseudomonadota > Gammaproteobacteria > Enterobacterales > Permianibacteraceae > Permianibacter. Next base: position 50,897 of record JBKBHF010000003.1, on the reverse strand, counting down.
CCGAACCATAACCATTTACCGCCAGCGCTGCGCTCACTTTCCGGCAACGCCAGCAGGTTTTTCAGCCCGGCCAGTTGCGCTTCGTCCGGATGCCGCTGGTTATAGGCCGAAACAATGTCATCGGCCGGCATTTCCAGCCATTTGGCGTACGCACGCAAATAGCCACGCATGAAAGTCGCCGGCACATGCGCCGGATACTGATCGGCCTCAATCGCCGCCAGCGTCGGTTCATCCAGGCGTAAATGCCGTGCCGCCTGTTCAAGCGACTGCCCCTGCGCTTCCCGTCCGGCTTTCAGACGTGCGCCTGGCCCTTCTGTTGGCACCGCTGCGGGTGCATCCACATTCAGTTCCGCCATTTTTGTTTGTTGTCGAGATAAAGGTTGGCTTCATCCGAATCCGGGAAGAGCCGTTCCAGTTTCAGGCCGAGGCTGGCAACGGTGTCCTTGTCGCGCAACGCATGTGCAAGCTGAATCCCAATCCACAACGAACGGGGGCTGTCGCGCCCCACTTCCTTGAACCTATCCCAATAGCCTTTTGCCCGTTCGATCCGCTGCTGTTGCAACTCGTGATTAGCCATTTCCAGCAAGGCATTCGGCTGCTTTGGGTTGTGCTGAAGCGCGCGCCGGAAATACCCCATCGCTTTGTCGTCGGCTTTGCTGCGCAGCGCGCACAAACCGGCGTTCTCCAGCACCGATGCCATTTTCGGATTGGACGGGATATCGATTGCGCGCTCGAACAACTCTTCGGCCTTCTTGTACTTGCCCTGCCGGCACAGATAGACGCCGTACAGATCCAGTACGCCCGGGTTCTTGCCATTCAACCGCAAGGCTTTCTCGAAGTGCTGCTCAGCCCGCTCATTTTCACCGACCAGCGAGTAGTAATACCCCATGATGGATTGCACGCTGGCGTTGTTCGGATCATGGGCAACGGCTTTTTCCAGGTGATGTTTGGCGCGATCCAGTTGCCCCGCCTCCAGATAGCCCGTTGCCGCCTGCAAGCGCGCTTCCGCGGCTTTGGCGCGATTGTCAGATGCCAGATTGTCCGAGTCGGGTTTGGATGCGCCGCCGCAAGCAGTCAGCAGCAACAGCAGGGCACAGACGGTCAGGCATTGCTTCATCGCTTATTGTTCCTCATGCCAGGGTTTGAACAGGGATTTGCTTCTGTTGTGTCCGTCGGGTCCGGTCAATGACCTTGCCGACCAGCTGGCCGCAGGCCGCGTCGATATCATCGCCGCGGGTGCGCCGGGTCACTACGGTAAAGCCGGCATTCATCAAAATCTGGCCGAACCGCTCAATTCGTTCATCACTCGAACACCGGAACCGGGTCTGCGGGAACGGGTTGAACGGAATCAGGTTGATCTTGCTCGGGATGTCTTTCAGCAACTTGACCAGCTCGCGGGCGTGCACATCCTGATCGTTGACGCCGTCGAGCATCACATACTCGATGGTAACCATGCGCGAGGCCAGCGACTTTTCCAGGTATTTCTCGACTGCCGGCAACAAAACCTCGATCGGGTATTTCTTGTTGATCGGCACCAGCTCGTCGCGCAGGGCGTTGTTCGGCGCGTGCAGGCTGAGGGCAAGCGCGACATCGATGTGATCGCCGAGTTTTTCCAACCCCGGCACCACACCAGAGGTGGACAAGGTGACCCGGCGCTTGGACAAGCCGTAGGCGTTGTCGTCGAGCATCATGCCCATGGCGGTGACGACGTTGTCGAAATTGAGCAAAGGTTCGCCCATGCCCATCATCACGACGTTGGTGACTTTGCGCTCGCCGGTGGTGGCGACCGCACCGAGCCGGCGCACCGCATGCCAGACCTGGCCGATGATTTCGACCACCGTCAGGTTGCGGTTGAAGCCTTGCTGCGCGGTCGAGCAGAACGCGCAATCGAGTGCACAACCGACCTGCGACGACACGCACAGGGTGCCACGATCGGTTGTGGGAATGTATACGGTTTCGATGAGCTGGCCGCCGTCGAGACGCAGCGCCCATTTGATGGTGCCATCGGCGGAAATCTGTTCAGTGACCGCTTCCGGACCGCGGATTTCGGCCGTGGCTTTGAGTTTTTCCCGCAGCGCCTTGCTGAGGTTCGACATGGCGTCGAAATCAGCCACGGCGTGCTGGTGGATCCACTTCAGCACCTGGGTGGCGCGAAACGGCTTTTCGCCGATGCTGGCAAAGAACTCGACCAGCCCTTTGGTATCAAGACCGAGCAGATTCACTTTCTCGGTCGACTGCAGTGCGGTCATGGTTGCTCCCTGACGCGGTTGAGACCTTTTTACAGGATTTGGTGTGCCTTGTTACAGGACTTGCCGGCTACAGTCGGTCAACTGACCGCAGCCGGCATGACGGCGTTCATTGCCAGGCGCCGGTGGCGCCACTGCCTTAGCGGGTGCGCGGGCAGAGTTCGTCAGCTTTGAAGAAGTACGCGATTTCACGCTCGGCCGAGGCAACGGCATCCGAACCGTGGGCGGCGTTTTCGTCGACCGACACAGCGTAGTCAGCACGGATGGTACCGGCAGCGGCTTTCTTCGGATCGGTTGCACCGAGGATTTCGCGGTGACGAATCACGGCGTTCTCGCCTTCCAGCACCGAGATCACCACCGGCCCCGAGGTCATGAAGCCGACCAGCGCACCGAAGAAGCCACGCTCTTTGTGCTCGGCGTAGAAACCTTCGGCTTCTTCTTTGCTCAGGTGCTTCATCTTGGTGGCAACGATCTTCAGCCCGGCACGCTCGAAACGGGTGAAAATTTCGCCAATGACATTCTTGCCAACAGCATCCGGCTTGACGATGGAAAGGGTGCGTTCAACAGCCATGAAAAACTCCAAAAGGACGTTCAAAAACCTGCAGAAAAGGTCAGCCCCAGAGGGCCAGCCCGGAAAAACGGCGGATTATACCCTTGTGCGGCGGGCAAAACCTAGCCAAAAACAGGGGCTTCGGTACCAGTCCAGGCCGATAACCGACCCGGTTCCGGTCAACGCTTGCCAGCGCGCATGACCAGCAGGTTGCCGAGCAGGCTCAGGCCGATGCCGATGAAGGTCATCAGCTGCCAGCGGAAGCCTTCGACCAGCGCCGACAGCAGCAGTGCCACGATCGGCACCGTGACATTGACGTACGCCGCCTTGTCGGCGCCGACCCGGGCAATCAGGGTCAGGTAGCTCATGAACGCGACCACCGAACCGAACACGACCAGATAGGCCAGTGACGCCAGATACTTCAGCGACGGGTCAAAACCGAACGGGATGCCCGCCAGCACGGCATAGGCAGCGGTCAGTCCGGTGCCGTAGAGCATCGCCCAGGCGGTCGACTGCACCACCGGCAGGTTGGCCCGGCGCTGGCTGACCGAGACCAGGTTGCCGCAGGACGCGCTGAACGTCGCGGCCGTGGCGAGCCCGATGCCGAGCCAGCCGACCGTGCCGGCATCAAAGTTCGTCACTTCCGGCCAGAACACCACGACGATGCCGGCAATGCCGACACTCGAGCCGAGCGCGACCATCGGCTTGATCGGCTGGCCGAACACCAGCCGCATACCCAGTATGTTGAAGAACGCCATGCCGGAACAGATGAGCGCGACCAGGCCGGAACTGATGAAGCGCTCGCTGTGGTAGAACAAGATGAAATTGATGCAGAACAGAAACACGCCCTGCAGCAGAAAGCGGCCATGCGCGGCCCGGTCAAACGCCAACGGCAACCGACGCCAGGACGCCCAGCCAAACAGCAGCGCCGCCGCCAGCGCAAAGCGATAGACAATCGACGCCTCCGGCGCGACGGTGCCGAGCTGAAAAGTGATCACCAGCCAGGTCGAGCCCCAGATCAGCACAGCGAGGCCATACAGGCCCCAGATCGCAGCATTCATCGTCGAATCACAGTGGCGGCGGGCAACAACGGCGGCGCCCATCGCGCGCTGTCGTACACCGGCTCGAAGACAGGCCGGCATCTTAGCGGCTAGCCCGGCGCGAGTGTTATGGCCAGATTGCGATTGCTTCTGTCTCGGTAACACTGACACCAAGATGAAACCGTGGGAGCGGGTTTGCCGGCGATGTTTTTCTTCCGATCGCCGCATCGCGCTGACGGAAATCGCGGGCAAGCCCGCCCCCCCAAAAAACTCAGCCGACGCCGTTCTGCCGGAACCAGGCCAACATCCGTTGCCAACCGTCAACCGCAAACTCACTGACATAACTCGGTCGGTAATCGGCATTGAAGCCATGCGGAGCTTTCGGGTAGACGATGATTTCCGACGGCTTGCCGGCCGCTTGCAAGGCCGCCCGCATTTTCTCGACCGACTCCAGCGGAATGCCGCCATCCGCTTCACCGTACAAACCGAGCACCGGCGCGTGCAACTGGGCCGCGACATCGACCGGGTACAGCGGCTGTAACGGATTGGCCTTGCCGACCAAGCGGCCATACCAGGCCACACCCGCTTTCACCGCCGGGCTGTAAGCGCTGTACAGCCAGGTGATGCGGCCGCCCCAGCAAAAACCGGTGACCGCGAGTTTGTTCAGATCGCCGCCATGGCCGCCGGCCCAAACCGCCGCGGCATCGAGATCGCGAAACACTTGCGCGTCCGGCACGTTGGCCACGATGGTCTGCACCAATTGATTGATGTCGCTGATTGCCATCGGATCGCCCTGACGCTGATACAGGTTGGGTGCAATCGCCAGATAACCGGCCTTGCCAAGCCGCCGAACCAGGTCGCGGATGTGTTCATGCAGACCAAAGATTTCCTGTACCAGCAGCACGATCGGCAGATTGCGACCGTCCTTTGGCTTGGCGTAATAGGCCAGCATCTCGATATCACCGGCCGCGAAGCGCGTCTCGCCGGCATCGAGGCCACTGCTGTCGGTTTGGATGATGCTGCTGCCGAGCGTCGGCGTCACGGCTGCCGCGAAGCCAGTGCTGAGCGAGCTGGTCACAAACGCCCGCCGGGACACACTTGCCGGCGCGGCATCATCGTTGTTTGCGGTCATGGTGAGCCTCCCCACGGTTGCGGTGAGTCGCGGGCGCGGTCAGCCGGCCTCACTGCGCCAATACGGCCCATGGCGTCGTGCCGGCTCAAGGCGTGCGACCGACAGAGCATACCCGCAGGCAACCTGCCACATCAGCAAGCGCGGGCCCAAACACGGCTTTACCGAACGCGCAACCACCGATGGCCGCCAACACGGCAAGCATGGGGTCAAGGCGGCGACGCAGCCCGGCAACGGCATGCGCCGCTTGCCGTCAGACCGTCACTGGGCCGCCGTGCGCCAAGCCGGCCACCACTCGGCCCGCAGATGCTGGAACTGGCCGCGCTGCCGGAGGGTCACCGGAGTTATCGGCAAGCTGGCAACGGTCAGATGCAGGATCAGCGCATATTCGTCGAGTGCCATGCCCTCACGCTCCATGGCATTGCGGACAAACACATCGCTGCGCAGACATTCCTGGCGTTCGGCCAGACTGAATCGGGCATCGATACAGTCGTCCAGCGCCAATTCGTTGAGCGCGCCGGCCTTTTCCGCCAGAGCCTGATAGCGCCCGCGGCTGGCCCGCAGAAAACGTTGCCATTGTTCGCCGGTCAGCGGCTGCGCCGGCGGATCGGCCGCTGTAGCTGTCGCGACCGGCTCGGCCAGCAGCGCCGCAGACAGGAACAACGAAAAGCTCGACAGGACGCGCCGCCACGGCGCCGCGAACCCGACCGAACGGCGGCCACGGCATTCCCTGCCTTGCATGATGCCTCCCGAATCCATGGGTGGAGACCAAGATGCTAAGCAAGGCCACCGCCAGACAATGTGAACCGGCGCGCAAATGTCAGCACCGGCCGAGGTAGGTTCACGCGCTTTGATAGCGGGTGGGATCGGCGACACCGGCCTCGGCAAACCCTTGTTTGCGCAGCCGACAAGCATCACAGCGGCCACAGGCACGGCCGTGATCGTCGGCCTGATAGCAGGACACGGTCAGTGCGTAATCGACACCGAGCGCCTGACCGGTTTGGATGATCTGCGCTTTCGACAGCGCAATCAGCGGCGTCTCGATATGCAGCGTATGGCCTTCGACGCCCGCGCGGGTCGCAAGATTGGCCATCCGCTCGAACGCGGCAATGTACTCCGGTCGGCAATCCGGATAACCGGAATAATCCACCGCGTTGACGCCGGTGAAAATGTGCCGGGCATCGAGCACCTCGGCCCAGCCGAGTGCGATCGACAGAAACACGGTATTGCGCGCCGGCACATAAGTCACCGGAATGCCGCTGGTCGGCGCTTCCGGCACGGCGATCGTGTTGTCGGTCAGCGCCGAACCGCCAATCCGGGACAAGTCCAGATCGATGATCTTGTGTTCTTTGACCTGCATGGCCGCCGCGATACGCGCGGCAAAGACCACTTCCTGCTGTGAGCGCTGACCGTAGCGAAAGCTCAAGGCATAGCAATCAAAACCCTGCGATTTGGCGATGGCAAGGCAGGTGGTGGAATCCAGACCACCGGACAGCAGGACCACGGCGCGCGGTTTCATCATTGAGCTTCCTGATTTCACAAAGGCGGCGTCGCAGCGGCTCAGTGGCCGGGCACATCGCCCCAGATATGTTTGTGCAACTGCAGCTGCATCCGCACCGGCAAGCGGTCGGCCAGAATCCACTCGGCCAGATCCCGGTAACTGATTTTGCCGAACACCGGCGAGAACAGCACATCACAGGTCTTGTGCAGCTGATGCTGATCGAGCACCAACCGGGCCCAGTCGTAATCCTTGCGATCGCAGAGCACGAACTTGATCTGGTCGTGCGCAGTCAGCAGCGGCAGATTGGCCCAACGGTTCTTGTCGACCTCGCCCGAACCGGGCGTCTTGATGTCAACCACCCGCGAGACGCGCGGATCGACGTCACTGATGTCGAGCGCGCCGCTGGTTTCCAGCGACACTTCATAACCGGCATCGCACAGCGCTTTCAGCAACTCGATGCAGCCTTTCTGCGCCAGAGGCTCGCCGCCGGTCACGCAAACAAAGCGCGGCGACCACTCGGCAACCTTGGCCAAAATCGCATCGAGCTCATGATACTCACCACCGTAAAAAGCGTATTCGCTGTCACAGTAACCACAGCGTAGCGGGCAGCCGGTCAGCCGGATGAACACCGTTGGCCAACCGACCGTGCGCGCCTCGCCCTGCAGCGAGAAAAACATTTCAGTGAGACGCAAACGGGTCATGGCGATCACAGAAAACTGGCGGCTCGTGCCGCCAGTCTAGAAGAGGGATTAACGCAATTCCTGCAGACGCTGTTGCGCCACCTGCGCGGAGGAACTGCCGGGGTAGCGCTGAATGACCTGCTGGAACAGCGTTTTGGCCGCCGCATTGGCGCCGCGCCGCTTCTCTATCTCGGCCAGCTTGAGCATGGCGTCCGGCGCTTTCGGCGAATCACCATGCTGGCTCAGCACCAGTTTGAACTGGGTCTCTGCCTCTTCATAGCTCGCCTGCACGTAATACACCTGCGCCAGCCAATAACGGGCATTCGCCGCGTTACGGCCATCCGGGTACTGCTGTATGAACGCGAGGTAGGACTTGGCCGCTTCGGCGTACTGCTTGGCGCGCACCAAGGGGAAAATAGCGTCGTAGGCTTTCTGCTCGGCCTCGACATCTTTGCTGCTGGCCAGTTTGCCAGGCTTGGCCGGCTCGGTGACAACCGGAGCCTTCACAACGACGGGTTCGGTGCCGGCAGGTTCCGGCAACGATGGGACGGTATTGACCGTCGTCGGCTCAGTACCGTCGACGGGCGTGCTGGTGCCGGCAAGCCGCCGATCAATGTCGCGGTACAGCTCGCGCTGACGCTCCAGCAACTGCGAAATTCGGTGATCCTGCTCTTCAATACGGCCAGTCAAGGCACGGATTTCTTCCTGCAGCCCAGTGATCTGGATCTGCATGTCGGCAATGAGCCGATCCCTTTGCTGTTCCTGCTGACTTGCGATTGCAGTTTGTTGCGCTTGTTGCCGTTGCTCGGTTGCGGCACTGACAACGGGCGCTGCCGCGTTGGCGGCGGGGACAACAACCGCTGTCAGCGCCAGCGCGCACAACAGCGGTTGCAGTGATGACAGTAAAGCGGTGGTTTGAGCCACCGCTTTCACTTGCTGCATCGCCATCAATTAGCCTTCGTAGGCCAGGACGCCACGGCGGTTTTGCGCCCAGGCTGCTTCGTCATGACCCGGGTTGGCCGGCTTTTCTTCGCCGTACGACACGGTCTTGATCTGCGAAGCCTGCACGCCGTAGCTCTGCAGCACTTGCTTGATGGCATTCGCGCGACGCTCGCCGAGGCCGACGTTGTATTCCGGGGTGCCGCGCTCGTCGCAGTGACCTTCGACGGTGACGGTCAGGCCCGGGTTCTTGGCCAGGAAAGCACCGTGGGCAGCCAGCAGATCACGGTATTCCGGCTTGATGTTGGCATCGTCAAATTCGAAGTAAATGACGCGCGCTTTACGGGCTTCGATGTCAGCCAGGCGAGCCAGCTCTTCGGCGCTCGGGCCTTGCTGGATCGGCTGAGTGGTGGTGGTGTCGGTACCGGCATTGCTGCTAGCGCTGGTATCGGTTTCGGTTTGCTTGCTGGCGCAAGCAGCCAGACCGGCGACGACCAAAGCCAGAACGGCATTCTTCCCCATTTGATAAATCGACATTGTTTGACTCCCGCCTTTAAAGAGAACGAACAAAAAACAAGCACAAATACCCAGCCACATGGCCGGGCACCACAAACTCAATCCAGGAACGGCGACCACGCCGGCGCGCGCACTTCACCCTTGCGCGCCTGCAACCGTGCCTTGAAGCGACCATCTGTCGAGACGACCGCCAGCACCTGCTGCCCCCTGTGAAGGGTCGCGTATATTACCATGCTGCCGTTCGGTGCCAAGCTAGGTGATTGATCCAATTGGGTATCCGTTAGGACTTGCAGGCTGCCGGAGGCCAGATCCTGAATCCCGACCCGGAATTGGCCAGCGGTCCGGTTGATCATCACCAGCTTCTTGCCGTCCGGGCTGTATTCCGGCTCGGAGTTGTAGTCGCCCTCGAAGGTCACCCGCTGGATCTGGCCCGACGCCAGATGGACCCGGTAGACCTGTGGCTTGCCACCGCGGTCGGAGGTGAAGGCAATGTACTGACCGTCCGGCGACCAAGTCGGATCGGTATCGATGATGCCGATGCCGGTGGTCGTGATCCGGCGTGATTGCCGCGTTGCAACATCGTAGACATAGATTTCCGGGTTGCCCTCGTGCGACAGCGACATCGCCAGCTTGCTGCCATCCGGTGACCACGCCGGCGCGCCGTTGTGGCCGGGGAACGCCGCCACGACCTGACGCTGGCCGGTGTAGATGTCCTGCACGAACAACTGCGAACGGCCTTTCTCGAAACTCACGTACGCGAGTCGGCGACCGTCTTTGGCCCACGCCGGCGACATCAGCGGCTCGGTGCTCGACGCGATCACACGCGGATTGTAATCATCGGAATCGGCGACGAACAATTTATACGGCAGCCGATCACTGCGATCGATATTGACGTAAGCGATGAGCGTAGCGAACGCACCGCGTTCGCCGGTCAGTTTTTCGTAAATGATGTCGGCCATCTTGTGCGCGTGCATGCGGACACCGGCACTCGGCACCAAGTGCTGACGCGCTTCAATCACGGCACTGCTGCCCAGTGCCGTCGCGCTCTTGTCACGGCCCTTGAACACGTCAATCAGTTCAAAACCGATCTGGAACTGACCCGGGGCCGTTTCACTGATCTTGCCGACCACCACCGCTTCAATGCCTTTGCCGCGCCACGCCGCGAGGTTGACCTGACCCGCGACAAACGGCCGCTCCGGCATATCCGCTACCGGCATTGGCCTGAACCGGCCACTGCGCTCGAGATCACGGGCGATGATGTCGGCCATGTCCTGCGGTGGCGCCACCGTCATGCCATTCCACTGAAACGGCACGATTGCCACCGGCCTGGCGTCGTCCATGCCCTCGGTAATGACGATTTCCAACGCTGCTTGCGCCGGCGCGATCAACGCCGTCGACCAAACCAGCAGCGACAGCCATTTGAAAAAACGCATGCTCATTGTTTCCACGATTCCTGTCATTACGCGCTGTGTCTGACTACGCGTCCGATCAATTGGCATCTTTCGGGTCCATCTTGAAATTGATCACCCGTAGTTCTTCGAATACATCCGGCTCCGTTGGCACCGGCAAGGGTTCCGCTTTACGTACCGCCGCCACGGCCGAACGACAGAGCACGGCATCACCGATGCCATCGCTGACATCCAGCACCATGCCTCCCGGCCCCAGGCGGACCTGGACCCGACAATCGCCAACCGGATTGGCCGGCACGATCCAGTTGCGCTTGACCTTGTTGTAAATCAGCGCCTTGTACTTATCGACCTCCGACAGCACCTGCTGCCGACGCGCCGCCGAAGCCTCCGCTTCGGCCTCCATCTGCGCTTCCAGATCGGCTTCCTGCTGGGCCCGACGCTTGGCCTCCTCGGCCTTGCGTTTTTTCTCGGCCTCAGCTTTCTGGCGTTTCTCTTCCTCTTCTTTTTTCTTTTTCGCTTCCGCCTCTTTCTTTTTCTTTTCTTCTTCCGCTTTGCGTTTTTTCTCTTCTTCCTCCTTGCGCTTCTTCTCCGCCTCGGCCTTTTCCTTCTGCTCGCGCTCTTCCTGCTGCTTCTTTTTCTCCAGCGCGATGCGTTTGGCTTCATCTTCTTTGCGTCGCACCTCCTCACGCGCTTGCTCTTCGAGCAAGCGCTGTTGCTCGGCAAGCTGCTGGCGCTCGGCCTCGGCTTCGAGTTCCTTTATCCGCTCAAGTTCCTGCTCTTTGTCTCGTTTTTCCTGCTCGACCCGCTGCACATCCTGCTTGCGCTGTTTGGTTTGGCGCTGGATTTTCTTGACTTCGCTGATATCGATGGTCGGTGCATCCAGCAGCTCGCCGGCGAGCGGAGTCGGCTCATAGCTGTGCCAATTGAAATGCGCCGCCAGCAAGACGATGAGCAGCACGTGACCGGTGGCAGCAATGGCCAACGGCATGCCCAGCTTCGGCTCATCAGACCTGAACGTCGGGTGTTTGGCCATTACTTGTTCTTGCGCCGCTTGTCGTCTTCCAGTGCGGAATCATCCGTCATCAGGGCGACGTTATTGATACCGGCCCGCTTCAGTTGCACGAACACCTTCAGCACATTGCCGTATTCGGTGTATTTGTCGCCACCGAGTGCAATCAGCATGTCCGGCTTTTGTTCATGCAGCACCGACACTTCTGACAGCAACTCGTTCGGCTCGAATGGACCGCTCTTGCTGCTACCAACATCCAGAAACAGTTGACCATTACGGTCGACCGTAATCACCGCGATCTCTTTCTCGGTCGACATCGGTTCGGCTTCGGCTTCCGGCAGTTCGACATTGACCCCGGTGGTGATGATCGGCGTCGTGATCATGAAGATAACCAGCAAGACCAGCATCACATCGATATACGGGACGACGTTGATCTCGGCGACCTGGCGACGACGTTTGGCCATTGCTTACTCTCTCTGGCCAGGGGCGCTGTGCGCCTTGCGGTGCAGAATGCCGGAGAATTCTTCGATAAAGTTTTCGTAGTGGTTTTCCAGCCGCTGCACGGTGTTGCTGAAACGGTTGTAGGCGATAACCGCCGGAATCGCCGCGAACAAACCCATCGCGGTGGCAATCAGCGCTTCCGCAATACCCGGCGCGACCATCGCCAGCGTCGCCTGCTTGACGCTGCCGAGCGCAATGAACGAGTTCATGATGCCCCAGACGGTGCCGAACAGGCCGATGTAGGGCGAGGTCGAACCGATGGTGGCAAGCCAGGACAGATTGAATTCGAGTTTATCGACTTCGCGCGAATGGGCGACTTTCATCGCCCGGTGCGTGCCGTCCATGATCGCCTGCGGCGAGGTGCCAGCCTGCGCGCGCAAGCGGGCGAACTCACGAAAACCGGCGGTGAAGAACAGCTCCAGACCGGCGCTTTCGCGGTTACGCGACGACAGATCCGTGTAGAGCTTGTTCAGATCGATACCGGACCAGAACTTTTCTTCGAACTGCTGCATCTCGGCGCGAGCGTTCTTCAGCACTTTGGCGCGCTGCAAGATCATGGTCCACGACACCACTGACAACAGCAGCAGGAAAATCATGATCAGCTTGACCAGCAAGCTGGCATTCATGAACAAGCCAATAATCGACATCTCCGCAGTCACGCGTGTAACTCCCGTTCTGTACGCTGACATCCGCTTGCCGTGGCAACCGGACTGAAACTGTTAATCGGAACCCGGCTCAATTGCCTGATTTGTGCTGGGCCGCCAGCTGCAGGCGGTGCAGCTGCTGATGCAAATCGCCCGGCAGCCCAGCCGGCTTCATATCGGCCAAGGTCACACAAACCACCTTGACCAAGGCTTTGTTCAAAATGTTCCCCGGCTGACCGGCGTAACGCAGCTGCTGGGCGAACTCGACCGAGGCCCGGCCAACCCGATTGACCTCAGTCACCACTTCCAAGGCATCGTTGAAGCGGGCCGGTTTCAGGTAGTCCACTTCACAACGCGCCACGGCAAACGCGAGGCCTTGCTCGATCAGCACGGCCTGATCCAGACCGAGCGCGCGAACCAGCTCGGTGCGGCCACGCTCGTAGAACTTCAAATAGTTGGCGTAGAACACCACGCCAGCGAGGTCGGTATCTTCGTAGTAGATGCGAACCGGGAACACGAACGGCGTCATGCTTTTGGCTCTTCTTCACGGCCGGCACGGAACAAATCGCCGGTAGCGGCGCTGGGCACAAGACCAAAATGGACGTAGGCCATCTTGGCCGCCATGCGGCCGCGCGGCGTACGCTGGATGAAACCTTGCTGGATCAAGTACGGCTCCAGCACGTCTTCAATGGTGTCGCGCTCTTCGCCAATGGCGGCAGCGAGGCTGTCGAGACCGACCGGACCGCCGTCGAATTTCTCGATGATGGTCAGCAGCAGCTTGCGATCCATGGCGTCGAAACCGTGATCATCGACATCGAGCATGTCGAGCGCCCGATCAGCAACTTGCGCCGTGACATTACCATCGGCTTTCACTTCGGCGTAATCACGCACGCGGCGCAGCAGACGGTTGGCGATACGCGGTGTGCCGCGGGAACGGCGAGCGATTTCGTGCGCGCCGCCCTCTTCCATCGGCATTTTCAGCAAGCTGGCCGAACGCATGACGATTCGGGTCAGATCGGCGACCGAGTAAAACTCCAGCCTTTGCACGATACCGAAACGATCACGCAGCGGACCAGTCAGCAGGCCCGCACGTGTGGTCGCGCCGACCAGCGTAAACGGCGGTAAATCGAGTTTGATCGAGCGCGCAGCTGGCCCTTCGCCAATCATGATATCGAGTTGGTAATCCTCCATCGCGGGATAAAGGATTTCCTCAACAACAGGCGACAGCCGATGAATCTCATCGATGAACAAGACATCATGCGGTTCGAGCGAGGTCAGAATCGCGGCGAGATCGCCGGCTTTTTCAATTACCGGGCCGGACGTGTGTTTGATGCCAACGCCCATCTCATTGGCGATGATATTGGCGAGCGTGGTTTTGCCTAAGCCCGGCGGGCCGAAAATCAGCACATGGTCAAGCGCTTCTTTGCGCGCCTTGGCGGCCGACAGGAAAATCTCCATCTGCTGGCGCACGGCGTCCTGACCGGTGTAATCGGCAAGGCGGGTGGGCCGGATGGCCCGATCGATAAGTTCTTCCTGGTTGGTGCCACGGGCAGTCACCAGGCGATCGGTTTCTATCATGAGAGCGCGTCATTCCACATATAAAGGCAGGCCGGGACACCTGCTTTGGACCGCACTATACGGCATCTAGCTACCCGTGCGGACGCAAACTACTAGCTATTGTGGTTGTAGCTATTGATGGCCGGCGAAGCCGTTTGGGCGGCTATTTTGCCATCTGACGCAGGGCAAGGCGAATCAGTTGTTCAGCCGGGTGCTCGCCATCATCGACCGCATTGATGGCCTTGCTGGCATCCTGCGGCTTGTACCCGAGTGCCACCAGGGCGCTGACCGCTTCGGTGGTAATCCGGGCCCGCGATGGCGCCGCCGGCTCGCCCGCCTTGGTCGGTTGCAGCAGCATCTCCGGCGTGCCCCACTCTTTAAGCCGATCGCGCATCTCCACCACCAAACGCTCGGCGGTTTTTTTGCCGACGCCGGGAAGGCGTTGCAGCATGGCGATGTCACCATCGTGAATCGCGCGCAGAAACTCCGCTCCGCTCATGCCCGACAGCACGGCCAACGCAAGCTTTGGCCCGACGCCATTCACTTTGATGAGTTCACGAAACAGCTCGCGCTCTTCCCGCGAGGCAAAACCAAACAGCAACTGAGCGTCTTCGCGCACGACGAAATGCGTATGCAGAATGATTTCTTTACCGGTTTCCGGCAGCTGAGCAAACGTCGACAGCGGCGCCAACACGTCGTAACCGACACCACCGCATTCGATGATGAGTTCCGGCGGCCGCTTCTCGATCAGCACCCCACGCAAACGGCCAATCATCGGAGACGTCCTCTTCTTCTTTTCAATGTGCCGAGACCGGCGTTGTGAATCAAACTGGTCATGCCGTGACCGTGGCACAGCGCCACCGCGATGGCATCGGCCGCGTCAGCTTGCGGCAATCCGCTCAAACTCAGCAAGCGGCAAACCATCATCTGTACTTGTTCCTTGTCAGCAGCGCCGGTGCCAACCACCGCTTGCTTCACCTGCCGCGCCGAGTATTCCGAAACCGGCAGTCCTGCTGTTGCGGCCGCAACAATCGCAGCGCCGCGCGCCTGACCGAGCTTCAACGCCGAGTCAGCATTCTTGCCTTGGAACACTTGCTCGATGGCAAACTCATCCGGCTTGCATTCGAGAATGACAGAGCTGATGCCGTCGAATATCGTGCGCAGTCGATCGGCAAGCGGCAGTTCGGCAACGCGGATACAGCCGCTCATCAAGTATTCCGCACGCGAACCGACCATGCGCACAACACCGAAACCGGTAGTACGAAAGCCAGGGTCAACTCCGAGGATGACAGGCATTTACGAATCAGCTCCATCTGTTGACGCATTGATACGATCTGCTTGTGCAGGGTCCACGTGCTTGCAGAATCGCCATTCGTTAACGGGCTGATCGTCAATGTAGGCTGTGGGCTTTGGTAGATAGCCGTCGAAGCAGTGTGAAATACCTAACTCATCTGCCGAAGCTCGTGCATATTCAGCGCCTCCGGAACTCCACAGAAAGAGCGAGTAGCCTTCGGCTTTTATTCCTCTTACTTTTTTTATCGTTTCAGGAATCGGAATCCGCTTTGCGCCGACTGACCGAACCAGCGTGTCATCTACATCGACAAACACAATCTTCGGTCGCATTCTATTGTTCTCAGATGTTCGCCAACCACTGCAACGATAACGCTATGCTAATTACACTTATGAGATCCACGAATTCTGCTCTAGAAGTTACTGATTAATGCGAGAATCATCACCTGAAAGGGCTTTAACTCGAATCATTTCCAGCACTTCTTTAGACTGGATAATTAGACCCGACTTCCTAATGCGCCCGGTCTCCCAATTTACGAAAGCGTCGACTATCAGCCCTTGCGAGCTATTCAGATTGCTTGGCTTTACATTAGTTACCCACATTTGGGCACCAGCCTCCGGCCCAGCGTGCGCAACCCAGATCCCCCCAGGACCGTTGACAACACAATTCTCTGGCCATGCAAAAAAGGTCCCATCAGCATCACTCTTCCACGCAATATATTTTCCTTGGCACAGTGAATTGAAGGCGGGACCTACGCTGCCAAACGAATTCCTTACATCGTAGGACTTTGACTCAAATGTCTTCGTCAGTTCGAAATAACTCGGAACTGGTTCCTGAAGTGACTCAGGATTTACCCCGCTGACACTCGCACACCCAAGCACAGTCAATGAAACTAGGGATGCAATTATCGATTTCCACATTTTTTTCGCACGCCTTCCTGCCAAATTTTCAAGCCAATCAAGCTTCATGCTAGTCAAAGCAGCTAGAGCAGATTTAGCTAGCCCTCAGCAAACGTCAAAAACTATTCAGCCACCTTTACACCCACTTCCTTCAACTGTTCCGCCGGAATACGCGACGGCGCATCGGTCAGCGGGCAGCTGGCAGTGGTGGTTTTCGGGAAGGCGATAACGTCGCGAATCGACGAGGCGCCGACCATCAGCATGACCAGACGGTCGAGGCCGAACGCCAGACCGCCGTGCGGCGGCGCGCCGTAGGACAGCGCTTCGAGCAGGAAGCCGAATTTCTCTTGCGCTTCTTCGCGCGAGATGCCGAGCAAATCGAACACCGCGGCTTGCAGTGCCTGATCGTGAATACGAACCGAGCCGCCGCCGACTTCGACGCCGTTCAGCACCATGTCATAACCGCGCGAGACCGCGTGTTCCGGATTGGCTTTCAGCTCGTCAATCGACAGCACTTTCGGCGCGGTGAACGGGTGGTGCATGGCGTAGTAGCGGCCATCGGAGTATTCGAACATCGGGAAGTCGATGACCCACAGCGGCGCCCAGCCAGCTTTGACCAGACCCAGATCATTCGCGACCTTCAGACGCAGCGCGCCGAGGGCATCGCTGACCACTTTGTAGCTGTCGGCGCCGAAGAACACGACGTCACCGTTCTGCGCGCCAACGCGCTGGCAAATCGCGCTCAAGAGCTCCGGCGTCAGGAACTTGGCAAACGACGATTGAATGCCCTCGATGCCTTTGCTGATATCGTTGACCTTGATGTACGGCAGGCCTTTGGCGCCATACGGTTTGACGAACTCGGCGTATTCATCCAGATTCTTGCGTGACAGTTTTTCGCTGGCGGCCGGCACTTTCAATGCAGCAACACGGCCACGCGGGGCAACCGCCGGCTCACTAAATACTTTGAAGTCCATGCCTTTGACGAGGTCAGCGACATCGACCAATTCGAGATCCACGCGCAGATCCGGCTTGTCGGAGCCATAACGGCGCATGGCTTCGGCAAAGGTCATGTGCGGGAATTTGCCGAGGTCCACACCGAGGCATTCCTTGAACATGCCGACGGCCATGTCTTCCATGATCGCCATGATCTCGTCCTGGCTCAGGAACGAGGTTTCGATATCGAGCTGGGTGAATTCCGGCTGGCGATCCGCACGCAGATCTTCATCGCGGAAGCAGCGGACGATTTGGTAGTAGCGATCGAAGCCCGCCATCATCAGCAGCTGTTTGAAAATCTGCGGCGATTGCGGCAGCGCATAGAAGCTGCCCTTGTGCACACGCGACGGCACCAGATAGTCACGGGCGCCTTCCGGCGTGGCCTTGGTCAGGAACGGCGTTTCGACATCGATAAAGCCCTTGCCATCCAGATAGCGGCGCATGTACTGGGTGACTTTGTGGCGGAAGAACAGCTTCTGCTGCATTTCCGGCCGGCGCAGATCCAGATAGCGGTATTTCAGCCGGGTTTCTTCCGACACCGGCACGTGACCGTCGATCAAAATCGCTGGCGGCTGCGCGGTGTTCAGCAACACGATTTCCGAGGCGACGACTTCGATTTCGCCGGTCGTCATCTCTTTGTTGATCATGGTTTCCGGGCGCTTGCGGATCACACCCTTGACCTGCACCACGTACTCGGCGCGCAGCGCTTCGGCCGCCTTGAATACCGCCGGTACATCCGGCTCGCAGGTGACCTGAACCAGACCGGCCTTGTCGCGGATCTGCAGGAAGATGACCCCGCCCATATCGCGGCGGCGGTGGACCCAGCCAGCCAGGGAAACGGTCTGACCGGCTTGCGAGGCGGTCAATTCACCACAGAAATGCGTGCGAAGGCTCATCGTACTGTCCAGAAAAGGGGAAAACGGTGGTTCGGCGGGGCGCAAACCCGGCCAAAAGGCCCGAAAAATGCGGGCCGCAATCGTAGCCGAGGCTATGTAGAGGGGACAAGGCCGCTGGCGGGCAGAGGTATCGCCTACACTTGCCCGACAGACTCGTCACCGCTTCAAGGCACCGAGGACCCGTCATGAGTCGGCCAGCGTCTGCCGCCACGCCCGCGCTCACCCCCGCCGCACTGCTGTCGGCCTACCCACAACCGGCTGCGGTATTTACCAGCGCCGGCACGCTCGTCGCGGAAAATACGGGGTTCGTGCAGCTCCGGCCCCGGCTGACCGATGACGGCTGGCTGCCCTGGCTGACGCAGACTTCAGACTATTGGGTACTGCCCGATGGCAGCTACCTGCGCCGGCAATGGCTGGACGGCCAGCATCAGCTCATCAGCCTGGTTGACGACGCCCGACACCCGGCTGCGCAGGCCATGGCGCCGGTGTTCGAGGCCCTGCGCGACGGCCTGTCGCTGTTTCAGGCGGCGGTATCCGCGCTGCGCCACTCGCTTGGCTGGCGCTGGCTCGGCGTCAGCCGCTTCCTGCCCGGCAAAACCAGCGACTGCGACCGCGCGGAAATTCTGGTGCTCTGGGATACCGACCATTTCGCCGCCGGCTTTGAATACGATCTGCCCGGCATGCCCTGCGCGGTAGTGATGGAAAAGCGGCACTTCTGCCGCTTCGATGACGTTATCGACCTGTTCCCGCGCGACCAGATGGCCCGCCAGCTCGGCGCCCGGGTTTATGCCGGCAAAGTGTACTCCGACGACGCCGGCAAGCCATTGGGGCATCTGTTTGCGCTGCATGACCACACCGTTCCGGCTGATGATCGCATCGAGACCCTGTTCAATGTGATGACCGCGCTGTTGAGCGCCGAATGGCGCGCCCTCGGCGCCGAAACCGAACTGAAAACCGCCCGCGCCGCAGCCCGCACCGACGCCCTCACCGGGCTCTGGAACCGGCGCGCCTTCGACGAAGATCTTGCCGCGCTGGCCCAGCATCAACGGCGCCGGCACGATCTCGACGCCATGCTGATGCTGATCAATCTCGACGGCATGAAACAGATCAACGACAGCCTGGGCCACCAGGAAGGCGACAAACTGCTGCTGCAGTTCGGCCAACTGCTCGCAACCGGCTGCCGCCGCGATGACAAAGCCTATCGCCTCGGCGGCGACGAATTCGCCGTGCTGCTCAGCAACGCCGTTTCGCCAGCGGTGCTGCAGACCCGGCTGAACTACGGCGTGCAAAAATTGCGCGACGCCGGCTTCCATCGCATTGGCGCCAGCACCGGTATCGCGGCACTGAGCGAAGCCAATGGCGATCGCACGCAGTGGTTTGCCTTGGCGGATGCTCGCCTCTACCAAATGAAGCAGCTACACCGTCAAACCGGCTGATCACGGGCTCAACACACTGCACTGTCAATTGCCTGTCACACCACTGCAATAAGCTGCCGGCAACTTCGCCAAGGCAGTCTGTCACCATGTTGTCATTTTTCCGCTCACAGCATGCAGGGTTTGAGTACCTGCCCCCCGTTGTTGCATTTATTTGCAGCGCTTTGCTACTCGGTTGCGAGTCTTCACAACAAACAGACCTGTTGCCCGCGGTTGCACAGTCCAGCCGCGCACACGCGCAGCAGACACGTGAGCCCAATCCGGAAGCGCCGGTGCCGGCCATGTGCTACACCAAGACCGAGGGCAAACATAATCCCTGCTATGTCTGCCATCAGCTGTACCCGCGCGAGCCCGGCAATGAGCGGATGAACCGGCTGGATGACGGCGGCATTCAAGGCAGTTACCTTTTCTCTGATGAAGGCACCACCAATCATTGGCGGAATCTGTTTGTCGACCGGCGTGACTGGTTGCGCGAGGTCAGTGACGACGCCATTTTGGCTTATGTCAACCAGGACAATTACAGTGAGCTGGCAACGCGGTTGCGGCAATCCGGCTGGCAGGGCTATCTGCCGGATCTGAAGAATTTCCATACCGCTGCCGACGCCTTTGATGCCCAGGGTTTTGCCCGCGACGGCAGTGCCTGGGTGGCGTTCAATTACAAGCCATTGCCGAGCACCTTCTGGCCGACCAATGGTTCCACTGACGATGTGGCGATACGTCTGCCCGAGACCTTTCGGCAGCAGTCCGGCGTTGATTCACTGGCGATCTATCAGCTGAATCTGGCCTTGCTGGAACTCAACATCAAACAGCTGCCGGAGATTGCCATACCCACCATGGATGAAACGGCGCTGCAGCAGGATCTGAATGGCGATGGCGTTTTGCAGCAGCAGGTCAACCGGCTGAAAGCACGAAGCCACTATCTCGGCGATGCCGCTGCCGTCGCGCTGGTCAGTCAGCAGTTTCCAAGCGGTACCGAGTTTCTGCATTCGGTTCGTTATGTCGGGGTCGATTCCGACGGCAATGTCTCAGTGCCACCGCGCATGAAGGAACTGCGCTACATGCGCAAGATCCGCGAACTGACCGAATCGGATCTGGATAACCGTTATCGCCGCGAACGCAAGGAGAAAGTACTCGGCGAGCTGCCCTACTACGTCGATCACGGCGACAAAGGCCGGGAGAACGGCATGGGCTGGCTGCTGACCGGTTTCATCGAGGACTATGACGGCCGCCTCCGTCCGCAGACGGAAGAAGAGATGTTCTTCTGCATGGGCTGTCATGCCGCCATCGGCACGACCATTGATCAGACTTTTGCCTTCGCGCGCAAAGTGACCGGGCCAAGCGGATGGGGCTACATCAATCTGCGCGGCATGGTCGATGCACCAAGCCGCGGCCAGAGCGAAGGCGAGATCCTGCAGTACCTGCGACGGGCCGGCGGCGGTAATGAGTTTCGCGAGAATCCGGAAATACTGCAACGCTGGTTCAAACCGGACGGCACGGTTGATCAGGACAAAGTGCAGGCAGCTGATGTCTACACCCTGATCACACCGAGCCGGGAACGGGCCTTGGCACTCAACAAGGCGTACACCCATATCGTTCGCCACCAGAACTTCGTCGAAGGCCGTGATGCCACCTGGCTACCCGCACAAAATGTTTATCAGCAAATCGACGAAAACTCGCCGCCACTGACCACAGAGCATCGCTTTTTCGGCTGGGATCTGCGGATCGATTGGCCCGGCGAAACCAACCTGGAAGCGGTGAACGTGGCGAACAAAAACTGACTGTCATCGTTTCGACGCGAAACCGTCATCCGATTGCCTGCTGTTCGCAACATGCGTCGCTTACGTTAGCGGCGCATTTTGTTTCCCCCCACAGGAATCCGATCATGATGATGGAAAACCCGCTGCTGAAAAAAAGTGTTGTCGCGTTGGCCCTGTCCGCGGTCTTTATGCTTGGCGGTTGCGTTGATGATGGTGAAGATGGTGCTAACGGCACGAATGGCAGTGACGGTGCCGACGGCCAGGATGGCAGCGACTTGACCGCTGTCGCCAAGCTGACCCGCCTCGCCACCTTGCCGCTTGGTGCTGAAGTCACCGGCCTCGTCAAGACCGACAACGGCGAGGCCTTTTTCAACGTCCAGCACCCGTCCGACACACTGCCAAACGGCTGGAACAATGCTGCCGTCGGCGTCTGGAACGGTATCGATCTCGACAAGCTCGATCCGCGTCTGGCCTCGGTGCCGGTACCGGCCGCGGGTTCCGCCGAAGCCCAGACGGTGCAGGTCGCAACCGGCAGTTACCAAGTGCTCGGCCGCAGCGGTGACAGCTTCGCCGGTGCCTTGCCGTTTGGTTTTGGTGCCATTGTCAAAGGCGACGGCTCCGCCGCACTGAAGCAGTCGCAGGATCCGGACTTCAACGCTTTCCTTCCGACCACTGTCGATGGCAGTGAAGGCATGCTGTTTGTCGCCTGGGAAGATCGTCCCGGCGCGATGAACCGGCTCAATCTCGCCAAGCAGGGTGATGGCACCTGGTCAGTCACCGACGCCATCAACGTCGATTTCAGCAATGTCAAGGGCACCATCATCAACTGTTTCGGTGTGGTGTCGCCGTGGGGCACGCCGCTGACCTCGGAAGAAAATTATGAAGCCGAAAACACTGCACGCTGGAACGATGCCAGCTACTCCAGCGGCTACCCCAACAATGCCGATATCGACTTGCTGACCGACTACCTCGGCGGCGAATACCCGAACCCGTACCGCTACGGCTACATCGTCGAGATCACCGAACCGAAATCCGCTGCGCCGATACCGGTCAAGCTGTTCACGCTAGGCCGCGTTGCTCACGAAAACCCGGTCATCATGCCGGACCTGAAAACGGTTTATCTCACCGATGATGGCGCCAACAAAGGCTTCTACAAATTTGTTGCCGACAGCGCTGGCGATCTGAGCGCAGGCACCTTGTACGCCGCCAAAGTCGTGCAGGATGCTACCAAGGATCCGGCCAAAGCCGGTTTCGATGTCAGCTGGATTGAGCTCGGTCACGCCACCAACGCCCAGATCGAAAGCTGGATCGCCGAGTACGATGGTATCGATCGCAGCGATTTCGTCGAAGGCAGCACCAGCTACATCACCGATGCTGAAATTGCCGCTTACGCCGCAGGCACTGCACCGGATGCCCGCGTCGCATTCCTGGAAACGCTGCGTGCCGCCGGCGCCAAAGGCGCCACCGTCGAGTTCAACAAGATGGAAGGCATCAATATCAACTTCAACGGGGCCGCCGATCGCAGCGTACCATTCATGTACGTCGCGATGGCGTCGGTTGAGAAAGCCATGTCGGATGCGGCCGGTGACATTCAGCTCACGGCCAACAAATGCGGCATTGTCTATCGGCTTGGCCTGCATGCCGATTACAACGTGACCCGGATGGAACCGGTCGTCGTCGGCGGCGCTTACGACGGCGCAGCGGCCAACCGTTGTGCGGTTGACAGCATCGCCAGCCCGGACAACATCGAAGTGCTGGATGACGGCCGGGTATTGATCGGGGAAGACAGCAACTATCACGTCAACAACATGCTGTGGGTCTACAACCCGAAAGGCGAGTAACCTGCACGGCGCTGCCCGCTGCTTTGGTGGCGGGCAGCACCGCAGCTGCGTGAGCACCAACCGATGACGCCAGCCCTCCTGAACCGACTCAGCCAGCGCGACGTGCTGTGGCTCGCGTGCGCGCTCAATGCCAGCATGTTTCTCGCCGAATCGCTGGCGGGCTGGTGGACGCACTCCGCCAGTTTGTTGGCCGATTCCCTCGATATGTTTGCCGACGCCGCGTTGTATGCGGTCAGTCTGTATGCGCTTGGCGGTGACCGTCGCCTGAAAGCCAACGCCGCACTCGGTCATGCCGGCCTGCATCTGCTGCTGGCCGCCGTGCTGCTGCTGGAAGTGATTCGCTGCACGCTCAGTGGCGCCCTGCCCAAACCGGCCGTGATGTCGACGCTGAGCGTGCTGGCGATGCTGGTCAACGGCGGTTGCGTGCTGCTCTTGCTGCGCTTCCGCAACGGCGACATCAATCTGCGCGCCAGCTGGCTTTGTTCGCGCAATGATCTGCTCGGCAACCTCGCCGTGCTGGCGGCTGCGGTGCTGGTCGGCATCACGGGCAGCGCCTGGCCGGACCGTCTGGTCGGCCTGTGCCTGGCTGGCGTGATGACGCATTCCGCGTGGCAGATCGGTCGCGAGGCGTGGACACAGCGGCGGCACACGCCAATGTTGCCATCTATGTCCTGAGGGGATGCGAGACCCACTCGCCACATGCGTTCACAACTTGAGCTCGCAACTTGAGTCCGCAACTTGAGCTCGCAACTTGAGTCCGCAACTTGAGTTCGCAACTACAGCATTGGCAGCCATGACTGGACGGGCGCGCTGTTCCTGCGGCACCATCGCAGCGTTTCGTTTACTCGGGTCGCCCATCGTCACGCCCATGGTCGGCGGCCCCGCTGCGGTTTTGGAGTCGGGATGTCGTCGCCTCGGTCCTCGTGGTTTCCGATCGCATTGATGGTGATCGGTGCGAGTTTGCTGTTGCTTGCCCTCGGTTGGCGCTGGCTCGCTCCCTTGCTGCACGGCGATCAGGCCGTCACAGAAGCGGCAGCAACGGCAACCACCGACCACGCCATCCCCGCCGTCCATTACCGTCCGGCCAACAGCGACTGGTGGTTGATCCTCGCCGATGATCAACACCATGCGACCGCGTTCGCCGCTCTCGTCATGCAAGCCTTGCCGCAACTGGATCCGGACGCACCACTGTTGGCGCCGGAATGGCCTGCGCCTGTCGCCATCGCCGCCGCTGGTGGCCTGCGAGTGTTGCAATTTCCGGCAGGCACGTCGCTGACCTTGCCGACACTCGCGCCCGGCACCGGTCGTTGGCACCTGGAAGCCTTGGCGGATGCGGCCGTGCTGTTCTGGCTGCCGGGCGACCAGCACAGCACCGCGGTTGATCGGGTTCAGCGCCCGGCGGCTGGCACTGGTGTCGTGCGGCGACAATGGTTGCAACAGCGTTTGCAATGGCCGAATGAAAGTTGCGAGGCGCTGCCGGCGCTGCTGAGTCAATTGCCCGAATACGCCAGCCTGCACGTTCAACAAGAACAACGGGTGCTGCGCTGGCAGTTGCACTGGACCGGTCTGCCGGATCGGCTGAGTCCCTTGTTGCAAAGCGTTGGCGCTCCACGTGCACAAGCTGCCGCCGGCGATCAGTGGTTCTGGCGCGAAGCGGATTTGTCGTTGTTGCCGCGTGCCGCAAGCTGTCCGGCGACGCTCAGCAATGCCGGTTTTGTCGCGCGCATCTGGTCACATGATCAGCGCTGGCATGCGGCGCTCGCCCATCCGCGCGAGCGCAATCTGCGTGGCTTTCCGTTGCCACTGCCGGCCGAACTGCCACTCGAACGGGTGACACTGGCCAATGCCAGCGGTCTCAGCAGCAGCACCATGGCAACGGCGTGGTTACAGCAGCAATCACTGGCCATCGAATCGGGGCTGCTGCTTGCCGCCCGCCACCATCGCGACGACGCATTTGCCGGCATGGAATTGTTGCTGCGCAGCGATCAACCTGGCTCGCTGCTGCTGCAGTGGCGATGGCCGCTGCCGTAGCGTTGCTGCGGCCCAGCTTTGTCGCGGCGCAGCAAGTCAGCACAAACGGTTTTACACCAAGGCCGCTTGCGGTAGGCTCGGAAGCTGTCACCGTTGACTCTCCGAGTTCACCCCATGTCCCGTTCCATTCGCTGCAGTCTTGCTGCCACCTTGTTGTGTTGCTGTGTCCCCGCCTTCGCCAGCACGTTGTTGCTCGACAACGTGCGCGGCTATCGGCTCGATGCCGCAACCGGCCGACAGACGTTCTCCGCCATGTTCATCGAAAACGGCAAAGTGCGCGCCTTTGACGATGCCGCACGGGAACTGGCTGCTGCCACCCACAGTGAACGCGTAAATGGCGCCGGCAACACCGTGCTGCCGGGTTTGATTGACAGCCACGGCCATGTTCAGGGGCTCGGCCAGGAAAAGCGTCAGATCGATCTGCGCGACAGCCAGTCGCTCACCGAAGCCTTGCAGCGGGTCAAACAGTTTGCAGCACAGCAAACCGGACAAACCAAGGCAGATGTGCGACTTGAATCGTGGCTGCTGGGGCGCGGCTGGAACCAGGTGCTGTGGCAAGGCAAGCAGTTTCCCACCGCAGCCGATCTGGACGCCGTAATTGCCGATCGGCCGGTGCTGCTGGAGCGCATCGACGGCCACGCCAGCTGGGCCAACAGCCTCGCGATGAAACGTGCCGGCATCAACAAAGCCACACCGGATCCGGACGGAGGTCAGATCCTCCGCGATCGTGACGGTAACCCGACCGGCATCTTCATCGACAATGCGATGAACCTGTTGAACGCGCACGTGCCCGCCACCAGCGCCGACGAGCGCCGTGCGCAACTGCGAGAAGCCTTGCAGGCGCTGGCCGCACTGGGCATGACCGGCGTTCATGACGCCGGCATCAGCCCGAATGATTACCAGCTTTACCAGCAGCTTGGCCGCGCCAACGAATTGCCGATTCGGGTCTACGCCATGCTGGCCGACAGCACCGAAGCACGCGCATTACTGCAGGCAGCGCCGCCGGCGCCGTTGTTTGAACACCGGCTGTATCTGCGGGCCGTCAAGGCTTGGGCGGACGGCGCACTCGGCAGCCGCGGCGCGGCCCTGCTTGCCGATTACAGTGATCATCCCAATCACCGCGGCCTGTTGCTGTACAGCCCGGCACAATTGCTGGAGCTAACCAAACTTGGCGTCAACAATGGCTGGCAGATGAACATTCACGCGATCGGCGACGCCGGCAACCGGCTGGTGCTCGACACGCTGGCGGAGGTAGCCCGCGACGGCAAAGCCAAAGCACTGCGCCACCGCATTGAACACGCACAAGTGATTGCGCTGACCGACATCCCGCGCTTCAACGCCCAGCAGATCATCGCCTCGATTCAGCCAACGCATGCGACCTCGGACATGAACATGGCGGAAGCACGCGTCGGCGCTGACCGCATCAAAGGCGCGTACGCCTGGCGCAAACTGCTGGACGCCGGCGTCCGGCTCGCCGGCGGTTCGGATTTTCCGGTCGAGCTCGCCAATCCGTTTTATGGTCTGCACGCCGCCGTGACGCGCAGCGATCGCAACGGCCAGCCGGTCGGCGGCTGGTACCCGGCCGAGAAACTCTCACGCGACGAATCGCTGCGACTGTTCACGCTGGATGCCGCCTACGCCGGCCATATGGAAACCATTACCGGCTCGCTGGCCATTGGCCAGTACGCCGATTTCATCGTGATCGATCGCGATTACTTTACCGTCGCTGAACAGGACATTGCCGACACCAGAATCCTGTCAACCTGGGTCGCAGGCGAGAAAATATTTTCTGCCAGCAACTGAACTGATTGCGCTCGCTATCCTTCCAAGCCCTGTTGTATGTGATCTGAAATGGCATGGCTCATGTGTTGGAAAATAGCGGTGGTATCGGCAGCGTTGGCGGTTTTCGTTGCCGGCTGCGGCGGCAAGATGGCGGAGCAGGAACTGGAACGGCAGCGTATTCAAGGAAACCACGGTTAAGTCCCGAAGTTTTACCCGCTGTTTCGCATTTGTCGACATTGCGGGTAAAAACCGCCAAGTTTCGAGTTTTTCTCACCTGTTCCGGTCATAGGCCCCGTTGTGGGGCGATACCCGGGGATTTCCCTGCTTGCCAGATCTACCTCGCCTGTGTCCGCAGCATTTCTCGCACCATCACGTAGCGGTTGCAAAGCGTGAGGCACATCAGGTAGCACGCTGTATTCTTCTCAATCTGCGGTAATGGCCTTTGCGTTGGCCACACAGGTATTCGACCACAGCGAACGCGTGTTCGCCTTTCGCCCGAATATTGCTCAAGGTGCTGTTCGCTTTTCTTTGCTGTTCGGGCAACGGCGTGCCGACAACGCTGTGCACCAGGCCGTCGCGGGCAGCGGTGCCGACCTGGATTTTCATGCCGAAAGGGTATTGGCGACCTTTCTCGGCCTGACGCATTTTCGGGTCATGCTCGCGCTTTTCGTTTTGGGTTGACTGAGACCCGACTTCCGTTTGTGCAGGGACAGTCATCTGTCGGTGACGCTTCGCTGTTTCACCAGGTCGCCCTCCTGTCGATGTGAACGGATCAGCTCACACCGGCTGGAGCTGGGCCAGCGACCTCATCAGGGGTGCCTTAGTGATAAACCACTTCCACCCGCTCGCAGCCATCCAGTTGTCGCAGCCGTTGCAGCAGTTCATCACGTGGCAGCACTTTGCAATCATCACCCAGAACAAGCCTGACACTGGCGATGCCATTGCGGTATTCGGCCAATACCGGAAAGTCGCCCGGACCGAAATCGCGCAACAACGTGATCAACCGATCCGGCGACAGACGGGCGCCATCGAGCCCGAGCTCGAGCCGACGGGCATAGCGGACACGCGCCTCGGCGATGTCGAGCAGACCACGCACGGTCATCGAAGGTCGGCCAAGGTACTCGTCCTCGTAGACTTCGCCTTCGAGCACGATCACTTTGTCTTCCACCAACTGGTGTTTGTGTCGCTCATACAGTTCGGAAAAAATCTTCGCTTCGAGCCGACCGGATTTGTCATCCAGCGTCAGGATGGCCCAGCGGGAACCGGATTTGTTCTGCATGGTGCGGATGCCAATCAGCAAACCTGCAACCGTGATGCTCTCGCCGCGCCGGGTTGGCGCCACCTCGCTCAAACGCACGGAGCAGAACTTCTTCAGCTCCGGCAGGTAGCGATCAATCGGATGACCAGTGAGGTAAAGACCGAGGGTTTCCTTCTCTAGCCGCAGTTGGTCTTCCTCGCTGGCCGCATGCACGTGTACCCAGTTCGGTGCCAACTCGGCCACGCTGGTACTGGCAGCACCAAAGCCGCCGCCAAACAGATCATTCTGACCGCTTTGTTTGTCGCGACCGGCCTGCTCAGCGGCCTTGATTGCCTCGTCGAGTGAGGCCAGCATCACCGCGCGGCTGGGGCCGAGCCGATCCATCGCGCCGGAGTTGATCAAGGCCTCCAACACACGTCTGTTCACTTTGCGCAAATCGACCCGGGCGCAGAAATCGAACAAGTTCTTGTAAGCACCGTTGGCCTCGCGTTCCGCGATGATGCACTCGACCGCGTTTTCGCCGACACCACGAATGGCACCAATACCGTAGACGACGGTTTTCGCATCGGCAACCGTGAACTTGAACTGCGAGTGGTTGACGTCCGGGGGCACGATGCGCATACCGTTGCCAGTGGCATCATCGATCAGCCCCACCACCTTGTCGGTGTTGTGCATGTCGGCCGACATGGTCGCGGCAAAAAATTCAGCCGGGTAATGCGTCTTGAGCCACGCAGTCTGATACGAGACCAGCGCGTACGCCGCCGAGTGCGACTTGTTGAAGCCGTAGCCGGCGAATTTCTCCATCAAGTCAAAGATCTGCGCGGCAAGCGTTGCGTCGATGCCTTGCTTTTCGGCACCGCTCTGGAAAATCTCGCGTTGCTTGGCCATTTCCTCCGGTTTTTTCTTGCCCATCGCCCGGCGCAGCAGGTCGGCGCCGCCAAGCGTGTAGCCACCGAGCACCTGGGCAATCTGCATCACCTGTTCCTGATACAGGATGATGCCGTAAGTCGGTTCCAGCACCGGTTTCAGCCACTCGTGCTGGTAATCCGGATGCGGATAGGCGACCGGTTCTTCGCCGTGCTTGCGCTTGATGAAGTCATCGACCATGCCCGATTCCAGCGGCCCCGGGCGATACAAAGCCACCAACGCGACGATGTCTTCGAACCGGCTCGGCTTGAGCTTGGCGATGAGCTTGCGCATACCGGCGGATTCCAGCTGGAACACTGCACCGGTATTGGCCGCCTTGAGCAGCTCGAACACCTTGCCATCATCCAGCGGAATTTTCTCGATCTGCACCGGCTCGGCGCCGCTCTGCGCGCGGCGCTGGTTGATCATCTGCACCGCCCAGTCGACCACGGTCAGCGTTTTCAAACCGAGGAAGTCGAATTTGACCAAGCCTGCTTGCTCGATGTCATCCTTGTCGAACTGGACGACCAGGCCCTGACCGGCTTCATCGCAATACAGCGGCGCAAAATCGGTCAGCGCGCTGGGCGCGATGACCACACCACCGGCGTGTTTGCCGGCGTTACGGGTCAGACCTTCCAGCTTCAGCGCCATGTCCCAGATGGCTTTGACTTCTTCTTCGTTCTCGTAGCGTTTACGCAGCTCCTCCTCCTGCGCAAACGCTTTCTCCAGCGTCATGTCCAGTTCCATCGGAATCAGCTTGGCGATCTTGTCGACCATGCCATAGGGCTGACCCAGCACGCGGCCGACGTCCCGCACGACCGCTTTCGCCGCCATGGTGCCGAAAGTGATGATCTGCGACACCGCATGACGCCCGTATTTCTGGGCAACATAATCAATGACCCGATCACGGCCTTCCATGCAGAAGTCGACGTCAAAGTCCGGCATCGACACCCGCTCAGGGTTCAGGAAGCGCTCGAACAGCAAATCATAGGGCAGCGGATCCAGATCGGTGATGCCAAGCGAATACGCCACCAACGAGCCGGCACCGGAACCACGGCCCGGGCCGACCGGCACGCCGTTGCTTTTGCCCCACTTGATGAAGTCGGCCACGATCAGGAAGTAGCCCTCAAAGCCCATCTTGCTGATGACGCCGATTTCGACTTCCAGTCGGTCGGTATATTGCTTGCGCTTCTCACCGGTATCGACGTAGGTCAACACAGTGTTGAAGCGTTCTTGCAGCCCCTCGCGCGCCGCGTGGGCAAAGAAATCGGTGATGGTGAACCCTTCCGGTACCGGAAACTCCGGCAGGAAGTATTTGCCCAGCTGCAGGGTGACGTTGCAGCGCTTGGCAATCTCGACTGTGTTCTCGATTGCCTCCGGCAGATCACTGAACAGCGCGATCATTTCGGCCGGTGTCCGCAGGTATTGCTGCGCCGAATATTCGCGCGGTCGCCGCGGGTCATCGAGCACACGCCCTTGGTTGATGCACACCCGCACTTCGTGCGCTTCAAAATCCTCTTCTTTCAGGAAACGGACGTCATTGGTTGCCACGACCGGCGTTTGCGAACCATCCGCCAGCGCAACCACTTTGTGCAGGTAGCTTTCCTCGCCATCACGGCCGGTACGCTGCACTTCCAAATAAAACCGGTGCGGGAAATGAACCTTCCAGGCGGCCAGGCACTCTGCCGCCAAAGCCGGCTGGTTTGCCAGCAGCAACTTGCCGACATCGCCTTCACGACCGCCAGATAGCACGATCAGGCCGTCATTGGCATCAAACAGCCATTGCTGCTCGATCACCGGCAGACCTCGCTGCTGGCCCTCGGTGTAGGCGCGAGAAATCAGGCGAGTAAGATTCTTGTAACCCTCGTTGGTCTGCGCCAGCAACACCGCCCGGAACAGCTCGTTGCCCATGCGCTCGCTTTTCAGCCAGATGTCGCTGCCGATCAGCGGCTTGATGCCGGCGCCCTGCGCGCCCTTGTAGAACTTCACCAAACCGCAGAGGTTGTTTTGATCGGTCAGTGCCACCGCCGGCATGCCAGCCTTGGCGCAGGCTGTGACCAGCTCGTCGACACGGAGCAATCCATCGACCATGGAGTACTCGGTATGCACGCGCAAATGAACGAACTGACTCATGACAACTCCCGACCCGAGTGAACCGACATTCTAGGTGTCGACAACCCACTCGGGAATGCTTGACGAACAGCGCTTGTGGCCAACGCGCGGATGAGCACTGGCGATTTCCTGACCACACCACTGTCGCGGTGCTTTACAACGTATACAAATGTATCAATTTTTATAGCAAAAAAGCCTTATCAATGAATCGCTTAGCTTGCTGGCCTGTACATTGCACCCTAAGCGCCGCCTGAAGAGACAGCAGGCGATTCAACCTAAGGAAAACACGCTGTGAAATTGAACAATCTGGCCCTCGCCACCTTGGCACTGGGCATGGCAAGCACTGCCCATGCCGGTCTTTTTGAAGCTGACCTCAGCACGGCTGAGTTGATGGTGGTGGTGGGCTCACCGTCCACTGCCGGCATCGCTGGCGCGCTGCCGTACATCGATCTGGGAGCCAACCTGTATACCGGTACCGTGCAACTGCAGGTCGATGGCTATCGCTACTGCTCCGGCAGCCTGCTGTCGTCGGGTCGCCACATTCTGACTGCCGCCCACTGCGTCACCAACGAAGATGGCAGCATGCCGGCCAGCTTCGCCGGACACACCATCCAGTTCGACGGCCCGAATGGTAGTGAAGACATCAGCTTTGCCAGCGTCGTCGCCCACGAAGGCTGGACCTACGATTACACCGGGACCGGCAACGATCTGGCGATTGTCACGTTGAGCACGGCGGCGCCGGCATGGGCAACGCGCTATAACCTGTACAACGGTGATGCGGTCGGTCTGGACTACACCCGTATCGGCTACGGCGCGTTCGGCTTCGGTGACACTGGCGCCATCTACGGCGGCATCGGCAGCGCCGGCAACCTGTTGCGGGTATTCGGCAGCAACCATTTCGACGTTGGCAACGCGGAGCTTTGCTATATGTTCGGCGCACACTGCGGTGGCGGTGGCGTGCTGGGTTCCGACTTCGACAGCCTGATCGACACCGATGGTGATGGCATCGGCGACCATGATCTGTTCGGCCACCTGTTCAACGATTTCGACGGCGGCAATCTGAACTATGTCCACGGCGCCACCGCGATGGAAGTGAACTCGGCACCTGGCGATTCCGGCGGCACACTGCTGATCAATGGCCAGCTCGCTGGCATTACTTCATGGGGCTGGACGGTCGGTTGCTACGTTGACGCAAGTTGCCCGCAAGGTAACGCCACCAACTCGTCGTGGGGTGAACTTGCGGTCGATACTTCGGTAGCGTTCCACTACGACTGGATCAACGCCCACGCGATCCCGGTGCCGGCACCGCTGGCACTGATGGGACTGAGCTTGTTGGCACTCGGACTGGTTCGTCGCCGTCGCTAAACGCTGCGCGATGACACAAGCAAACGGCGAGCCATGCTCGCCGTTTTGCTTTGCGTATCAGCATACTCAGCGCTGACTGGTCACTGCAGGCTCAGCGAGCACTAACCACTGCAACGGATCAGGCAGTGATTCCGGGCACGCCAGCTGGAACGTCGCCGTTGCGCTTGTCGCGGCTACACCTGCAACGGCTACAGTCCCCGACTGCGTGCATTGCTGGCGCAAACGCAGGTCCAAATCCGGAGCGGTCAACGCCACCCCCGCCAGCGCCCGGACCTGCAGCGCCGTTTTCAATTGCTGGCAGTGTGGCAGGCCATCAACACTGAAACTCGCAACACCATCGACATAGTTGCTGGAAAAACTCACAGACCCCGCGCAGTCTTTCGCCATCAAGGCGAACATCCAACGCCGGGCCTGCTCGAAATGGGCATTTGCCGTTGCCTGCTGACTATCGAGTGTTGGCTCAAGCGCAGCTGCGCTGAGCAGCTGTTTCATGTCAGCCATACTGTCAGCGTGCGTCTGTTCAATGTATCGCGGTACTGCTTGTTGCAATGCCGGTTCGACAGCACTGTTCGCCACCATGGAAAAGAACAGCTTGCTGTTGTCTTGCTGCAGCTGCTGTTGCTGCTGCCGGTACATCGCTTGCCACTGTTCAAATACGCTGAACGGCATTCCACGTCGCTGCATGTGCTGCTCCAGCACATAGCTCAGCGCGGCGCCACAGTCGTAATAGGCTTTGCCACGTTGCTGTTTGAACGCGTCGGCCAGCTGAATGCCCTGCAGCTGGCGGACACACTGATTCAGGGCTTGCAGATGGGTGGCGTGATAAGCCGACTCGGTCATCAAGCCAAGCTCGAACAAGGCACGAAAAGCGGCCGCATCGGCACCGCCCTCATGTACCCAGGCATCATGGTGCTGCGCATCACTATTGGGCGCCAGAACTGCCCATTGCCAGAAATGGGCCGCCTCATGAGCAAGCAGCTGCCGCAAGTCGGCTACGGCTTTGTCACTACGCTGTGCATACTGCTCACCCTGAATGCTGAGCTGGATGATGTCAGCAAGACGGCCACCGTTGAAGCTGGACAGGTTCGGATGTGGCTGATAGCTGAGCGTCACCGTCGGTTTTGCTTGCGGGGCAAAACCGAACCGTTCGCGATAATGGGCAAACAGCTGCGGGACAAACTCCGCGATGAGCTGCCGCGCCCAGTGTGGCGCCGCCATATCGACAATGGTGTAACCATTTTCGGTTTTCTGCCGCGTCGCGTTGCCAAAATAGGCATAGGTGCCTTCACCATCGCGATCCAGCCAACTCACCCGGCTTTTCGCTTGCAGACCATCGATCAGGACGCTTTCGCTAGGGAGCGGCGTCAACAGCAGTTGGTGAGGTGTGAACGAGATGTCACCTGTCGATCTCTCACTCCCTTCAGCAATCAGCAAGTCGACGTAAAGTTGCCCCGTGAACAGAAACAGCGAGCCGTCAGCGTTGGTGACGTGAAAGGTGTAATCCCGGTTCAAAAAAAACGCCTGCTCCGGAAACCGCACGGTGAACGCGGCAAACGGTTTGCCGTTATGGGCACGGATCTGGACGCCCTCCTGGCCAGACCGAAACCGCAACTCGGGATTGAGCAGCTGCCAGGTTTGCTCACGTTTTAGACCGGCGCCTCGGCGAAACTGCACCGCCGTTACCGGATAAGGGAGCAAATACTGCACTTGCCACTGCGTTGCACCATCGCGGCTGACAGTAACGCGAACAACCTGTTCTTCAGCCGAGACCGCGGTTGCCCAACAGCCAAGCAGAACGGTCAGTCCGAACAGATGCGCAGTGAATACTCGCCACATCAGAAGCTCCTTCTCAGACTCATCCAGGTGACGCTACGTTGACAGGCAAAACCAGCTATTTGTTGACTCAGGACAAGCTCAGACAAGCCTGTACAGGAGCAAAGCTGCGTCGGTGCAATGGCGTCGGCCCATGCTGACGCAAGGCCTCGAAATGGGCAGCAGTCGGATAACCTTTGTGGCCGGCAAAGCCATACTGCGGATACTGTTCATGCAGCGACAGCATTTCGCGATCGCGCGCCACTTTGGCGAGTATCGATGCAGCGCTGATCGCCGCTACCGTTGCATCGCCCTTGATGAAGGTTTGTACTTTCATCGGCAGATCCGGCGCCTTGTTGCCATCCACCCAGACCTCGTGCGGCTGCACCGGCAAAGCGAGTACGGCGCGACGCATGGCAAGCAGGCTGGCTTGCAGAATGTTGATCCGGTCGATTTCGTCCACCTCGGCGCGGCCGTAGGCAAAGGCGAGCGCCTTGTCTTCGATTTCACGAACCAGCGCTTCGCGCCTCTTTTCCGACAATTTCTTCGAGTCTGCCAAACCCGCGATCGGCTTCTCCGGATGCAGGATAACGGCAGCGGTCACCACCGGGCCGGCCAATGGACCGCGCCCTACCTCATCAACGCCTGCGATCCAGTAAACGGTCATGACCAAACACCTCGCTCGCGCAACATCGCCAGTACCGCGTCCGCCGCTCTGGCACCGGCATCGCCACGCAACTGTTCATGAATGCGGCTGAACTCGCTTTTCAGCCGTGCTTTTTCTTCACTGCTGGCCTCGAGCTGCAGGCGGACAGCAGCGGCAAGCTTGTCGACAGTGCAATCGTCCTGGATCAGTTCCGGCACCAGGTCCTTACCGGCCAGCAAGTTGGGCAACGCAAACCGGCCTATGGTCAACAAGCGTTTGAAAATGGCGTAGCTGAACGACGACACACGATAAGCAACCACCATCGGTCGCTTGATCAGCATCGCCTCCAAGGTCGCGGTGCCTGAGGCCAGCAAAATGGCGTCGCTTGCGCACATCGCCAGCTGCGACTGGCCATCCAAGAGATGCAAATTTTGCAGTCCGCCGGCCGCCAGCAATGCTTGCTCAAACTGCGCTCGCCGCGCCGCCGACGCACAGGGCACCACGATGTGCAGCGCCGGATTTTGCTGTTGTAGTCGCTGCGCGGCCTGAATGAAGGGCATTGCCAAAAACTTGAGCTCACTACCGCGACTGCCGGGCAGCAGCGCCAAGACGGGAACATCGGCGGGAATACCCAGCGCCGCTCTGGCAGGAGTCGATGGATTCTCAAGCGCGATCTGATCGGCCAAGGGATGGCCAACGTGCGCAACCGGAATCTGGTGTTGCTGATAGATCTGCTGCTCAAATGGGAACAGCGTCAACATCAGATCAACCGCACGCTGAATTTTGAAAACCCGCTTCTTTCGCCACGCCCACACGGACGGACTGACAAAATGCACCGTTGGCACGCCGCCAGCGCGCAGCCGTTGCTCCAAGCCCAGATTGAACTCCGGCGCATCAATCCCGATAAAAACGTCCGGCTTGTTTTGCAACCACTGTTGGCTCAACCGTTTGCGCACGCCCAGCAACTCCGGCAGTCGCTGCAAGATCGCCATGATGCCCATCACTGACAAGCGCTCCATGGCATAGAGGCTGTGACAGCCTTGCTGTTGCATGCGCGGGCCGGCAATGCCCTCGGCTTGCAACGACGGCACCCGTGCGCGCAAGGCTCGCAACAAGGCCTCGCCCAGAATGTCGCCGGACGCTTCGCCCGCGACGATGGCCACACGCAGTGCGCGCGCAGGCGCGGACGCAGAAGTCTGTGCAGTCATGGCAGCTCTGTTTGGAAAATGAAAACGGTGCCAGCCAGCGCCGGCACCGGAATCGAGGAACCGTCAGCGAATGATGCCGCGATTCGAGTTGGCAATAAAGTCGGTCAGGATGCGGATGCCAGCGAACTCAGCTTCCATTTCCCGCAACTGCGGCACCACCTGCTCCACCGTCAGGCCCTGACGGTAAATCAGCTTGTAGGCGCGCTTGATGAGCAGGATCTGCTCCGGTGAAAAGCCGCGCCGCTTCAGGCCTTCGCTATTGATGCCACGCGGCTGCGCATGAAAGCCCTCGGCCATGACATACGGCGGCACGTCCTTCTGCAAACCGGACTTCATGCCGATAAATGCGTGCGCACCGATATGGCAGAACTGGTGAACAGCCGTAAAGCCGCCGAGAATGGCCCAATCACCGACATGGACATGACCCGCCAAGGTCGCGTTGTTGGCCAGGATGCAGTGATCCGCCACCACGCAATCGTGCGCGACATGGACGTAAGCCATGAACAGATTGTGGCTACCAATCCGGGTCTCATGCCGATCCTGGGTGGTACCACGGTGTACCGTGCAGCACTCGCGGAAGACGTTATTGTCGCCAATAACCGTACGGGTGGGCTCGCCTTTGTATTTTTTGTCTTGATTGGCCTCGCCAATGGAGCAGAACTGGTAGAACTGGTTCTGCTTGCCAATGGTCGTATGGCCATTGATGACAACATGCGGGCCAATCACGGTGCCACTGTCGATTTGAACGTGCTCACCGATGATGCTGTACGGGCCGACATCGACATCCGCCGCCAACTTGGCGGACGGGTGTACTATCGCGGTCGGGTGAATCGCCATCAGTTTTCCTTCATGGTGCTGTCGCTACCGGCAGCACACACTCAACAAAGCCGGATCAAAACTCTTTTTTCGTGCACATCAGCACGGCTTCACAAACGACCTTGCCGTCAACCGTCGCTTGCGCGGCGAATTTCCATATCCCGCGTTTTTGCGTCTGCACATCCACACGCATCACAATCTGATCACCCGGTTCGACCGGGTTGCGAAAACGCGCTTCGTCAATGCCGACAAAATAGTAGGCAGAATGGTCATCCGGCATTTCGTTGGTGCTCTTGAATGCCAGAATGCCGGTGCATTGCGCCATCGCTTCCAGGATCAGCACGCCCGGAAATACCGGCCGGTGCGGAAAATGGCCGGTAAAACACGGCTCGTTGAAGGTGACGTTCTTGACGCCGACCAGGTATTGATTGGGCTGATAATCCAGCACCTTGTCGACCAGCAGAAACGGATAGCGGTGCGGCAAATGGGCCAGCACACCATGAATGTCCATGGTGTTGAGGGATTGCGCGGTCTCAGTCATCGTCGTTCTCTTCTTGTCCTGTGCCCAGCTGACGCTCCAGCCGCCGCAAGCGGCGGGCGAGATCATCGAGCTGGTTGAAGCGCGTGGCGCTCTTGCGCCAGCTGCGGTTGTCCTGAAGTGTAGTACCGGAAGAATATGCACCCGGCTCGGTGATGGAGCGATTGACCAAACTGCAAGCGGTCACATGGGCATTATCGCAAATCGTCAGATGACCCAGCACGCTGACCCGACCAGCCAAGGTCACGTGTTTGCCAATTCTGGTGCTGCCCGCAATACCGGAACACCCCGCAACGGCAGAATGGGCGCCGATATGGACATTGTGGGCGACGTGGATCAAGTTATCGAGCTTGACCCCATCTTCGATGACGGTATCGCCCAGTGCGCCACGGTCAATGGTGCAGTTGGCGCCAATCTCGACGTCGTCCCCGATAACCACGGTACCGGTCTGCGGGATCTTTACCCAGCGCTTGGCCTCTTGCGCATAGCCAAAACCGTCGGCGCCGATCACCGTACCGCTGTGAATCTGACTGCGTGCCCCGATCCGAACCGCGTGGTAGAGGACCACCTGCGGCGCCAGTCTGACCCCATTCGCCAGCACAACGCGCTCAGCCAGAACGGAGTTGGCGCCGATGGCACAGCCGTCGCCGATTCGGCATTCGTCGCCGATCACCACACCCGGACCGATGGCGACATCGGCGCCCAGCACGGCGCTTTTGGCGATAACAGCAGAAGGATGGATACCCGGCACCGGTTGCGGGGTCGGGTCCAGCCATTGCGCGACCTTGGCATAGGCCAGATAGGGTGATGGCACGATCAGCGCTGCCACCGGACACTCGGCGGCATCCGCTTCTTTCAGCATGACGGCACTGGCGCGGGTCGAACGCAGTGCATCGCGATATTCAGCGCTGGTCAAAAAGCCGATATCGCCCGTTTCAGCGGCGCGCAAATCAGCGACCCGGCGGATGTCGATGTCACCATCGCCAACCAGCCGGGCCTGTAGACGCTGCGCAATCTCTGCGAGCTTCATGACGAATTATTTGCCAGGCGTGCCGAGCGCCTGCAACACCTTGCTGGTGATGTCCAATTCCGGTGCGACAAACGGTGCAGTTTCTCGGCTGAGCACCAGCTGATAGCCCTCTTTCGCCGCCACTGCTGAAACCGCCTGTTGCAATTTGCCGCCGAGGTCGCGCAACTCCTCACCACGACGGCGCTGGAAATCTTCCTGCAGTTTCTTACCGTCGAACTCCAAATCATTGCGCAGCTTTTCGAGGTTACGGCCAGCCTCAATGCGTTGCGACTCGGTCATGGTCGGCGCGTCCTTGTTGGCTTTCTCGGCCTGAGCCTTGAGGTCAGCCTGACGCTTCTTCAGCCGGTCTTCACGCTCCTGGAACTCCTTCTTGAGCTTTTCCTGAATCGCATCCGCCTGCGGTGCTTTGTCCATCAACACCCGATAATCGACAACACCGATCTTGGTCTCGGCACTCGCTGCGGTGGACAGCAACAACAAACCGGCAACAACAGAAAGCATTTTTTTCACAACAAATTCCTCTTAGAACGTACGACCAATAGTAAAGCCGAAATTCTCGGTATCGTCACCATCCTCTTTCCGCAGCGGGCGAGAGAGGTGGAAACCAATGGGCCCCATCGGAGACAGCCACTGCAATGCAAGGCCAGTAGAGACGCGGAACTGCCCGTCATCACTGTAATCTGGAATATTGGCGTAATCGGCTTCTTGGAGATAGCTGTAACGCGTCCGGTCAAACTCCGTATCCCACAAATGGCCGGCATCGACGAAAAAGCTTGTGCGCACCGACCGGTTACCGTCAGCAAACGGTGTCGGGAAAATCAGTTCAAGACCAGCCAAGGCTCGAGCATTACCGCCAACACCGCGCGTACCCAACTGAATCCGATCAAACTCAGGTGGCAACACCACGGGCACACCAATGTCGCCCGGTTCTGACCCGGGCGGAGTGCTACCGGAGCGAGAGCTACGAAGAATTTCTCTTGGCCCAATCGAGTTGCGCTCAAATCCCCTTACCGTGCCTTGACCGCCTGCGTAAAAGTTCTCGAAATATGGCAACTTATAGTTTTCGACACCGTCGCCATAACCGTCACCGTAAGCGAGGTTGGCGCGCATGAGAACGCTCCAGCCTTCTGTCAATTGCCAGTAATGTTGAAGATCATATTGTGCTTTATAAAATTCGAAGTCACTGCCTGGCACCGACGCCTCGACCGTGAACGACTGCGAGGTACCCCGGTCAGGGAATATTCCACGGTTCAGAGTATTCCGCAGCCAACCTAGCTCAAGCGTGAAATAGGAATAATCAAAATCCGGATCCTCTGCGATATCCTGGCCAACACGCTGAAAAAACTCTTGTAGCTGAAGAACAGAGGTGCCGCCACCGGTCTTGAACGTACTATCTTGAACACCAAGACCAAAGGAGAATCGGGACACCTCACTGTACGGTACACCCAAGGTCATTTTGCCGCCAACAGAGTCCAATCCCTGACCGACCAGATTCAGCTCTTCGTAGTCCGTTTCACGATAGAAAACCCTCGTGCCCAAGCTGACACCGTCAACAGTAAAATATGGGTCTGTGAAGCTCACATCGTAATTTTTTATCGCCTTGCTGTTTGATAAAGAAAAGGCGACGCGCTTTCCACTGCCCAAGAAATTCTCATGGCTGATGCCCGCAGTGAATTGCAGGCCATAAAAATCGCTGTAGCCAAAGCCAGCGTTAAAGGTCCCGGCATTACGCTCCTTGACCTTCACCTCTATATCGACCTGATCATCAGAGCCCTCCACCTTGGGCGTCTCAATGGTAACGTCCTCGATGAATGGCTGCCGCTCCAGCAAGGTTTTCGACCGCTCAACCAAATCGGTCGAGAACGGCCCGCTCTCCATCATCCGCATTTCGCGGCGAAGCACATGATCGTTCGTGCTTTCATTTCCAGAAAAGCTGATACGTCGCACATAAGTCCGCTTGCCGGGTTGCACAAGCAGCGTCACATCAACCTCATGCGTCTCATCGTTCGGTGTCGGTGCCGTGGTCACGTTCGCAAATGCGTAGCCATAAAGCCCCAGCAATTTACTGATATTCGTTTCTGCGAAGGTAAATGCCGCCGCCGAGTAAGTGTCGCCAGACGCTACCGGCAACATATTCCGCAGTTGCTCTTCGGAAACGATCAGTTCGCCAGCAAATTTAACCTCTTTGATCTTGTATTGCTCACCCTCATTGATGTTGATGGTGATAAAGATCTCTTCCCGATTTGGCGAGATGGCGACCTGGGTAGAGCTGACTTGAAACTTCAGATAACCACGGTCCATGTAATAGGAGCGGAGCTTTTCGAGATCGCCTGACAGTTTTTCCTTGGCGTATTGATTATCGTCGGTAAAGAAACTGAACCAGCCGCCCGTCGTCAATTCGAACTGTTTCAACAGCTCTTCGTCAGTGAATACCTGGTTACCGACGATATTGATGCCACCAATGACTGCAGCATCGCCTTCGACCACCTTGAACCGGACATCGACGCGATTGCGTGGCAACTTGACGGTCTTGTAGCTAATGCGAACGCTATATTTGCCGTGTGCGAAATACTGCTGTTCCAGTTCCTGTACGATCTGGGTCAGCATGGCCGGATTCAACACTTCGCCTTTGGCGAAGCCCATCGGCTTCAAACCTTCCAGCAGCTGCTCGGTCTTGATCTGTTTATTGCCATCAAAGGTGATAGTGGAAATGGTGGGCCGCTCTTCGATGAGCACGACCAATTTGTTGCCGTCCCGTTCGAGCTTGACCGACTCGAAGGAGCCTTGACGGTAGAGTGCCCGAATGATTTGCGGCACCCGAACATCGTCAACGGTTTCACCAACCCGCAGCGGCAAATAGGTGAAAAAGGTGCCGAGTTCCACACGTTGCAAACCACGGACCTCGATGTCCTGCACCACAAATGGTTCGATTGCCAACGCCCGGGTGGCGCCAAGCGCCACGAGAACTGCCAGAGACAAACACTTGAACGGAGTTTTCATATTGTTCTGTTTACACCAGCCGCCCGCTCACTACAGGCGCGCAAAATCGTTGAAGAGTGCAATGAGCATCAGCGCGCCAACCAGCGACAAGCCGATGCGCAGGCCCCATTCCTGCACGCGCTCCGACAACGGTCGGCCGCGCACCACTTCCGCCCCGTAGTACAGCAGGTGGCCGCCATCCAACATCGGAATCGGCAGGAGGTTGATGAGACCAAGGTTTACGCTGATCAATCCCAAGAACCAAAAAAATCGATCGGCACCGGCAGCTGCCGTTGCGCCGGCACCCTGCGCGATGGTGACAGGACCGCTCAGGGACTGCACGGACAACGCCCCTGTGATGAGCTTACCGAGACCATCCCAGACCAGGGTGGTGGTATCAACCATCTTGTGCCAACCGGCGATGGCCGCATCGAACGGACCGAGTTGATAGGTGACCCACCAGTCCTCTGGCACTGCCGGCCGCAGCGAACCAATGCCAAGTACGCCTTTGCCGCCCTGATCGGCGACCGTCAGCTGCAGTGTATGCGGCTGACCGTCGCGAAGCAGCCGGAGTGTAACAGTATTGCCCTTGGCGGCCGCGATCTTTTCCGTGAGTGCCGGGAAGCTGGTAATCGGCTCGTCATTCCAATGGGTCAATTCGTCACCCACCTGAACCCCGGCGCGCTGGGCAGGGCCGCCATCGCTGACGGAGTTGATGATCGCGGGCCACGGTGGTGTTCGCGGACGCAGGCCGACATGGCCGGAGATATCCGCCTCATGGCCGCTCAAGATCATGGCGCCGGCAGGCAGCAGATGACGTTCATTCGCCGCCTGATCCCGCACCCGCAACTGGACAGGCGCTTCAGTGCCGACCCGGGTCACGAGTGCAAAGGTCAACTCCTCCCACGAACTGACTGCAGTGTCATCCACCGCGATCACTTCCATGCCCGCCCGCAAACCCGCCCGACCGGCCGCACTGTCAGCGTCGATATCGCCGAGCACCGGCCGCAGATCACGGACGCCGACCATGTACATCGCGGCGAAGGCGACGATGGCAAAGAGGAAATTGGCGATCGGGCCGGCGCTTGCCACCGCAATGCGGGTCCAGACCGATGCCCGGTTGAACGCCTGCGCCGCCAGTTCGGCCGGTACGTCGGCTTCACGCTCATCCAGCATCTTGACGTAACCGCCGAGCGGGATCGCGGCGATGCGGTACTCGACGCCATCCTTGCCCAACCGTTTCCAGATCGCGCTGCCGAAACCGACCGAGAAGGTCAGCACTTTCACGCCCAGTCGACGTGCCACCCAGAAATGGCCGAACTCATGGACCGTCACCAACACGCCGATGGTGATGATCAGAAACAAGCCATTCCACAACCACTCGATCATGCCGCCTGCACTCCTACCTGCTGCATCGCAATGCGGCGCGCTTCGGCATCAATGGCCAGCAACGCGTCCAGCGCTTCGACCGGCGGCGCCGGGCAATGTTGCAGGGTCTCGGCAATAACGGGCGCGATGCCGGTGTAAGGCAAACGCCCGGCGAGGAAGGCTTCGACCGCCACTTCATTGGCCGCATTGAGAACGGCAGGGGCGCTGGCGCCAGCCGTGAGCGCCTGATAGGCCAATGCCAGACAAGGGAAACGCGCCACATCGGCCGGTAGAAACTCCAAGCGGCCGATCTGGCTCAGCTCCAGCGGCGCGACCCCGGCGCCAATGCGCTCGGGCCAGGCTATGGCATGTGCGATCGGCGTGCGCATGTCCGGATTGCCCATCTGCGCCAGCACCGAGCCATCAACATAACGCACCAGGCTGTGCACGATGCTTTGCGGGTGTACGACCACATCCACTTGCTCGCGGCTGGCGTTGAACAGATAACAGGCCTCGATCACTTCGAGCCCCTTGTTCATCAGCGTTGCCGAATCAACCGAGATTTTGCGGCCCATGTTCCAGGTCGGATGCGCACAGGCCTGATCTGGCGTTACCTGCGACAGTTCATGCAATTCACGGCGCAGGAACGGACCACCCGACGCGGTCAGCAGAATTTTTTCGACGCCGTTTGCCCGCAGACTGCGTTCACCACGCAGATCCCGTTCATGGCCGGGCGCCGGCAAACATTGGAATATCGCATTGTGCTCGCTGTCGATCGGCAGCAACACGGCACCATGATCACGCACCGCCTGCATGAACAGCGGACCGGACATCACCAGCGCTTCCTTGTTGGCCAGCAGAATGCGTTTGCCGGCTTTTGCCGCCGCCAGTGTAGGGAGCAGTCCGGCCGCGCCAACAATGGCCGCCATCACGGTATCGACCTCGGTCGCCGCCGCAACCGCCGCCAGGGACGACGCGCCGGCCAAGACTTCCGTGGTCAACCCGGCCTGCCGCACGCGCTGCTGCAACGCCGCAGCGGCGGTCGCATCGACCAGCACTGCGTAGCGCGGCTGAAACTGGCGAATCTGCTCAAACAGCCGGTCGGCACTGCGGTTTGCTGCCAGCGCAAACACCGAGAAACGATCCGGGTGCCTGGCCACCACATCCAGCGTCGAAACACCGATCGACCCGGTACTGCCGAGCACAACCAGCCGTTGCATCAGCGCAGCTCCAACAACAGGGCGCCCAGCGCAAACACCGGAGCGGCCGCCATCAGACTGTCGATGCGATCCAGCATGCCGCCGTGACCGGGAAACAACGTACCGCTGTCTTTGATGCCGGCCTCGCGCTTGCACAGGCTTTCAATCAAATCGCCGACCACCGAGGCAATGATGGTGACCAGCACCAGCGCGCGGAAACCCCATTCCGAATTGCTCGACAAACCGAACAACGGCGCCGCGAAATGGCCGATGACCAGCGCCAGCAGCAAACCGCCAAAAAACCCTTGCCAGGTTTTGCCCGGGCTGACCAATGGCGCCAGCTTGTGTTTGCCAAAGGCCTTGCCGGCGATGTACGCGCCGACATCGGCCGCCCAGACCAACAACAACACATAGAAAATGACCAGCGCGCCTTTCAGCGGATCTTGCAGATTGCCAATCTTGCGCAGACTGACCAAGGCAATCCAGGTCGCCAGCAGCAACAGCACGCCGAGCGCCTGCCGCGCACCTTGCGAGATCCGCCACCAGTTTGCGCGTGTCGGATACAACCACAACAGAATCGGGCTGATGAACCAAAACAGAACCGCTGCCGCAAGCACCATCAACGGTAGATTGTCGAACGACCACAACCATGTCGGCCAACTCAAGCTCGGCCAGAAATCAAACGGCGGCGACAGTTGCCACAGCAGAATCGCGCAGCCGAGATAACTCAACATGGCGGTCAACGGCGCCGCTTTTTCCGCGCTGGTGAACCGGCCCCACTCGCGGGCACCGAGCACCAGAATGGCGGCTACCGCTATCGCGAACGCTGGCAGCGGCAACAGGAACACCAGCGCCAACACCAGTGGCAGCAACAGCAAGGCCGTTATGACCCGTTGCAGTAACATCAACTGTCCCCTGTCACTTGTTCGC
The DNA here is from genome assembly GCA_046297695.1 of Permianibacter sp. Classification (GTDB taxonomy): domain Bacteria; phylum Pseudomonadota; class Gammaproteobacteria; order Enterobacterales; family Permianibacteraceae; genus Permianibacter. The sequence continues at coordinate 6,086 of JBKBHF010000003.1, read as the reverse complement.
CGGTCTTGCCAAAGCGGCGCTGGCGTTGGCGAAAATCGGCAAGTGCGGCATCCAGCTCGTCAGCACCGAAATCCGGCCACAGCACGGGAGAGAAATAGAGTTCGGCATAGGCCGCCTGCCAGAGCAGAAAATTGCTGATGCGCACTTCCCCGCCGGTGCGGATAAGCAAATCTAGCGGCGGCTGATCCGCCAGTGCCAGGAAACGTGCCAGCTCCGCTTCCTGCAGCGGCGAGGCATCATGGCTCGTGCGTTTGGCGGCCAGCGCCTGGTTGGCGGCCTGAACGATGTCCCACTGACCGCCGTAGTTGGCGGCGATGTTCAAGGTCAGCGCGGTATTGCCAGCGGTCATCGCTTCGGCTTCGGCCATGCGCTGTTGCAGTTTTTCGGCAAAGCGTGACCGGTCACCGATGACCCGCAGGCGAACCCCGTTCTTGTGCAGGGATTTGGCTTCGCGCTCCAGACCGGTGACAAACAGATCCATCAAATAGCTGACTTCTTCGAGCGGCCGCTGCCAGTTCTCCGAAGAGAACGCGAACAAGGTCAACGAGCGGACACCACGCTTGCCGGCGGCTTCGGTGACGTCGCGCGCACGCTCCATGCCCACCTTGTGGCCGGCAACGCGTGGCAGACTGCGCTTTTTCGCCCAGCGACCGTTGCCATCCATGATGATGGCAACGTGCTGCGGCACCAGACTGTCGGCAGTCGGATTGACGGGAGAGGAAGACAAGAACTGCGCCTCCGAAAAAACTGCGGCGGGTAATCGCGGCCGCGATTACACCGACATCAGTTCCTTCTCTTTATCGGCGAGCAGTTTGTCGACTTCACCGATTTTGCCATCGGTGATTTTCTGGACGTCATCCTGGGCTTTCCGCTCTTCGTCTTCGGTGATCGCTTTGTCTTTCAGCAGCTTCTTCAGTGCTTCGTTGGCATCGCGACGGACGTTGCGGATGGCGACCTTGGCTTGCTCACCCTCGCCCTTGACGACCTTGGCAAGCTCCTTGCGGCGCTCTTCGGTCAGCGGCGGCAGCGGCACCCGGATGGTCTGGCCGGCAGTTTGTGGGTTCAAGCCCAGATTGGACTCGTGAATGGCTTTCTCGATCGGCTGGATCGCGCCCTTGTCGAACGCCTGAATGACCAGGGTACGCGAGTCCTGCACGTTGACGTTGCCGACCTGCTGCAACGGCACCGAGCTGCCGTAGTAATTGACATGGATGTGTTCGAGCAGCGACGGATGGGCGCGACCTGTGCGGATCTTGCTCAGGTTGCCTTTCAGCGACTCAACGGACTTGGCCATGCGCGTCTGCGCGTCGGTTTTGATGTTGGCAATGGTCATGGTCGTCTCCCTTACTGATTTTCGTGCCAGCCACCACTGCGGGTGCCGGCGAGCATTCTCGAAAACGGATAATTCCGCGTGCGCTGCGTGCTGCTACTTTTCGATCAAGGTGCCTTCGTCGGCGCCCTTCAACACGCTCGCCAGCGCACCCGGCTTGTTCATGTTGAACACGCGGATTTTCTTGTTATGGTCGCGGGCCAGACAGAACGCGGTCAGGTCCATCACGCCGAGCTCACGCTCCAGCGCTTCGGTATAGGACAGCCGCGAATAGCGCACGGCTTCCGGGAATTTCATCGGGTCGGCCGAGTACACCCCATCGACCTTGGTCGCTTTCAGGATCAGATCGGCTTCGATCTCGATACCGCGCAGCACGGCGGCGGTGTCGGTGGTAAAGAACGGATTACCGGTGCCGGCGCAGAAAATCACCACGTTGCCGGCTTCCATGAAACGGATGGCAAAGCGGCGGTCATAATCCTCACAAACACCGGCGAGCGCCACCGCGCTCATCACGCGAGTCGGCTGCTTGATGCGCTCCAGCGCATCCTGCATCGCCAGCGAGTTCATTACGGTCGCGAGCATGCCCATGTGGTCACCGGCGACCCGGTTCATGCCGGCTTTGGCGAGCCGCTCGCCGCGGAACAAATTGCCACCACCGACCACGATGCCGACTTGCGCGCCCAATTGCCGGACCGCTTTCACTTCCGCCGCCATCCGATCCAGCACGGTCGGATCGATGCCGAACGACTCGTTGCCCATCAGGGCTTCGCCCGAGAGTTTCAGCAGGATGCGTTTGTAGGGAAGCTGCTCGGTCGATTCGGTCATGGCGGTCCTCGGTTCGGGTCGGTCAGTGCGGGCCGGCAGCAGGCGCTGGCGGCCCGTCAATCAGCAGTCGTGGCAACAGGGACGGAAAGATTTCCAAACCCCGATTACGCCAACCCCTCTCGACAAGGGAGAGGGGTTGGGTTGCGCCGGGATTCTGCCACAAATCCCGGCCTTTGCCTGCCCCGGACCGGTTTCCCGGCCGGCGCGCCTGATTCACTCAGGGCAGCGGCTACCGGCGCTTAGGCCTTGGTACCGATGGCGGCGGCTTTCATGGCTTCGACTTCGGCTGCGAAGTTGTCTTCGGCCTTCTCGATGCCTTCGCCCACTTCCCAACGGAAGAAGCCGGCGGCGACGGCGCCCTTGCTCTTCAGCAGGTTGCCGACGGTGGTGTTCGGATCCATCACGAAGGCCTGACCGATCAGGCTGTTTTCGCTCAGGAATTTGTTGACGCGGCCTTCGACCATCTTCTCGACGATGTTGGCCGGTTTGCCCGACTCGGCAGCCTGGGCCGCAGCGATTTCACGCTCTTTGGCGACTTCAGCGGCCGGCATTTGCTCCGGACTGACCACCAGCGGCTTGGCCGCCGCGATGTGCATGGCGATCTGCTTGGCCAGCTCTTCATCACCGCCCGACAGCGCGACGACTACGCCGATGCGACCGCCGTGGCTGTAGAACGCCAGCTTGTCGCCGGTCATGCGGCCGAGACGGCGCACGGTCATGTTTTCGCCGATCTTGGCAACCAGGTTGGCGCGGGTGGTTTCCACCGACTCGCCTTCCGGCAGCTTCACTTCATTCAGCGTGGCAACGTCAGCGGCCTTGCTGCTCAGCGCAGCGTCAGCAACGGCGTTGGCGAACGCGACGAAGTTGGTGTCCTTGGCAACGAAGTCGGTTTCGCAGTTGACTTCGACCAGCACGGCTTCACCGCCAGCAACGCGACCGACGATCACACCTTCCGCAGCGATGCGGCCGGCTTTCTTGGCGGCTTTGACCGCGCCCGACTTGCGCATGTTGTCGATGGCCAGCTCGATATCGCCATTGGCTTCTTGCAGTGCTTTCTTGCACTCCATCATGCCGGCGCCGGTACGCTCGCGCAGTTCTTTGACCAGGGAAGCAGTGATTTCCATGGGAAAATCCTCTTGCAAAGGATCAGCTGCAAGGCTGATCGAAAAGACAAACTCGTATTCAAAAAAGGGGGCCATGAGCCCCCTTTTTCACCGCGCGTCTTGCAACGCCAGCCGATTAGGCTTCATCGTCAGCAGCGGCAGCGGCCGGTGCTTCTTCGACGAACTCGTCAGCAACACGTTCTTCCGCGTGCGGCGCGCTCTGACGGCCTTCGATGATGGCGTCAGCGACGTTACGCAGGTACAGCTCGATGGCGCGAATGGCGTCGTCGTTACCCGGGATGACGTAGTCCACGCCGTCCGGATTCGAGTTGGTGTCGACCACAGCAACCACCGGGATACCCAGCTTGCGGGCCTCCGAGATGGCGATGTTTTCATGGTCGGTGTCGATCACGAACAAGACGTCCGGCAGACCGCCCATGTCCTTAATACCGCCCAGCGAGGCTTCCAGCTTTTCCATTTCGCGCTGACGCATCAGCGCTTCTTTCTTGGTCAGCTTGTTGAAGGTGCCGTCAGCAGCCATCGCTTCCAGATCTTTCAAACGCTTGATCGACTGGCGAACGGTTTTGAAGTTGGTCAGCATACCGCCGAGCCAACGGTTGTTGACGTAGTACTGACCGCAGCGCTTGGCTTCGGCAGCAACGACGTCCGCCGCCGCACGCTTGGTGCCGACGAACAGGATCTTGCCGCGCTTGGCCGCGATGCCGCCGAGGAAATTCAGCGCATCCTGGAACATCGGCAGGGTGTGTTCGAGGTTGACGATGTGGATTTTGTTACGCGAACCGAAAATGTACGGTTTCATTTTCGGGTTCCAGAACCGGGTGCGGTGACCGAAGTGCACGCCAGCCTGGATCATGTCACGCATCGTGACGCGAGCCATAGTAGACCTCATTGAGAGTCGGGTTGGGCCTCCGCGATCCTTTCTGGCCGCCTGCAAGCAGGACCCGGGTCAGAAATTGGTGGAGTCGCGTGTGGGGTATACCACGTCATGGGGCTTCAGCAGCTCGTAAAAGCAACCGGGTCCCAGCGCGGGGTGCGCTTTATACCACAACCGACCGGCCCGGCTCAACGCCAAGGCCGCTCATCAACCGGAAAGCACCGGCGCTTGACCCCGCCGGCGGACGCTGAAACACTGCCGGGCCCGCTTCATGGACGACGGACCTATATAAGGAATGGCTTTCCGCCTCATCAAAGCAGCAATCGGCAAATGGACCGCGCTGCGTGCCGAGCTCGGCACCGGCCCCGCCCTGCTCTATCTCTTCCAGAAGCTCTGGAAGCGGCTCGGCGGCAAGCTGACCGCCTACCGGTTTGCCTACCAGCCCATCCCGGACCAGCGCTCGGTGGCGCCGGCGGTGGGGGTCGAGTTCCGCTGGCTGACCGCCTTCGAGCCGGCCTTGATGGTCGAAGACCGCAAGGAAGCCATCGTCCGGGCCCGGTTCAACCGGGGGGATCGCTGCCTCGCCGCCTTCAAGAATGGCGAAATTGCCGCCTTTCTCTGGCTAGCGAACACTCACTATCCGGAAGACGACGCCCGCTGCGACTACCGGCTGGAGCCAACCGAGCTGGTCTGGGACTATGACGTCTACGTCGCGCCCAAATACCGGGTCACGCGCCTGTTCGCCCAACTCTGGGACGAGGCCAATGCGGTTTTGTATCGGGAAGGCGCCCGCTGGTCGGTCAGCCGGATCAGCGCGTTCAACTCGGCGTCCTTACGCTCGCACCAGAAGCGCGGCGCCCGGCTAACCGGCTCAGCCTTCTTTATAATGCTCGGCCGGCTACAGCTGGTGCTGGCGAGCCAACGGCCCCGGCTGCACCTGTCGCTGACCGGGCGACCGGAATTCCGGTTTGAGTTGCCGAAGGACTGAACGGCAAAAGTATTTACCTGTGGGAGCAGCCTTGGCCGCGATGATTTGGCCATCTGGCTTGTGGCGAGAATCGCGGCCAAGGCCACTCCGACAAAACATGATTAGCTGAATTTACGAGTAACGAGAGAGACGATGACCGTCACCATCAAGACCCCTGCCGAACAAGAAAAAATGCGTGTCGCCGGCCGGCTGGCCGCCGAAGTGCTCGAGATGATCGAGCCGCACGTCAAAAAAGGGGTCAGCACTGACGAGCTGAACCGGATCTGTCACGACTACATCGTCAACGTCCAGCACGCCATTCCAGCGACGCTGAACTACAACGGTTTTCCAAAATCCATCTGCACCTCGGTCAACCACGTGGTCTGCCACGGCATTCCGAACGAGCGTGAACTGAAAGACGGCGACATCGTCAACATCGACATCACCGTGATCAAAGACGGCTACCACGGCGACACCAGCAAAATGTTCGTCGTCGGCAAACCGAGCATCCAGGCTGAGCGCTTGATCCGCGTGACGCAAGAATGCCTGTACAAGGCCATCGCCATCGTCAAACCGGGCGCCAGGCTCGGTGACATCGGCGCGGTGATTCAGCAGCACGCCGAAGGTGCCGGCTATTCCGTCGTGCAGGAATACTGCGGCCACGGCATCGGCGCCATCTTCCACGAAGATCCGCAGATCCTGCACTACGGCCGCGCCGGCACCGGCATGGAGCTGAAAGAAGGCATGTGCTTCACCATCGAGCCGATGATCAATGCCGGCAAACGGCATGTCTCGTTGATGCGTGATGGCTGGACGGCGGTCACGAAAGATCGATCGTTGTCAGCGCAGTGGGAGCACACGATTTTGATTACGGCTTCGGGTTGTGAAGTGTTGACGAAGCGGAAAGAAGAGAGCTTCTGATTTTTTTTTCTCCTCCCCCTGTGATGGGGGTGGCCGGGAGGGGGT
>JBKBHF010000002.1:0-154432 GCA_046297695.1 Permianibacter sp. | reverse complement strand
CAACGCATCACTGTCGTAGGCTTTGTCTCCAATCATTCGCACGGGCGCTTCCTCGAGAAAGCTGGCGGCGAGCGTCTTCTCCACCAACGTCACTTCGTGCGGCGAAGCACTTTCAATGCATGCGGCGACAGGAAGACCGTGGCGGTCTGCAATCGCCATGATCTTGGTGCCTTTGCCGCGTTTGGTTTTCCCCACGCAAAGCCCCCTTTTTTGGCGCTGCTGAAGCTGCCATCAATAGAGGTCTCTTCGACGGACGAAGCCCAACAGGGGGACGGGGTCATGCGCGGCGCTTTGTGCGCGACGGCCTGACTGCGCATTCCGTGGACGGGCTGGTCATTCGGCCGTGGACAGGGGTCGCCGCGGCAAGGGCCGTGCCGGTGCTTGGTTATCGGCCGGCGGGTGTTCTTTGGGCATTTCCGCGCATTTTTCCGGGTCGTCGCAGCATCGCCGCCGGTTCCACGCCGCAGTGCCGGAGGTAAATGTTTGCCATGCCCGCGGCCACGGCGGCAATTTGCCGATACGAGGCTGGCACCAGCACTCGTCGGCGCAGCCCGAGGCGGTGGCAGACGCTACAATCGCAGGGCCAGCTGATCCGGATCAGTCTGGCGCTTGCCGGAGTTGCCTAAAGTCAAAAGGAAGGTTACAAACCGGAGCCCCTGACATGACCGATCGCAATGCCCGTATCCAGTACCTGCGCCAGCGCCGTGATGAACTGCAGCAGCGGCTCGACGCCATCAAGGCAGATTACCGCCGCGGCCTGTCTGCCGACTCGGACGAACAGGCCATCGAGCTCGAGAACGCCGAAGTGCTGGCGGAGATCAGCCGGGTCGCCGCCAACGAGCTGGCACAGGTTGAACAGGAATTGCGACAACTCGGTGCGGCCTGAGCACTCGCCTGTTGGGCGGGGCGGCAGCACCATCACTGACCGGCGCTGCCGCGCCATGAGGACACCGTGAAGCAAGGCTTTTCACCACATTGGGTTCGCCAGGCGATTGCCCGCATCGATGCCGATTTTCAGCGCTCGGCCGACACCCACCTGATCCCGTTGCCGTTGCCGGGCTTTGCCGGCATCGATCTGTATTTCAAAGACGAATCGACCCACCCGAGCGGTTCGCTGAAGCATCGGCTGGCGCGCTCACTGGTGCTGTTCGGTTTGTGCAATGGTGATATCGGCCCGGAGACCACGCTGGTCGAGGCATCGAGTGGCAATACCGCCGTGTCGGAAGCCTATTTCGCCCGCTTGCTCGGCTTGCCGTTTGTCGCGGTGATGCCAAAGAGCACCTCGCCGGAAAAAGTGCGCGCGATTCACTTCTATGGTGGCAGCTGTCATTTCGTCGATACGCCGGCCCAGGTTTACGATGAAGCGACGCGCATCGCACGCGAACGCGGCGGTCATTACCTCGATCAATTCAGCAACGCCGAGCGCGTCACCGACTGGCGCAGCAACAACAACATCGCCGAGTCGATTTTCAGCCAGATGCAAAAAGAACAGCATCCGGAACCGCGTTGGTTGGTCTGCACCGCTGGCACCGGTGGTACCTCGGCGACGCTGGGGCGCTATTTGCGCTATCGCCGTCACAACACCGAACTCTGTGTCGCCGATCCGGAGCATTCGGTGTTTTTCGACAGTTGGGCGCAGCGCTGCCGTGATCTCACCTGCACCACGCCATCACGCATCGAAGGCATTGGCCGGCCGCGCTGCGAGCCATCGTTCATGCCGCAGCTCATCGACCGCATGCTGAAAGTGCCGGACGCCGCCAGTGTCGCCGCCGTGCGCGTGCTGGAGACGCGGCTCGGCCGCCGCGTCGGTGGTTCGACCGGTACCCAGTTCATCGCCGCGCTGCAGCTGATGCAGACGATGCGGGCCAGCGGCGAAACCGGTTCGGTGGTGACGCTGATCTGTGACGGCGGCGAGCGTTACGCCCATACCTTGTTCAATGACGACTGGGTACGCCAGCAGGCGTTTGATTTGCCGCATTGGCAGCAGCGGATTGCGCAGGTGCTGGAGGGGGATGTGGCGCCGTTATTGACGAGTTAGCGCGGTTGGTTTTTGCTCTGATAAAAAAGGCGACCTTGCGGTCGCCTTTTTTTCTAGCCGAGCAGAGCGTTCGCCATACCGTAATAGAGCGGTATGCCGATCAGGATATTGAACGGAAAGGTCACGCCGAGTGACATGCCGAGAAACACCGCGGGGCTGGCTTCTGGAATCGCATCGCGCACCACCGCCGGCACCACGATGTAAGACGCGCTCGCGGCCAGCACCGCGAGCAGCGTTGCATCGCCGATCTGCATGTCAGTTGCCCAGGCAAACCCGATTGCGAGCAGCGCGTGCAGCAGCGGTGCGGCGACGGCGTACAGCAGCAGCCACGGCGATTGCTTGCGGGCATTCGGCAAGTGCTGCGCCACTTGCCAGCCCATGTCGAGCAGGAAGATGGCGAGCAGGCCTTTGAACAGCCACGAGATCAGCGGCAGCAGCGGTTCGGCGCCGCTCGGGCCGACCACGAAACCAATCGCGAGGCTGCCGAGCAGGATCACCTGACCGCCATCGGTCAGGCATTCGCGCAGCATGCCGAGCGGCGTGTGTGCATGGGCCGCACTCGCCTCGGTGTGGCCGAGCTGGTGCCGTGCCCGCGTTGCCAGCCACAGGCCCATGATCACGGCCGGCGTTTCCATCACCACCAGCGCCACCGTCATGTGGCCGCCGAAACTGACGCCGGCGTAACTCAGGAACTGGTTCGCCGTGATGAAGGTGACCGCGCTAACTGAACCATAGGTTGCGGCGAGCGCGGCGGCGTTGTACCGGTCGGTCAGCCGCTTGACGATCTGGTGGGCGAGCAGCGGGATGGCGAAGGCGAGCAGCATGGCGCCGGCCAGTGTCACCAGCACTGGTTGGCTGAAGCCGGCCTCGGCCAGCGCAATGCCGCCTTTCAGGCCGATGGCCATCAGCAGATAAATGGACAGGAAGCGGACGATGGCAGACGGCACATCCAGTTTTGAGCCAACCATGCCGGCCAGCAGGCCAAGCACAAAGAACAGGATGACGGGGTCGAGCAGGGCTGACATGAGAGCTCCGTTGGCGGTGGGCAAACGGGGCGGCATGGTAAGCAGTCGCTTGAATAAGTAAAAATCGATTATTCTTATTCAATGAATAACCAACTATCTATGCGAGGTCGCAATGAGCCTGCATGTGACACTGCGCCAGCTGGAGCTGTTCAAGGCGGTGGCCGAGTTTGGCGGCATCAGCGAGGCGGCCCGGCGGCTGCATGTGACCCAGCCGACCGTGTCGATGCAGCTGAAGGCGCTGGCCGACAGCATCGGCGAGCCGCTGTTCGACAGCCGCGGCCGGCGGTTGGTGCTCACTCCGGCCGGTGAGGCGCTGCAGCGGGCGGCGGTCGACATGTTTCAGCGTTGGGAGGCGGTGCAGGCGGAGCTTGCCGATCTGCGCGGTCTGCGCCAGGGCCGCTTGCGGGTCGCGATTGTCAGCACCGCCAAGTACTTCTTGCCGCGCTGGCTCGGCAGTTTCTGCCAGGCCTATCCCGGCGTCGAGATCGCGCTGGAAGTGGCCAACCGCGACCGCATCCTGCAGCGACTCGCCGAACAGCTCGACGATGTCTACATCATGAGCGCGCCACCCCAGCACATGCCGATCGAGCAGACGCCGATTCTCGACAATCCGCTCGATCTGATTGCAGCCGTCGACCATCCGCTGGCCGGGCGGCAATTGCTGCTCGGTGCCCTGCGCGACGAGCCGTTCATCCTGCGCGAGCGCGGCTCCGGTACCCGCATCGCTTGCGACCAGTTTTTTGCCGGTCAGGATTTTGCCCCGCGCATCCGGATGGAGCTCGGCAGCAACGAAGCGATCAAGCAGGCGGTGGCCGGCGGACTCGGGCTCGGCATTGTCTCGCGGCATGCGCTGGGCGCGACCCCGCGCGAAGATGGCTTGGTGCGACTGGCGGCGCATGGCTTTCCGCTGCTGACGCGCTGGCACCTGGTCCGCCACCGCAAGTCCTATCGCTCGGTACTGGTCGATGCGTTCATGCGCCACCTGCAGGTGGTCGTCGCCGATCGGGCCGAGAGCCGCGAAGATCGACTTTGACTGCTAGACTCAGTTTTCGTGTGCGTCTCGCTCCGATGCGGAGGCATTGACCGGCCAGCATGATTTCCGCCCAGCTTCCCGAGAACGAATCGGCGCGCCTGAAGGCGCTGCGCGAGCTCGACATTCTCGACTCGATCGAGGAACAGGCCTATGACGATCTGACCGCGATTGCGGCCCAGATCGCCGGCGTGCCGATCGCCTTGGTCAGCCTGATCGATCAGGACCGACAATGGTTCAAATCGCATCATGGTTTGGCCGCACGCGAGACGCCGCGCGAATATGCCTTCTGTGCCCACGCCATTCTGGGTGACCAGCCCTTTGTCGTCGAAGATGCCCGTCGCGATGACCGTTTCCATGACAACCCGCTGACCACTGGCGCGCCTGATGTGGTGTTTTATGCCGGTGTGCCGCTGTCGCTGGATGGCGAGCACAAGCTGGGAACGCTCTGTGTCATCGATCACGAACCGCACCAACTGACGCCACAGCAATTGCACAGCCTGCAGGCCTTGGCGCGCCAGGTGGAGTACTTGTTGAAGCTGCGGCAACAACTCAAGCGGATGCGTGACTTCGACCATCTGCGCACGGAATTTGTTGCCATGGTCAGCCACGAGTTGCGGTCACCGCTGACCTCGGTTTGCGGCGCACTGTCACTATTGGTCAGTGGCAAGATAGACGGGCTGTCCGGTGAAGCCAGCAATTTGGTGGATATGGCCAATCGCAACGCCGAGCTGCTGTTGCGGTTGGTCAACGATATTCTCGATCTTACCAAGATGGAAACCGGCTACCTGACGTTGATGCGGCAGTCGATGCTGGCGGCAGACCTGTGCCCGCGCGCGCTGACGATGATCAAGGGGATGGCCGACAAATTTGCCATTAGTTTGCGGCTCGTTGTTGCCGAATCGGCCCGCGACAGCCTCGTCAATGTCGATGAGCACCGCATCCAGCAAGTGCTCGGCAATCTGCTCGCCAATGCCATCAAGCACGCGCCGGAACAGTCGGTTGTAACGTTGGAACTCGATCGTGTCAGCACCGGCGTACGCTTTTCCGTACACAACACCGGCCCCGGTATCCCACAAGAAAAGCAAGGTTTGTTGTTTCAGAAATTTCAGCAGATTGAGTCGTTGGGCAACGCGCGCTTGCCCGGCACAGGGCTTGGCCTGGTGATCAGCAAGCAGTTGGTGGAATTACATGGTGGCGAAATCGGTGTTCGCTCGGTGCCAGGTGAGCTGACCACGTTCTACTTCATCCTGCCGGCAAGCGCTGGCTGAGCTCGCCGGCTGCCATGAGGCGCCAAACCGCCACCAGTGCAGATAGCGGTTTGGCCGTGTGCTTGCGGTCGTGGTGCCTGAAGTCCGGACGGCTGCAGTCGCTCAATGCCAGCCTTCGACGCCGCTCATGTCGGGCAACTGGTGGGCAATACCTTTGTGGCAATCGATACAGGTTTTCTCACCGGACGCCAAGGCCGTTGAATGCATTTGCTGCGCGCGCGGGCTTTGCCGGGTGAAATCCATGTACTGGAAGTTGTGACAGTTGCGGCATTCCAGTGAGTCGTTGGCTTTCAGCCGTTTCCATTCGTGTTCGGCCAGTTCGCGGCGATGGGCGAGAAATTTCTCGCGGGTATCGATGGTGCCGAACAGCTTGCCCCAGACTTCTTTCGAGGCCTGCATCTTGCGGGCGATCTTGTCGGTCCATTCGTGCGGGACATGACAGTCCGGACAGGTGGCGCGCACGCCGGAACGGTTGCTGTAGTGAATGGTGGTTTTCAGCTCCTCGAACACGTTGTCACGCATCTCGTGGCAGCTGGTGCAGAACGCTTCCGTGTTGGTCGCTTCCAGCGCGGTGTTGAAGCCGCCCCAGAACACGATGCCGGCAATGAAACCGCCTGCAGTCAGAAAGCCGAGGCTGTAATGCTTGCTGGGCTTGGACAGCGTATTCCACTGTGTCAGGAACCAGCGGACAGGACCCCAGTTACGCATGATCTCTCCTGTTATCTCGGTGGCAGGCAGCGTGGCAGCGTAGTGCCAGGCGTGGCTTGTCTGCCGACGCGCCTGCGTGATCAATGTTCGCGGCGGCCGGCTTACTTTTTCTCGGCGGCTTTCCGCTTGAGGATTTCATCGACATCCTCGAAGGTGTTTTCGACCAGCGGTTTGGCATCCACCTGGGTGACGTGACACTGACCACAGAAATAACGGCGCGGCGAGATCTCGGCCAGGAAGTTGCCATCGCGATCCTGGTAATGGGTCACGCTGACCATCGGTGCCTGCGATTCGGCGGTGCGCACGCGCGAATGGCAGGACAGGCACTTGTTCGCGTACATGTCGACCTGATAGCCATCTATCTTGTGCGGAATGGTCGGCGGCTGCATCGAGTAGGCGCGTGGTCGCTTTATGTCCTTGTTCTCGACCGTGTACATCGGCGCCGGTTTGCCTTCCTGATCCGGCGGTGTCGCGCCACGCTGGGCGTTGTAAGCCGCATCCGCCGCCCAGGCCAGTACCGGGATGGTCAGCAGCAGTACAGCAAGGGATTTGCGCATGATGACTCTCCTTTAGACCTTGACGATCTTGACGGCGCATTTCTTGAAGTCGGTTTCTTTCGAGATTGGGCAGGTGGCGTCGAGCGTGACTTTGTTGATCAGTTGCGAGGCATCGAACCACGGCACGAATACCAAACCTTTCGGCGGCTTGTTGCGGCCGCGCGTTTCGACCCGGGTGCGCATTTCGCCCCGACGCGACACGATCTTGATCTCGTCACCACGGCGCAGGCCGGCAGCGGTCGCATCGTCCGGATGCATGAAGCACACCGCGTTCGGGAACGCGCGATACAGCTCCGGCACCCGCGCCGTCATCGAGCCGGAATGCCAGTGTTCCAGCACGCGGCCGGTGCAGAGCCAGAACGGGTATTCTTTGTCCGGCGACTCGGCTGGTGGCTCGTACGGCAGGCCAATGATGTTGGCGCGACCATTTTTGTTGCCGTAAAAGCTGTAGCCCATGCCTTCGCTGCTGGCTTTGACATACGGGTCACTGCCTTCCTTGAACCGCCACTTGGTTTCCTGACCATTGACCACCGGCCAGCGCAAACCGCGAACCTGGTGATAGGTGTCGAATGGCGCCAGATCGTGGCCGTGGCCACGACCGAACTCGGCGTATTCTTCAAAGATGCCTTTCTGCAGATAAAAGCCAAAGTGCTTGGCTTCGTCGTTGTCGTAATCCGCTTCGACTTGGCTGGCCGGGAACTTGTCGATCTTGCCGTTGCGGAACAGCACTTCGTACAGGCTCTTGCCTTTGAATTTCGGATGGGCATCGAGAATTTCCTTCGGCCAGACCTCGTCGGTCTTGAAGCGCTTGGAAAATTCCACCACCTGCCACAGATCCGATTTGGCCTCGCCCGGCGCTTTCACCAGCTGATGCCAGAACTGTGTGCGCCGTTCGGCGTTGCCGTAAGCGCCTTCTTTCTCCACCCACATTGCGGACGGCAGGATCAGATCGGCCGCCTGCGCGGTCACCGTCGGGTAGGCATCGGAGACGACGATGAAGTTGTCCGGGTTGCGGTAACCGGGCCAGCCTTCTTCCATCATGTTGGCGGCGGCCTGCATGTTGTTGTTGACTTGCACCCAGTAGGCGTTGAGCTTGCCGTCTTTCAGCGCGCGATTTTGCGCGACCGCGTGCAGACCGGGCTTGTCGTGGATCAGGCCATGCGGCAGACCCCAGATCTCCTCGGTGTGCTTGCGGTGCTCCGGATTGGTAATGACCATGTCGGCCGGCAGCCGGTGCGAGAAGGTGCCGACTTCGCGGGCGGTGCCGCAAGCCGAGGGTTGTCCGGTCAATGAGAACGGTGAGTTGCCGGGCGTTGCGATTTTGCCGGTCAGCAAGTGAATGTTGTAGACCATGTTGTTGGCCCAGGTGCCACGGGTGTGCTGGTTGAAACCCATGGTCCAGAACGACATCACTTTGACTTTCGGGTCGGCGTAGGCTTCGGCCAGCGCTTTCAGTTTGGCCACCGGCACGCCGGACAGCTTGCTGACGTATTCGGCGGTATACGGTTTGACGATTTCCTTGAATTCATCAAAGGTCGATTCGGCCATGTCATTGGCGTTCTTGGCGTTCTTGGCCGCCTGTTCAAGCGGATGGTTGTCGCGCAGACCGTAGCCGATGTCGGTGACACCGCGCTTGAACGTGCAGTGCTTGTCAATGAACTGGCGGTTGAACTTGTTGTTGCTGATGATGTAATTGGCGATGTAGTTCAGGATCGCCAGATCGGTTTGCGGCGCGAAGATCATGCCGTTGTCGGCGAGCTCGAAACTGCGGTGTTCGTAGGTCGACAGCACATGCACTTTCACATGTGGATTCGACAGCCGGCGGTCAGTGATACGGGTCCACAGGATCGGGTGCATCTCGGCCATGTTCGAGCCCCACAGCACGAAGCAATCGGATGCCTCGATGTCGTCATAGCAGCCCATCGGTTCATCAATACCAAAGGTGCGCATGAAACCGGCGACTGCCGAAGCCATGCAGTGACGGGCATTCGGATCGATGTTGTTGCTGCGGAAGCCGGCTTTGAACAGCTTGTTGGCGGCGTAACCTTCCCAGATCGTCCATTGGCCGGAACCGAACATGCCGACCGCGCTCGGGCCTTTGGCTTTCAGCGCGGCCTTGAATTTTTCTTCCATTACATCGAACGCTTCCGACCACGACACCGGGGTGAACTCGCCGTTCTTGTCGTACTTGCCGTTTTTCTTGCGCAGCAGCGGCGTGGTCAGTCGGTCCTTGCCGTACATGATTTTCGACAGGAAGTAGCCTTTGATGCAGTTCAGGCCGCGGTTGACTTCCGACAGCGTGTCGGCGTGTGTGGCGACCACTTTGTTGTCCTTGGTCGCGACCATGATCGAGCAGCCGGTGCCGCAGAACCGGCAGGCGGCTTTCGACCATTTCAACCGGGTGTATTCCGAGTCGGTGATGAGATTCGTGGCCTGGACCGGTGCGCTGATGCCGGCGGCAGCGGCGGCGCTGGCGGCCGCGGTGGTTTTCAGAAAGTCACGGCGAGTGGTGCTCATCGTGTCATCTCCCTTCTATTGGCAATTCGTTGCGGGGGCAGTTTCGGTGCTAACGCTGGTAATCATTTGTTCGCGCAGGCTCGCTTCGTTTTCGACGAAGTGCGACACCAGCGCGACATTGAGCACGCCTGGCTGTTCGTGCAGGTGCGCCATCAAACGGTTCAGGCCGTCATAGCTGTCGGTTTCGTTGACCAGGACAAACTTGCCGCTGCCATCGCGATGGCTGACCTCGGTGTCCGGCCACTGTGCGAGCCGTGCGATCAGGCTGTCCATGCGTTCGGGCTGGACGTACACGATGAAGCTGGCGATATGGCGATCGGACAGCGGCTGGTTCATGCGACAACCTCGCGTGGGGTCAGGGTGATGGCATCGGCCGGGCAGGCCGCGACGCAGGCGCCACAGCCAGTGCACCGCTCGGTGCTCAGGGCAGGCTCGGCCATGCGCCGGCTGTTGAATCGGAAGCGAATGGCCACCGGCTCACAGGCATCGCCGCAGCTGCGGCATTCGACGCCGTGCTTGGGCAGGCAGGCGCCGCCGATGGCCATCACATGATCAAACGGGCGCTGTTCGCGCGGGCGAAACAGCGGTTCACGGCAGGCCTCGACACACTTGCCGCAGAACGTGCATTCGTTCTGGTGGAAATTGAGTTCGGGAAAGCCGCCGCTGCCTTTGCCGATGATGCCGGTCGGGCAGACCGGCAGGCAGTCGCCGCAACGGCTGCAGCCATCGGCGAAGGCGCTTTCGGCAATGGCCCATGGCAGCCGAACGGGGCTGCGGTTGGCGCCGAACAGGGCGCGGCGGGAGAGGGCGGTCATGGCGCCCGCGCTCCCGGCGCTCAGCTCGCCGGGCCCGGTGGTCCGGCGAACATCTGGAAGATCCAGACCAGAAAGCCGTAACCACCCACGATGGCCACCGCCAGCAGCGGCGCCAGGACCACGGTCAGGAACAGGAACACGCGCAGCTCGTGTTTGCGCTCAGCGCGTGGGCTCTCGACTGAAACATCCGACATGGTGCCTCCGTTCATGGGTATCCGGTCATGCGTACCCGGCGTAGTAACCGAGCTCTTTACTCGGGAAAACCCGATAAAAGATGAGGATTCGGTGCAAGTTTGAAGTGCGCGCCCGGTCCGACGACTGATCTGGATCAACAAAGGCAGTTGCATAAGCAGCGAGAGTTAGCCTAGTTTGTCAATGCGACGTTTGCATGTCGCAATGCAACACGAGAGCAACTCAAGAACTCCGAGCGCCTTGACCTGTCATGCCAGTGAATGCTGGTTTGTGGTCACTGCGCCGTGAATGTGCCTGCACATTCACCAGGGTGATGCGGGAAACGGCATTGCCTCCCCGATTTGGAAAGGAGCGCTTCATGCTACAGGATCGCTACGGGCGACAGTTCCCGTACTTGCGGCTGTCGATCACCGACGTCTGCAATTTCCGCTGCAATTACTGTTTGCCGAACGGCTATCAGGGCGACGCCCACGCCGATTTTCTGCACGTCGATGAGATCCGTCGGCTGGTCACCGCGTTTGCTGAACTCGGCATGTGGAAAATCCGGCTGACCGGCGGCGAGCCGACCGTGCGCAAGGATCTGACTACCTTGATGGCGGTCATCAAGGCGGTGCCCGGTATCCGCCAGCTCGCAATGACCACCAATGGCTACAAGCTCAAGCAGCAGGTGGCGAGTTGGCGCGATGCAGGGCTGGATAGCCTCAATATCAGTGTCGATTCACTCGATCCACGCCTGTTTGCCAGCATCACCGGCCATGACAAGCTGCGCGAGATCCTCGATGGCATCGAAACCGCGCTTGACCTGGATTTTCGCGCCATCAAGCTCAATGCCGTGCTGCTGCGCGGCCTGAACGATCATCAACTCGATGCCTTTCTTGACTGGCTGCGGACGCGGCCGGTGTCGATGCGCTTCATCGAATTGATGCAGACCGGTGATAACGCCACGTTTTTCAAACGCCACCATGTCCCGGGCGATGAACTGGTGCAGGCGCTATTGGCGCGTGGCTGGCAGGAATTGCCGCGCACGCGGGAAGGCGGCCCGGCGCGTGAATTCCAGCACCCGGATTACCATGGCAAGATTGGCCTGATCGCACCGTACAGCAAAGATTTCTGCGCCAGTTGCAACCGGCTGCGGGTCACGGCGCTCGGTGAGCTGCGGCTCTGTCTGTTCGGTGATGCCGGCACCCCGCTGCGCGATCTGCTCCAGCATGACGAGCAGCGCCGGCAACTGCAAACCCGCATCGAAAGCCAGCTGCAGCTGAAAAAAATCAGCCACTTTCTGCACGACGGCAACACCGGCGCGACGCCGCATCTGGCCTCTTGCGGTGGTTGATTACGCCGTCTGAAGGCTGTTGATGCCGTGCTGTTGGCGCAATGCAATAGACGTAACGTCTGCTGGCCATCGTACGACTCTCGA
The DNA here is from genome assembly GCA_046297695.1 of Permianibacter sp. GTDB lineage: Bacteria > Pseudomonadota > Gammaproteobacteria > Enterobacterales > Permianibacteraceae > Permianibacter. Next base: position 142,862 of record JBKBHF010000002.1, on the reverse strand, counting down.
TTGGATGGATAACTTGCCATGATTGCCTTTGCTACTGCCCAATCCTTGTTGCAACAGGCCGCGGTCTTGCTGCCGAGCGAAACGGTATCGCTCAACGACGCGCTCGGTCGCATCACCGCCGAGTCGGTACGCAGCCGGGAAACCATTCCGCCATTTGCCAATTCCGCGATGGACGGTTTCGCGGTGTGCGCGGCCGATCTCGAGGCCGCAGCAACAAGCGCGGTCAGCTTGCCGGTTCGCGGCTTGACTGCCGCTGGCGAGGCGCCGGCGACGCCCGACGGCATGCGCGGCTCCGCGTGGCGGATCATGACCGGAGCGCCGCTGCCGACGAGCGGCCACACGGAAAATTACGACAGCATCGTGCCGATCGAACAGGTCGAATTGCTCGATAACGGCAATCGCATCCGCGTCGTCGAACCGGTGGCGCGTGGCCAGCATGTGCGTGCGGCCGGCGAAGATTTTGCCCGCGATGACGAGGTGCTCGCGGCCGGTATCCGGATCACGCCATTTCACCTCGCGGCCTTGGCCACAACCGGGATCGGCACACTGGCGGTGCGCCGGCGGCCGCAGGTCGCGCATTTTGCCACCGGCAATGAATTGGTGGCCGATGCCAGCCAGGCTTTGCAGCCGGGGCAAATCCGCAACTCGAACAGTCCGTTTCTGTCCGCAGTGTTGGCACAGCACGGCGCCATCGTTCGCTACGGCGGCCAGCTCCGTGACGAAGCGGCGCTGGTGGCGGCGCAATTGCGCGCGCTCATCGCCGGTAAGCCGGGCGAGCGGGTAAGCGGACAGACCGTGCCGGATGTGATCCTGACCACCGGTGCCGTGTCGGCAGGCGATTTTGATTTCGTGCCGCAGGTGATACGCGAGCTCGGCGGCGACGTCATTTTCCACAAAGTCAGCATCAAGCCGGGCAAACCGATTCTGTTCGCCAAACTGCCGAATGGCAGCTATTTCTTCGGTTTGCCGGGCAATCCGGTGTCGACCGCGATTGGTTTTCGCTTCTTCGTGCTGCCGCTGCTGCGTGCGCTGCAAGGCATGCCGGAGCCGGCACCGGCCTGGGCCGTGTTGTCGGGCGAGCTGCGCAAACCGAAAGCGGACTGGCGGCATTTTCTGAAAGCACAATTGTTTGTCGATGGTGACGGCCTGCTGCGGGTGCGTGCGCACAGCGGCCAGGAGTCACACAAAATCAAACCGCTGCTCAGCAGCGATGTCTGGTTGGTGCTCGATGAGGGCCGCAGCGAATTTCATGAAGGCGTCCGGGTGCCGATCGCCGGTCTGTTCGATGAGGCATTGCCGTGGCATTACCGCTGAGCCGGACGATGGCCGGTGGTACCGCCGGTTTGGTGCTCGCCGGTGGTCAGAGCCTGCGCATGGGCCGCAACAAAGCCCTGTTGCCGGTCACTGAGCAACAAACCTTGCTGCAATTCATGCAGCGGCAGCTGCAGGCAGCGGGCTGCACACCGGTGCTGATCAGCGGCGCCGCGGTCGGCGGCTTGCCGGATCGCCTGCCGTACGCGGGACCGCTCGCCGGCATTGATGCCGCGCTGCATGTGCTGGCGGATCAGTCTGCCATCACCCAGCTGCTGGTCGTGCCGGTTGATATGCCGGCGTTGTCGCCTGCGCTGCTGGCGGAATTGATCGCTGCCGGTGATGGTATGACTGCTGTGCGTTTTGTCGGCGACAGCCCGCTGCCGCTGCTGTTGCCGAACTCCACCGCCGTGCGCGCGGCGGTGGCGGGCGAATTGCAGCCGGCGGCGCGCCGTTCGCTGCGTGATGTGCTGGCGAAGCTGCCGAGCCGGTGCTTGCCGCTGCCGCCTGACGTGGCAACCGCGTTTGCCAACTTGAATACACCAGCGGACTGGCTGCACTGGCAGCAGCATTGGTTGCAGCAAGCGAAAGGAGATGTGTCGTGAAATCGGTTGCCACCGAATTGGTGCCGCTGCGCATTGCGCTACTGACCGTATCGGATACCCGCCGCATGGCGGAGGATGGGGCTGGCGATGGTTTGCAGGCGGCATTGCTGGAAGCCGGCCATCGGCTCGCGGCGCGTCTGCTGCTGCCGGACAATCGTTATCGGATCCGGGCTCAGGTCGCGCAGTGGATTGCTGATGACAGCACCCAGGTTGTGCTGATCAATGGCGGCACCGGGTTGGCCGGTGCCGGCGATCACACCATTGCCGCGGTGAAGCCCTTGTTCGACAAAATCGTCGATGGTTTCGGCGAGCAGTTCCGGGCCTTGTCATTTGCCGAGATCGGAACCAGCGCGATGCAGTCGAGCGCGCTGGCCGGCGTTGCCAATGGCACGGTCGTCTTCGCGATGCCCGGTTCGCCGGCTGCCTGTCAGCTGGCATGGCACAAGCTGATTGCGCCGCAGTTGGATGCCCGTACCCGGCCCTGCAGTTTTGTTGCCGCGTTGAAGGGCAATAGTGGACGTTGCGCGTCAGTTTCCGGCTGATTTGTTAATTCTGCACTTGATTTTCCCCGAACATCTGCCCCGACCTCTTGACGCGGACGACGAGGCTGTTATGTTGACTGCGACAAAGCTGTCGACCACGGAAGCCGACAGATCAGCATATCGATCTTCAGCCGGGAGGTATCACGCTGAGCTCGATCAGCTAGGGGGATGCTCGGGTGAGCGCGATTTCGAACTACGGACGCCAGCAGACCGGCATGCGCTGGTTGGCCGCGCTGGCATTGTTGCTGACGGCCAGCACGCAAGCGGCGGACGAATCCGTCAACACCAACAAACTCGCCAATGGCGCCGAAGTGCTGCTGAACGGTGTCGGCGAGGCGCGCGAGCTGACCGGTACGCTGTACTTGGGCGCCTTGTATCTGGAGCACCGCAGCAGCACGCCTGACGTGATCGCGACGTCAGTCTGGAACAAGCGCATCTCCATGCGTATCAGTGCCGACAAGCTCTATGGCCGCCGTTTGGGTCAGCTCTGGCGGGAGCGTATCGCCATCAATTCCGAGCGCAAGCTGGTGATGGAGCTCAGCAAGGAGATCATGCAGTTAGTCGACGCCTTCAAGGAAACCTTCGTGAAGGGGGATGAAATCACCATCGATTTCATTCCGGACCGTGGTACCTCGGTCGCCGTCAACGGCACGGAGCTGGTCAAAATCAAAAAGCCAGAACTGTACGAGCTGTTGTTGCGGGCCTGGGTCGGAGATAAACCACCAACCGCACAATTCAAACTGGGGGTGCTCGGCGAAGCCGACGATGCCACCGCCATCGCCCTGCAGCAGCAGTATGCCGGGCTCAAGCCGACGGCCAAGCGGGTGGCGGAAACCCGTGGCTGGGCCAAAACCAATGAGCTGGCCGCCGGCGGCTAAACTGGACAGCTGCTTGGCCGAAGAGCCCATGCCCGGTGACGTGCATGGGCTTTTTTTGTTTCGGTTGATGAATCGGGTTGACCCAAACCCCTGAACACGGTCAATACTCCATGTTGGTACGGGCCCTGTACACAAGGGCAGCTGCGTGTTGACCAAAGCGACCCTCGGTGTGGCAACAGGAGTGTCAAGGCTATGTCAGTGCAGTGGTCCGAACGTGGGCTGCTATGGGCCATGGGGGCAACGCTGCTGAGCGCAGCGCTGCTGCCGTGGCTACCGTTGTCTTCCATCGTCATCAAGGCGGGCAGTGTCGGCAGTTTGCTGCTGGCGGTGTCGTTACTGACGTTGTTGTTGCGCTCGATGAACCGGCGCCATTCGCAGCGCCGCTTTGTCGATGCCTGGTGTCGGGATCCGGAGCCTGCCGCTGCCCTGTTGGCCGATATCAAAGGCCAGGTGCTGGCAACCCGCGGGCCGTTGCCGCGCATGCTCAGCCAGGAGTCGGATGCGCTCAAGCAACAGCCGCTGGCCAATACCGTATTCATCGACCAGCCGACCGCCTGGCCGGAATTGCGTCAGCGTAGCCTGGCCGGCCGCAGTTGGTCTGGCGTCATCGAGGCCGATGGCCGCCGCCTTTCCGTCACCGGTTATCCCGTCGCAACCGAGGCCAGCGGTCTTGGTCAGTTGCTGGTGTTGGAGTTCAGTGAGCTGCAGACCGTGGCCCCGGATACCGCTGCCCTGTTGCTGGCCCGTCTGCCGGTGGGTTTGCTGGTGCTGCGTGGCCGCCGCATCAGCCAGATCAACGACAGTTTCTGCCTGCTGCTCGGTACCACGCGCGAGCGGGTCGAGCACAAGACGACCAGCGAGGTGTTCGGTAACGACAGCGCTTTCGACCAGGCGCTGACCCGGGCGGTCGCTGCACTGAGCCAGGACAATCATTGTGAGCAGGCGGTGCAGTTGCGCCGCCATGATGGCCGGGCCATCTGGTGTCAGCTGTTGTTCAGTGCCATGGAGCCGGGTCAGCCGCAGGCAGGTATGCTGGTGTTGCTGACCGATGCCAGCGAGGCGCGTCGGCGCGAAGAAAGTCTGCGCCAGGCAGCAGTGGTGTTCGAGGCGGCCTCTGACAGTATTCTGGTGCTCGATGCCGAGCGCCGGATCCGCATGGCCAACCGGGCTTTCACCCGTATCAGCGGTTACAGTGCCGCCGAGGTCATGGCCAAGCCACCGCGACTGCTGTTCTCCAGCAAACAGCCGGCGGAGCTGTACGAGCACATCTTCAATCAGGTGCAAAAGCATCATGCCTGGCAGGGCGAGATCTGGAGCCGGAAAAAGGATGGCACCGTTTATCCGCAATGGCTGACGCTCAACGCAGTCTGCAATGACGCCGGGCAGATTGTCGAGTATGTGCTGATCGCGGCCGACATTACCGAACGCAAGGAAGCCGAGGAACGGCTCAATTATCAGGCCAATTACGATGCCTTGACCGAGTTGCCGAACCGGACCTTGTTCGTGGATCGGTTACGGCAATCGATGTCGCGGGCGCGGCGGGAAGGGACCAATCTGGCCTTGCTGTTCATCGATTTGGATCGATTCAAAAATATCAATGACAGCATGGGGCACTCGGCCGGCGACAAATTGCTGGTGGCGGTTGCCGACGCCTTGCGCAGCTGTGTCCGGGAGAGCGACACCATCGCCCGTTTTGGCGGCGATGAGTTTGCGGTGATTCTGTCGCCGATCTATGGCGCCAAGAATGCCGGAACGGTAGCCCAGACTTTGCTGAAGGTGTTAGCGCGGCCAGTTCTAATCGACGGTTATGAGTGCTTGATTGGCGGTTCGATCGGCATCAGCGTGTATCCGGGCGATGGCGAAAGCCCGGAAGATCTGATCCGCAATGCCGATGCCGCGATGTACCGGGCCAAGGACAGCGGCCGCAATACCTATGAGTTTTTCACGTCGGAAATGCAGCGGCAGGCGCTGGCCCGCATCGGCATGGAGCGGGATCTGCGCTATGCCATCGAGCGGCAGGAGTTTGCCTTGCATTTTCAGCCACAACTGGGGCTTGCCAGTGGCGACATCATCGGCATGGAAGTGCTGGTGCGCTGGGAATCCGGCACCCGTGGTTTGGTGTCGCCGGCCGACTTCATTGGTTTGGCAGAAGAGAATGGCCAGATCCTGGCACTGGGCGAATGGGTGCTGACCGAGGCCTGCCGGCAATACGTCGAATGGCATCGAGCCGGTATTGCCCCTAGCTACATTGCTGTCAATGTCTCGGGTCGGCAATTTCGCTCGCAGCATTTTCCTAAGCTCGTGCAAGGCATTCTGACGAAAACCGGGATGCCGGCGGGCAGCCTGGAGCTTGAACTCACCGAAAGCTTCCTGATGGAAGACGAGGAACATGTGATGCGCACGTTGCGGGAGCTGCGCGATATGGGCGTGGCACTGTCGATTGATGATTTTGGTACCGGCTACTCCTCGCTCAGTTATCTGAAACGCTTTCCCATCTCAACACTCAAGATCGATCGCAGTTTTGTCCAGGACATTCCGGGGGATGATGAAGACGTCGCCATCGTTTCAGCGATCGTTCGCATGGCACATGCGCTGAAACTGTCGGTAGTGGCCGAGGGGGTCGAGACCGCCGAGCAGCAGCGCTTCCTGCATGAACTCGGCTGTCACGTCATTCAAGGCTTCCATTACAGCCGGCCCCTCAATGTCAGCCAATGCACCGCCTTCCTGCACGAGGCGATGGCGCGGCGTTCACTGCCTCAGCCGTCTTGTCAGCTAGCTGTTAACTGAGGATTGGTCAGCTAAGTTTGTGTTGCGCTGCAACAAAATGCCGGTTTTTTCGCCGAAAAAACACAGTTTTCCGGCCAGAGGTCTGGCCGCTTGCGACTCATCTGGCCTGTTGTTAGTATCGGCCGGTGCGTTTTCTGGCCTCGCTGGTCTGCTCAGTTTTGCCGGCCCGTGCCGAACCACTCAACCAACACATCTCGGGGAAGGTTCACAATGACAAGAACAGGGGAAAAGCAAACGATGTCGACTCGTCTGCACAAGCTGACCGCCGTCGCCAGCGGTGTGTTGCTGACGCTCGCTGCAGCGCAGCCAGCCAAGGCTGTCGACATTTCGTCGGGTAACTGGGAAGGCAGTTTCGACTCGACCTTTACGGTGGGTGCCGGTTGGCGGATGGAAGAGCGCGATGATGCCAAAGTGGGCATCGCGAATGGTGGAACGGCTTGGTCCAACAACAACGATGACGGCAACCTGAATTTCGACAAAGGCGATACCTTCTCGAAAGCGATCAAGGGTCTGCATGAACTCGACCTGCGTCATGCCGACGGTTACGGCCTGTTCATGCGTGGTGTCTGGCTTTACGACGTCGAGCTGATGGATGAAAGCCGTGAGTTTCGTGAGCTTTCGGAGCCCGCGCTTGATCGTCAGGGCAAAGACGCGCGACTGCTCGATACCTATATCTATCTGGGTGGTGACTTGTTCGAAAATCCATTCCAGGTCCGTATCGGTGAGCAAGTCATCAACTGGGGTGAAAGTACCCTGATCCAACACAGCATTTCGGAAGCCAACGCACTGGATCTCGCCAAGCTGCGGGTGCCGGGTTCTGAACTGAAAGAAGCGTTCATCCCGGCCAAAGCTATTTGGGGCTCGTACCAACTGACCGACGCCATCGGTATCGAGGCGTATGCCCAGTTTGAGTGGGAGCCTGTCGTTTTTGATTCGCCCGGCACCTTCCTCTCGACCCAGGACTTCATCGGCGATACCGAGGTTGAGGGCGGTTCCTGCGATGGTGCCGGCGGTGTCGTGCATCTGTTGTTCGGCCAGGTGCCGGAAGCCACTTATGCCACCCAAGCTTGCCGCATTGCCGACCGCGATGCGGCGGACCATGGTCAGTTCGGTGTCAAATTCAGCTGGTTGTCCGAGACCTTGGGCGATACCGAATTTGGTCTTTACTACCTGAATTATCATAACAAGCGTCCGGTGATCTCGGCTTACGCTCATAACGGTTCGCGGGTTGAAGGTTTCCTGGAATACCCGGAAGACATCAAGCTGTACGGCTTGTCGTTCAACACCTCAACCGATGGTGGCTGGTCGATTGCCGGTGAAGTCTCGATGCGCAAAGACGAGCCGCTGCAGATCGATGACGTTGAGCTCTTGTTTGCGACCTTGGAGCCGGTTGGCATCATTCCGTTTGGTACCAGCCAGATCCCTGGTGGTGCGTTGCCGGGACAAGAAATCTCCGGCTACCGGTTGTTCGACACTTACCAAGCGCAAGTCACCTTGACCAAGTTGTTCGGCAGCTTCATGGGCGCCGACCAGTTTGTCTTCCTGACCGAAATCGGCGCTAACTGGATTCGGGATTTACCGAATCAAGATGAGCTGCGCTTTGAGGTTGCTGGCACCTCGCGTTCCGGTAATCCGGGCCGCGCCGGTAACGGTATGTTCACACCCTGGACGGGTACCGGCTGCCGTCAGGCCATTCCGGGTACCAGTCCGATCCAGTTCGGTCAGTGTGAAGGTGTGGAGGAAAACGAGTTTGCCACCGATTCTTCGTGGGGTTACCGACTCGTCACCCGTTGGGAATACAACGATGCGTTCTGGGGCGTCAACGTGACCCCGCGACTGGTGTTCCAGCATGACGTCAGCGGTTATACGCCGGCCCCGATCAGCAACTTTATGGAAGATCGGATGTCTGCCACTGTGGGGGTCACTTTCGATTATCTGCAGAAGTGGCGTTGGGATATCGGCTATGCGGCCTTCTTCGGCAATGACGATCAGGATCCGCTCTCGGATCGGGACTTCATCTCGGCTTACTTGAGTTACTCCATCTGATTCAGACGAGACCAGAATGATGAAAACGCTGAACAAGAAAACCCTCGTCCTGTCGGCCCTGCTGGTTGCATTTGCGGGTAGCGTGGCAGCCAAAGTCAGCCCGGAACAGGCGGACCGCCTGGGCAAAGATCTGACTCCGACCGGCGCTGAGCGCGCCGGCAACAAAGACGGCACCATTCCGGCATGGGAAGGTGGGATCACCAAGCCGCCGGCGGGCTTCGTCAAAGGCAAGCACATGGTCGATCCGTACCCGAACGACAAAGTGCTGTTCACCATCACCAGCAAGAACGCCGAGCAATATAAGGATCAGCTGTCGCCGGGCTTGCTGGCGCTGCTGAAAACCTACCCGGATACGTTCAAGATGAACGTGTATCCGACCCGCCGTTCGGCGTCGTCGCCGCAATATGTTTACGATGCGATCAAGCGCAATGCGGTTCGTGCCGAGTTGCTCCCGAGTGGTAACGGTTTCAAAGGGGCGTCGATTGGTGTGCCGTTCCCGCTTCCGGCCAATGGCACCGAAGCGATCTGGAACCACATCACCCGCTATCGTGGTGTCACCGTGACCCGCGACACCGGTCAGGCGGCGGTAATGCCGAACGGCGCGTATACGCTGGTGAAATTCCGTGACGAGCTGGATCAGGCCTACATGCGTCCTGGCATGACCCCGGAAGAGCTCGAGCGTGACAACATGCTGTTCTTCTTCAAGCAGTGGGTGACATCGCCGTCGCGTCTGGCCGGTACGGCGTTGCTGGTCCACGAAACGCTGGATCAGGTGGCCAAGCCGCGCCAGGCCTGGACCTACAACACCGGTCAGCAGCGGGTTCGTCGTGCGCCTAACGTTGCTTACGACGCTCCGGGCACCGCCGCCGATAACCTGCGCACCACGGACGACTTCGACATGTTCAACGGTTCGCCAGACCGTTACAACTGGAAGCTGATTGGCAAGAAGGAAATGTATATTCCGTACAATTCCTACAAGCTCGATTCGGACAAACTGCGCTACGACGACATTCTCCGGGCCGGGCATATTAACCAGGAGCATGTTCGTTGGGAACTGCACCGCGTCTGGGTTGTCGAGGCGACGCTGAAAGACGGTATGCGTCACGTCTACAAGAAGCGCGTGATGTTCCTGGACGAAGACAGCTGGCAGGTCTCGGTTGCTGACATGTACGACAGCCGTGATGAACTGTGGCGGGTGTCGGTCGCGCATGCGATCAACTACTACGAACTGCCGGTGCTGTGGTCGGCACTGGAAGTGATTCACGATCTGCAATCGCGTCGTTACCTGGCCGTTGGTCTCGATAACGAAGACGAACCGTATGATTTTGATGCCAAGCGCACGATGGCCGACTTCACGCCTGATGCCTTGCGCCGTCAAGGACGTCGTTAATCGTCCGCTTTACTTGGTGTGCGGCAGCGGCCGGTTTTCACCGGCCGCTGTCTTTATGAGCGGATGGAGCAGTGGTCTGGTCGACCACGTAGTCGTAGTGAGCTGAACTGTGATCCGTACAATTTCTCTTGTCGCTGCCATGCTGCTGAGTCAGACCGCACCGGCGGCCGACGCCCTGATGGCCCCCCGCGCCAGCAAAAGCCTGATGCTGAATTTGACCCAATTGGCTGACGGCCGCTTCGTTGCCGTTGGCGAGCGCGGCCACATTTTGCTGACCGATGATCGTGGTGTCAGCTGGCAGCAGGCGCCGGTACCGACCCGTGCGACGCTGACGGCCGTCGCTCGCAGCAACGGCCGGGTGTTTGCTGGTGGTCACGATGGAGTGCTGCTGATGAGCGCGGACCGCGGCCAGAGCTGGCAGTTGCTGCGCAGCGAGCCGAGCGCCGATCAGGACAACCCGATTCTGGATATCTATTTTGCGACCGAGTCGATTGGCTACGCGGTTGGTGCCTATGGTCTCTTTCTGAAGTCCACTGATGGCGGTCAGACCTGGCAACAGCGCGAGGTGCCGGAGTTTGATTTACCTGATTTCGGTTTTCCCCATCTGTACAACCTGATCAGTCTGCGTGATGGCAGTTTGTTGGTAGCGGGCGAAGCTGGATTCGTTGCCCGCTCGACCGATCAGGGTGAGACGTGGCAGCAATTGCCGGTTGATTACGACGGCAGTTTTTTCACTGTCAAACAAACCGCCAGTGGTGCCTTGCTCGTTGCCGGCATGCGTGGCCATGTCTACCGTTCCACCGATAACGGCGCCAGCTGGCAAGCGATCAACACCGGCGTCCGCTCCGGCATCAATGATATTGCCAGTGGCACCGGTGAGGTGATCCTGGTGGGCACCGATGGCACCATCCTGATCAGCCGTGATGATGGCCTGAGTTTCGAACGTCAACAACGCGCCAATCGCAAGGCGATTGCCGCAGCGGAACTGCTCGGCACCGACAGTTTGTTGATCGCCGCCGAAGACGGTGTTTCCGTGCAGTCGTTGACTGCGCCGCACGCGAATTGATCTAGCAAGAGGTTGTCATGCAAGCAAGGTTGTTGGCGCGTGTCGCTGATCAGATTTTGAAAGCCAGAAAGCCGGCACTGGCAGTATTTGCTGCCATTACGGTGTTGATGTTGTGGTCGGCATCGCAGCTCAAGGTGGATGCCGGGTTTGCCAAGAACGTGCCGCAAGAGCACGAGTACATGCAAACCTATTTTCAGTACCAGCAAGAGTTCGGTGGCGCCAACCGGGTACTGATTGCGCTGGAAGATACCAGTGGCGATATTTTCAATCCGACCTTTTTCAGCCGACTGGAAGCCGTAACCAAGGCGGTGCAGTCGATTCAGGGCGTCGATCCGTCGCAGGTCACTTCGCTGTTTACCCCGAACACCCGCTTTACCGAGATCACCGAGGAGGGTTTTGAAGGGGGACCGGTCGTGCCGGCCGACTTCCAACCGGTGCAGGCCGATCTGGAGCGGGTGCGGGAGAACGTGCTCAAGGCTGGCATCATCGGCCGGTTGGTCGCCAACGATTTCTCGGCGGCGATGATTACCGCCCAGTTGCTTGAAACAGACCCGGTCACCGGCCAGAAGCTGGATTACATCGCGTTTGCCACTGCGCTGGAAAATGAGATCCGCGGCCAGTTCCAGGATCAGGCCGTAAAAGTGCACATCATCGGCTTTGCCAAGGTGATGGGCGATGTCAGTGATGGCGCCAAAGGCGTGGTCGCCTTTTTCCTGGTGGCGTTGCTGATCACGGCGGTGCTGCTGTTTGTTTTCACCCGCTCCGGCAAACTGACGCTGTGGCCGATCGTCTGCTCGCTGATTGCGGTGGTCTGGCAGCTGGGTCTGCTCAACGCCATGGGTTACGGTATCGATCCGATGTCGATCCTGGTGCCGTTCCTGGTGTTCGCGATCGGGGTCAGCCACTCGGTGCAGCTGGTCAATGCCTTTGCCTCGCAATTGATCCAAGGCAGCTCGCCGCTGGAAGCGGCCCGCCATGCCTGCCACAAGGTCTGGGCACCGGGTTTCACCGGCATCCTGTCCGACGTGGTCGGCTTCCTGACTTTGCTTTTGATCAATATCGAGATCATTCAGGAATTGGCGGTTACCGCGGCGATTGGTGTTGGTGTGCTGATTTTCACCAATATGATGTTGCTGCCGGTGCTGCTCAGCTGGACCAAACCGGGCGGCGGTTTTGCTGATGCCTTTGCCCACCAGCTGGCACTGCAGGGCCGGTTCTGGGACAAGGTCGCCGCGCTGGCGCAGCCAAAGTACGCCTGGTTCACGGTGGCTGCGGCGGCCGTGTTGTTTGTCGTCGGTTATGTTGGCGGCCAGAAAATGTACGTCGGCGATTCGCAGGCTGGCGCGCCGCAGCTGCGCCCTGACTCGCGTTACAACCAGGACACGGCCTTCATCACCGAGAAGTTCTCAATCGGCGTCGATCTGATTTCGGTCATCGTTGAAGTCAAGCAGCCGGATCCAGACAGCCCGGAGGCGGCAGCGGGCATCGCGGAAGCCTGCTCCAATTTCGACCGGCTCAATGCCATCGACGAATTCGCCTGGTTCATGAGCAACATCGACGGCGTGCAATCGGTGGTGTCGCTCGCCGATGTCGCCAAAGTGGTGAACTCGGCCACGTCCGAAGGCAACCTGAATTGGCGCGTGCTGTCCCGTAACCAGGACGTGCTGGCGCAGGCGACCCAGCGGATCCCGTCATCCACCGGCTTGTTGAACAGCGACTGCAATGTCGTCCCGGTGATGATTTTCACCCAGGATCACAAGGCCGACACCATCACGCGAGTGATTGAGGCGGTGAAGCAATACCGTATCGACAATCCGCGTCCGGATCTGGAATTCCGCCTGGCCACCGGTCCGGTCGGGGTCATGGCGGCCACCAACGAGGCCGTTTCCGCCGCCAAATGGCCGATGTTGCTGGGGGTCTACGCGGCGGTGGTTCTGCTCTGCCTGATCAGCTTCCGTTCGATTCGTGGCACCCTGTGTGTGATCGTCCCATTGATTCTGGTCTCGTATCTGGCCGAGGCGCTGATGGCGACGCTGGGTATTGGCCTTACGGTCGCAACGCTGCCGGTAGTGGCGCTGGGGGTCGGTGTCGGGGTCGACTACGGCATCTACATCTTCTCGCAGATGCGGGACGATTTGCGCCGCGGCATGAGCGTCCAGGACGCCTACCGCGAGACCCTGCACGTGACCGGCAGCGCGGTGTTCTTCACCGGCCTGACGCTGGCGGTTGGCGTGGCTACCTGGATGGTCTCGGCGCTGCAATTCCAGGCCGACATGGGCAAGCTGCTGTCGTTCATGTTCCTGGTCAACATGATCGCCGCCGTGCTGCTGCTGCCGGCCTTGCTGACGTTCCTGTATCGGCGCAAGAAGAAAAAGTAAGCCTTGCGACCTGCCGACAAAGCCGACCCTGCGTCGGCTTTGTCGTTTCTGGCGGTATCGCCGCCGACTGCAACGGTCGCTGGCGCTGCCAGGCAGTGAGCTGCAGCAAGATGGCGGAACCGCGGCAAAGGCTGGCTTGTACAGGGCGCCGCATTGGCTGGCATGGTCTCGGCGACGCAGTTGTTTGTCAGGCGTTGGTGGGTGGCAGGCAACTGCGGGCCGGTCGCGATCAGGTCCGAAAGCGCCGATTTCTCACTGTGCGCGCAAGGCGCATGAAAATGCATTGACGCGAATCGCGCTGAGTAAAAAAAAAGCGGGAAAAATCCACATACTTATGCGTACCGCTGTGGTGCGATGAGTTACACCAAACCGTGTAATTCCGCGGCTTATGGCCTAGAATTGCCGGCATTTTCCGACCCCCGTGTCGTGGGGGCCTCGGGTGCCTGCTTTCCGGTTCGTCCATCGAGGTTGTTCTCATGTTGCAAGTCTCGTCGCACGCTGTCATCGACAGCGTTATCCCGGCACTCAAATCACGTTTGCCTGCCAAGCAGGTGGCGCTGGCCGGCGACTTCGTCAAGCTGTTCTACAGCTCGGTGTCGGAGGAGGATCTGGCCCGACGCAGCGCCGCGGATTTGGCCGCGATTTCGGCCAACCTCTGGCAGTACATGCAGGACTACAAGAGCGGCACCGTTGCCGTGCGGGTGAGCAACCCGACCACGGCCAAAGAGGGCTGGCAAACCCGTAACACCATCATTGAGCTGGTGGTCGATGACATGCCGTTCCTGGTGGATAGCGTGCGGATGGAGTTGAACCGGCTCGGTCTGGCGACGCACCTGCACGTGCACCGGCCGATGCGTATTGCCCGCGGCAAGGACGGCAAGATCGAAAGCGTCGAGAAAATCTCCACGCTGTCGGGTGCCGGCTGCGAGACGCCGATGTTCATCGAGGTCGATCACATCGCCGATGCGGCCGAACGCAAGGCGCTGGAGCAGAACCTGCAGCGTGTGCTCGGTGATGTCCGCCTGACCGTCAGCGGTCACCAGGCCATGCGCGACAAACTGGCGAGCATTGATGCCGAGCTGGCGTCGGTGCCGAAATCCGTGCCAGCGGCGACTGTGGCCGAAGCGCGCGATTTTCTGAAATGGTTGCTCGATGATCACTTCATTTTCATGGGTTACCGCACCTATGAGGTGGAAAAGATAAAAGGCGACTACAAGCTGAACCCGGTGCGTAAGTCCAGTCTCGGCTTGCTCAGCAAAGACGATGCAACGGCGCAATCGGTCGTGTTGTCGACGCTGTCGCCGGATGCGCAGAAAGTGGCGCTGAACAATGACGAACTCGTGGTGTTGACCAAAACCCGCACCCTGTCGACCGTACACCGTCCGGGCCAGATCGATTACATCGGTTTCAAGCGTTATAACGACAAAGGCGAAGTCATTGGCGAGCACCGCATTTTCGGTTTGTACGCGTCGACTGTGTACAACCGTAGCCCGCGCAACATCCCGGTGATGCGCAAGAAAATTACTGAGGTGGTTGAGCGCTCGGGATTGGTGCCGAACAGCCATGACTTCAAGGCGTTGCGCGACATCATCGAAACCTTCCCGCGCGATGAGCTGTTTCAGATGTCGACCGATGAACTGATGAGCATCGGCATGGGCGTGTTGTACATCAAGGAGCGCCCAGTCGTTCGCCTGTTTGTCCGCCGCGATCCGTATGGTCGCTTTTTCTCCTGCTTTGTTTACGTGCCGCGCGAGTTGCACAACACCAAGCTGCGTTTGAAGATGCAAGCCGTACTGGCCAAACACCTCGGTGCCAATGCCGCCGAGATCCGGTTCAGCACTTGGTTCTCCGACTCGATTCTGGCGCGCGTGCACTTCATCGTTCCGGTTGAGAACGCTGGTCGGGTCAAGTACGACGTCAAAGCCATTGAAAACGAATTACGCGTTGCTGCCGTCTCGTGGGACGAGCAGGTCAAGGAAGCGCTCATTGCCCAGTATGGCGATGTCGAGGGCAAGAAGCTGGCACAGAAATACGCCGATGCATTCCATGTCGGCTATCAGGATGAAAACGGCGCCGCCGTTGCCGTTGAAGACATCAAGCATCTGGAGTCGCTGTCCGATGCCCAGCCGCTTGCCATGCAGCTGTATGTCCCGGCTGAGGCCGAGCAGGGGGCGCTGCGCTTCAAGCTGTATCAGCGACTGGCTCCGGCACCACTGTCCGATGTGTTACCGATGCTGGAAAACATGGGGCTCACCGTCATCGGCGAAACGCCGTACGAGGTGGAGCGCAAGGACGGCGGTGTTTGCTGGATCATGGATTTCGGTTTGCAGCCGCAAACCAGCGGCGAGCTGAACCTGAAAGCGATCAAGGACATTTTCCAGGAGGCATTTGCCGAAACCTGGGCGGGTAAGGCAGAGAACGACGGCTTCAACCGACTGGTGCTGGCCGCGGGTCTGAACTGGCGTGAAGTCAGCGTGCTGCGCGCCTACGCCAAGTATTTCTGGCAGATCGGTTTTACTTTCAGTCAGAGCAGTATCGAGCAGACGCTTGCGGCTTATCCGCAGATTGCGCGCAAGATCGTCGACTGGTTCAATGCCCGCTTTGAGCCGGGCAAGGCCAGCGAAAAGAAAGCGCAGGCGCTGCTGGATGAGGTCAAGGCCGAGCGCGCGAAAGTGGCGACGCTCGATCAGGACCGCATCGTCAGCCGCTACGTCGATGTGATCAGCGCGACGCTGCGAACCAACTTCTTCCAGCTTGGCAAGGACGGGCAAGCCAAGCCGTACACGTCGTTCAAGCTGAAACCGTCGCGCATTCCCGATATTCCCAAGCCGGTCCCGATGTTCGAGATCTGGGTGTACAGCCCGCGTGTCGAAGGTGTGCATCTGCGCTTCGGTAAAGTGGCGCGAGGCGGTTTGCGCTGGTCGGATCGTCGGGAAGATTTCCGCACCGAAGTGTTGGGGCTGGTCAAGGCGCAGCAGGTCAAGAACACCGTCATCGTGCCGAATGGCGCGAAGGGCGGTTTCGTTTGCAAGCAGATGCCAAAGAGCACGGATCGGAAAGCGATTCAGGCCGAAGGCATTGCCTGCTATCAAATGTTCATTCGTGGTCTGCTTGATGTGACCGACAATATCGTCGGCGGCAAGATCGTGGCGCCGGTCAATGTCGTTCGCCATGACGAGGCCGATCCGTACCTGGTGGTGGCAGCCGACAAGGGCACCGCAACGTTCTCCGACATCGCCAACGCGATTTCGCTGGAATACAACCACTGGCTCGGCGATGCCTTTGCATCCGGCGGCTCGAATGGCTATGACCACAAGGGCATGGGCATTACTGCCCGCGGCGCCTGGGAATGCGTCAAGCGTCATTTCCGTGAAATCGGCAAGGACATCCAGAACGAAGACTTCACGGTCATCGGCGTCGGCGACATGTCGGGCGACGTGTTCGGCAACGGCATGCTGTTGTCGAAGCACATCCGCTTGTTGGCCGCGTTCGATCACCGCCACATCTTCCTCGATCCGAATCCGGATGCGGCCAAGAGCTTTGTCGAGCGGCAACGATTGTTCAATCTGCCGGCGTCGAGCTGGGATGATTACGACAAGAAGCTCATTTCGAAAGGCGGTGGCGTATTCCCGCGTAGCGCCAAATCGATTGCATTGAGTCCGGAAGTGCAGGCCATGCTCGGCGTCAAGCAGAGCGAAATGGCGCCGCCGGAGTTGATGAACGCCATCCTGAAAATGGATGTGGAGTTGTTCTGGAACGGTGGCATCGGCACTTACGTCAAGGCGGCCAGCCAGCGGCACAATGAAGTGGGCGATCGGGCCAACGACGCCATCCGCGTCGATGGTCGTGAGTTGCGCGCGAAAGTGGTCGGCGAGGGTGGCAACCTCGGCATGACCCAGTTGGGCCGCATCGAGTATATGCTCAATGGCGGTCGCGGTAACACCGACTTCATCGACAACGCCGGCGGCGTCAATACCTCGGATAACGAGGTCAACATCAAGATCCTGCTGAACCAGCTGGTCGCTGATGGCAGCATGACCGAGAAGCAGCGCAACAAGCTGCTGGCCGATATGACCGACGATGTCGCCGAGAGCGTGCTGAAGGACAACTACCGCCAGAGCCAGAGCATTTCGGTGACGGAGTCGCGTGCCAATAGCATGGTGAAGGAACACATTCGCTTCATTCACCAGCTGGAGCGTGAGGGCCGGCTTGACCGCGGTCTCGAATACCTGCCGACCGACGATGAAATGCAGGAGCGCCTGATCAAGGGCAAGGGCCTGACTCGCGCCGAGCTGGCGATTCTGACCTCGTACGGCAAGATGAGCCTGAAAGACCATCTCAATGTGCCAGAAGTGGTCGAGGACCCGTTCTACCGCGACATGCTGGCCGGCTATTTCCCGCCGCTGATGCGCAACAAGTTCGCCGAGCCGATACAGCAGCATCGCCTGAAGCACGAAATCATCGCGATGCAGCTCGCCAATGACATGGTCAACTTCGGCGGTGCCAACTTTGCCCATCGCATGGTGGACGAAACAGGTGTCAGTTTTGCTGAGGTCGCCTCGTGCTTTACGCTGGCGCGTGAAGTGTTTGGCGTCGACAAGTTCTGGGAGCAGATTGAGGCACTCGACAACAAGGTGCCGGCAGCGCTGCAACTGGAAGCCATGCACGAGTCGCAGCGGTTGATCCGCCGCGCTGCACGCTGGTTCATGCGCCAGCGGCGCAAGCATGTCGGCCTTGCGGAAGAGATTGCCCGGTTCAAGCCGGCGATTGATGTGCTGCGCGCCCAGCTGCCGAAAGTACTCGAAGCCAGCGAAGCTGCGGATCTGGCCGGTGATACCCAGCGCTTGATCGAGCGTGGCTTGCCGAAGAAACTGGCCGAAGATCTGGCGCATCTCAGCACGCTGTTCTCGGCACTGGACATCGCCGAAGTCGCGGAAGAACAAGCGCAGCCGGTGGCGTTGGTCGCGGAGATTTATTTCAAACTTGGATACCGCACTGATCTGCACTGGTTCCTGAGCCAGATCGTCCGCCAGCCGGTCGAGAACCATTGGCAGGCGTTCGCCCGTTCGGCGTTCCGCGAGGAACTCGACTGGCAACAGCGTCAGCTGACCGGCGCGGTGCTGAAATTGACCGGTAAGGATCTCGATGCGACCGCGCGTCTCGACAGCTTCCTGCAGGACAACAGCGAAGTGAAGCGCTGGCTGCAACTGCTGACCGAGTTCCGCACCAGCAACACCCATGAGTTTGCCAAGTTCTCGGTGGCCCTGCGCGAGCTCGGTATTCTGGTGCAAAGCTGTCAGCGGCAGGTTGCTGCCGGTGGCAAAGTCAGGTTGAAAGCCGCGGCCAAGGCGCCGGCAAAGACGGCAGGCAAAGCCCGTTCTGCGAAAACTGTCGGGACCAGTGTGGCTGCGGTGAAAGCACCGGCGACAAAAGCGGCCGGCAAGATCAACAAGAAGAAGGGGGACGCCCGGCGCTGAGGCTGGCGTCGTCATCGCAAACGAAACGGGGCGTCGCGGCGCTCCGTTCTTTTTTGTCGTGATGCGGTTGGCAGCGGCGGCTGCCACGCACCATAGAATGATTCGGATTGCTGGCACAGGGTGATGGGCTTTCGCGTTAGACTCTGGCCGCCGCTAAACTCAGCGGCCAATCAACAAGGTGAATCCTGGCATGGAAGTGGTGAAACAAGTCGCGCTCCCGCGCGAGCGTCAACAACAGCGGCCGACCGGTGCCGCGCGTCGTGATCAGCTGCCGGCGTTGACCGAGCTGTTGGGGCGGGCGTTTGCTGATGATCCCTTGCTGCACTACCTGGAACCGAACGAAAAATGGCGTCGTCGGTTGACGCCCGTCCTGTACCGCGCCGTTCTGCGCTATTGCCTGCGCTACGGCCAGGCGGATGTCACCCGCGATGGTCATGCCGTCGCATGTTGGTTGCTGCCACGCCATTGTCAGCCTTCGCTGTGGCGCGAATTGCGTAGTGGTATGTGGGCGCTGCCGTTCAAGGGCCGCACCCAGGCACTGCGCCGGCTGCTGCAATTTGACGCGGCGGCCAAAGCGCTGCGCCGGCAGCACGCCGGCACCGAACACTGGTACCTTTGGGCGATTGCCGTTGAGCCGGCACACCAGCATAAAGGCCATGCCAGCGCGTTGCTGCGCACGGTACTGACCCGCGCTGATCGCAGCGGCGAGATTTGCTACCTGGAGACCCAGAATCCGGCCAATGTCGCGCTGTATGAGCGGTTTGGTTTTCAGCTCAAGGCGACGGCGGATCTGGCTGATGGCGTTCGCATTCACGCTATGCGACGCGAGCCGCAGCTGCAGCAGACAGCGGCCCGGCGTGCATCCTTGTAGCGACGCGCATTGCTGTCACGGCAACACATAGCGGGTTATCGCCGCTACCGCAACAACAAAAAGGGACGCCGTTCAGCGTCCCTTTCTTATTGCTTTTTATTGCTCCCGTTTGTCGCATCAGTTGACGCGAATCGGAATGTAGGTGGCGTTGTTGCTCTCACTGAACTCGGTGATGGCCCCGGTCCGGTCAATCACTGCGCCCAGCCAGTAGTTGGTGCCGGACACGAGATTGTTCGGAATCACCACGTTCACCTTGAAGGTGTGCACGCCGTCGCGGCTCAAGGTCAACGAACCGGTGCCGATCAAGGTATCAGCCGTCGAGATGAGGTTGTTGGTCGACACGTAGAAGCCGAGCGACGCCGTTTGGGTATTGGCGCCGTTGTTTTCGGCGGACAATTCCAGCTGTACGGTCTGGCCTTTGTTGACGTTATACCGGCGCGCACCTTCAAAAGCGGTGCCCGACAGTTCAACGCCGCTGGTGTTGTACAGCTTGGTTCGCTCATGAGTGCTGTACTCGCCGCTGGCACCGAGATGCTTCCACTGCGTCAGCGCCACATCTTCACCGCTGCCAAGGCCATACAGGGTAACGGCGCCGGAGGCGGCGTCTTCACCAAAGTAGGCGCGCGCGGTGCTGCCGTTGGCGTGAATGTGGGTCCAGTCCTGGCCCATGATGTTGTACTCGGTGTTGACATGGTTCAGGCCGAGCGCATGGCCGAGTTCATGAATCGCGGTGGTCTGGAATGGCCGTGAGCTGCCACCGTAGGGCCACAAGGCCGTCGGCGTCATGCTGGTGGTGTACGCGGTGCCGTTGTAGAAAATGATGTCGGCTTCGTCGATCGAGGTGTGATAGCCGAACAGCCAGTAGCAGGTTTTCCAGGTGTAGGTCACGGCGGGGCTGTATTCGCTGTCGCCGCTGAACCAGATTTCATTCTGGCCGTTGTCAAAGCCGACGCTGGTGTCACCGCTGACCAGGCTGAAGTTGAACGGGCTCGGGTTTTCATTGACCCGGCTGATGGACGTGCTGAGCGCGCTCAGCCAAGTGCTGCCAGCCGGAAAGCCGACCGACGATGACCGCAAGGTCACGCTGTTGGAATCCCAGGTGACTTTCTGATCACCGCAAACATCCCAGCTGGCGGCTTCGGTGCGAGTCGAAAAACTGCTGATCAGGCCGAGCAGCGCCACGCCGCCCAAAAGCTGTATCGATTTCATCTTGCCACTCCTGTGCAAAATCGGTTGTCGAGCCGACGACATCCGGTCGTCAGCGATTGCAGGTATTTGCGCTGGGAATCAGCGACGCGGCTGCGTCTTGCTGTCCACGACCGGGTTACCGCCATTGGCTTTCAGCTGTTCGGCTTCCCACTGATCAAACGCGGAACCCTGCTGGCGGCTGGTTGGCATCACGGCTGTTTCTTTCGGCGCGGCAGCGGCCATTGCCCGCGGACCCTGGAACGGTTTGGCGCGGTCGGCACTTTGAATGGCGACAGCGGCGGCCTGCGGTTGTTTGGCAACCACGTCGCGGACGTGCGCGACAAAGCTGGCGGGATCAAACGGCGCAACCTTGGCGGGCTCTGCCTTGGCCGAGGCCGGCAGACCGTGATCACCGGTTTGTTCCGGCGCGGTCATTTTGTTCGGGTTGATCGCAAAGGTGACTTCGCCTTTGTCATTGCGGCCGAGCGTATTGCCGGCGCCGTCGCTGACATAACCGGCATCAAGACGGAACCGGCCTTCGGCGCAGCGCACCAGCGGGCAGATGCGCTGTTCGTTGCCGCGCACCATCAATACATCGGTGGCGCCTTTTTCGAACTCCGGCACACCCGAGACTTCAAGTCGGCGCAGCTTGTCGCCGTCTTGTTTGACGCCGCCAATGAAGCGCAGCGTCAGCGTTTTGCTGCCGTACTGACCTTTCAGTACATCCTCGATCTGATAGGTAACAAAGGTGTGCGGCAGGCCTTCGACTGAGTTGGCGTACTGCACGTCGATGACGGTGCCTTGCACCACCAGTTCGGCGTCACGGGCCAGTTCCGAGACCGGCGAATGCAACGCCGGCAGATGGGCTTTGACAGCGGCGCTGGCAGCCAGCAAAGCGATAGGCAAAAGCAGTCCTTTACAGGTATCCATACCTGAGCTCCTTGATCATGAGTTGTGAGAGGCGCTTCGGAACGACGTGATACAGGCGGGTACGGGATAACCGTGTAACAACCACGACGGCTCGTCCATGAGCAGGCGCAGTGTAGGGCGGTGCGAGCTGCACCGCGAGATCGGATGACCGGCAGTGTTTGCCTGTCAGCGCCGCTTCTGGTTGTGCGATTCAGCGCACAGCTTGTGCGTCGCGACTGCCATCGTGCTCGCGGTAAACGAAAGCTGACCGCGAGTCAGAAATGAAAAACGCTGCCGGAACAGGCAGCGTTTTCAGGGCGGCGGGCGTTTGACTGGCGGCTTAGAACAGGCCTTTCTTGCCGCCCAGCATGGAACCGAGCAGGCCACGCAGCACCCGTCGGCCGAGCTCAGAGCCGATGGCGCGCGCCGCGCTCTTGGCAAAGGCTTCGGCTGCCGTTTCGCGCGTGCGAGTCGGCTTTTCGGCGGGCTCTTCGGCCTCCGGTTGCCGCGTTGTTGTGCGTGGTGTCGGAATGCGCGGTGCCGGAATACGGACGTCGGCATCGGCATGGGGCGACGTGGTGCTTGCCGAACGACGGCCGTTTGCTGCTACCCCGTTATTGTCAGCGGCGCGCTGTTTCAAGTGCTCGTAAGCCGATTGCCGATCCAGCGTCTGCTCGTATTGGCCGTAGACGAGCGAGCCGGTGATCGCGGCTTGCCGCTCGTTGGCTTGCATCGGCCCGATCCGCGATGACGGCGGCAGGATGAAGGCGCGCTCGACTGGCGTCGGCCGGCCTTTCTCATCGAGGAAGCTGACCAGGGCTTCGCCGACACCGAGCTCGGTGATGGCGGTTTCGGTGTCAACTTGCGGGTTCTGCGGCAGGGTTTCCGCGGCCGCTTTCACTGCTTTCTGATCGCGCGGTGTGAACGCACGCAGCGCATGTTGGACGCGGTTGCCGAGCTGGCCCAATACGGTGTCCGGCAGATCGAGCGGGTTTTGGCTGACAAAATAAACACCGACACCTTTCGAACGGATCAAGCGGACAACCTGTTCGATTTTCTCCAGCAGGGCATCCGGTGCATCCTTGAACAGCAAGTGGGCTTCATCAAAGAAAAACACCAGTTTCGGTTTGTCGCGGTCGCCGACTTCTGGCAGGTTTTCGAACAGTTCGGCCAGCAGCCAGAGCAGCGTGGTGGCGTACAGGCGCGGCGAATTGAACAGCTTGTCGGCAGCCAGAATGTTGACCACGCCGCGACCTTGGGCATCGGTCTGCATCAGATCGGCAATGTTGAGCATCGGTTCGCCGAAGAATTTGTCACCGCCTTGCTCTTCCAGCGTCAGCAAGCCGCGTTGAATGGCACCGATCGAGGCAGCCGAAATATTGCCGTACTCGGTCGTGTACTCGCGGGCATTCTCGCCAACGAACTGCACCATCGCGCGCAGATCTTTCAGATCGAGCAGCAGCAGGCCGTCATCGTCGGCAATCTTGAACACCAGTTGCAGCACACCTTGCTGGGTTTCGTTCAGATTCAGCAGCCGGCCCAGCAACAGCGGTCCGAGATCGGAGATGGTGGCGCGCAGCGGATGGCCTTGTTCACCAAACACATCCCAGAACTGCAGGCTGAATGCCGCCGGTTGCCAATCCGTGATGCCGAGCATGGCCAGCCGTTTGTCGAACTTTTCCGAGCGTTGGCCAGGGGCACCAAGCCCGGACAGATCGCCTTTGACATCAGCCAGAAAGACCGGTACGCCGGCCGCTGCCAGTTGCTCGGTGATGACTTGCAAGGTTACGGTTTTGCCGGTGCCGGTGGCGCCGGTGATGAGACCATGGCGGTTGGTCAGGGCGGGCAACAATGCGCAATCTTTGTTGCCACTGCGGGCAATCAACATGGGGTCGGCCATCAGCGTTATCCGGTTGCGGAAGACTGTCGCCGATTATGCCAGTGCGACGTGCTCATGGCAGCCGGCGTGCATGTGCATGTGCACGCCGGCGGGACCACTCAATTGTGCGGACGATCAGTCGGCTTGCCGGGCCCACTGCCAGATTTCCTTCCAGCTCGCTTCCTTGCCGTAGAACAGCATGCCGGCGCGGAAAATGCGGCTGGCATAACGGCGCAGCAACAGGATGCAGGCGATCAGGCTCAGGAACGAGCCGATCACCTGCCACCACGGCACGATGCCGTGCGCGAGCCGGGCCGGCATTGCGGCCATGGATGAGAACGGCAACCACGACAGCACTTGCATGACGACGTTTTCCGGCGAATCGAGGCCCGGAAATACGATCATGAAGAACAGCATCGGCAGGAACATCAGCGAGCCGCGGGTCGAGCTGTTGGGATCGTCAATCGACGCGGCGATGGCGGCCATGACGGTGTTCCAGAACAGCATGCCGCCTAGCGCGAACAGCAATGCCACGATCACCACCGACCATGACACGGCCGCCAGCATGTCATTGCTGCCATCGCTGAAGCGGGCGAGGGCCAGCAGGCCGAGCCAGCCGTACAAACACCAGGTCAGCATGGTTTTCAGGCCATGGCCGGTCAAACCGAGCAGCTTGCCGTCGATCCAGGTTTGATACGGAATCGCCGATACCACCAACTCACTGACCCGCTGCTGCTTCTCCGAGGTGATGCTGACAAAGAAATAGGCAAAGCAGGTCATCACACCCATTAGCGAGAAAATGGTCAGCGCGGTGGCAATGGCGCGGCTGCCGCCGCTGGCCGGCTTGCGGGCGTTCGGGCTGTATTCCTGTTTGACCTGAAGCGGCTTTTGCCATTGTTCGAAATCGCTTTTGGCGATGCCGCGTGTGGTCAGCTCCTGTTGCAGCCGTGCGGCTTTGAGCTGGTTGTCCAGTTCGTTGCGCCAGGTCGGCTCACGGTTGACCAGCAACGTGGCGCTGTTGTCGGCGCTGATCTCGAGCAAGCCGGCGAGCCGGCCTGCATCGACATCGGCTGCGCGCGCATCGCGCTCACGCTCGTCGGCACGCAGCAAGGTCAGGCGGCCGTCGCCGCCGTATTCCAGTGGCAACTGGCGGGCATCGATGACCGCGACTTCATAACTCTCGCGCGATTTTGCCCATTGCATCATGGCGCCGCCGCCTTGGATCAGCAGGGTGAGCAGCACCAGAATGCCGAGGTTGATCAGCTCATGCTTCCATTTGAAATAGCGCAGGAATTCAAACCGGGCGACTGTCCAGAGGCTGACGGCCTGGCTACCGGTGCTGTGCTTTGGCGACATCACGGCGTCTCCTGATACGGGTTGCCGACGGCACGCAGATAAATTTCGTGCAGACCGATGGCCTCACTGTGAATGCTGCGCAACGAAGCACCATTGCCGAGTTCGCGCAGCAGCGGGTTGAGTTCGGCATCGTGGCGCAGGATCAATTGGCGGCGCTGTTCGCCGTCGACGATCACATCGGCCACGCCGGGCTGGCGCAGGCTCTCCGGTGCCGGTGCGGCAGCGGCATATTCGAGCCGCAAGCTGAGGCTCAGCCCCGAACTGGCGCGCAATTCCGCCATGCTGCCGAACAACACGCGGCGGCCTCGGTTCATCAACAGAATGCGATCAGCCAGGCGTTCGACCAAGGCCATCTGGTGCGCGGACAGCAGAATGGTGGTGCCCTGGCTGCGCAGCTCACGCAGCAACTCCAGCACCATTTCCTGATTGATGGGGTCAAGACCGGAGAACGGTTCATCCAGCACGACGATCCGCGGCCGGTGTTGCAGGGCGGCGATCAACTGAATTTTCTGCTGGTTGCCTTTCGACAAGGCCGACACTTTTTCCTTTTGCCGATCAGCAAGGCCGAAGCGCTCCAGCCATGGCAATGCCGCTATGCGTGCCTCGCGTCGGCGAACGCCACGCAGCTGGGCGAGATAGATCAGCACATCAAGGATTTTCTGGTCCTGATACAGGCCACGCTCTTCCGGCAGATAGCCAAGCTCGGCCGCACTGATGCGGTCGCGCTCACCGTCTGCGGATTGGTAGCGGATCTCGCCGCGATCCGGTTCAGTCAAACCGATCAGCATCCGGACCGTGCTGGTCTTGCCGGCGCCATTCGGCCCGAGCAAGGCAAAGATCTCGCCGGCATTGACGTCGAAATTGACGTCATTGACGGCATGGGTAGTGGCGTACTGCTTGTGTACGCCAACGACAGACAACAGACTCACGGACAACCACTCCCTGTGCAGAACGCTGGCGGTGCCAGCGTCAACAGCAAAAACGCCCGCGCAGCATAGCGGCTGCGCGGGCGTTCAGAAAGCAGACCCGTGTCGGGCTTTGTAACTCAGTACGTCACGGTCAGGAACAGGCGAAATACGTCGGCACTGAAACTGTAAAACGGTTCGTTGCCATCTCCAGTGCCAAGCTCTCGACCGGTAGGGATGTCGCGGAAGTCGTCGTAGTTAAACTCCATGTGATCAACAAACAGACTGAATTTCAGCTGCTCCACCGCGCTGCCGGGGTAGGACCACGTGTAGCTGCCGCCGATGCCGGCCGTCCAATTGCTGAACGTCGCCAGTTCCTTGTCGCGGGCGAGGAAATTCTGGGCGTCCTGACGTGGGAACAGATCACTATAGAAGTCGGCCGCCGTTTGCTCGTACTGCCGGAGTTTGACTTCCAGGCTCAGCTTGTCGTTCCACGGGTGGACGTAGCGCAGCTCCATGCTGCGTGCCTCAATACCCCAGGTATCAGCAAAACTCCGGTACTCACCGCGCAAGGAGGCTCGCCACGGCAGGTAATACATGGCGCGCAGGGCGGCGGCATCGGAGGTGCGGGTGTTTGGATAGACTTCGGCTTGCGTGCCGACACCCGAATCCGACAGGTAACGCACTTGCCGATAGGGGTTATTGAGGAAACCTTCATCGGTAATCGTTTCGAAGCCGAGACTGGCGATCAGGTTTTTGGTCAGTACCTGGCTCAGGCTCAACCGATAATTTTGCCGATCAACCGTTCCGACCGGATCGGAACTGAGCAAGCTGCCGTCTTGATAGTTGTTGCGGCGGACTTCGTCATCGCCCAAGGCGTAGCCGAGCGAAATGGTGGTCAGATCGCCGAAGAAATCCTGGCTGATGCCGAAAAAGGTGGTTTTGGCGTCGTAATCGCTTTCCTCGCTGGTGGTGTGGCCAAAGCTCATCGTGGTCTTGTTGTGCAGATAATCCACACCGACCGATGCTTCCTTGCGTTCTTCCGTGTACGGACTGGCATAGGATTCGACGTCAACCGATGCCGCGCTGACGTTGTCGACGTAGTAGTTGGCGCTGATCGAAACCTTTTCCAGGAAATTTTTCCGCACCAGCACACTCGGGCCGGTGATGTCCATGCCGCCGCCCTGGTAGGAGTGGTACATGATGTCGCTGCGTTCTTCCGGCAGCACGCCGGCAGTTGCTTCGCGCCCGTGCACCAGCGCGAGCACAGCAAGCAGCGTCAACAGCGCACGCGCGGATTGCTTAATTACAGCCACAGCCACCACCACCGCCACCTTCCGCGCCACGAGCACCTTCGCGTGCCTGGAAAACGTGGTGCATGTATGCGGTCTGCACCGCGTCGCGCTCGAACGCCATGACCGGGTCGGCGAGGTTCTGGCGTTCGTATGGCTTGAGCCAAGGCTCCACGCTGCAGCCTGCCAGCGCCAGCGTGCTAGCCAGTAGCAACAGGCGAGCGCCGTTGCGGGGGGAGAGTGAGCTCATTATTCACGCACCAGGGTTTTGATCTGCTCTTCGTATTTCAGTTCGTAGCCCGGCTTGTAGCCACGATGCAGGTAACGCATGTTGCCGTTGCGATCGACCATGATCGTGCTTGGCATGGCATCTACCTGATACATCTCGCTGAGCTTGTTCTCGGTATCGAGCAGCACCGGGAACGACACCGGAACGTCTTTCAGCAGCTTGTCGGCGAGTTTGGGATCGTTGTCGACATTGACGCCCAGCACGGTGAAGCCGAGATCCTTGTAGCGCTGGTAGATGTCTTCGAGCAACGGCATTTCCTGCCGGCACGGGCCGCACCAGGACGCCCAGAAATTGATCATCACCACTTCGCCGCGCAGATCGGCCAGGCGGACATTGCCGCCAGCACGATTTTTCAGCGTGAAATCCGGTGCCGGGCCCTTGCGCTCTTCGGCTTGCACGCTGCTGACCACAACACCGCTGATGAACAGCAACAACAACAGGCCGGTGGCAAGCAATGCACGACGTTGACTCATGACAAACCGCTCCAAAATGAATGACTGCAGGCCATGCAAGAGCATAGCGCCTGATCAGAAAAATACTGTGATGCTGGTGGAAAGCTCAAGGTTATGGGTTTGCAGGCTTTCCCCGAGGATTTCGTGTTCAAAGACATGGTCCTGGAAGTCGATGCTGACCGCCAGCCAGTCCAGTGGCACGAACCGGTAGCCGGCACCGATATGCCAGGTGAAATAATCATCATCGGCAAAGGAGGTGCTGCCGACGCCGGCCAGCAAATACAGGCTGGTGTTGATGGCGCGACCATCACCCAGAAAGGCTTCGCCCGGGAACAGGTTATAACCGAGGTTCAGACCGTAGTAGCGCAGTTCGCGCTGCGAGTCGGTCAGCAGTTCGGCACCGCCGGCGAGCCGCTCATAGCTGGTTTCGCCAGCCTTGCTTTGCCCGACCGTTGCGGTGAAGAAATAGTCTTCACTGATGTGGTAGGTGAGCTTGGCGCCGACCACCGAGCCGCTGCCAAAATCTTCGATGTTGAGCACACCGAAGCTCAAGCCCAGTTCCAAATCGTTGACGTCGATGAGGTCTTCGTCAATCGTGCGCCGCTCCACTTCCGGATCGTAGACCGGGGCATCGCCGGTTTCCGGCTCGGCGGCAAACGCCGGTGCCGCCAGTCCGAGACTGGCGACGCAGCTGAGCGCGGCAAGGGCGCTCAGAAAAACAGACTGAATCCGGCTTTCCATTCTTCCACTTTCTCGTTGTCGTTACGGTCGGTCAGTACCACGTAGTTGTTGTATTCCACGCGCAGTACGAAACGACGGGTCAGGTAGGTGCGGGCGCCAACGCCGACATGCGTCAGCTGCTCGCCGCGATCTTCGGTCTGGATGATGGTGGCGGCCGGATCGGTGCGAATATAACCGGTCCCCAACTGAAAGTAAGGCGAAATCCACCACTCAGGAAACGGTTGATGGGTCAGATGCAGGGTGCCGTATTTGGCATTGGAGAAGTCACCCATGACATGACCCAGCGTCAGTTCCAGCGACAGGTTTTCGGTAAAACCCCAGGCACCATAGATGCTGATGACATCGGCATTTTCGAACAGGCCGGCCATGACGCCGGTTTCCCATTCCCGTTTGGCAAAGTCGGCCTGGCTGGCTTCGCTGACATCCACTAGCTCGCCATCGACGGTCAACGTGCGTTGCAGCTGCTCGCGATGGACCCAGCCTTCGTGACCACGCGGGCCGCGGACCAGAAACCATTCGGTCCGGCGTTCCAGCAGGGTGATCAGGCCGCCGCGCTCGACGACTTGAAATTTGGGGTAGCCACGGCCGGGGCCGGTGTGCAAATCGATGAACGGATCGGCGACGCGCACCAGCAGGTGCTCGGCATCTTCGCTGTCGGTGACGCTTGCTTCGCTACTGGCTGCCGCACTGCCGGCGGCCAGATCGGTGTCAGCAGCGGTTTCGCTGTTGCCGGCGGTGTCGGTCGCAGGGACGGCGACGGCGGCCGCAGGCGGTTCCGCCGCGACCGCAACCGAGGCCGGTTGTGAGGCGGGTTCCGCCGGTTCGCTGGCATGGGTCCAGCCGGGCAGCAGCAACGGCAACAAAAGGGGCCACAACCGGAGCGTCATGCGACAGGCATTCCTTGGCTGAAAGTGAGCGGGATTCTACGTCAGTGCCGGTGCGCTGTCAGTTCACCGGCACGCCTTCCGCAAACGGGTCGTTGAAATACTGGGCACCAATGTCGAGCCACTCGGCGAGCAGCTTCAGCTCGGCATCATTGAGCCAGCCGGCGTGCACGCCACCGGCGGCGAACGCCTCAAAGAAGCGGCTGTTGCGGGCATCGCCGGCACGCATGACCGGGCTGGGTGCGTTGACCGGTGTAACCAGAACACACTCCGGCGGTGGGCCTGGATCCAGGATGCCGGTTCCGTCCGGGCAAATGAAAATGCCGGAACCGACTGGTTGTTCGACCGCGGGTGTGCGTGTTTCCGTGGTGTTGTCCACCAGCATGCCATTGCCATTAAGCGATTGCGCCGCGTCTTGTCGGAACAACTCAACGTAGCTGACGGTGAAATCGGCGTTGTCAGGTGATGTTTCCGCACGCAGATCGAGCTGGGCGGCCGGTACCCGCGCAACGTTATTGGTATCGGTCACGTTGTGGCAGTTGGTGCAGGTCTGGTCGTCGCTGCTCATCGGGTCATCCGTGATGAGCACGCCATCCGGGCCCGGCCGAGGCAACTCCCACAACGGCTGAATATGGGCCTGATAGTGAATGGTGATGCGACACAGATTGCTCCAGCTGGCCAGGCAGGCGTCACTGACTGGTCGCTCGGTCAGCAGATCAGTGGCGGTGTCGGTGTTGAACGGCGCGTCGACCGGACGCACGGCCGGATCGGTCCAGTCGTCAGTGAACACGAGATCGACTGTCGGTGTGCGCGGGCCGCGGGCACTGCTGGTCATCGGGTCCTGGCTGCGCGCCCAGACCTGGGCCATGGTGTCGCCGATATCGACCAGGCTCAGACTCGGCTCCGTGTTCGGGAACGGCGTGCCGGTCGCCGGTGCGCCCGGGTTGGCCGATGGCGCTTCGGCGTCGCGCCGGCCGTGCGGCAGTTCGCTGTCCGCCGTATGGCAGCCGTTGCACTGGCGCACTTCGCCCGGTTTGAGCTGCAGCCAGTTGTTGTGGCGCGGGCTGATCCGACGACCATTGCCGTCGAGGATGGTGAAGCTGAACGCGACATTGGCCGGCACCTTGAACATCGCCGAGCCATCCGGCTCGACCGGGACATAGCCGAGGATTTCCCGCATGCCGAAGAAGGTGGTGAAGCCGAATGCGCTGTTGTCGATGTCGATGATGTCGTCATCCGGCTGCGATACCGCTTTTTCGAGCCGGATATAACGGGCTGGCCGTTCCGCCGCTGTCGTTTGGGCCGGATCGCGCACCGCGGCGATGCCGCCCGGCGCGGTATCGACGCCATCGATGTCGTACACGCTGCGGATGTCGAGCACGCCAACACCGGCGGCTACCAGGTTGCTGTCCAGATCGACGCCGGCTACGCCATCGACAATGACCGCCGGCGCCGGACTCGGCACCAGCGCCACCGGATCGGTGTAATAGCTACCTTCTTCCGGCGTGAACATCGGGATCTGGGTGCGGCTGCCCGGGTCGTAGACATACAGGCTGAACAACGGGTCGGCTTCGACCACGGCCGGATCGGCCAGACGCTCCGGGGTACAAGGCACGATGCGCTCATCCAGGGTATCCGGCGCTTCCAGTACCCGGCATTGGCTCCAGCTGACCAGGTAACGGCCGCTGCCGTCGAACAGCGGGAACGCGTTGCGGTAACGACCGGCCGGAGACGGGGCATCGTCGGTGCGCACACCGGCCGGCGCCACCGATTGCTGCGCCGGACCGAGCAGGCCGGCAGCGGCATAAGTGGGCTGGGTGTTATCGATGTAATCGCGGGTGTTGATGGCAACCAGATCGCCGCCTTCAAACACGCTTTCAAACGGCCGCAGAATCGTCAGCACCCGGCCATCCGGTAGCGGCTGCGGTTTGACGAACTGCACGATCGCATTTTCCGTTCCGGTGGCATGGCTGTGCCGGCCGTACAGCAGGTTCAGGTCGGCGCCATCCGGTCGAATGGTGTACAGGTGCATGCCGCGGTCCTGGGCGCTGTTGTCCCAGCGGCTGAACACGATCCGGCCATCGGGCAATACCGACGGGTCCAGATCGTGGCTTTGGTTGAAGCTGATTTGGTGAAGATCGGAGCCGTCGGCATTCATCACATGCAGGCTGACGGCCTCCACCTGTTCGCTTTCTTCGAGATGGGCAAACTGCGGTTTGCCTTCGTCCAGCAGGATGGCGCGGGCCTGACGCTGCCGGGTCGAGGCAAACACGATGCGACCGTCCGGCAGGTAGCGTGGGCTGATGTCCTGGCCGGCTTCGGCGCTGATGTCGGAGGCAATGACCCGGCGCAGGGTGCCGGTTACCGAATCGTATTCCCAGATGTTCCAGGTCGGCTGCTCGTCTTCATCGGCGTTTTCAATCTCGGGAAAGCGCAAGGAAAACAGCAGTTTGGTGCCGTCATAGGAGACCGACAAATCACGGACATCGTATAGCGCGGGCTCTTCGCCCTCTTCGGCAGGTGGGATCACCGGTGTCGTGATGTCGGTTTCCAGCGCGGACGGGCTGGCACGGTCGCGAACGATGAGCCGGGCGCCCGGGCGAAACGCGAACGGCTCGCGGATATCGCCGGGGATCAGTTGCTCATTGTCATCGAGTGGCAAGCTGCGCTTGATGTAAGCCACCTTGAAATCCAGTACGACCGGATCCGGCTGCTGCTTGTCATCTCCACCACCGCAGCCAACGAGCACGGCGGTAGACAGAAAGAGCGTAAAGAGCTGGGCTGACCAGTTTCGAGCGATCATGGAGAAAGTTCCCTGAGCTACCGCAGGCATTGATCTAACCGGCAACGCCGCATGGTTCACAATTATCCCGACCAACGGTAGGTGTTTCTGCGCAGGCAGTCACGAAAGCCGGGCTGATATGGGCTTAGAATTTGACTCGGCTCAAACCGTGAGGCGGCCACTTGTGGCTGCCATTTGACATCTTTCGTGTCCGGTACTGAGCCCTAGCTTATAACAGGATGCTCGCCATGAAGACTGTCGTCGCGCCCTGCCGGCAATCGAGGTTCGGATTGCTCTGGCATGCCATCGCGCTGGCTGCGCTGGTCGTGTTGTCACCGCTGGCGGAAGCCGGTAGCCGGGAACAGGCCAAGAGGATTTTTGACCGGATTGCCGGGGTGCCGGCCGATGAAGCCACCATCGACCAGCTGCAGGCGCTGATCGATGCCGATGCCGGTGGTCGGGCGGGGCGTGTAGCAGCTGCAATGGAGGCGATGGAGCATCCGGCCTTCTACAACGTCACGCTGAAAAATTTCGTCACACCGTGGACCAATCGCGACGCCAACGTGTTCGCGCCGCTGAACGATTACACCGCGACGGTCATCGGCATGGTCCGTGACGGTGTGGATTTTCGGACGGCACTGTATGACGACATCATTTATGTTGCCAATGGCACGAGTGCACCCGGCTATTCGACCAGCAACAACGCCCATTACGAATATCTCGAACAAAATCATCTCAATCTGAAAGACGTGTTGGTTCGCCGGCAACAATCTGCGGTGACTGGCTTGCGTGCAGAGGCAACGGCCGGTCTGATGACCACCCGCGCGGCGGCCAAGTCGTTTTTCATTGCCGGTACCAACCGGGCAATGTTCCGGTTCACCTTGATGAATCATCTCTGCAACGATCTGGAGCAGGTCAAGGACATTACCCGTGTGCCGGATCGTATTCGCCAGGATGTCACCCGCAGTCCCGGTGGCGACAGCCGTTTGTTCAACAACACCTGCATCGGCTGCCACAACGGCATGGACCCGCTGGCCCAAGCCTTTGCTTACTACGATTTTGAATACGACAGCGCCGCCGATCCGGAAGGCAACAACGGCCAGCTGGTGTACAACGATGTCGGCATGACCGATCCGTTCACCGGCACTCGCGTCAAGAAGAAATATCTCATCAACGAAAACAACTTCAAGCCGGGTTACGTCACGCCGGATGATCGCTGGGACAACTACTGGCGTGCCGGTCCGAACAAACTGCTTGGCTGGGATGAGAGTCGGCCGAGTGGCGGTAATGGTGCCAAGACCATGGGCCAGGAACTGGCCCACTCCGAAGCGTTTGCCCAGTGCCAGGTCAAGAAAGTCTTCAAGGCGGTGTGTCTGCGCAATCCGGTCGATTCTGCCGATCGCAGTGAAATGGCCGCCATTACCGACAGTTTCAAAGCCAGTGGTTATCAGATGAAGCAGATCTTCGCTGAAACCGCCGCCTATTGTGCTGGCGAGTGAGCGACGGAAGCGGAGACGGAATGATGAATACGCAGATGATCCGGTCGCAGTTGCCTTGGCTGAAAACCGTATTTGCAGCTGCCACCCTGGCAGTCTTGGCCGCGTGCAGTGGTGGTGGTGCCGGCACCGAAGAAAATCCGGAAACGCCGCCCAATCCGGGTGGAAACTACAATGGCCCGCCGCCGGCCAGCGATGACGTTCAGCGCTTCAAAATCAACGTCTGGGACAACTTGGTCGGCACCGATCGTTGCGGTGCCTGCCATGGCAACAGCGGTCCGATGCAGGAACCGCGTTTTGTCCGCAGCGATGACGTCAACCTGGCGTACGACGCCGCCCGTACGGTGGCCAATCTGGCTGAGCCAGAAGCCTCGCGTATCGTCGAGAAAGTTGCGGGCGGTCACAACTGTTGGCTCGGCAACGAGCAGGGGCAGTTGGAAGCCTGCGCGGAAACGCTGACTCGCTATATCGCCGGCTGGGCCGGTATTTCCGGTGGTGGTGGCGCCAACGAAGTGGAGCTGGAGGCGCCGGTGGAACGGGAACCGGGCGAGAGCCGGACCTTCCCGGAATCGTCGGCCGGTTTTGCCGCCACGGTTTGGCCGTTGCTGACCGAGTATTGCTCGGGCTGCCATAGCGATACCTCGGCCAATCCGCAGTCGCCGTATTTCGCCAGCGCCGATGTCGATGTCGCGTATCTGGCGGCACAAAGCAAAATCAATCTGGACAATGTCGAGCTGTCGCGCCTGGTCGTCCGACTGCGCGAGGAGTCGCACAACTGCTGGAATAACTGCACAAATAACGCCAACGAGATGGAAGACGCCATTGAGGCATTCGTCAACGGCATTCCGCCGACGTCAGTGGACCCTTCGCTGGTGATCTCGCGGTCGTTGCGTCTGGTCGATGGTTTGGTCGCCAGCAGCGGTGGCCGCTACGAAGCCAACGTGGTCGGTCTGTATGAATTCAAAACCGGTACGGGCGCGACGGCCTTTGACACCAGCGGCGTGGAGCCTTCTGCGCACCTGACCCTGAGCGGTAATGTCGAGTGGGTAGGTGGTTGGGGCCTGCAGTTTGCCGGCGGCAAAGCCCAGGCGAGCACGCTGAGCTCGAAGAAATATCACGATCGGATCAAGTCGACCGGCGAGTACTCCATCGAAGCCTGGGTGATTCCGGCAAACGTCACGCAAGACGGTCCGGCCCGCATCATCAGCTATTCCGGTGGTCCCGAGGCGAGCAACTTCACCTTGGGCCAGACGCTGTACAACTACGACTTCCTGATGCGCCACAGCAATACCGGTGCCGACGGTAACCCGGCGTTGTCGACGGCGGATGCCGATGAGCGTCTGCAAGCGGCGTTGCAGCACGTGGTGATCACCTATGACCCGGTACGCGGTCGCCGGATCTATGTCAACGGTGAGTACACCGGGGATGCCGACAATGTCGAGGTCGGTAACCTGAATGACTGGGATGATACGTTTGCCTTCGTGATTGGCAACGAAGTGTCGGGCAATCGGCCGTGGTCGGGTATTGTCAAACTGGTGGCGGTACATGATCGCGCGCTCAACCAGGAACAAATCGCCCAGAACTTCAGTGTCGGAGTCGGCGAGCGTTACTACCTGTTGTTTGGTATCTCGCACTTGCTGGATAACCCGGACTGCTTTATCGGCACTACCCAGCAGTGCTACATCGCGTACGAGGTCGCCCGTTATGACAGCTACGGCTATCTGTTCAAGGATCCGTTCTTTGTCAGCCTGAACAGTGCGGCCAACATCAGCGGTATTCCGCTCCGTGGTATCCGTATCGGTATCAACGGTCGCGAAGCCGATGTCGGGCAAAGTTTTGCCAAACTCGACACCACGCTGGCGGGCGAGCGGCAGAACCTGTCACCGCTCGGCACCGTGATCGGCCTGGAGAAAGGTCCGAGCAATGACGAGTTCTTCCTGGCGTTCGAGCAGATCGGCGCGCGCAGCAAGTCTTACGTCGAAGCCGATCCGCCGCCGCCGTCTGCGCCGGCAGATGGCGAGCCGGAACCGGTGATCGGGGTCCGAACCTTTGATGAGATCAATGCCAGCTTGTCCGAGATCACGACCATTCCGGCCACCCATGCCGATGTCGCCGCGCTGTTTGCCGAGATCCGCCAGGCGCTGCCGAGCGTGGAAACCATTACGGCGTTCAACTCGGCTCAGCAAATGGCGATCACACAGTTGTCGATCGAATACTGCAATGCGTTGGTCGAAGACAGCAGCCGCCGGGCGAGCTATTTCCCAGGCTTCAACTTTACGGCGACACCGGCGTCGGCGTTTACCGCTGGTGGGCGGACGCAGATCCTGGATCCGCTGTTGGACCGCATTTTGGCCAGCGGTCTCAGCACCCAGCCAAGCAATGCAGATGTGCGGGCAGAGTTGGACAGCCTGATCACCAAGCTGGTGAGCAGTGGTGGTGCGACGGCAACACGTACCCAAACCATAGTCAAAGCCGTCTGCGCTGCCGCGATTGGTAACGCGGCGATGCTGGTGCAGTAACGGGAGCGGCCAATATGAACAAACGTATTCGTAATCTGAAGCAGAACCGCAATCTGCATCCGGACGCGCCGTTGCTGTTTCCGGATCATCCATTGCCGAGAACCCGTCGCGATTTCATCCGACAGGGCTTGCTGACCGGCGGTGCTGCGGTTATGGGCACTACCCTGTTCAGTTTGTTTGCCAATCCGAGAGCAGCGCATGCCGCGCTTTCACCGGATTTGGCCCCGCTATTGGGCGAGTGCGGTATTGCGACCCAAGGTGCCGGCAAGATTCCGTTTATCTGCTTTGACTTGGCCGGTGGCGCCAATATCGCCGGCTCCAACGTCTTGGTCGGCAAGCAGGGTGGTCAACGCGATTTCCTGTCGACCGCGGGTTACAGCAAGCTTGGGCTACCGGGCGACATGATCCCGCCGGTAGTCGATCCGACCACCAATGCCGACCATATTGATGATCGCTTGGGGTTGTTATTCCATACCGACAGCGCGTTTCTACGCGGTATGTTGACGACCATGAGCGCGGAGGCGATGGCGCGTACCAACGGTGCGGTCATCGCGGCACGGTCGGAAAACGATACCGGCAACAATCCGCACAACCCGATGTACGCGATCAACCGGATCGGTGCTGACGGCTCGCTGCTGACCCTGATTGGCTCGCAGAGTTCGGATTCCGGCGGCAACTCGATGGCACCGTTCGCGATGATCGATCCGTCCAAGCGGCCGACCAAGGTGGATCGCCCGAGTGATGTCACCAGTCTGGTCGATGTCGGCGATCTGACGAGTTTGCTCGGTCAGGACGATGCGGTTGCCGTGATGGAGTCCATTTATCGTATCAGCGCCCGCAAGATGAGCCAGGTCAGCACCGGCATGCCGGGTTCCGGGGCTGAAATGACCGATGCCGTGGTCAAGGACCTGGTACGCTGCGGTTATCTCAAGAGCGCCGACTTAGCGGATCGCTTCGGTAACCCGGCTACGCTCGACCCGGTTCAGGATCCGGTGATCAACGGTGGCATTTTTGATACGGCAGCATTCGCCAGCGATGGCGAACTGCGCAAGACCGCCGCGATCATGAAGCTGGTGGTCAACGGCTTTGCCGGTGCCGGCACCATCACCATGGGCGGCTTCGATTACCACACGGGCGAGCGGGCAACGGGTGAGCGCCGCGATTTCCGCGCCGGCGTCTGCATGGGCGCCTGTCTGGAATACGCGCACCGGGTCGGTGTGCCGCTGATGCTGTATGTGTTCAGCGACGGTTCGCTGTCGTCGAACGGCGCGCTCGACATGTCGGAAGAAGGCCGTGGCAAAGGCCAGTGGACCGGTGACAACCAGTCGACTGCCGCCTCGTTCTTCCTGGTCTACAACCCGAACGGTCGGCCGCAGCTGATGGGCGCTACCCCGGAAGCGCAGGCGATGAGCCAGCAGATCGGTCATTACCGCGACAGCGGCGATGTGGAAACCTCGTCCAGCCCGGCCGCCAACAACGTCAACCTGCTGGTCGAGACGGTAGCGTTGAATTATCTGGCGCTGCACAACGAGCTTGGCCGGTTCGAGTCGCTGTTTCCGACCCATGGCCTTGGCAGCGGCGCCGCCCGCGATGCCTTGGTGGCATTCCAACCCATTTGCAACGGCACGATCGCGACCCCGATCTGAACCGCGTTATTCGCGCACGCCATGGGTTAGCAAACCGCACCAGCAACCGGGTGCGGTTTTTTTTTTGCCGGGTAGGTGATCAGTTTTTGTTCGCCGGCGGGCCTGCGCAGCGGTGAGCCGGATTGTTATCCTGTTCACCCTCGCGATAACCGCCTTCCGAAGATAAAAAATGAAGCGATTGATTCGGGTTGGTGCCGTCATGGCAGTGGTGCTCGCCGTGCCGGCAGGACTGATCGGTTTATGGGGTTACTGGCAGCTGGAGGCCAGCCTGCCACAGCTGGACGGTCGTATGCCGCTCAGTGGTCTCGGTGCCGAGGTCGGCATCAGCCGTGATGCCCTGGGTAGTGTGACCGTGCGCGGACGCGACCGTACTGACGTTTCCCGCGCGCTGGGCTTTGTTCATGCTCAGGAGCGCTATTTCCAGATGGATTTGCTGCGCCGGCGCGCGGCCGGCGAACTGTCCGCTTTAGTGGGCAGGGCGGCGCTCGCCACCGATCAGGGCGTGCGGATACACCGGTTTCGTCACCGGGCCGAGCAGATCCTGACTCAGCTGTCGCCGAGCGAACAAACCCTGCTGATGGCCTATACCGACGG
The DNA here is from genome assembly GCA_046297695.1 of Permianibacter sp. Lineage (GTDB taxonomy): Bacteria > Pseudomonadota > Gammaproteobacteria > Enterobacterales > Permianibacteraceae > Permianibacter. The sequence continues at coordinate 104,579 of JBKBHF010000002.1, read as the reverse complement.
CGTGAATGCCGGCTTGGCGGCGTTGGCGGAAAAACCGTTCGAATACTTTCTGCTGCGGACCGAGCCGGAGCCATGGCAGCCGGCCGACACCCTGCTGACCGCTTATGCCATGTATCTGACCCTGCAACCCTCGGATGGCCAGATCGAGTTGACCCGTCAGCGTGCCCGGCAGTTGCTGCCGCCCGCGCTCTATCGCTTCTTGCGCGCGCCGGGCAGTGAGTGGGACGCGCCACTGTTCGGTGAGGCGCTGGCGGCGACGGCCATTCCGCCGGCCGATGCGCTGGCCAGTTGGCAGCCACAGTTGTCAGCGCCCATCTGGGACAGTCGTCAGCCAGACGCCGTGTTTCCGGGCAGCAATAACTGGGCGGTCGCCGGCAGCCACAGTGCGACCGGCGCGGCGATGCTGGCCAACGATATGCACCTCGGCCTGCAGGTTCCCAATATCTGGTTTCGCACCCGCTTGCAGTACGGTGAGGCTGAGCAGCTCCAGGATGTCGTCGGGGTCAGTTTGCCCGGTGCGCCCATGCTGATCGTCGGCAGCAATGGCCGGGTTGCCTGGGGCTTCACCAACAGTTACGGCGATTACAGCGATGTGATCGCGCTCGAGCAGCCGGCGGTGGGGCGTTACCAGACGCCGGATGGCATTCGTGCCCTGACCGTGATCGAAGAAGCCATCGCCATCAAGGGCGAGGCGGCTGAAACGCTGGCGGTCGAGGAGACGGTGTGGGGCCCGGTGATTCACACCGATGCCGATGGCAAGCGCTATGTGTTTCGCTGGGTGGCCCACGATCCGGCGCAAGCCATCAACCTGGGCCTGCTTGATATCGAGCGCAGCGACAATGTGCTGCAGGCGCTCAATCTGGCAAAGAAAACCCGGGTGCCGTCGCAGAACTTTGTCGTGGCCGATCGTGAAGGGAGCATCGGCTGGACGGTTATCGGTGCCATTCCACGGCGGGTGGGCTATGACGGCGCCGAACCGGTGTCCTGGGCCTCCGGCGAGCGGCGCTGGGACGGTTACCGTGACCCCGACGAATACCCGGAAGTGCTGAATCCTGCCGACGGTCGTATCTGGACCGCCAATGCCCGGGTTGTCAGTGGTGAGGCGCTGGCGGTGATCGGTGATGGGGGTTATGACTTCGGTGCACGGGCACGTCAGATCCGCACCGGCTTGTTTGCGCGCGAACAGTTCACGGAAGCCGATATGCTGACGGTGGCGCTGGATGATCGCGCCCCGGTGCTGAATCGCTGGCAACAGCATCTGCTCGCCTTGCTCGATGACAACGCCATTGCCGAGCAACCGCTACGTGCAGAGGCACGCGCGCTGATCAGCAATTGGCAGGGCCGCGCGACGATAGACAGCGTCGATTATCGGTTGGTGCGTGGCTATCGATTTTTGTTGCGTGATGCGCTCTATCGCGCTTGGCTGCATCCGCTCTATGACATCGATCCGGAGACCCGGCCTTCTGCGCTTTCCAATCACTGGGAAGCGGTGGTCTGGCCGGTGTTGCAGCAACAGCCGTCGCACCTGTTACCGAACGGTTATGCGAGCTGGCGAGAATTCGAGCTTGCTGTGGTCGATGCCTTGTTGCAGGGTTTGACGGCAAACGGCGAAGACCTCAGTGCGCAGAGCTGGGGCCAGAAAAATCGTGCTGCGATCCAGCATCCCTTGAGCAAATTCGTGCCCGTGCTGGGGCAGTACTTGAATGCCCCGGCGCAGCCTTTGCCGGGCGACGCCAACATGCCGCGCGTGCAGGCGCCCAATTTCGGCGCCTCCGAGCGTTTGATTGTGTCGCCGGGCCACGAAAGCCGCGGCATTTTCCACATGCCGGGTGGCCAGAGCGGTCACCCATTGTCGCCGTTTTACCTGGCTGGTCACGATGCCTGGGCCAACGGCGAGAGCACACCACTACTACCGGGTGAGGCGCAGCATCTGTTGGTGCTGCATCCGCCTGCACATTTACCACACTGAACGTGCGGCCAGTCGACACCGGCCGCTGAGGAATAAATGATGACGGCTATTGGCACTCCACTGACAGAAACCGCAACGCGTGTCTTGATGCTCGGCGGCGGCGAACTCGGCAAAGAAGTGGTGATTGAATTGCAGCGGCTGGGCTGCGAAGTGATCGTGGTGGATCGTTACGCCAACGCACCTGCCATGCAGGTGGCGCATCGCCATCACGTCATCAACATGCTCGATGGCGCGGCCTTGCGGGCGGTGATTGTGCGCGAATCGCCGCATCTGATCGTGCCGGAGATCGAGGCGATTGCCACCGATACGCTGGTCGAACTGGAGCAAGAAGGCTTCACCGTTGTGCCAACGGCTCGCGCTGCCAAACTCACCATGAATCGTGAGGGAATTCGGCGGCTGGCAGCGGAAGAACTCTCGCTGCCAACGTCGCGTTACCGCTTCGCCGACACGCTCGAAACTTTTCAGGCGGCGGTGCAGGAAATCGGCATGCCATGTGTGGTCAAACCGATCATGAGCAGCTCCGGCAAAGGCCAAAGCGTGATCCGCAGCACGGCCGATATCGCCCATGCGTGGCAGTATGCCCAAGAAGGTGGCCGGGCCGGCAAAGGCCGGGTCATTGTCGAAGGTTTTGTCGACTTCGATTACGAGATCACGCTGCTGACCGTGCGCGGCCGGCAGGGGACACAATTCTGCGCACCCATTGGGCATATCCAGATTGACGGTGATTACCGTGAGTCATGGCAGCCGCAGCCGATGTCGCCCGCCGCGTTGGCGCAAAGCGAGCACATTGCCCGCACCATCACCGACGCGCTTGGCGGTTACGGCCTCTTTGGCGTGGAGCTTTTCATCAAAGGCGATCAGGCCATATTCAGTGAAGTCAGCCCGCGCCCGCACGATACCGGCTTGGTGACATTGATTGCACAAGAGTTGTCGGAATTCGCGCTGCATGCTCGCGCGATTTTGGGTTTGCCGATTCCGCTGATTCGTCAGTACGGACCGTCGGCATCCTGTGCCCTGCTGATCGAAGGCAACGGCGAGCAGGTGCGATTCCACGGCATTGACGCGGCGCTCGCTGAACCGGATACCCAGCTGCGCTTGTTCGGCAAGCCTGCCGTACAAGGCAAGCGCCGGATGGGCGTGACGCTGGCGCGGGCCGACTCGCTGAACGAGGCCCGTGCCAAGGCCGTGCGTGCCGCCGCCGCGATTACGGTCAGCGCCGGCGCGAGCGACGCGGGGAATGCCGTCGTGCGCAATGTTTCCGTACCGCGCTGAGCAGACTTTCCCGACGATCGGGTGGTTCTGCTCAGCGCACAAGCCGCGATGAACAGCGGCTGTTGTGAAAAATAACGCAAGAGGAGAGCCACCATGAAAATGAGCAAAGTGTTGATGACGGCCGCTGCCGTGACCGTCCTGGCCGCTTGCGGTAACAGCGACAGCGATGATGTCGCGCTTGGTAAACTGGGCATTGGCGTCACCGATGCGCCGGTCGATGAAGCCGACAAGGTCGTCGTCCGCTTCACTGGTATTGAAGTCAAACCTGCCAGTGGCGACGCGGCGATGATCACGTTTGCCAGCCCGAAAGATATCGATCTGCTGGCACTGCAAGGCGGCAATGCTGCTGCCCTGATCAGCGATTACGAATTGCCAGCTGGTGATTATCAATGGCTGCGTTTGCTGGTGTCGGCCGAGTTTGACAATGTCGTCGATTCCTACATCGAGATCCGTGGCAGTCAGCATGAGCTGTATGTGCCGAGCGGTTCCCAAACGGGCCTGAAGCTGAACAGCGGTTTTATCGTGCCGCAGGGCAGTGTTGCCAACTACACCATCGATTTCGATCTGCGCAAATCGGTGGTCGAACCGAACGGCCAGCCGGGCTACTTTCTGAAGCCGTCGCTGCGTATGGTCAATAACATTCAGGTTGGCAGTGTCGCGGGTAGCATCGATTCCGCGGTCATCGCCGGACAGTGCGAAGGCACCGCGCTCGGGGCTGTATATGTGTTCAGTGGCGACAATGTTGTTGTCGATGATGTCGACGGTGCGGCCGCCGAACCACTGGCATCGGGCTTGGTCAGTGTCGACGAGCAGGGCGCCTATGTTTACCGCATTGGCTTTCTGGAGGCCGGCGATTACACCATCAGCTACACCTGCGATGCCGCGCTTGATGATCCGGAAGCTGACGATGCCCTGGATTTCTTCGGCACGCAGAACATTGCTGTGACGGCCGGCGCCACCACGACGGTGGATTTCAGTGCCGCGGTGCCGACATTCTGATCCGCTCGGCGCAACGAACAAAATTTGACCTTGCTGCCCGGGGGGATTCAGCTGCAATTCAGCCTGGCGCAAGACAATAACGACGCCTCTTTCGCAGAGGTCTGGCAATAAAACGGAGCTCACTGATGAAAAAATTGTTGCTTGCCACGGCGGTGTTGGCCGCCAGTTCGGCCACCTTGGCCGCCGGCCCGCAGTACACCTATGTTCAGGGCCAGTGGCAGGAGTCGGAATGGGACGACAACCGCGCGGCGGATCTGGACGGTTTTGGCGTTGCCGGCAGTATCGATCTGAACAAGGAGTTCTTTGCGTTCGCACAGTATGCCAACGTCGATGATCGTGGCATTGACATTGACCGGCTTGCGATCGGGGCTGCCTACAAGATGCCGCTGAGTGTCCGTACCGATCTGAACTTCGGTGCCGGCATCGTCAGCTATGACGTCAACTACCGTTTCGGTGTTGACGATGATGACAGTGGTCTGCTGCTGACCGCCGGTATTCGCTCGATGTTGAATGACAATCTGGAACTCGGTGCGGGTGCCAGCTATGAAGATGCCTACGATATCGACTTCCTGGTCAATGTGTACGGCGCCTGGCACTTCAATAAGCAATTGTCAGCGGGCTTGAGTCTGACCGAAGGTGACGTCGAAACCACCGCCATCTACGTACGCATGGCATTCTGATGGTGACCGACATCGAGCGACGCGGTAGCCGTCGCTCGATGTCACCATCACTGCGTGTGGGGTCTGTTCACAACCTCTGCGCAAGACGCATGAAAACACAAAAAGGCCGCTTGCGGCCTTTTTGTGTTCCAACCAGGCCGGAAACACAACGGCCCTTCCGTCCTGTCCGGTCCACCTTGAGCTTGGCGAAGGTCAACGTCATGCCAGAGCGATTTTTGTTGGGACGGTGGCGGTGGTCACATTCGCTGGCGCCGATCCGACAAGCCATCTCGATTGTGCTCAGCGCCCGCTCATGATGGCCGTGTAATCACTGCTCCAGCGTGCATACGGCACGCAATTTCCTTGCTGTGTGGCGCAGGCCGCGACTGGGGTTTTCCAGAACCGCAATTGATCAAACAGGGCATAGCCATTGCGGGTACAACCGGCCTGGCCCAACCGGGTGTTGTTGTCGCAGGCGGCGGGTACCGCTGGCAGTGACCCGAACCAATTGGCGACATCGGCTTGCACCGCCGGATTCAGCGACCACTCCAGCCACAGATAGGCGCAGTTGGGATGCGCGGCTTCGGCGTGCAGCATGGTGCTGTCAGCCCAGCCGGTTGCTCCTTCCCGAGGCACCACAGCGGCGATCGGCGCACCGGCGGCTTTCAGGGCATTGACCTGAAACGGCCATGAACCGGAGGCCACCACACCGGCTTCGCGAAAATCCTGTATCTGCACCAGGGCATCATGCCAGTAGCGATGAATCAGGCGCTTTTGCTGTCGCAGCAATTGCAGCGTGGCTTGGTACTGAGTTTCGGTCAATTCATACGGATCGCGGATGCCGAGAGCCGGCTGTTTGTGCATCAAATAGAGCGCGGCATCGGCGATGTGGATCGGGCTATCGAATGCCTGCACGCGGCCTTTGTTGGAAATGCCATCAGGCAGGGTCTGCTCGTCGAAGACCACCGACCAACTGTCGGGGGCGGTGGTGAAGACGGCGCTGTTGTACATCAGCACATTCGGTCCCCACTGATACGGTACGCCGTAGTGCTGACCATCCACTTTGTGCCACGGTGCGTGCTGCAAGCGCGGATCGATGAGTTTGTAAGAAGGCAGCAGCTCGATATTGATGGGTTGCAATTTCTTGCCGGCAATCAACCGCAAGCTGGCATCACCTGCGGCCGTCACCAGATCGAATCGGTGCCGGTTCATCAATGACACCATTTCATCGGATGAGCCAGCGGTGGTGACCCGCACCTGACAGCCGGTGCTGAGCTCATAGTCCGTGACCCAATCGACGCTGGCATCGTTGTCGCCGCGTTCGATATAGCCCGGCCACGCCAGGATGTGCAGTTCCCCTTCCGTCGGTCCAATCGCGGTGAGTGACGCGCCTCGCGTCAGTGACGACGCTGACGGCCCGCCCGCGTCGCTCGATGGCGACGGCGGGTCGCCGCAGGCCAGCAACGCCAGGGCAAGCGTTAGCGTGATGGCGAAGCGCGCGCGCCGGTCTGTTTGTCGTGCTACTGGTGCGCAGGCGCACATGAGGCTATCCATTTCTTCTTCGCTGTTCCGTAAGTGCTGGGAAAGATTTTCTCGAACGATACTGCCTCGAATAAGACTGGCTCAAAGAAAATCTGCTCAGGGTTTGGCTGGTATCTGTTCGCGCCAGTAAATCACCCGGTCGGAGCCACGGTACCGGCCGAACGTGGCGGTCGCAGTGGGTAGGTCAACGCTGCCATCGCCATCCCAGTCAAACCGCAGCCAGCTTGGTACGCTGAGTTGTATGCGCAGACTGCCGTACTGATTCAAGCCGGGTGCCCGGAGGCGCAGCGGCGCCCCGGTTTGGCTGAGTCCAGTTTGCAGACTGGTCGAGACGATCGGGTTCTCCACGGTCGTCAGCGCATCGGTAAGGGTGCCGGTGAACTGGTCGCGACTGACGGCAGTGCGGATGTACTCACTGCAGGAGTCGGCGCTATTGCGGCGCCACCGGCTGCCGTCAAAGTATTCGGCGCGCAATGGAATTGGCAAAGGCAGTTGTTCCGGACCGTAGGCGTTGTCCATGGCCAGTCGGCCGAGGCGGAATTCAACCGGGCCTTGCTCTGGCGAACTGCCGCTGATGCTGTCGCTATCGTTGACGTCAAGTCGCAGCGCGACGCTGTAGGGCGCGCGTGCGCTCAGGAATTGATAGTACGCCGGCACGCTGCCAGATACGCCGGTAGCGATCAGCTTGGGCGTACCAACACCCTCGGTAAATTCCAGTTGATGGCCGTCGTTGACGAACTCTCCGTCTGTCGCGTCCGCGCCAGCATTGCGATCAACGAAATTGACCGCGGTATTTTGCAGCTTGGCATAACTGCCCTGATAGTTGCGGGTGAGCGTTCCGCCAGCGTTGACGGCATTCACGGTCATGGCAACGGCAAAGGCTTCGCCGGCATGGCTGTCCTTCAGACCGGCATAGCTGAAATCGTCACCGGCCGTGCAATGCGCTTCATAGCCGCTGACAACCAACTCGTAATGGTCCGGTACGATGCGGCCAATCGCGGCACTCTTGCTGGCTGGCAAGGTTTCGCCGAGGTAGCTGCCGGATGTCGTCAACGTGAAGCGGCCCACTTCGCTGAACTGGCCGTTGCCGCTGAAACTGCCCGCGCTCAGGTTCACGTTGCTGGCGGAAAAACTGCCCTCGATCGTGCTGTCCAGCATGTCGTGGCTCAGGCTGACGGCGCCGGCAAAATTCGGGGTGCTGGCATTGCCGTTGCAAAACGCGGTGTCGGTTTCGCCATCGGCCTGCCAGGCCATCGCCGTTACCGAAAAGGGGAAATTGACGCCAGCCCGTTGGTACATGGGGCAGCTGCTATCGGCACAATTGGGTTGTGCCACGGTGTTATTCGCCAGCGTCTTGGCTTGTACGCAGAATCCAGCCGGCAGGGAGATGAATTGATCGCTGCCGGTGAGCACCAGACCGGCGTCACCGGTGCCGGCGCTGCCGTTATAGAGCGCGCTCAATTGCATGGCGCCGGCATCGGCGTAATGCACCGAAATCTGGGCTGTTCCCGTTGCGTCAAAATCCAGCAATACCGGTGTCGCGGCCGCCGCTGAAGTGCCGATGGTGTTGCCGTTGACACTGACTGCCATGGTGCCAGTTGCCGGGGCCACATGGCCTGAATAAAAACCGACGCTGTGCTCGCCTTCCCAGGCCGGTACGCAAACGCCACTCGGTGGCGCGGTGCGCAGCGCCTGAATGCTGATGTTGCTTGCGGTGCGATTGGCGGTCAGTGTCGGCACATCGAAGACAAAACCGGCATCGCGGAACATGATCGCGCATGCGATGGGCGTGTTGCCGCTGGTGAAACACTGCGGCGAGTTGGCAAAGGCTTTTAGCGGTGGGTCACTGCTCAGTACATCGAGTGCAAGCGCCGTTGCGGTGGCGGTGGTGCGCTGTAGTTGCAATAGCCCGGCCCCGTTGCTCAGTGTCTGGCTGTCGCCACCGACCCAGCCGGTCGGACTCAACGTGATGTCGACATCCTCAGCAACCTGCGTACTGCAACTGCTGTCGGCGCAGGCCAATACGGTGATGCTCTCCGGCGTGCAGGTCAGGCCCTCACCATCGGTGATGAAGCGGAAATGATCGACGGTGGTCAACGGCTCCATGTTGATCGCGCAGACACCGAGATCATCTATCTCGTGCACGTTGACCGAGCCGCCGGTCGAACCGGTGAATGACAGCAACAGATCGGCTGGCAACGCTGCCTGTCCGGTCGCGGCAAGCACATTGGCAATGCTCAGCACCGTACTGTAGGCCGTGCCGCCACTGGTATCGCGCTCAACGGTCACCGGCACGATGCCTGCGGTGCGGGCATCGATGGTGATGCGGTAACTGTGGCCTGGTGCCGGCGCGCTGCCAAAACTGTTGTCATCGACGCCGGGGCTCAGGCTGGTGGTGCCGCTGATGTAGCGATAACCGCTGGCGCCGCTGCCGGACCCGCGCACAGTGATGGCATCGGCGCGAAAGCCGGGGCCACCGATCCGGCCTTCGGTCGGGTTGGAAAAATTGCCGTATTCATCCAGACCAACGGCAAGCCAGCCACCGGCAAAACCAGCGATGCCACTGCGCTGGGCATAACCGAGCGAGCCGCCGAAGCCACCGGGTTGCGGGCTGATGCTGGCGTCGGAAAAAATCACTGCAATGCCGTCGGCGCCGCTGGCATTGCTGCTGGAGTAGGCATAGTACTTGAATTCCACCACGATCAAATTGCCGGTGGTGGGAAAACGTCGCTGTAGTGTGGCGGCAGTCGAGACGTTGCCGCTGCTGTCGGTGATGCGCATGCGGTTGCCGACGATGCGCGGCTGGCCAAAACTACCGCTGATTGATGCGGTCGCCCAATCGCCGCCGAGTGTGCTGCGATTGAAGTTATCGGGCAAACAGGTCAGCGTGACGGTGGCGGCCGGTCTCAGGATGACGGTGCTGGCTACATAAGCGTAATTTGCGGACGCGCTGGCGTAGTATGGACCCAGCGTGCCGGCGGCCGGCTCAGCACGCCAGCCGGATGCGACCGCAAGACCATTGCTGCCGGCCGTGGTGGCGTAGCTGTAAAGATTGCTCAGTGCAGCGTTGGTGTTGATATTGGCGTTGCCATAGGCATTGGCAAACAGGGCCACGGCAACGGTATTGGCCGTGCTGACGGTCAGCGACGGTGCCGTCAGGGAGCTACTGCTGCTGGCGTTTCCCGCGCTGCTGATAACGGGATCGCTGCTGTCGACGCCTCGCCAGACTGAAATGCCACCAGCGTTTCGACCACTGGCGGAGAATTGCCAAGTGTAACTCACCGGCTCGCTGCCGGTAGCGAGCTTGCTGTACACCGCTTGCCGAATCGAGCTGCCGTTCACCTGGAATTGGCGCAACGTCCAGCCTGTCGGTACGACATTAAGGTTGCGGTTGCCGCGCCAGCTGATCTGGGCCAGCAGCAGATCACCGGATTGCACGCCGGCCGGTCGGCTGATGGTCAGTGTTGACTGGTTGTTGCTGTTGCCGGCACTGCTGTCGCTGACGTATTCGATGGCGGCTGAGGTTGCCGGGCTGGTGCCCAGTAGCCACAGCGTCCCCAGCAAGATCCAGCCAGACAAACGAAAATTGCGGCCATGGCCGAGCAGCCGCCGCAGGTATTGAGACAAATGGCAAACCAAGCGCGCCGCGTTGCCGCGTGCCGAGGTTGTTTCGTTGTGCTCACCGGTTTTCATTGCGCCTTTGCCCACCATCATTCCGGCAATTGCCGGGCGCTGACTTCGATGGTCCGGCTCGCGCGCAGATTCCCTGCGCGGCAGACGCCGGTACTGCTCATCTGATAATGCATTTCACCGTCAACCAGCAAACTGCTACAGACCAACGTGACATCGCAGCCGACCAGGCCGCTACTGCTAAAGCTCTGATCGATGCCAGGACTGCCGCTGCAGCTGGCGGCGGCGCCGCTGATCGGGAACAGCCGCATCATGCCGGCCTGGGCGCCGCTTTCGGCGGCCAGAAAGGCCCGTGCCGACAGCGTTTCCTGCACCACGCTCAGCTGATTCAGCGCGACTACCCGATACAGCACCGTCGCCAGCAAACCGAGCACGACAATGATGAACAAAGCCAGCGGCAGACTGAAGCCGGCTTGCCTGGACGGGAATGAGCAAACGGAGCGCGCGTCACGGCACATTGCGAATTTGCACCTCGTGGGCATAGCGCAGGCTTTCGTCGCCGACGCGCAGCAGCAGGCTGATATCGAGCACGGCATTGCGTTCCAGCGAACCGGGGAAATAACGGAACACCGGCGCGCTGCTGTCGCCGGGACTGATGTTCTCGGCCAGCAAATCGCCACTGCCGAGGCTGCTCAATGCTGGTTGGTTCACGGTGCTGCTGTAGCCGCTGTAGCGGCGCAATTGGCCGCCAGCGGTGATGCAAAAACTGCTGGCGCCACCGACCACATACAGGCGCCGACTCGGCGACGTGCGCGGGAACTGGTGGGCAGCAGCGAGGCTCACAGTGACCAGATTGCTGGCATCCGGCGCACTGACCGCGGTGATGCCGACCGTCGCCAACGGCGCGCTGCCATACATGTCCGAAGTGACGCCGTCGCTGCTTTGCAGTGGCATCACCGACACGGCCCAACTGCCGGCCGGCAAGCTGAACGCCGATGCGGTCAAACTGCTGGCTGGGCTGCTGATTGGCAATTCGGCATAGACCGCAGCGGTCAGCACCGGCCGGAACTCGACACAGTTGCCGTCGCCATTGACCCGAACACTGTTCGGCAGGGCATTGCGCAGTTCGCGACTGATGCGCTCGAGGGCAAGCCGGGCGCTCGCCGTCATGTCGGCGCGCCGGCTGGCATCGATGTACTGCCGTATGCTGGTGGTGTAAATCGAAAACAAGCCGACGCCGATGACGCCGAGAATGACGATGACAATCACCAGCTCAACCAGGCTGTAACCGCGCGCTCGCGGCTGCAGGCGTGGCGGCAATCGGAGCGATGGCCGGCGCATCAGAAATTGCCCCGATGCGCGCTGAACACAAACTGGCCACCAATCGGTGCGGTGACCGTGACCGTGATCTGTTTGCTGTCGGCAGCGGTGAGGCCCCAGCCGCTGAAATCGCCACCGGCATACGCAACCGCGATCTGGACCCGAAACCCGTCGTAACGGCTCTCGGTTTCGCCGAGCGCATTTTGCGGCGGCGCCTCATCCAGGCCGTGGTAATCGTCGACATCATCAAAACTTTGCCGGGTTTCGCCGCTGTCCGGACCGAAACTGGCCGAGCAGGCCGGCTGTCCGGTCTCGCCGCAGCGGGTGACGCCACCAAGCCCGTTGTTTTCATCGAAACGCTTGCTGAGAATTTCTTCCAGATAGGCCTGCCCCAGTGCAGCGGCGCGCATGCTCACCACCGGATCAACGCTGGCTTGATTGGCCGCCAGCAGGCCAACGCCCAAGGCGGTCAGCGCGATGGCGGTGACCACAATGGTCACGATCAGCTCCACCAGACTGAAGCCGCGCGGTCTGCTGACGACGCGCAGGGCGCGGCGTGGTGCTGGCTGCGCGTGATGCGATCTAGCAGGCATGGGCATACCCCGTGGACTCGACGCAGGCTTGCCAGCTTTCGCCGGCCGTCAGGGTGAAGGTCGTGGCAGTGGTTTCGCCCAGTGCGTCGTAAACCAGCGTCGTCACCGGACTGATGCTGACATCGCTCGGCAATGCCCGCGGGTAGCTGCCACCACCTTCCGGCAGCAACAGGGCAACATCATCGGCGGTCAGACTGTAGCTGTTGCCACTGCTGATGAATTTGATGGTGCGTGAGGCATCGGCCATCGCCAGCTGCTGGCCGTAACGTAGCGCGGCCAGCACCTCGTCACGAGCGGCACGAGCCGCGACGTCGCTGCTGCGTGGCAGCCGCGGAATGACGGTGACGGCCAAAACGCCGAGCAGGATCATCACGATGATCAGCTCCAAAAGCGAAAAGGCAGCCATCCGGGATGGCTGCCTTTTGTTTCGTTGCCGAATCACGGCAGCGGCCTCGACGCGGTTTTAGCAACCGCTGGAGTCAGTCCCAATGGCCGGGGCGATGACGGATGTGCCGTCAATTGCTGCGTATGTCACCTTGCAGTTTGCCGCCGTGGTTGCTTTGAACAACCGGATTTCGCCGGCAGTGGTGGTGATGAAATCGGGTGCTGGCTGCAGGGTTACCACTTTCAGCACTTCGGTCATATCTTTCGGATAACCGCAACGGGTGGTAACCGTGATGCCGGTATCAACCGTAACGGAACCGTCAGCGCTGCAGCTAGTGCTGCCAGCGACAGCGGCTTTGGCATAGACCAGTGTGGATGCACTGCGAACCGAGGCTTCCACGCCCTGCAGCACGGCCTTGTTGGCATCGCCCTTCAGGTTGACGAACAGCGGCGCCGCGGTGGCGGCCAGAATACCGAGAATGACCAGGACGACGATCAGTTCGATGAGAGTAAAACCACGTTGCTTCATGAGTCAGGCTCCAAGAGGTCGGGTGATTAATCGGTTCACAATCCCTCACCGCGCCGCCAGCCCCCGAACCCATGCTGACGCCGTCCATCATTCCTTTACCCCCGTTGCCACAGTGATGGCATCAGGATGATACGTTACGGTATAGCAAAGCTTATGCCGAAATGTTGCATCGCGCCAGACGGGAGTTCTCAACGCCTTGGCGGGAACCGCCTCGGAATTGACTCACATCAAGCTGCCGTACTCCGTCAGAAATGGACATCGGCAGTCACCACGCCATCGTCCGGAAAATACTGGATTGCCATCTCGCCACCGCGTCGGTAACGGTAATGGCAGCCGAGGCCATGGTTGGCATCAAAACGGGTCTGGACCCGGAAATCGCTGTCGCCCTGAATGCTGGCCGACGGGGGAATGCCGCCGAGCAGGGCATACCAAAGTGCTTCGCAATCCTGGGCCTGCAGTGGCCGGTCGGCGCCCGGTTTGTGATCGACGCCGATCGGAAAGCCGGCGTTGTTCAAATCCAGCAGGCCATTGCCGGCACCGGGCAGGTCATAAACCGCTGAGGCTTGTCCGATCGCCCTGTGCTTCAGGGCCACCAGATTCAGACTTTCGCGATACGCCGCGCTGGTCTGGGTCAGCACCGTTTCATGTGCCAGTTTGAGGCTGTCACCGACGCGTGGTATCAGGGCATAGACAACGCCGGCGATGATCAGCACCACGACGGCAAACTCGAGCAGGCTGAAACCTTTTCCCACGCGCATGCATCAGGTTCCGCGCGCGACGGAGGCCAGTTGCCACATCGGCAGGAAAATGCCGAGTGCCAGCACCAACACCATGGCGCCCATCGCGACGATCAGAATCGGTTCGATGTTCTGCGCCAGCCGCTTCAGATCATAGTCGACTTCACGTTCATAGAAGTCGGCCACTTCATCCAGTAGTTTGTCGAGCTGGCCGGTTTCTTCACCGACCACCAGCATTTGCAGCACCAGCGACGAAAACATGCCGGTGCTGTGGGCCGTGCGGCTGATGTTTTCGCCGCGCTCGACGCCTTCCCGCATTTTTCGCACCAGCACGGCGACCCTGGCGTTGTCGACCGCATTGGCGACCACGGCAAGCGACGTGGAAATGGGCACGCCAGCGCGCTGACACATGGCAAACGAGCGAGCGAAGCGGGCGAGCAGGGCGCGGTAAATGATTTTGCCGATGATCGGGATGTTCAGCTTGAAGCCATCCCAGACCAGCTGGCCCGGCGCCGTTTGCTTCCAGTGCTGAAAGAAAAAAATGCCACCGATCACGGCGACCAGCATGTACGGCCAGTAATTGACAAAAAAATTGGAAGTGAAGATCAGGATGCGGGTAGGCAGCGGCAGCTCGGCGTTGAACGCTGCGAACATCGATGAAAACGCCGGCACGACGAACAGGTTGATCACCGTGATGGCGACCGCCATGGCGATCAGCACGATGGTCGGGTAACGCATCGCCTGTTTGATGCGCTGGCTGGTATCAAGCTCCAGTTCCAGGTAATGGCCGATCTGTTCGAACGCCAGATCGAGCCGGCCGGTGTTCTCGCCGACATGGACCATGCTGACATAGAGCGCCGAAAAGACATGCCCCTGTTTGCCCATGGCGGCGGCAAGCTCGATGCCGGAGGTCAAATCATCGACCACCGCCAGCAAGGCCTGTTTCAGTTCGGTGCTGGCACTGGTTTCGGCCAGACCGGAAATGGCGCGGATGATCGGCACGCCGGCCTTGGTCAGCGAATACATCTGCCGGCTGAACATGATCAGATCCGGCAACGACGCTTTCTGACGGACAAACAGCTGGAAGGGGCGCTTGCGCTCCGGCACGGCCGCCAGCTGTTCTTCAATGCTGGTCGGCATGATGCCATCGGCCATCAGCCGCGATGCTAGGGTATCGGCGCTGCCGGCTTCGCTGCGGCCTTCAATCAGTTCGCCGGCACTGTTGCGGCCTTTGTAGTAATACATGGGCATGGCATCAGCTTCCTGTGGCGAATCGTGGCGGCAGCATCGTGGTCATCGTGAGCATCACTCTTCCAGCAAGCTGACTTCGCTGACCCGGGTCACTTCATCCAGCGACGTGGCGCCGGCGCGGGCGAAGTCGAGCGCGGCCATGCCAAGCGGCCGGTAGCCGGGCGCACGTTTGGCGGCGGCGACAAATCCGCTCTGGTCCTGACGGCGCAGTGCTTCGGCCAGTTCGTCGTTGATCACCAGTAGTTCGAATACGCCCAGGCGACCGCGATAGCCGGTCTGGTTGCAGTGGTTGCAGCCGCGTGCGGTCTTGAATCCGTCGGTTTGTGTTTCGCCGAGTTGATGCAGCCAGCTTTTCTGCTGCGGCGTCAGTTCGGTGACCTGCGAACAATGCGGACACAGTTTCCGGATCAGGCGCTGGGCAATGATGCCGCGCAGCGTGCTGGCGACCAGATACGGTTCTGCGCCCATGTCGGTCAGACGCAGGGCGCTCTGGATGGCGTCATTGGTGTGCAGTGTCGACAGCACCAGGTGGCCGGTCAGGGCGGCGCGCAGGCCGATGGTCGCGGTTTCCTGATCGCGCATTTCGCCGACCATGATGATGTCCGGGTCGGCGCGCAGTACGGTGCGCAGCACGGCGGCGAAACTCAGATCGATCTTGGTGTTGACCTGCACCTGATTGACGCGCGGCAGCCGGTATTCGACCGGATCTTCGACCGTGATGATTTTGACATCGGGTTTGTTCAGTTCATTGAGCGCGGCATAGAGCGTGGTCGATTTGCCGGAGCCGGTCGGACCGGTCACCAGCAGAATACCGTGCGGCCAGCGCAGCAGCTTGCGCAGTTCTTCCGCCTGCGCTGGCGGCATGCCGATTTGATCGATGCGCAACTGGCCGCTGCTCTGATCGAGCAGACGCATCACCACTGACTCGCCGTGCTGAACCGGCAGCGTGGCCAGACGGACATCGATGTTGCGGCCCTGAACATTGATGTTGAAGCGACCATCCTGCGGCCGGCGTTTCTCGGAAATGTCGAGATTCGACATCAGTTTCAGCCGCAGCACCACCGCCGGCGCGATGCGGGCTTCGCGCACGACCTGTTCCTGCAGCACACCGTCAACCCGCAGCCGGATGCGCAGGCTGTTTTCTTCCGGTTCGAGGTGCACGTCCGAGGCGCCGTATTTGATGGCGTCCTCAAAAATGGTTTGCAGCAGCCGCGCCACCGGTGCTTCCGAGACATCGACACTGTCGCTGAGCCGCGCCAGATCAAACTGATCGCCGCTGGCTTCGCTGAGCTCCTGCGCCAGCGACTCAATCTGCTCAGTGTGGCGGTAAACGATATCGATGGCCCGCATCAATTCGCTTTCCCGGGTCACCGCAATGCGCAGCGGCTTGTCGAGCAGCGATTGCATCTCGTCGATGCGGGTCAGATCGGTCGGGTCCGACATCACCGCCAGATAATGACCAGCCGCTTCTTCGATCAGCAGGGCGCGGTAACGCCGAGCCTGCACTTCGGTCAGTTTCTGTGCCACCTGCTCATTGAGTTTGTGCCGTCCGAGCTCGATGAACGGGATCTGCAGTTGCTGGGCGAGAAACTTCAGCAGCTGGGTTTCTTCGACCGCCTGCATGTCAATCAGCGTGGTGCCGAGGCGCTGGCCGGTGCCGGCTTGCTGTTTCAGCGCTGCCTGCAGTTGCTCGGCGCTGATGACGCCGTTCTCGACCAGCAAATCACCGAGTCGAATTTTCTGTCGTTTCATGGCGAGACCTGTGATGTCGGAGCGCTGGCGAGCAGCTGTTGCAACCGTTGTTGGCCGAAGCGTGCCAGTGCCGCCGGCAGGGCGGCATCGCGCAGGGCCAGACGCCAGGCGCGGATGGCTTCGGCGCGTTGCCCGAGTGACTCCTGTGCTAAGGCGAGGCCCGCCCAATGCCGACCATGCTGCGGTTGCAGCTGCGTCAGTTGCAGATAACGTCGGGCGGCCGCCTGATGCTGGCCGGTTTGTTGTTCGGCCAGCGCCAGCACACCGTGATAATCCGGTGCCTGGGTTAATGCGGGCGGCTGCGTTTGCAAAACGTCCAGTGCCATTGGCGCTTGCTGTTGTTGCAGGTAATACCTGCCCAACCATTGCCGCACCGGGATACGGTCGGGCCGCTCCTGCAATTGCTGCCGGGCGTGTTGCACCGCCTGTTCCGGCGACTGCAGGGCGAGCCAGTCGAGCCGCAGGGTGTGCAGCTCACCGTCTTCGGCTTGCAGTTGCAATCCGCGCTCAATGGTTTGCCCGGCTGTGGCGAGGTCGCCGGCAGCGAGTGCGGCACGGGCCCGCAGGCGCAATTGTTCCAGTTGTTCGGCATGACTCAATTCGGCGGGCGCGCGTTCAAACACGGAGGCTGCTGCGCGCGGCGCGTTCGATGTGTCCGCAGGGCGAGTGGCCGAGGCGGCTGCCGGCTCATTGCGGCGGATCTCGGGCTCGGCGGTATCGAAATCACCGGACCAGTCATCGCTGCTTGCTGGCTCCTCTTGGACCAGCTCCCAGCCGATGCTGGCAGCGGCGGCGGGTTCGGTAGTTGAGCTGTCCGTGTCGGTTGCCAACGCTGGCATCGCCTCGGCGCGTGTTGGCGCCGCCGCTGTGTTCGCCGCTGCTTCGTTATCGCGGTTTGAAGGTGGTGCCGCGATGGGGACGGTGACGGTGTGTGTCGTCAGACGCGTGTCAGGGGGTGTCGCTGTTTTCTGATCCGGGAGTGACCGCGAAGTGGACGCCGGAACATTGGCGGGCGCGCGGTCATCATTCACGGCGTTGCTGGATGACAACCACAGCCGCCAAATCAGGATGAGCACTGCCAGCACCAGCAAGCTCAGGTACCACCACGGCAAGGCCGATCGCGCCGATGCCGGTACGACGCCAAGCGCAGCGGTCGGTTGTGTGGTGGCGGATTGGCCGTGGTGCGGTTGTCCGCTCGGTGTTTGTCCGTTCGGCACTGGTCCGGGATTCGCCGCGCCCTGTTGCCGCTCGGCCAGTTCGCGCAGCATGGTATTGACCACACTCATGACGGCAACCACCACGCCAGCGCAAGGCCGGTGCTCAATGCGCCCACCAGCAGCAGCGCAAGGCGCTGCAAGCGGCGCTGCCGCGGCTGGGTGGCATCGGTATCGGCGACCGCCTGCATGACATCACGAAGGCCAATGCGCGTGCGCTGGCGGGCATACGCCAGCATCAAGGTTTTATGGGCGAGCAGGTTGAGCACGCGCGGGGTGCCGGCAGCGAAACCGTGCAGTGCCAGCAGCGCGCCGTGACTGAACGCGCGGCCATGGCGCCAGCCGGCAGTCTCGAGCCGGTGCTGCAGATACTGCGCGCTTTGCCGCCCGTTCAGTTTCGGCAAGCGGTAGGAAAACGCGATGCGCTGACGCAACTGACGCAGATGCGGCAGCGCCAGTCGGCTGTCGAGTTCCGGTTGGCCAAACAGCACCACCTGCAGCAACTTGCCGCGTTCGGTTTCCAGATTGGTGAACAAGCGCAGCGTTTCCAGGCTGGCATCAGGCAGTGCCTGCGCTTCGTCGATGATCAGCACCACCGGATGACCGGCGCGGGCGAGCGCGAGCAGTTGGCGTTCGATGGCGCGCGGCAGTTCGTCATCGCGCAGCTGATCGGACAGGCCGAGTTCGCTGGCCAGGCCGCGTTGCAGGGCGGCGGGCGACAGGTGGGCGTTGGCGATGTAGGCATACGGTTGCCGTCCGTGCAGGTTGTTCAGCAGCAACCGGCACAGCAGGGTTTTGCCGCTGCCGACTTCACCGGTAATTTTGATGAAGCCTTCGCCACCCGCCAGCGCCACCAGCAGCACATTGAGTGCTTCCCGGTGGCCGGGCAGGTCGCAGAAAAACGCGGTGTTCGGCGTCAGCGTGTACGGCAACTCGCGCAGACCGAAGTACTGCAGATACATTGCCGGTTCTCCTGTCCGCAGCCGTTATTCAGGGCGCATCGCCGGTGTAGCGGCGAACGCGATCGTGGCTGCGATCGATTTCCTGTTGCCAGGTGCTGTCATCGGTCACCACCGGACGCAGCAGAATCACCAGCTCGCTCTTGGCGCTGCCTTCACGTTGCTGGGTAAAGAGCTTGCCGAGCCACGGAATTTCCGACAGCCATGGCACGCCGGCATCGTCCTGACTCAGTTTGTCCTGCATCAGCCCGCCGATGACGACGATCTGACCGCTGCGGGCGCGGACAATGCTGTCGGCTTCGCGCACGCTCGACAGTGCGAGCGGAAGAATCAGGGGGTTGGCGGTGCCAAAATCGATCTGCTTGGTCTGGTCCTGCACCTCGGTCACGCTCGGATGGACATGCAGCGTGATCTCGCCGTGCTCGTCGATTTGCGGCGTCACGTCGAGCGCGATGCCGGAGAAGAATGGCGACAGCGTGACGTTCGGGGTACTGGTATTGCCGCCGGCGCCGGTGGTCGTTGTCGTCGAGATGCCGGTGACGAAGAACTCGTCGGTACCGACCTTGATCACCGCTTTCTGGTTATTGACGGTGGACACGCGCGGACTTGACAACACCTGTACCGTGCCTTGCGTGCGCAGCAGTTCCAGCGTTGCCTGAAAATCACCGCCGGTGAACACCCCGGTGAAGAAACCATTGATGTCGTTCGGCTCAGTGCGCAGGTTCAGTTCCTGCCCGGTTTGGCCGATGGTGCCGGTTGTTCCGCCGGCGGAAGCGATGTCGCTCCAGTTGATGCCGGCCTGAAAACCGTCGTTCAAGGTCACTTCCAGTATCTTGGCTTCCAGAATGACTTGCCGCTGCAGGTGTTGCTCTGCTTGGTTCAAGTATTGCCTCACCATGCGCAGATCCGCGGGCAGGGCGCGGACAATGGCGAGACCGGCTTGCGGATTGACCACGACGCTGCCGCCATTGCTGCCGGCGATCAGGGCTTGCAGCGTGTTCTGCAGTTCGCTCCAGAGGTTGGCTTCCGATTTGGTTTCAATCACGGTGCCGGGAATGGTCGCGGCTTGCGAACCGGCGGTGCTGCTATTGCTACTGCCGCTTTGTCCTTCGCTGGTGCCGGCATCGGCAACCTGGCCGGAGTTGACCCGGGTCTGCGATTCGCCCTTGCGGGTCAGGTTCAGGTAATTGACCGGAATGATCGCCGTTTGCAGACCGGCGGCACTGACGGTGAAGACGTTGCCTTTGCGCTCGTAATCGTAGCCATAGACGTCACGGACCATTTCCATCACGTCCGGTACGCTGACGTTGCGCACGGTCAGACTCAAACTGCCGCTGACATCGGGACGCAGCAAAATATTGTAGGGCGTGCCGGCGACCAGACCCATGAAGAACTGGCGGGCATCGACATTGCTGACGTTCAAATCAAAACGCGGTTCGGCACTGGCGGTTTTGCCGTCGGGCAACAGCGCCGTCAACACCTCGGTCGGCGGTGGTGTCGGCGGTTGCCGGCTGGCAGCGGCACTTTCGCGCAGTGCATCGTTGACCGGGCCGGGTTCGCGTGCCGGCGGCGGCACCGACTGGCAGGCGGCCAGCACGGCCACCAGCGGCAGCGCCAAGCCCAGCGGTTGGGTCCGTCGTGTCATTGCAGCGTGTCGAATCATGAGCCATTCACCTTGGTCGCCGAGCGACTTTCCAGCACGGGAGTCAACCGGACTATGCGTTCACCGGCTGCGCTATGCAGCACAATGAAATCGAAATCAATACGCACCAGCCGGGCATCGCCCACCCGATCGCCAACCTGCAAATAGCGATCACCGATCAGCGCGCGTTTGCCCGCCGGGCCGATCACGATGGCGGTCAGCAGCTGCGGTGACGGCTTGTTGGCCGCCGGTTCGGTGCTGGCCGGTTGCCAGCCCGGCCGGGTCGGGTCGCGCCGTTCGGCGGCAGTGGCCGTGTTGCCGAGGCTGAGCACCACCAACGCCACACATGCGAGCAATGACTTAACCACCGAGCCACCCCTGTTCTTGTCCCAAGGTGGCAATCTCCACCGTCAGGATCGCCTGCGGATAGGTTTCAACGCGGTATTCCAGACTGTCCCAATACACCGTCCACGGCAGGGCTTCCATGGCTTGCAGGTAACGCAGACTGTCGAAGTAATTGCCGCGCAGGCTGAGCCGCAAACGGTGCCGGTACAACGGCATTTCGGCGCTGACCAGGGCGTCGGTTTCGCTTTCGCTGGGCTGTGCCAGCGGCAGCTTTTCCAGCGCGATCACCTGCATGCCTTGTTCGCGCGCAAGCAGCTGCTGCAGCAGCGCGGTCATTTCCTGCGGCGGCACCATCCGTTGCGACAACTGCTGGATCTGCTGATTGATGCTGGCGAGCTGTTGCTCGACCACAACGAGTTCGCTGCCGTCCTCCTGGCGCGCCTGCCAGGCTTGCAGCTGGGACAATTCGTTTTCCAGCTGTTCACGCCGACGCTGGTGTTCCTGCTGCTGTTGCCGTTCGGCGCGCAGCTGATCCTGCAGCGGCAGGAAGAACAGAAAATTGGTCAGCGCCGCGATGACGGCGAGCGTCATGACGATGACCAGCACGCGCTCGCGCAGGCTGAGCGCTTGAAAGCGTTGCTCCAGCCGGCGCCAACTAACGCTGAAGGACAGCATCGTCTGCTTCTCCTGTCTCGGGCAGCTCGGGGTTCAGGCTGAACGCGAGCACGCCGGGCTTGGCCTCGACGCGTTGCATCTGCAGGCCGGCGAAACGCAAGCCCTGAATCGGCGGTTTTTGCTGCAAGCGGTTCAGCCAGGCGGGCACTGCGGCGGCATTGAGGGTTTCGCCGGTCAATTGCAGGTGTTCGCCTTTCAGGCTGAACGCGGTCAGCCAGAGGCGTTGATCGTGCGTTTCGGCGAGTGTTTGCAGCAGTGGAGCAAAGCCGCTGGTTTGTTTCGCCTCCCGTTGCTGCAAATCCTGCAGCAGCGCTTGCCGCTGTGCCAGCTGGGCGCGCAGTTGTTCCAGCTGCGCGGCGACGTTTTGCCGTGCCTGCTCGTTGCCACGGGTTTCGCTGATGGTGGTGATCACCGCGTCGAGTGCCTGACGCGCGGCCTGGGTTCGCTCGCGCTCCTGCGCCAATTGCTGCACCAGAAACACGCCGATCAGCAACAACAACAGCAGCAATCCGAGCAGTGACCGCACCAGTACGCGCAGACCGAAGCGCTGCGGGGTTGGCGCAAACTCCGGCAGGAACAGGTTAATTTGTTGCATCGGTCAGCTCCCGACGCAGGGCGGCACCCACCGCCAACCAGGCACTGGCCAGGCTGTCGCGGGCGACGCTGTTGTCCATCGGCACCAGCGTCGGCAGATCCAGCGCGGCAACCGTGACACCGAGGCTGTCACGCAGCAGCGGCAACAGCCCGTTCAATTCCTCGCTGACCGGTGGTAACAGCAAACGCGCGACCGGCCGACGGGCGATCTGGCTTTCGAAGTAATCCAGTGTGCGCTGGATCTCGAGCAGCAATTGCTCCTGTGCCTGACTGTTGTCGAGGCCGGTGAACAGCAGCCGCAGATCGCCGATGCCGGCCAGTTGCCGCGACACCACCAACTCGTTGCCGAGATAGACGTAAAGGCTGCAGCCGCGCTGGCTGGGCGCCAGAATGGCGGCGCTGGTGAGCGCCGGCGACAGCCGCAGCAGCAGGTTGCGTGCACACAGTTCCGGGATGTCGATGGCACGAATCTCGAAACCGGCTGACAGGATGGCCTCGATGTAGGGCTTCAGTTTGGCCTTGTGGCTGACCGCGACGAAAACCCGCTCGGGGCCGCTGCGGTTGGGCAGTGCCGGCGGGGCGAAACTGTCGAGCGCGGCTTCTGCGGCCGGGAAATCGAGCACGTCGCGCAGTGCCCAGGCCAAGGCGGCATTGCGTTCGGCCAGCGGCACATTGGGGGCGTCGGCCTGTTGCAGACGGTACAGCTCGGGCGACAGGCACACCACCAGCTGCTGACCTTGCAGCGCCGGTTCGTCGGCAAGCTTGTGCATGTGAGCGGCGAATTCGCCGAGATTGCCGTAATCGCCTTGCGCCAACTGGAGCAGACGGGGCGCCTCCACCGCCGGAGTCAACCGGGCGAGTGTAAAGCTCTGTGGCGTCAGCATCAGACCAATGGCATTGGCGCCGGCGCGGCTGGAGCGGCGTCCGAACAATCGCAACTGTGGCGTCCCCGTGTGTTGGTTATAAATTCTGTGCACCAGTTGCTGGTGCTTATGCATCATTCTATGCATAGCACGCGGATCACGCCACTACTGGCGTGTGGGGAAATCCAATCTCTTGATCTGGATTGCCCGGACGATGCCGGCTCGCCACAATGGCGGCGCCCTGCCATCACGACGTTTCCTGAGGTGCGCTCCCATGTATCAGCTGTACGGTTTCATCGGCTCGGCCAGTCTGGCGCCGCGCATGGTGTTGGAGGAACTCGAGCTGCCTTATCAATTCATCCGGCTCGATGCCGAAAAAGGCGAACACCGCAGCCCAGACTACTTGCGCCTGAATCCGAATGGCCGGGTGCCGACGCTGGTGTCGGGGGACGAGGTGTTGTACGAGGCGGCCGCAATCTGTCTGCACCTGTGTGACCGCCACCCGACCAGTCATCTGGTGCCGGCATTGGGGCAAGCGGCGCGCGGTCAGTTATACAAATGGCTGATGTTTCTGACCAACACCCTGCAGCCGGCGCTGATTGCCTATTTCTACCCGGACCGGCTCAGTACCGAACCTGCGCATGTGCCCGCCATCAAGGCCCGGGCCGAGCAGAACGCCCAGCAGATCTATCAGCAGCTGGCGGCGCATCTCGACCGCAACGGTCCTTACTTGCTCGGCGCCGAATTTTCGGTGGCCGATCTCTACCTGCTGATGCTGATTCGCTGGGGCCGCTGGTTTGCCGAGCCGCCGGTCACCCGCCATCCGTCGCTGCAGCGGCTGGTGGACCTGCTGAGTCAACGGGAGGCGGTCCGGGCGACTTTTGCCGCCGAGGGGATTCCGGCGCCGTACTGCCTGTTGCCGACCGGTTGAGGGTGCCGCGGCGACTGCCGCTGCTTTTCTGGGCCGCGGCGTTTCTGGCCTACACTTCAGGAACCGTGGGCCGGTGAAGCGTTGTTATGGCCGGAGTGGCGATATCGGATCTGAGCTTGTTGCTGGTTGAGCCGTCGCAGACCCAGCAGAAAATCCTGTTGCAGCATTTGCGCGACGCGTCGGTGCGCCAGGTTGAGGTGGCCGGCTCGGGCGCCGAAGCCTTGGCGGCGCTGTCCCGGCAGCTGCCGGACGTGGTGATCAGCACGTTTTATCTGCCGGACATGACCGCGGCCGAGCTGCTGCTCAATATCCGCCAGCAGCCAGCCTGGCAGAATCTGCCGTTCATGCTGGTGTCGAGTGAAACCCGGTTCGAGCGGCTGGATCCGATTCGGCAGGCGGGTGTGGTCGCGATCCTGCCGAAACCGTTCAGCGCCGATGACATTGCCCGGGCCTTGCGCGCCAGTCTGCACTACATCGAGCCCGATGAGCTGCAGCTGGAGGCGTGGGACGTCAAATCGCTGCGGGTGTTGGTGGTCGATGACAGTCCGCTGGCCCGCAAGCATATTTCGCGTGTGTTGCGTGACATGGGCATCGAACAGATCACGACGGCGGAAAATGGTCGGCAAGGCGTCGAGGTGTTTGCCAGCGCCACGTTTGATCTGGTGGTCACCGACTACAACATGCCGGAAATGGACGGGCGTGAATTGGTCGCCGCGATCCGCCATCGTGCCGACGGTGCCTACGTGCCCATCCTCATGGTCACCAGCGAACAGGACAGCGCGCGACTCGACATGGTCGCCCAGGCCGGCGTGTCGGCGCTGTGCGACAAACCGTTCGAGCCGGACGCGGTGCGGCAAATGTTGCGAGCGGTGCTCGACAGCTGACGGTGCCGGCTCAGTGATCACCTGCTGCGCGATACAGCGAAGGCATCACTTTCACCGTTTTGATCATGTTGTCTTTGACCTGCAGGATTTCCATCGGGTAACCGTGCAAACGCACGCAGGTGCCCGCCGATGGCAGTGTTTCCAGGTATTCCAGCAACAGTCCGTTCAGGGTTTTCGGGCCATCGAGCGGCAGCTGCCAGTGCTGGCTGCGGACCAGATCGCGTAGGGCCGCGCTGCCTTCCACCACGACATGACCGTCCGCTGACGGCGAGATTTCGCGGCTGATCTGGCTGGCGACATCGGTGGTAAATTCGCCGACGATTTCTTCCAGAATGTCTTCCAGCGTCACCAG
This sequence comes from Permianibacter sp., assembly GCA_046297695.1. Lineage (GTDB taxonomy): Bacteria > Pseudomonadota > Gammaproteobacteria > Enterobacterales > Permianibacteraceae > Permianibacter. The sequence continues at coordinate 79,483 of JBKBHF010000002.1, read as the reverse complement.
TCCCTGGATGTCGCCGTACTCGTCAACGACCAGTCCGATGCGGCGCCGGTTGCGCTGGAAATTGACCAGCTGGGTAGTGAGTGGTGTGCCGGCTGGCACGAAATACGGCTGCCGCAGCACCTGCTTGAGCTCGTCGTAATCGAAGTCATCCTTGGCGAGCAGGTGCAGGGCATCGCGGGCGTGCAGAAAACCTTCGACGTTGTTGATGTCGCCGCGCCAGACCAGCAACCGGGTGTGCTGGCAATGCAGCAGGGTCGGCATGATCTCGCTCTGCGGCAAGTCCAGATCGATGCCGACGATGTCATGGCGCGAGACCATGATGTCATCGACCGTTTGCTTTTCCAGATCGAGAATGCTGAGCAGCATTTTCTGGTGCCGGCGTGGAATGAAGGCACCGGCCTCATTGACCACGGTGCGCAATTCCTCGCTGGACAGCGCGTCCTGCTGCTTCCGGTTCAGGCGTATGCCGAACAGCCGGAGCAGGCCGTTGGCCAGCAAATTGACGAGCCAGATCAACGGCAACAGGATGCGCAGCAATTTCTGCAGCAGCCAGGACGCCGGAAACGCCACCCGTTCCGGGTGCAGCGCGCCCAGGGTTTTCGGGCCGACTTCGCAGAACACCAGCATCACCACTGTCAGCAGCGCGGTGGCGATGGCAACGCCCCATTCCTCGCCAAACAAGCGCACCGCCAGAACCGCCGAAATGACCGAGGCCAGAATGTTGACGATATTGTTGCCGGTGATGATGACGCCGATCAGGCGATCCGGCTGTTCGAGCAGGGCCTGCACCCGCTTGGCGCCGGGGTGCCCCTGCCGCGCCAGATGGCGCAGCCGGTAACGGTTGACCGACATGATGCCGGTCTCGGCACCGGAGAAGAAGGCAGAGAACAGAAACAGCAACAGCAGGAAAAGCAGCACCTCTCCGGTGGAGAGCTGGTCCACGGGGATCTCCTTGTCAGGGCTGTTGCAGCACGTATTCGATCACGATGCGGGTGCCGGCATAAGACAGCGCCAGCAGCGCGAATCCGGCCAGCGTCCAGCGCACGGCCACCCGGCCGCGCCAGCCCTGGCGCCAGCGGCCGAACAGCAGAATCGCGAACACCAGCCAGGACAGCAGGGCGAATACCGGTTTGTGCAGCGGCTGGCTGGCGAAAAGGCTCGGTAAGCCAAAGGCCGCAACCAGCAGCGCCAGCGTCAGCAGCGCAAAACCGGTCGCGATCACCCGGAATAAAAAACTTTCCTGCAATTGCAGCGGCGGCAGCAGCGGCGACACCTGCATCGGGGCGTGCCGCAGCTTGCGTTCCAGCCACCACAGCAGCAGCGCCTGTACCGCCGCGACCATCAACAGGCTATAGGCCAGCAGGGCCGAGAAAATGTGGACCAGACTGGGCCAGGCACCCGCCAGCGGCTTGATGTATTGGGCTGGCGCCAGCGGCAGCGCCAGCGAGAACAACGCCGCCAGCGGCAGCGCGAACAACAGCAGCGGCGTGGTCAACTGGCCACCGGGGATCATCAGCAGCAGCACAATCAGCCAGCTGACCAGGGCGGCGATGGGCAGGAACCCGAGGTTTTGCCCGGCCGGGGTGTCGATCACCAGATGCAGCAGAGTGGCTTGCAACAAGGCGGGCAACAGCGCCAGCAGCAGCAACCGGTGCGGTACCTGGACGCCGCGGCGCAGCTGCAGAAACATCCAACCCGCCTGTAGCAGGTAAAACAGGGCGGTCAGCAGCGCGAGCAGCAGTAATCCGTTCAAAATCTGAGCTTCCGGCAGGGAGACGGCGCCAGCACCGTTGGCGGTGGCGTGCGCTATGGTGGCATAGCGCCGGGGAGCAGGCCAAGAGCGGGCAACGACGAGGTCTGTGCATACCCGGCGAAACAGCCCGGTTTGCCGTCAGTTTCGCCGGCAATGCCCGCAGCAATTCCGCTACAATCAGCCGACCATTTCTTTGCCGCAGTTTGTGCGCCATTCGCGTGTGGGCTGGGGTTTCAGGTTTCCGATTCCGACATGTTCGCACCGGTTGTCGCCCGCTGTTTTCTGGCCTGTTGCGCCGGCCTGCTACTGCTGGCTGGCCATTGCGCTGCCGCTGATGCGCCCGACATCGCGTTCTACTATGGCACCCGTCCGCCGCTGGATGCCTTGCGCCATTACGATCAAGTCGTCATCCAGCCCCATCAGCTGCGTCCGGAAGAAGTGCCGCCACTGCTTGCCAGCGGTCCGGAAATTTTCGCCTACGTCTCGGTCGGCGAGGTTGCGCGCAACGCGGTCGATGTCGACAGGATTGATCAGCGCTGGGTGATCGGCACCAACACCGCCTGGAACAGTCTGGTGATGGATCTGGCCGGCACCGGCTGGCGCGATTATCTGCTGCGCGAGCATTTCGCTGCGCTCTGGCAACAGGGGTATCGCGCGTTTTTCCTCGACACCATGGACAGCTATCTGATCCCGGCCAAGGAAGGTCCGGCTCGGCAGCGTCAGGAAGACGGCATGGTCGCGCTGCTGGCGACCATCAAGCAGCGTTTCCCGGGCGTCAAACTCATCTACAACCGCGGCTTCGAATTGCTGGAGCGCCATGCCCAATACGCCGACGCCTTGTTGGCGGAATCGCTGTTTCATGGTTATGACCCGGTCAGCAAGCAGCACGCGCCAACGCCGGAAGCCAACCGGCAATGGCTGATCCAGCAACTGCGCCGCACCCGCGATCGGTTCGGCGTGCCGGTGATCGTGCTCGATTACGTCGATCCCGGTGATTGGGCAACGGCCGAAGCCACGGCGAAGGAGATTCTGGCGCTCGGGTTCACGCCCTGGGTTGCCAATGGCGATTTGACCTGGCTCGGCCAGGGCCGTTTGCGCCATGTCCCACGCACCTTGCTGGCGCTCATCGACGGCGCCGGTGACGGTCATGGCCAGGATCAATGGGCGAGTCCCTTGTTCAAGCATCTGGCGATGCCGCTGGAGTACGAAGGCTACGCGCTCGAGTACCGCAATATCGAACACGAGGCCTTGCCGAACGAGCCGATCAGTGGTCGCTACGCCGGCGTTGTCGCCTGGTTGTCGGCGCGCTCCAGCGGTCAGCAGGCCGGGGTTTGTGCGCGCCTGCAACCGGAAGTGCGCGCCGGTTTGCCGGTGGCGTTCTTCGGCAGCCTGCCGGCGGGGGCGGCGTGTCGGCAGTTGTTGGGGGATCAGCAAAACGGCCGGGCAGCGGGTGCGGGTTTGCAACTGGTTGCGCAGCAGCCAGCGATAGGGCGACTCGGCACGGCGCCAACGCTGAAAAGCTGGGGCTTGCCGGACAGTTTTGCCGGTGCCGGCAGCACGGCCTGGCTGCAATTGCGTGATCGCAGCGGCGCCCGGTTTGATCCGATTCAGATCGGCGCGTTTGGTGGCCTCGCGCTCGATCCGTATGTCATGCAGTACGGTGCCGATGGCAGCGCCAGCTGGCTATTGGATCCGTTTGCGTTTTTGCGGGCGGCGCTGCGCTTGCCGGCACAACCGGTGTTTGAGCTCAGCACGGACAATGGCCGCCGAATTGGTCTGATCGATATTCGTGGTGACAGGCTCGCGCTGGCAGACAGCACTGGCCAGCGGCCGGCGACAGCGTTGTTGCCGTTGCTGCAAAACCAGCCGTTGCCGGCGACCGTGGCCTTGATCGAAGCCGAGTTCGATACGCCGTCACTGGCCGACGATGAACGTCGTGCCCGTCGGCGCGCGCTCGATCCGCTGCTGGCGCTACCGCAACTGGAGATCGCCAGCCATACCTACAGTCATCCCTTTTACTGGCCGGTGTTTGACGGCGAACGTGATTACGCCGCGCCGGCGCATCGTTACAGTGTCCCATTGCCGCAATACGCGGCCGAGCTGCATCGTGAAATCGCCGCGCCATTCGATTGGCTGCGCGGCTTGCGTCACGGCAACAGCGCCTTGCAACCGCCGCTGCTGATCTGGTCCGGCGATGGCAAACCCGGACCGGCCGCACTTGCCATCGCTCAACAAGCGGGCGTCAGCCATTACGGCGGTGGTGGTATCGACTGGCGTTTTGGTCCGCTGAAGCTGGCGCAGTTGTCACCGGCAGCACGACCGACGCCGTGGGGCACGCAAGTGCTGGCACCGCTCGTAGATGAAAACACGTTTGCCCGGCTCTGGTATGGCGAGGCGCTCAATTACCGGCAAGTGTTGGACTGGAATCGTCAACTCGGCGGCAGCAGCGGATTTGGCATGCGCCGGTTGAAACCGTGGTCGCTCAGTTTTCATGCCGATGCCGTGCAGCGGCCGGCCGGCATCACGCTGTTGCAGGAATTGCTGCGGGCGCAGGCGGCAGAGCCGCTCAATGGCTTGTACATCAGCGAATATGTCCAGCGCGTGCGCGCATTCCAGCATGCGAGCCTGGCCAAAGATTTGAATGGCAATTGGTCGGTGCATGGTAACGGTCTGCGCAGCCTGCGCCTGCCGGTCGAGCTGGGATGGCCGGCGCGCCATCCGGCGGTGGCCGGTGCGCGCGAAGACAGCAGCGGTCGTTACTTGCAACTGGGGCAAGACCGGGTGCGGCTGCGATTCGATGCGCGTTCGCCGGATGCCTTGCTGGTTGATGCCAGCGCACCGTTGCAAAGCTGGCAGTCTGATTCGAATGGCATGCTGCGTTTTCGCTTTGCCAAACGCAATCAAGTCGAGTTCCGGGCACGGGTTCCGGCTGGTTGTCAGCTGTCGCAACAAAAGCCATTGTCCGCGCGCACCGAAAGCGGGCTGTCGCGCTATTTGTTGACCGGGCCAGCCGCGCAGGCGGAGGTGCAGCTTGTCTGCCGCTGAGCCGTCGTCACGCCAAACAAACCGTCCGCAGACAGCACCGCGCGAGGCGCTGCTGAACGGACCGGCCTTGCTGATCATGTCTTCGGTGATTGTTGTCGCGCTGTGGGTGCTGTTCCCGCGCCAGCCGGCGTTTCGCGATCCGCAAAACCTGCGCGCCAGTGACGCGCTGTCGATTGCCTACCTGCGCGTGCTGGTGCGATCCGACCCGGACAACGTGCCGCTGCGGCTGTCGTTTGTGCAGCTGCTCACCGAAGCCGGCAGTCACAATGAAGCCGTCGAGGCGCTGGCACCGCTACTGGTTCAGCCGGAGCCGCGTTATGCCTTTGAAATTGCCCTGGCCAAAATTCGTCTGCAGTTGCAGCAACTGTTTCGGGCGCCGGAATCGGAACAGGCAGCAGCCCTGCGGGCATCGATTCGCAGCGGTTTTGACGCGGTGTTGTTGCTGACGTTGTCGGTCAACGAACAAACCGCACTGCTGGCAGAGGCGCGCAAATTTGGTGAGCCGGCCGTGTTGGCCGCGCTGTTCGAGAACCTGCTGACCCGCACCGATCTGGTCGGTGTTGGCCGTGGCCAGCTCCTGCGCGAAGCCGCGGCGTTTCATTTGGCCGCCAACCAGCCGGCACAGGCGGCAGCGCGTTGGCGCGAAGCATTCGATCTGTTGCTGGTACCGGCCGAACGGCGCGAGGTGGCGGCATCGGCGATGCAGGCCTGGCTTGCGGCCGGCCGCGCCGCGGATGCTCTGAAAACGGCGCGTCACGTGGTCGGTCCGGATGAAGATGAACCGGCCTTGTTGCAACTCGCCGCCGATATCGCACAGCAGAACGGCGAGGATCGGCAAGCGCTGGCCTGGCTGTACCGTTTACATCGTCAGCAGCCGGATAATGTAACGCTCAGCGAACGCCTGCTGGCGCTGGAATTGGCCTCGGGCAATCTGCCGGCGGCACTGCAATTGGCGGAGCTGCTCGATGCGCTGCCGATGCCGACGCCGGAACGGCAATTGTTGCTGGCCCGTGCATTCGATTGGAATGGCGATGGTGCGCGGGCCTTGCCACACTGGTTTGCCCTGGCGATGGCGACACCGAATCCGGAGAACGAGGCGCGCGCGTTCGCGCTGTCGGATGCCTTGCAAGCCGACGCCAATGTCGTGGCCTTGGTCGAAGCGGCGTCACAGCGGCGTCCCTTGCTTGCCGCCGAAAGTGGTGCTTATGTCCGCAGCGGTTTGCGCTCGGTTGAACCAGCGCAGCTGATCGCGACGCTGCAACAGTATCTGCGGCGGCAGCCGACGGATCGTGCCGGCTGGATTGCGCTGGCCCAGGTGCGCCAGGCCGCCGGGGAAGTGAGCGCCGCTTTGCAGGCCTGGCAACGCGTCGAGCAACTGGCGCCGCTCGAGCCGAGCGAGCGACTCGCGATTGCGGAGAACTATTGGCGAAGCGGCCAGCCGGAACCGGCCTTGAACAGTTTGCTGCCGCTGTCGTCCGCACCGCCGGCCGGACAGGAAGTGCGCTACTGGCAATTGCTGGCCGAACTCGGCTGGGCGCTCGAACGGCCGAATGTCGCGCGTCCGGCGTATCAGCAGGTCCTGGCGCGCTATGAACCGGACAACAAACTCGCCATCGATCGCCTGTTGCTGCTGGCGCAGCAAAGCGGTGATGTCGCCGTGATCGAACGTCAAGCTCTGTATGGCTGGAGCCGGCTGCGGGCGCGCGAGTATTTTCTGGTGCTGCTGGACGTGGCGCATCGCACAGGTGACAGCAAGCGTATCGATCAACTGCTCGCCGAAGCACAACAGCAAGAAGCGCGCTTCCGCAAGGAGCCATTGTATTGGCAGTTCCGGGCCGAACGGGCGATGGCGCGCGGTGACAGCAAAGCGGCGCGACTCGCGCTTGAGCAACTGGCGAGTCTGCGCGCCAATGATCCGGAAGTGATCGAGGCGCTGCTGTGGCTGTTACTGGCAGAACAACCGGCGCCGGTGGCGCAGATCAATGTGCTGGTCGAACGCCACGCCAATCTGGCCGAAGCCGATCCGGTATTGGCCGAAGTGATGGCCGCGGCCGAGCAGGTGCTCGGCCGGCCCGCCGAGGCGGCGCGCTGGTATGGCCTGACCTTGCCGGCACGCGCCCGCGATCTGCCGTGGCTTTTGACGGTCGCGGACAACATGGAATGGCTGGGTTGCACGGTGACCGCCAATCAGTTCCGCCTGCGCCTGCTGCAGCAATTGCAAGTGCAACCGGTGCCGCTGCCGCGGGTTGAGCACCCGAACCGCTTGGCAGATCAGTTTTACGGCCGCCAGTATTTTTCCACCGCGCTCGACAGCCGGCTCGCCGATCAGGACGCTGTGCAGGATTTGGTGGAGCAATGGCAGTTGCAGCAAGGCCTCGACAACGCCCGCTATTTTGCTTTGCGTTGGCAGCAGAAACGCCTGCAACTGTCGGACTGGGAAGATCTGGCGGACGAATGGCTGGAGCAGAATCGCGAAGCCATTGCGACGCTGTTGTCTGCGCTACAGGCCGAGCTCACTCTGGCACCAGAAGGCCCGCTCTCGAGCGCCGTGCTGCCGCTCAGCCTGAACGACGTGGCGGCGCGTAGCCGCCGCTCCAGTGCGACCCGCGGTGCGCAAACCCAACCCGATCCGGCGCGCGAATTGACCGTGTGCCGACAGCAACTGGCGCAGTTTTCCGCCTTGGCCTTGCCGTTATGGCAGGCGCCGGCAAAGGAAACCGGCAGCGGTAACAGCTCCAGCACAATGGTGAAACCATGAAATTGCCCTGGCTTGATTCCGTTGATGGCTTGGACGTGCGCACGGCGCCGTCGGAACCCTGGTTGTGGTTTGAAACGTTTCTGCTCACGGCGGCTGCGCTGGCGCTGTCCGCCTGGACCGATCCTGCTGATCCGCTGCGCATTCAAAGCGGATTTCCCTGGCCGGTGTTGGGACCGGTGCTGGCCGGTTTGCGTTACGGATTCGCGGCCGGTTTTGTCAGTGCCTTGTTGGTGCTGGCTACGCTGGGTGTCGCGATCAACCGCCAATGGCAACCGGCCGCAACGTTTCCGCTCGCATGGGCGACCGGCATCGTCGTGCTGGCGATGCTGTGCGGTGAGTTTCGCGATGCCTGGCAGCGGCGTTTGCGCCGATTAAGTGGCGCCAACCAATACCGTGGCGAGCGGCTCGAAGAATTCACCCGCAGCTATCACTTGTTGCGCGTGTCGCATGATCGTCTGGAGCAGGCGCTGGCCGGGTCCGGTCTGTCGCTGCGCGAAGCCTTGACGCGTTTGGCGCAGCGGTTTGATCCGGGTCAGGGTCTGACGCCAGTCAGTGCGCAGCGCCTGCTGGATCTGCTGGCCGGTTATGGTTCCTTGCAACAGGCCGCGCTGTATCCGGTCAACGACAGCCAGATCGGCAGTGAGCCGTTGGCGAGCTGGGGCAAACCGGAGCCGTTGTCGGCGGATGATCCGTTGTTGCGGCAAGTGCTCAGCCGTGGCGAGTTGGCGGCAATTCACGCTGACAGCGCCCAGCTGGAAGCGAGCCGACAGAGTCGCCTGTTGGCAGCGGTTCCGCTGGTGGATGCCAGCGGCAACATTCGGGCGGTACTCGCTGTGGCCGCGATGCCGTTCTTCAGTTTCCAACACAACACCCTGACCTTGCTGGCAGTGCTGTGCGCGCACGCCGCCGACTTGCTTGCTGGCGCCGGTCAGCCCGGCAGTGATGAGCGCTTCGCACGGCAACTGGCGCGTGCGGTCAGCGACAGCGAACGCTTTGAGCTGCCCGCAACTTTGGTGCGCGTCAGCTTGCATGGCGAACACGGAGATGCCTGGCGCGCGCTGGCCCGGCGTGAGCGCCGGGCGCTGGATTGTTGGCGTGAGCGTGGCGAGGAGTTGACGATCCTGATGCCGCTGACCGAACGTGCTGCAGCAGAGCAGTGGCTGCAGCGCTTGCAGGCCCATGGCGCACCTGCCATGGCAGCGCAATGTGAAGCCGTGACGAATGCAAGTGCGGCACGGGCATTGCTGCCGACCTCATCAGGAAGGCTGTGACATGTCGCGTGCGTGGTGGTGGTTGGCATTGGCGCTGGAATTGTTCAGCGTCGCCGCTCTGATCCTGCTGCAGCCAACCGGTTTGGCGCTGCTCGTTTATGCGCTGCTGCACACGGCTGCAACGCCACTGCTGGCGCGTGCCTGCTGGCACCTGCTGCCACGTCGTTACCGGGTGCCGGCGCGCGACAGCATGCGTTTTCTGCAGGGCATGTTGCTGTTGATGCCGCTGGTTGGCGCCATTGGTTTGCTGTGGGGGCTGGTTGGCGCCTTGCGCTTGCCGCGTTCGCGTCGGCAGCTGAACCTTCGGCTCGTTGGCGTGCCCGAACTGCCGTTTCAACCGCCGCAAGTCTTCGCGACACCACCGTATAGCAGCGGTGCGCTGCGCCAGATCCTGCGCTTTTCCGACAAGCCGCTGAAACGCTTGAAGGCGGTGATGGCGACTCGCCACATGCCGGTGCGCGATGCCGTGCCGGTATGGCAAATCGCGCTCAAAGACCGGGTTGATGATGTGCGTTTGCTTGCCTATGCGATGCTCGATGGTCGGGAAAAGCAGTTGACCGAGCGCGTCCAGGAATTGACATCCGAACTCGATGACACGCCGCCGGCACGACGAGCGGAGTTGCATCGGCAACTGGCCGGCTATTGCTGGGAGCTGGTTTACAACGGTCTGGTGCAGGGCGCCGTGCGCGCCCATTGGCTGCAGTCAGCGCGCCAGCACGTTGATGCTGCGTTGGCGCAGCACGGCAGCGCGGATCTGTACGTGCTCGCCGTGCGCATTGCGCTGGAGCAAGGCGATGATGATGCGGCGACTGAGGCGCTGCAACGGGCCGAACAGATCGGTGTCGCGCCGGCGGTGCTGGCGCCCTGGCAGGCTGAGCTGGCGTTTCGTCAGCGCCGCTTTGCCGACATCGCTGCGCTGCTGGCGCGCGACAGCCGGCCAGCCGAGCAGGGCAGTGCGCTGGCGTCGGTGCGAGCGTGGTGGTTGCCGGAATCGGCGGAGGTGCGGTGATGACGGCGGCTCCACACGCCACACCCGTGGCTGACATTGCCTTGTTGCTTGAAGGCACCTATCCCTTTGTCCGTGGGGGTGTTTCCAGCTGGGTGCATCAGATCATTTCCGGGCTGCCGGAATTCCGTTTTGCGGTGATTTTCATCGGCGGTGAACCGTCGCTGTACGGCAAGGCGCAATACCAGTTTCCGGCCAACGTCAGTCATTTTGAAACGCATTACCTGCTTGACAACACCAAGCACACGCCGAAGGCGCGCAAGGGTGATCCGGCTGCTTTCGCGGACATGGCAGCGCTGCACGAACAGATGCGGGCAACACCGACCAGCGGCAATACCTTGTCGATGATCGACCTGCTGAAAGCTTTCGCGACGCTTGGCGGTCCCGACGGCATCAGCAAGAGCGATTTCCTGTTCTCGGAAGCGTCTTATAACTACGTTTCCGAACAGTACCGCCAACGTTGCACCGAGCCGAGTTTCGTCGATTACTTCTGGGCGGTGCGCACGATGCACACGCCGCTGTTCGTGCTGGCCGACATCGCCCGCAAACTACCGCCGGTACGGATGGTGCATTCGATCTCGACCGGTTACGCCGGCCTGCTGGGCGCCATGATCCGCTTGCAGCGCAAGATCCCGTTTGCGCTGACCGAGCACGGCATCTACACCAAGGAGCGCAAGATCGATCTGGCCCAGGCCACCTGGATCCGCGATCACAACGACGACGTCAGCAATACCCTGCACGACGAGATGGGCTACATCCGCGGCCTGTGGATCAGGTTCTTCGAACAAATCGGTCGCATCGCCTATTCGCAGGCCGAACCGATCGTGTCGCTGTACGAGGGTAACCGGCTGCGCCAGATCGCCGATGGTGCGCTGGCGGAGCGAACCCAGGTCATCACCAACGGCATCAACCTGCAACGCTATGCGAGCGCCTTGCAGAAACGACCGGACGGCATCCCGCCGGTGCTGGGACTCATCGGCCGCATCGTGCCGATCAAGGACATCAAGACCTTCGTCCGGATGATGCGGGTCGTCGTCAATGAGCGACCCGACGCCGAAGGCTGGTTGATTGGCCCGGAAGACGAAGACCCGGCCTATGTGCAGGAATGCAAGGATCTGGTCGAGAGTCTTGGCTTGCAGACCAACGTCAAGTTTCTCGGTTTCCAGAATGTCGCTGAGATTCTGCCGCAGCTCGGATTGATGATGCTGACCTCCATCAGCGAAGCGCTGCCGCTGGTGTTGCTGGAAGCGTTTGCCAGCGGCGTGCCCTGCGTCGCCACCGATGTCGGTTCCTGCCGTGAATTGATCGAGGGCAGCACGCCGGAAGACAAGGCGCTCGGCAGTGCCGGCGCCGTCGTCACCATTGCCGATCCGGAAAGCACGGCGCAGGCCGCACTGGCTTTGCTCAACGATCCGGCCCGCTGGCAGGCGGCACAGCAGGCCGGTTTGAAACGGGTGGAAAAGTATTACGACGATCGGATGATGTTTCGCGCCTATCGCGAACTGTATCAGCAGACGCTCGCCGGTCAGGCGGCCGAAGCGACGCCAACGGTGGAGCGTTGAACCATGGCCGGTATCGGGTTTGAGATTCGCCGCATTCTGGAGCGCGACAGCTTTTTCGCCGTGCTGAAGGCCTATGGGTATGCCGGTCTCATCAGCGGCGGGCCCTGGGTGCTGTCGATTCTTGGGGTCATGGCGATCGGCTTGCTGTCGGTTGCACTCGGCACCGAGCAGCAGGCGGTCAACCAGTTCCAGATCTGCGTCACCTATCTGATGGCCTGTTCGCTGATCCTCACCGGTGGCATGCAGCTGATGTTCACCCGCTTTGTCGCCGACCGCTTGTACGCACGCGAGCCGCGCATCGTATTGCCCAACTTGCTCGGCGCCTTGCTGCTCACTACGGTCGTGTCGGCGCTGCTGTCTGCTGCATTCGTGCTGTTCAGCTTCGATGGCAGCGCATTTCTGCGCGTCTTGCTGATCGCCAATTTCGTCGTGGTCTGCAACCTCTGGCTGGTGCTGATTTTTCTGTCCGGCATGAAAGCCTATCAGCGCATCGTTCGGACGCTGGCGGCCGGCTACCTGCTGGCGATTCTGGTATCGATGCTGCTCGCCGGCTTTGGCCTGGAAGGTTTGCTCACCGGCATTCTGGTCGGCCATGCCGGTTTGCTATTCGCCTTCCTGCACCATGTCGTGCGTGAGTACCCCGGTCAATCGCTGCTGCGCTTTGACTTCCTCGATCAGCGCAAGGCGTTCTACAGCCTGTTCGCCATGGGCGTGCTGTACAACCTCGCGGTCTGGGCCGACAAGTTCATTTTCTGGTTCGTGCCGTACACGTCAGAGAGCATCATCGGCCCGCTGCGCGCGTCGATCATTTACGACCTGCCGATTTTCCTCGCTTATCTCTTCATTCTGCCTGGCATGGCGGTGTTCCTGGTCCGCATGGAAGCCGATTTCGCCGAACAATACGATCGCTTTTACCGCGCCGTGCGCGAAGGCGATACCCTGATGCACATCGAATATCGCAAGGACCAGATGGTCTACACCGCCCGTCAGGGCATTTACGAAATCTTCAAGGTGCAGGGTTTGACCGTAGTGCTGTGCCTGCTCTGGGGCCGCGATCTGCTGCAGGCCATCGGCATCTCGCCGCTCTACATCCACCTGTTCTACATCGATGTCGTCGCCGTCAGTGTGCAGGTGCTGCTGATGGCCATCCTGAACGTGATGTTCTACCTTGATGCTCGCCGAGAAGTGCTGATGCTGTCGGTGGTGTTTCTGCTGACCAACATCGTGTTTACCTGGGCAACGCTGTTGCTTGGCGCCGAAACCTTTGGCTACGGCTTTGCCTTGTCGGTGACGCTGACCGCCTTCCTCGGTTTCTTTGTCCTGGCACGCAAACTTCGCCGACTGGAATACGAAACCTTCATGTTGCAGCGTTAAGGATGGAGTCATGCTGCTGTCGCAGAGCAAGGGCGTGCTTTTCAAGGTTTTGATGTGCTGTGTTGTGCCAGAGATATCGCCTGCCGAATGTCAAGCATCCCGGCCAACGTAACGGGGTCAGATGAGAGGGCTGAAGACTTTTTCGAACCGCAAGTGGCGCGACAAACGGTCGGTGTCATAGCGGCTTCGAAATGTTTTGCCGTTACTATTGCGCAGTGGTGTGAAGATTGGGGATGAACATGGGACGGCTTGCGGGCAAGGTGGCGCTGGTCACCGGCGCCGCGCGAGGTATCGGCGCGGCGATTCTGACGCCGATGTCGGAGGCGATGCTCGGCAACGGCCCGGATCGCGAGCAGCGCATGCAGGCTTTTGTCAGCGATTGCCCGATGCGGCGCTTTGGTCAGCCGGAGGAGGTGGCCGCGCTCGCGCTGTTGCTGGCCTCCGATGAAGCGGCGTATATCAACGGCAGCGAGCTTTCGATCGATGGTGGCATGCTGGCGGGTACGGCGCATCCGCCGGAACCGGCTCAGCAGTGAGGCATGATCATGTCAGGCAAACCGGTACTGATCCTGCAACAGTCATGGCATGACACGCCGGATCATTTTCTGGACTTTCTGCAGCGCGAAGGGCTGGCGCATGAACTGCGGCGCATGGACCGGGATGAGCCGGTACCGGCGCGTGCGCGCGACTACGCCGGCATTTGCTTGCTCGGCGGGCCAATGAGCGCCAACGACGGTTCGCGCTTGCCATGGATCAATCAGCAGATTGCGCTGGCACGCGATGCGTTTGATGCGGCCGTACCGGTGATTGGGCATTGTCTGGGCGGCCAGTTGATGGCCAAGGCGCTTGGCGGTACGGTGCAAGCCTCGCCGCAACCGGAAATCGGTTGGAGTCGGGTAGCAGTGCGGCCATCCGCCGAGAGTGCTCGCTGGTTTGGTCATCTGGAGGAGCTGCCGCTGTTTCAATGGCACGGCGAGAGCTTTTCGATTCCTGCGGGTGCGCAGTGGCTGGCCGAGACGGAAGCCTGCCCGCACCAAGCCTATTCTTATGACAGCATTCATTTTGGCATGCAGTTTCACTGCGAGGTGAAGGCGGAGAAAGTGCGGATTTGGGTCGAGCAGCATCACGATGAAATTGATGCCTGCGCCGGTGTGCCGAGTGTCCAGCATGGTGAACAGATTCTGGCAGCGCTGGCGGCGCGACTGCAGGCCAGTCAGCAGGTGGCGGACAGGATTTACACGACGTGGCTGCAGGCGCTTCGCCGCTAAGCATTGGCAATGAACCAAAGAAAAGGGCCGCTGAAGCGGCCCTTGTTGTGTCTGTACAGGCAATCAGAACAGGAAGTTGGCACTGACCGCAATCATCTTCGGTTTGCCACGCCGGGTCAGCGGCGAACCGAGCTGATCACCCAGACCGCCGGCGCTGATGATGTATTCCTCATCGAGCAGGTTTTGCGCTTCGATGGCCAGCTCCCAGTTGCCATGGCTCGGCATGTAGCTGATGCGGGTGTTGACCAGATCGTAACCGCCGATCTCGATGTCATACCCACCGCTGCGGCTGATTTGTTCGCCGGTGTGGGTGTTGTTCAGGTACCAGACGAGATCGCCATCCCCCAGGCTGGTTGAATAGCTGAAGCCGAGGTTCCATTTGTCCGGCGTTTCGCTCATCGGCTTGCCGGTCAGATCATCCTCTGCCGTTTGGCCCGGGAACTGAGTGATGTCGTACTTGGTGTACTCGGTATCCAGCTCCGAAAAGTTACCATGCAGCGCAAAGCTGTCGGTCAGCTGCCAGCGGAATTCGGCTTCAAACCCGTCGCCTTCGGCGTCAGCATTGCCGATGTTGTAGGTCGGTATGGTGCCGGGCAGACCCGACAGGATCAGCACCTGCATGTCAGTGTAGTCGTACTGGAAGGCCGAGATGTTGAACACGAAGGCGTTGTCAGCCCAGCTCGATTTCAAACCGACCTCATAGTTCCAGATGTCTTCCGGGTCGAATGTTTCCAGCCGATTGTTATCAGTGTCGGCGCCGAGGCTGTTGTAGCCGCCGGATTTGAAGCCATTGGCGGCGCTGATGAAGGTCATGACATTCGGTGACCATTCATAGTCGATGACCAGCCGTGGCGTGGTGGCTTCCCAGTCGTTGTTGTTTTTGATGCCGGGAATCTCTTCGGCAAACACCAGACCAAATGGAATCGGCTGTGCCGCCAGCGGTGAAAGGTTCAACGGGTTGTCTACCAGATACACATAATTTCCGCCGCCAGCATCGAAGCAGCCGGTGGCCGGGCCGCCGCAGTTCAGGACCGTACCGAGGCCGACCTCGCCACCGGTCAGATCCAGAAAGTTTGTATAACTGGATTCGACTTCAAAGGTTTTCTTGTCAATGGTATGGCGCACGCCCAGCGTGATGTCGAGCCTGTCGGTGACGGACCAGGTGAAGTCGGCATAAACGGCGTAGCTTCTGAAATTGCCTTCATCGTGCATTTGTTCGAGCCACGGCACACCGAGATTGAGATTAGCGTAAGCAGTGGCGGCGGCGAGCCCGGTGGGCAAACCGATCATGGCGGCCAGATCATCCCAGCCGTTGGGCAGGCCATTGGCAATCAGCAGCGGATTCAAGGCTTGGTAAAAGAAACCGCCGATGCCGAAGCCAGCCGGAACGCCGGGGATCATTTCGCCGGCAACATTCATCGGAACGCCGTTGCCAGTAAGTGCCTCGAACAGGAAGAACGAGTCGAGGGCATCGGTGCTGGCATGGACGTTGTGGGTCTGCTTGGCTTTTTCATCGGCGAACATCGCGCCGAGTGACCACCTGAGCTTGTCGTTGCTGCCGGTCCAGCGCAGTTCCTGGCTGAAGGCGGAGAACTCCTCGACGTTGTTGGTGGCGAGGTTGAAGCGCGGATCGGCGCTGCCGTCTTCCTCTTCGTAGTTGTTGCTGTCGAAGCTGCGGTAGGCCGTGATCGAGGTGAACGTGCTGTTTTCCATCCGGTGTTCGATCTCGACGCTGGTGCCCCACAAGTCTCGCACTTCTTCCTGCGGCAGATCGGTGGCGATGGCGCCAAACGGATCGCAGTTCGAGATCGCGCAGTTGGTGCTGGCGCCCTGAATCGCATCCTGATCGGTGGCTTCTGCCTCGGCGCGGAACAGCACATCGGTATCGGGGCCGGCATTCCACAGCAGCTGGGCGCGCAGGCCGCTGCTGTTCTCGTTGGCGAGCTTGTCCTGGCTGCCGTCCTGGTCGATGTAGCCGTCACGCTGGTGGTCGACAAACGACACCCGGCCATGCAGATCGCTGTCGTTGGAGAAGTTGACCGCTCCTTCGATGGTCTGGCGGCCGTAGTCGCCAATGGTCGCGCGCAGGTTGCCGCCGGTTTCTTCGCCCGGTTTCTTGGTGATGATGTGGATGGCGCCGGCACCGGCATTGCGGCCGAACAGCGTGCCCTGCGGACCTTTCAAAATTTCGACCCGGGCAATGTCGTTGAAATTCATCTGGGCGGCGCCGCTGCGGCCGACATAGACGCCGTCGATGTAGACCGCAACCGCCGGATCGGAACCGATACCAAAATCGGTGGTGCCGATGCCGCGCAAGTTGAAGCGCGGCTGGGTCACCGACAGGTTGCTGGCGTCCATGCCCGGGGTGATGTCGCCCAGGTCCTTGATGTTCAGCGCACCGAGGTTACGGGTGGTTTCTTCCGAGTAGGCATTCATCGTGATCGGCACGTCCTGGATGCGTTCGGTGCGTTTCTGTGCGGTGACCTCGATGACCGCATCGGCGGCGTTCTTGCTGGCGCTTTCGCTGTCCGTGGTTTCCGGCTCCGCGGCCAGCGCCGACAGGGGCAACAGGCCGGTCAATATGGCCAGGCGCAGCGTGGCCGGGCGAAACCGGGACGTGGACGACAGCTGGCGGTGGCTCTTGTTCTTCGACATGGCGAGGCTCCTGCGTTGTTGTTTTTTATTAGGACTTAAGTCCTGATTTGATACCGCATGTGTTTGCGCTTTCGCAATCGGAATGTCTGAGGTCAGACCATTTCTTGCACATTTGATCACATGCAAAAGCCAAGTGATTGTCGTGTCGGGAATTTTTATTGCAGCGCAGCAAGAAGCCGTAATGCTTGCAGGGGCTTATTCGGCTCATTACTATCTCGCACTAAAGAGCTAAATAATTGAGGCGGAAAGATGCAATACGGAGCGGCACGGGGCGGGGGGGAGCGTCGCGGCGGGCTGCCGGCATCCAGTGGCTGGCTGGGCTTGTTGCTGCTACTGGCACTGGCAGGGCCGGTCGGCGCCGACAGTTCCGGTATGCGCCTGTACAGCACGTGCAGCAGCTGTCATGGCAAGCAAGGCGAGGGCAATGTCGGTGCCAATGCCCCGGCGCTGGCGGGGCTCGATGCGCCATACCTGTTGCGCCAGCTGCAACATTTTCGTGACGGGGTCCGCGGCGCGCATCCGGATGATCTTATCGGTGCCGTGATGCGGGCCTCGGTGCGCTCGCTCGACGATAACGCGCTGCGGGAACTGGTCGAGGCGATCGGGAAAATGCCGGTACCAAAACCGGCGCCCGTCAAGATGGCCGGCGCTGATCTCACGGCGGGTCGCAATTACTACAACGGCATCTGCTCGGCCTGCCACGGCGGCAAAGCCGAGGGCATTGCCGCGCTCAATGCGCCGAAGCTGAGCGGCCAGCATCCGGATTATTTGACCCGACAGTTCCTGCATTTTCGCGACAAGGTGCGCGGTGGTCATCCGGCCGACAAATTCGGTCTGCAAATGGTCAAGATCACCAAGGCGCTGCCAGACGAAAAACGGATCCACGATGTCTCGGCCTACATCGGCCAACTGGCGCCGACACCATGAAGCGGTTGCTTGGGCTGGCGATTGCCGCGCTGGCACTGCTGGCGAACGACGAGGTGCGCGCGCAAACCCGTTGGCAGCTGGCAAGCAACTGCCCGCCGAGTTTCGAGCGCAGCGATGACAACCGTTGCCAGCTGCGCACGCTGTATCAGCAATACCAGTCGCTGCGCGACAAAGGGGTCGGCGGACTGAAGACCGCGTTGCCGGCGGCGCGTGACGGCTTCTCGCCACAGCAAATCGATCTGGGCCGTTATCTCTTTTTTGATCCCTTGTTGTCGGCTGACGGTTCGATTGCCTGCGCCAGTTGCCATCGACCGGACAAGGGCTTCAGCGATGGCCGCGGTCGCAGTGTTGGCATCGGCGGCAGAGTCTTGTCGCGATCGGCGCCGAGCCTGTGGAACGTGGCGTTCCTGCAGCGATTTTTCTGGGATGGCCGCGGCCACTCGCTGGAAGAGCAGGCGCAGGGGCCGCTGTATTCGCCGGACGAAATGGGCAACAGCCGCGAGCAGTTGTTGCAACGGCTGAATGGCAGCCGCGAGTATCGGCAGCTGTTCCGCCAGGCATTTCCGGAGGCGCCGGAGGGCATCAGTCTGAGCCAGATCTATCAGGCGCTGGCGGCGTTCGAAAGCACGCTGATCTCGCTCAACAGTCGCTACGACCAGTATGCCCACGGTTTTCATCAGGCACTGAACGCCGAGGAAATTGCCGGCATGAATGTGTTCCGCTCGTTCGTGGCCCGCTGCGCCGAGTGCCACACGCCGCCGCTGTTCAGCAACCAGCAGATTGCCGTGATCGGCACGCCGGAACCGGCCGGTATGCCGTTCGATGCCGGTGCCGGTGCGATCACCGGTATCGACAGCCAGCGCGGCGGTTTCAAGGTGCCGAGCCTGCGCAACATCACGCGTACCGCGCCGTACATGCATTCCGGCCGGTTTGCCAGTCTGAAGGAGGCGGCCGCGTTCTACAGCAAGGGGCGTGGCCATGCGGTGCCGCCGGAACAGAATCTGACACTGCACTGGCATATCTGGGAACCGAAACTGACCGATGCGGAATTGGATCAGATCGTCGCGTTTCTCGGTGCCCTCACCGATGAACAGTTTTTGCCGGCGGTGCCGCCGGCGTTGCCGTCCGGTCTCGCGCCGGTCTATCTCACCCCGGAGCAACTCGCGCCGGAGAAACTCGCGCCGGAGAAACTCGCGCCGAAATACCCTGCGCCGGTTGCCGTGGCGCAAAACGGAGAACAACGATGAAAAAAATACTCACCATCGGCATGGCGATCGTGCTGGCGCTGGCGCTGGGGTACTGGCAAGGGCGCAGCGGCAGCGAAACGGCGCGCGGCAGTGAGGCGGTCGGCTCCGCCAGCGACATGCTCAGTGCCGGTCGCGGCAAAGATGCCATTGCCGACAACGCGCTGCGCCAGCAGCGAGCCGGTGGCCAGGTGCATACGGTCAAGGACGGCGACAGCATTCAGGCCGCGGTGACAGTGGCGCAACCGGGCGACACCATTCGCGTGTTACCCGGCACCTACAAGGAGGTGGTGTATGTCGACAAGGATGACATCGCGCTGGTGGGAGTGATCAGCGGTGGTCGCTGGCCGACGCTCGATGGCGAAGGCTTTCGCAACGACGCCATTCTGTACAGCGGCAACGGCATCCGGATCGAGAACTTCAAGATCACCAAGTACAAAGGCAACGCCATCATGGGCCAGGCCGGCAACAACTTCGTGATCCGGCACAACTGGATTGTCGATACCGGCGTATACGGGATTTTCCCGCAGTTCGGCCAGAATGGTCTGATTGAGTACAACGTATTGAGCGGCATCGAGGATGCGGCGATCTACGTTGGCATGTGCGACAACATTCACGTCGCCCACAACGAGGTGTTCGAAAACGTCGCCGGCATCGAGATCGAGAACAGCCGGCATGTCGTGGTCGAGAACAATGTCGCCTACAACAATACCGGCGGCATTCTGGTGTTCATCACCCCGGGCTTGCCGATCAAGACGGCCTTTGACGTGATCATTCGCGACAACTTTGTCTACAGCAACAACCATCCGAACTTCGGCGCGCCGGGTTCGATTGTCGCCGGTCTGCCACCGGGAACCGGCATGGTTGTGATGGCGGCGGACGATGTCGTGATTGAGAACAACATCATCCGCGACAACAAGAACGTCGGTATTGTCATCACCGATCACGCCTCGTTTGCCAATGTCACCGCCGATCCGGAATCGGACCCGAACCCGGATCGGGTGCAGATCCTCAACAACCTGATGACCGGCAATGGCACGGAGCCCATCACCGATATCAAAGCGTTGATGGCGCTGAACCTGACCACCGAAGCGCCCGATATTGTCGCGGTCGGTGGCGGCAAAGACAGCTGCGTGCTCGACATCAGCCGTTACCGCACGCTCGGCCTCGGTGATTACGGCGTGTGCAGCCGCACCAGCACGGCGGACGTCGGCAGCTATCTGCTGACTGAGCCGGCACCGGCGCGTGACACCAATATCGAGAACAAGGGCAAGCTCGCGTACTACGCGATCTGCGCCGGTTGTCATGCCTACAACGCCCGCATGATAGGCCCGCCGACCTTGACCATCCAGGCGCTTTACGATGGCGATGCCCAAGCACTGGCCGATTACATTGCCAACCCGGTCAAGAAGCGGCCGGATTTTCCGGCGATGCCACCGCAGAATTATCTGGATCCGGCGCTGCGCCTGGAAGTGGCGAAGTTCATGCTCGCCATCGACGAGTAACCGCCCGCGATACCTGCAACCCGTTTCTCGTGCGTCGTGCAAACAGAAATCCCCGCCGTGGCGGGGATTTCTGTTTGCTGGCGCGGCGCGTCAGGCCAGAAATTTCTCGAACAGGCGCCGGACCATGCGGGCCGTTTTCTGGCGCTGTTCCAGGCTGTCATGGGCGAGCAAACGGCTGTATTCCAGGTGCAGTACGATGGCGAACAACAGCTCGGCGTCGGTTTCCGGATCATCGCTGCCGGCAGCGGCCAGCAGTTGTTCGGCGGCTTTCAACGTGATCTGATTATTTTTCTGCAGCGCTTCCGCCAGCGGCGGATCGCGCAGCGCTTCATGGCGGAAGGCATTCTCAATCAACCGATGCTCTTCGGCTTTCACCTGATTGTCGATGTGGCTGAGCAAAATGGCGGTGACGGTCGCGACCAGACTTTCTTTCGAGCCGCTCGCCTGACTGCCATCGGCCAGCCGGGCCAGTGCCGCTTCCATCGCCTGGGTCATGTGGCCGGTTTCGGCGCGACCCTGTTCGGCAAACGAGTGAAAGGCTTCGGCAATCAGTTCGTGAATGTCGCGAAAATAATAGGTGGTCGCTGACAACGGCACGCCGGCTTCCTTGGCGACCGCGCGGTGGCGTACGGCGCGCACGCCTTCGCGGGCGATCACGCGCAAGGTGGCGGCGAGGATCTGTTCGCGTCGGGCCTTGCCGTCGATGCGCTTTGGCAGGCGGGCGCGTGCGGGTTCGTTGCTCTGGGTCATGGCGAGTAGGCTGCTGCGTTGTGCGAAGTCGGGTTGTCCGCGTTGACGGTTGTGATCGCCGAGGCGATGTGACCGTTCGTCTTATACGTTTTGCTATGAGAACCGTATCCGTTGTGAAGTTTAGTTTGAGAGCAGCGGTTTTGTCGCCTGCCATTTCCGATGGGTGGCGCAAATTCTGCGGCGGCTATCACGGCAACGAAAGCGGGCTCACCTATACTGACTCACAGATGGACTCTTGATGTTCGGCGGCCAGGCAGGATGGGCTCGGCGAGAAGAGGTCAGTCATGCGTCGCTTGTTCCTTTTTTTCTGCCTGTTGTCGTCGTTACCGGTGATGGCGGAGCAGCCGTTCGACGACGGTCTCTGGGGCAGTGACTGGATGTCCGGCGCCTACCATCAGCATGACCTGCAGCTCAGCGAGCGGGTGGGTCTGTCGCTGGATTGGCAGGGCAGTCGGGTCGCCGGCCTTTCCCTCAGCTATTCCTCGCATTTCCTGGCCGAACCGGCCGGCCTGATCGGCTTGTCGCCGGAAGAACCCCTGACCTTTCGGGTCACCCTGCGTGGCTGGGAACTGTTCGAGAGCAACGGTGACCGCGGCATGGATTTCTTTTCACTGGACCGTATCCGCGACCGGGAAATCCGCCGCCAGCTGGTGATGATTTCGGTCAGCAAGCGCTTCTGAGATCGGACCAGACGGATCTGTCAAGCCTATGCCGGCCGTACGCGCCGGGCTACCCTATAGCAGTCTTTCCAGTTTGGGACGGGATTTCGTGAGCTCCATTGTCATCAGTGGCACCGGCGTCTACACGCCGCCGCATTCCATCAGCAACGACGAGCTGGTGGCTTCCTTCAACGCCTATGTTCAGCAATGGAATGCCGATCATGCCGCCGATATCGCCGCCGGCATCGTGGCGCCGCTGGCCGAATCCAGCGCCGAATTCATCGTCAAGGCTTCCGGTATCCAGTCGCGCTACGTGGTTGACAAGGCTGGCGTGCTCGACCCGCGCATCATGGCGCCGCGGCTACCCGAGCGCAGCAATGATGAACCGTCGCTGCTGTGCGAAATGGCCATCAACGCTGCCAACGAGGCGTTGCGGCAGGCCGGTCGCGAGCCGGGGGAAATCGATTTTGTCATCGCAGCGGCGTCAAACTTCCCGCGGCCGTATCCGGCGCTGTCGGTCGAGATCCAGCATTTTCTCGGCACCAAGGGCTACGCCTTCGACATGAACGTGGCCTGCTCGTCGGCCACGTTCGGACTCAAGACCGCATACGATGCGCTGCAAAGCGGCACCGCCGAGCGGGTGTTGATGGTGAACCCGGAAGTTTGCTCCGGTCATCTCGATTTCCGCGATCGCGATTGCCATTTCATTTTCGGTGATGTCGCGTCGGCGGTGGTGATCGAGCGTGCCGAAGACAGCAAGGCCAAGCAACCGTTCGAGATCATCAGCTGCAAGCTCATTACCCAGTTCTCGAACAATATCCGCAACAATTTTGGCTTCCTGAATCGTACCCATCCGGAAACCCGCGATGCCCGCGACAAACTGTTCATGCAGGAAGGTCGCAAAGTGTTCAAGGAAGTCTGTCCGATGGTGGCCGATCTCATCGTCAACCATGTCAGCGAGCAGGGCTACCAACCGGAGCAATTGAAGCGGCTGTGGTTGCATCAGGCCAACATCAACATGAACCAATTGATCGCCCGTAAAGTGCTGGGACGCGATCCGGATCTGATCGAAGCGCCGGTGGTGCTGGATCGTTACGCCAACACCAGCTCGGCCGGATCGATTGTCGCGTTCCATTTTCATCGCGATGGTTTTGGCAAAGGCGAGCTCGGCCTCATCAGCTCGTTTGGCGCCGGCTATTCGGCAGGCAGCGTGTTGCTGCGCGCCGGTTGATGAGCGGCATGTTGTGTGGGTGCAGACGCCGTTTGCACTGATTCAGCCCGCCTTGAAAATGCCCCTGCAGGAAACCGTCTGACTGACACCGAAAACAGATGTGACCAGGCGGTTTTTTCGTTCCTGCATTGGACAGACCAGCATTCGCCAATGCAACTAACTGCCGGTCAGGTGTCGGCAGTTGTCTGACTGTTTCGCTCTGTAGACGGTTTCAGCTCACTGTTGCGAATCACTACAAAATTCTCGCATCTGTCCTTTGCCAAAGCCGTTGCAACACGGTAAATCTGTGCGTGCTGGTGTTCGCACCGGCCGCAGCGGCTCGGGTGATCTCCCTGTCGTTCCGCTGTTCTGGCATCACTCCGAATTTTTCCAACAATCACGCTGGTGCGGGTTCCTGCCCGCCGCAGTCGGCAATGCTTTTCTCCGGCAGTGTGCGGTCGCCGTTTTTGCAATGGTCAGGAGGAGCTCATGCGAAAGAAACTTCCGATTTGGTGTAGTGCGTTTTTGGTAGCGGCGGTGACGTTCACGGCGCAGGCGGCCCAGGTCGATACCGCGGCAACGGAATTGGCGGCCGCGCGCAAGCCGCGCGAAGAAAGCTGGCAGATCCTGCAGCGGCAACGCTGGTTTGCCGAAACCCGTGGCTTGCAGCAGCAGACGGATGCCGGGCAGCTGCGGCAGAACGCTGTTCAGGCCCTGCGGCTGCAGGTTGAGCGCTTGCAGTTCAGCCAGATGCTGGCCGGTGAAACCTGGGAGGAAATGGGCCCGTCGTCAATGCTGATGGGCAACTGGACCATGGGCCGGGTGTCGGGTCGCAGCAATGCCATCGTGCCGCACCCGAGCGATGAAAGCATTCTCTATTTCGGTGCCGCTGCCGGTGGTGTCTGGAAAACGATCAATGGCGGCGCCTCGTGGACGCCGGTGTTTGATCAGGTTGGTACCTTGCCGATCGGTGCCATCCATCTGGAAAGCAGTAATCCGAATCACGTCTGGGTCGGCACCGGTGATCGCAATGGCGGTGGCTGTGCCGGTTATTTTGGTCAGGGCGTGTTCCTGAGCACCGATGGCGGCAACAGTTGGCAAATGCGCAACGGCAGTGGCAGCAGCGCGATGCCGTTGTCGATCATCAACAGCGTCGCGGTGCAGCCGAACAACAATCAGGTGGTGCTGGTCGGCGGTTTTGGCAGCTGCAGCAGTACCGGCAATCTGCAGAATGCCGGCCTGTATCGCAGTATCGACCGCGGCGGCAGCTGGTCACTGGTGTTGAATGGCCGGGTCGAAGACATGTTCTTTGTGCCGGGCAGCAGCACGGTGTACGCAGCGGTGGCCGGCAGCGGTGTCTACCGCTCGCTCGATGGTGGCGCCAACTGGAACAGTGTCAGCAGCGGTTTGAATGCCAGCGGCACGCGCCTGCGGTTGGCGATGGCACCAAGCAATCCGAACATTCTGTACGCGCTCAATGGCGCCAATCTGTATCGCACCGCTGACGGCGGCGCCAGCTGGCAACTGCGCAACAGCAACGCCTGCGAAGGCCAGTGCACCTATAACCTTGCGTTGGCGGTGCATCCCACCCAGCCGGATACGATTCTGGTCGGCAGCATTCGCTATGCGCGTTCAACCAATGGCGGCAGCAATCTGAGTTATCTGACCACGAGTTGGGGCAGCGGCCAGAAAGTGCATCAGGACACCCATGTGCTGGTCTATTCGCGCAGCAACGGCAACCGGTTCTGGGTCGGCAGTGACGGCGGGATCTGGCGCACCGATGACGGTGGCAGCAATTACGTCAACCTGAATGCCAATCTGAACGTCACCCAGTTTTACGATATCGCCGTGCACCCGAGTAACAGCGACACGATCTTCGGTGGTGCCCAGGACAATTCATCGTCGCGGCGGACGACGGGCGATGTCTGGAACCTGACTATCGTCAACGGCGACGGTTTCATGAACGTGGTCGATCCGTCGAACAGCAATACGGTGTTGCAAGCGGGCTATCCATCCGGCGGTTATCCGAATTTGTACCGCTCGTTGTCGGGTGGCGCGCCGGGCACCTTTGCCAGTTTGCCGCGCACCGGTCTTTCGTCCGGCAATTTTCCGTGGGTGACGCCGCTGGCTGCGGCCGGTACGCAAGTGTTTGTGGCTTCGGATCGCGTCTATCGCGGTACGACATCGGCCAGTTCTTTCAGCTGGACCAGCATTTCCGGTGCGCTCGGCAGTGCAGTGTCGGTGATTGCGCCGCTGCAACGCGGCGCGGCATATCCGACTTATGTCGGCACCTCAGGCGGCGCAATTTACTACAGCGCCGATGCCGGTGCCGGCAGCGTCAGCTGGAGCAATGTCAGTGGCAATTACGCCGGTGGCCGTGTTGCCGACATCGCGATCGACGCCGGCAATCCGCAGCGGGTGTTTGTCGCGCGCGCCGGTTTCGGTGCCAGCCGCTTGTATCGTTCGCTGACCGGTGGCGGCAACTGGACAGCGGTCGGGGCGGGTTTGCCGAACGTGCCAGCCAATGCCGTGGCGATCGATCCATTCGACAGTAACCGCATTTTCGTCGGTACCGATATCGGGGTATACGAGAGCACGGATGGCGGCGACAGTTTCACGGCGTTTTCGACCGGTCTGCCGCTCGGCATCGTGGTCAGCGATCTGGAAATCGACAACGATCCGTATGTGCTCGTTGCCGGCACCTATGGTCGCGGCGCCTGGCGCGCGCAACTCGGCGGCGGCGGTGGCAATCAGGCGCCACTGGCGAGTTTCAACCACAGCGTCGTTGGCCTGACCGCCAACTTCGTCGATACCTCGACCGATCCGGACGGCAGCATTGCATCACGCAGCTGGGATTTCGGTGACGGCAGCAGCAGCACACAGGCCAATCCGAGCAAGAGCTACGCGAGTGCCGGCAGTTACACGGTGATGCTGACGGTGACCGACAACCTCGGCAGCAGTGCCAGCACCAGCAAGACGGTCACAGTGGGGGCCGGCTGTCCCGGTACCACCCTCAACGGCAGCTTCAGCGGCAGCAATGGTCAGACCCAGATCCAGCCGGGTGGCAGCTGGTACCAGAGCACGTCGGCCGGGGTTCATGCCGCCTGCCTGAGCGGGGCCGGCGGTACCGACTATGACCTGTACTTTGATCGCTGGAACGGTAGCAGCTGGGTTCAGGTGGCCAAGAGCGACAGCCCGAGCAGCAGCGAGACCATCAGCTACAACGGCACCGCTGGTTACTACCGCTACCGTGTCGTCAATTACAGTGGTACTGGCAGCTACACGCTGACCTACAGCCGGCCCTGACCGCTGTTGTGGACTCGGTCAGTCGTGCTTGTTCACAAAATGGCCGATTGAACGGGTTATCCACAGGCATCCCGCGTTATTCACACAGGGCTGTCCCTTCGACGGGGCGGCCCTTTCCTTTAAACTACCCGCCTTTCGTTGGGGCGCTTTGTGGATAAGCGCTTGGCCCCGGCGCGACGCTGCCCGTGGGATCGGGTAGTGGGCGCGGCACAGCCGACCTCCTTTGCCCACCGGTGAGGTGGCACGGAGGCCCGGACTCAGACCAGCACACCCGGCAACGCCTGCCCGGCGCCCGGATTTGGAACTACACAACAACATGCGTCTGAAGCAGATCAAACTGGCGGGATTCAAATCGTTCGTCGATCCGACCACGGTGCCGTTCCCGACCAATCTGACCTCGATCGTCGGCCCGAACGGTTGCGGCAAATCGAACATCATCGACGCCGTGCGCTGGGTCATGGGTGAAAACTCCGCCAAGAACCTGCGCGGTGAAGATTCCACTGACGTGATTTTCAACGGCTCACAGGCGCGCAAGCCGGTCGGCCAGGCCAGCATCGAGCTGGTGTTCGACAACAGCGACGGTTCGCTCGGTGGCGAATACGCCAACTACGCCGAGATCTCGATCAAGCGTCTGATCACCCGCGACGGCCAGTCGAGCTATTTCCTCAACGGCACCCGTTGCCGTCGGAAGGACATCACCGACATTTTCCTTGGCACCGGTCTCGGTCCGCGTTCCTACGCGATCATCCAGCAGGGCACGGTGTCGCGTTTGATCGAGTCGAAGCCGCAGGAGCTGCGGGTTTTCATCGAAGAGGCGGCCGGCATCTCCAAGTATAAGGAACGGCGCAAGGAAACCGAGGCTCGTATCCAGCAGACCCGGGAAAATCTCAATCGTCTCGGTGACATCCGTCAGGAACTGGATCGCCAGCTGAACACGCTGCAACGGCAAGCCCAGGCCGCCGCCAAGTTCAAAGAATTGCGTGAAGAAGAGCGTGGCCTGAAAGCCAAGCTGGCCGGTCTGCGCTACAAAGAGCTGGATGAAAAGGTTCAGCAGCACGAGCAGGCGATTGGCCACTTCAGTGTCGAAGTTGAAGCCAAGATGTCGGAAGTGACCGCGCTCGACGCCGGCATGGAAGAAGCCCGCAGCAAACATATCGAACTGACTGACGCGTTCAACGCGGTGCAGGGTAAGTATCATGGCGTCAATGCCGAGATCGTCCGGCTTGAGCAATCGATCAAATACACCCGCGAAAACCGTCACCGCCTGCGTGATGATCTGGTCCGTCTGGAGCAGAGCCAGCGCGCCGCCAATGAGCACCTGAGCCTGGACAGCGAGAAGATCGCCCAGCTCAGCATGGAAATTGAAGACAACACGCCGGAACTGCTGCGGCTGGAAGAGATTTCCAATGGCGGCCAGAGCAACCTCGCCGAGCACGAAGCGGCGATCGCCGAATGGCAAGTGCAGTGGGACGAGTTCAACCGCACCGCCTCGGAAACCGCGCAGAAAGCCCAGGTCGAACGCACCCGTGTCACCCATTACGAAACGGTGCTCGCGCGCATGCAGCAGCGCAGTCAGCGCGTGCAGCAAGAGCTCGACGCACTCAATGCCCAGCCGGGCAGCGAAGAGCTCCTGCTGCTGGAAGAAAAGCTCGAAGAAGCCGAGATCCGCGCCGAAGAAGTCCGTGCTGCCCATGTCGCCGGCATGGAATCGATCAACCGGCTGCGCGATCAGCGCCGCGAGATCGGCAGCAGCATCGACACCCGCAAGAGCGAACTGCACCAGCTGCGCGGCAAGAAGGTCGCGCTGGAGGCACTGCAGAAAGCCGCTCAGGGCCGCAACGACGAGAAATACGTCGGTTGGTTGAAGCAACACCAACTCGACGGCAAGCCGCGCGTGGCCGACAGTCTGCGCGTGCAAACCGGTTGGGAAGCGGCCGTTGAATCGGTGTTGACCGAGCAGTTGCAGGCGCTGGTGGTTGACAATCTGGACTCGCTGCTGAGCGCGCTGCGCGAACGGCCGGAAAGCCGTATTCACTTGGTGGAAGCGCGCAGCGTGAGTTCGTCCAGCACACGCACGACGCTGGCCTCACTGATTACTTCGGGCAATGCCCCGGCGAGCCTGCATGGCGTCTACACCGCCGACTCGCTCGACGAGGCGCTGCGGCAGCGCGAGCAGCTGGCGGCGCATGAAGCGTTTGTGACCCGCGAAGGTGTTGTCGTCGGTCGCAACTACCTGAAAGCCGGTCGTGGCGCCGACGGTCAGGCCGGCGTGCTGGAGCGTGGTCAGCAGATCGAAGCGCTGGCCGCCGAAATCGAAGAAAAAGAACGGCAACTCGCCGAGCTGGAAGAGCAGAGCGAAAGCTTGCGTGAGCAGCTGCGCCAAGCTGAAGCCAACTGGGGTGAGTTGCAGAAGCAGTTGACCGAAGCCGAGCGTGGCGTGGTCGAATGCCGCTCGCAGCTCCAGCAGCGCCAGTCGCGCAACGAGCAGTTGCGTCGCCAGCGCGAGCAGCTGGTCAATGAACTCAATGATCTGAATCGCCAGCGTGACGATGAAGAAGCCAAGCTGGCGCAAAGCCGACTGGATCTGCAAACCGCCGTCGAACAGATGGGTCTCGACACCGATCGCCGGGAAGAATTGCAGGCGCGCCGGGAAGAGCTGCGGCAGCTGGTCGATACCGCCCGGATGTCGGCGCGTGATGCCAAAGACGTCTACCACAAGCTGGCGCTGCGGATGGAAGGTCTGCGCGCCGAGCTGACCTCGACCCGCAACAGCGAACAGCGGGTACGCGAACAGTTGGCCGCGATCACCGAGCGGCGCGAACAGCTGGAAATGCAACTGGAAGACAGCGTCGAGCCACTGGCGCAGATGGAATCCGACCTCGAATCGGCGCTGAACAAACGCATCGAAGTCGAGGCCGAACTGACTGCCGCGCGGGAAGCGCTGTCGGAAGTGGATCAGGTTGTCCGCGCCCACGAGCGGCGCCGGCACGAGATTGAACAGAATGCCATGGGCGTGCGCAGCCGGCTGGAGCAGCTGCGGATCGAGCGCGGCGAGCTCATCGCCCGTCGCGACCACCAACTCGAATTCCTGGCTCAGGAAGAGAAGAGTCTGGAAGAAGCACTGGCACTGCTCAGTGACGGCGACCAAGAGCACGAGCTGGCCGGCCGCCTCAGCGAAATTGCCGAACGCATCCAGCGCCTCGGTGCGATCAACCTCGCTGCAATCGATGAATTCTCGGTGCAGTCCGAGCGCAAGACCTATCTGGATGCGCAGCATGACGATTTGAACGCGGCGCTGGAAACGCTGGAAGACGCCATCAAGAAAATCGATGCCGAGACCCGCTCGAAATTCAAGGACACTTTCGATTTCGTCAACAAAACCTTCCAGGAGCTGTTCCCGAAAGTCTTCGGCGGTGGTCATGCCTATCTGGAAATGACCGGCGAAGATCTGCTCGATACCGGTATCACGCTGATGGCGCGGCCGCCGGGCAAGCGCAACAGCACCATTCACCTGCTGTCCGGCGGCGAGAAGGCGCTGACCGCGATCGCGTTGGTGTTCTCGATCTTCCAGCTCAATCCGGCACCGTTCTGTATGCTGGACGAAGTCGATGCCCCGCTGGACGACGCCAACGTCGGCCGGTTCTGTAATCTGGTGCGCGACATGTCCAAGCAGGTGCAATTCATTTATATTTCGCACAACAAGATTGCCATGGAGATGGCGAGCCAGCTGTGCGGTGTGACCATGCAGGAACCCGGCGTGTCACGCATTGTCGCAGTGGACATCGAGGAGGCGGCGGCGCTGGCGGAAGCCTGACAGTGTGCGCGCCTATCCACCCCTGAACGAAGGCCGGGCAGGCCCGACGCCCGGCCGTGGAGTGAACAATGGATTTCGATTTTCGCCTGTTGCTGGCAGCCGCCGGTCTGGGCTTGGTCGGATACGTGGCCTGGGATGGCTGGCGCAACCGCGCACGCAACAACTACAAATTCAAGCTGGAAAAAAATCTGCCGCCGGATCTGCCGGAGCGTCCGGACCGCGACGGTTTCAGCAAAGATGGCGTCGGCAAGCCACGTCTGCGCGGCCACGCCGAGCCGGCTTTTCGTCAGGCTGTGGAGACGGATTTTGCTAGCGCTTTCGATACCGGCGACGAGTTGCTGTCGGCGCCACGCAGCAGTCAACGGGCCGAACCGGTGGAGCCGACCTTTGATGAAACGGCCCCGGCAAACGCCGCTCATCGGTTGATGGCGGCTCGCGGTGTGACCCCGGACCTGTTTGGTGATGATGAGCCGGGGCCGTCGCGCACGAGTCCTGCGGCCAGTCGTCGTGACAGCCGCAATGAGCGGCCGGCGCGTAAGTCCGAGCCCGATGTCATCGCGTTGATGGTGCTCGCCAGTGATGGCCAGTTCTTCAAAGGCTCCGATCTGGTGCCGTGCATGTTGGAACACGATCTGCGCTTTGGCGAGATGGACATTTTTCACCGTCACGCCGATGCCAGCGGTCAGGGCGCGGTGTTGTTCAGCGTCGCCAATGCCTTGAAGCCGGGCACATTTGATCCGGACAACATGGACAATTTTTCCAGCCCGGGTATCAGCATGTTCATGCAACTGCCTGGACCGCAGGATCCGCGTGCGGCGTACAATCTGATGCTGGCGACGGCGGAACAGATCGCCCATGCCATGGGCGGTGAAGTGCGTGATGCCAGCCGTCGGCCGCTCAGTACGGAAGCGCGTCTCCGGCACCAGGAAATTCTGGCTGAACACGAACGCCAGTTGTTTGCCGGTGTCTAGGAAGGTTTTCTGCTTGCAACGGCGTCTGCGGACGCCGTTGTGCATTCTGGTCCGGGCCGTTTGCCCGGTTGCCACACCGTTATAGGCCAGTCGCTCTCATGTCCAGCGTTCAACAGCAAATCGAACACCTGCGCGCCGCCTTGCGTGAGCACAATTACAAATACTATGTGCTCGACGCGCCCAGCATTCCGGATGCCGAATACGACCGGCTGATGCAGCAGCTGCGTCAACTTGAGCAGACACATCCGGAGCTGGTTACCGCCGACTCGCCAACCCAGCGGGTCGGTGGCGAGCCGATTGCGGCGTTCAAACAAGTCAAACACGCGATTCCAATGTTGTCGCTGGAGAATGCCTTCAGCGAAGACGATCTGCAGGCCTTTGTTCGCAGCATTCAGGAACGGCTCGGGACGACGGATGAATTGGAATTCAGCTGCGAGCCCAAGCTCGATGGCCTCGCGATCAGCCTGCTTTACGAGCACGGCGTGCTGATGCGGGCCGCGACGCGCGGTGACGGTGAAACCGGCGAAGACGTCACTCACAGTGCCCGTACCATTCAATCGATTCCGTTGCGTTTGCAGCCGGAACGGTCACCACCGCCGCTGCTGGAAGTGCGCGGCGAGGTGTTCATGCCACGCGCGGCGTTCGAACGGTTCAATGACAAAGCGCGCGCGACCGGGGAAAAGATGTTGGCCAACCCGCGCAATGCCGCGGCGGGCGCATTGCGCTCGCTCGATCCGAAAGTGGCCGCGAGTCGCGAGCTGGCGTTCTATGCCTACGGCGTAGGTCAGGTGATCGATTCGCCGGCGTGGTCGTTGCTTGCCGAACGCAGTCATTCCGGTCGGCTGCTGCTGTTGAAGCAGCTGGGTTTGCCGGTATCGCGCGAAATTGCCGTTCGCAGTGGCTTTGATGGTTGTCTGCGTTATTACCGTGAGATCGGTGAGCGGCGTAATGCCTTGCCGTTCGAGATTGACGGCGTAGTCTACAAGCTCAATCGCATCGATTGGCAGGAGCAACTCGGGTTTGTCTCGCGAGCGCCGCGCTGGGCCATTGCCCACAAATACCCGGCGCAAGAAGAACTGACGGTATTGGAAGGCGTCGATTTTCAGGTCGGTCGTACCGGCGCGTTGACGCCGGTCGCGCGGCTGAAACCGGTGTATGTCGGCGGCGTCACGGTCAGCAATGCCACCTTGCATAACATTGATGAAATCGAACGGCTGGATCTGCGCGTCGGCGATACCGTGATTGTCCGTCGCGCCGGCGATGTCATCCCGCAGGTGGCGAGCGTGGTGCTCGACCGGCGGCCGGCGCATGCCGCGCCCATTCGCATGCCGGATCATTGTCCGGTCTGCGGCGCGGAAACCGTGCGCGAACAAGGCCAGGCGGCCGTTCGCTGTTCAGCCGGCATCTCGTGTCCGGCCCAGCGCAGCGAAGCCATTCTGCATTTTGCCGCCCGGCGGGCGATGGATATCGAAGGCCTGGGCGACAAGCTGGTCGAGCAGCTGGTCGAGCGCGAGCAGGTGCGTACGCCAGCGGATCTGTATCGGTTGACGGTGGCAGATCTGGCCGGGCTGGATCGCATGGGCGAAAAATCGGCTGCCAAGCTGCACGCGGCCATCGAGAAAAGCAAAACCACCACCTTGCCACGCTTCTTGTTTGCGCTCGGCATTCGCGACGTCGGTGAAGTGACGGCGCAAACGCTGGCCAATACTTTCGGTGACATCGATGCGATCATGGCGGCCGATGTCGAGCAGTTGCAGCAAATCCGCGATGTCGGCCCGGTGGTCGCGCAGCGGGTGCGCCAGTTTTTCGCCAACCCGGCCAACCGCGAGACAGTGGCGGCGTTGCGGGCGGCCGGCGTGCACTGGCCGGCGATTGCCGTGGTCGACCAATCGGCGCTGCCCCTGCATGGTCAGATCTACGTGCTGACCGGTACGCTGGAAGCGTTCAGCCGCGACGTCGCCGCAGAGAAACTGCAGACACTCGGGGCCAAAGTGACCGACAGTGTGTCGAAGAAAACCACGGTTGTGGTCGCTGGTCCCGGCGCTGGCAGCAAGCTCGCCAAAGCGACCGAACTCGGTATCGAAGTGTGGGACGAAGCGCAGTTGCTGGCGTTGTTTGCCCGGCACGGTCTTTGAGTGGCGTCGGCGCCGTGCACGCCGTGGAATGCTGACGATGAGCGGCTGAGCGTGTGTGCTCAGCCATAACGCAGTTTCAGCGCCAATACGGTGCCGGCGAGCACCAGCGTGACGAGGTTGGCAATGGTCATCGGCCAGTTGTTGATTTGCAGGCCGTAAGCCAGCCACAGCAGTACACCGGTCACGAACACCAGATACATCGGCAACGAGATGGCGCGGGTATCGCGGCTTTTCCAGGCTTGAATGACTTGCGGCAGGAATGCGCCGGTGGTGCAGCAGGCGGCGAGATAGCCGAGCAAATCGGCGGACATGGTGAACTCCTGAAACCGTCGCGCTGCACCGTGCAGGCGCGACCTTGATCGGACGCCAGTTTGCCAGAAGCCTGCAAAATAAATGAGAGGGGATTTCATGGTCAACAAGGGGAACAGAACTGCCGCTGCCCGGCGCGGTATCGGCGTGGCGGCAATGTTTGGTGTGGCGGGGCTCGTTGTGACGGGGTGCGTTTCGGCACCGTCGTCGCCGGACCCAGTTGCTGGCTCCGGTCCGGTGTTGTTACGCAGCTTGCCGATGATCGCCGTCGCGCCCGCGCAGCTGCGCGATTACTGGCGGTGGCAGGAGCCGTTGTCCGTGCAGGCGCCGATTAACACGGGACGCAATTTGCAGTACGGCTGCGTCGCCGTGCATTTCGCCATTGATGCCGAAGGCCAGAGTTTTGATGTCCAGGTGCGCAAATCGTATCCGCAGGGGCGGTTTGTCGAGGCGGTGTTGGCGTGGGTCAAGGACTGGCAGTTCGTGCCGACCGAAAGCAACCCGGTGCGCCAGCCGGTGCGCACCGATTATTTGTTGACCGTGCAGTCGGTGGATGGTGAGTTGCGGCTGGTCGATGCCGAGCACGTTGCCAAGTTCTGTCGCTGAATCGGCAGCAGCGGCAGCCCACCAACAAAAAAAGCGCCAGACGGCGCTTTTTTGTTGGTGGGCAAATCACGGGTCATGCGCTCTCAGCGGCCCCGGTCTGCTCGTGATGGAGTTCAACCGGCGGCCATGCGGTGTGGTTGATTTGGGCATCCAGCCACAGCAGCAACATTTTCCAGTCATCGCGATCGCGGCCGTACACCTCACCTTTGCCATCACAAACGCCGAGACTTTCGCCGTATAGCCGGACGTAGTTTTGGGTGTCGCGCAGGGCGCCGACAAACGGGATGTTCAGGCTGAGCAGGAATTTTTGCAGCCGCTCCCAGGCCTTGGTCTGCTGCTTGACCCGGTTGGCGATGACAGCGATCGGCCGGCGCTTTTTGCGCATGGCCGGGCAGAGCAGCAGCTCGCCAATGAATCGGGCCGAGGCGCGGATGTCGATATCGGACGGCAAGACCGGGATCACGATCAGATCGTGGTCGAGCACCAGGTCATCGAGCGCAGGGCCGGTCAGGCCGGGTGGCGCGTCGGTGATCAACCACTGGGTATTGCGTGGCGCCCGCCACTGGAAGCTGCGGGTCAGCCGGCTGTTGTTGCCGACTTTGATGCCGTACACCGCCGGCAGGGTATTGGGCCGGTGTTCGCACCAGTGATGGGAAGAGCCTTGTGGATCGGCATCGACCAGGGCGGTGGCGCCGCGTCGGGCCAGCCAGGCGGCAATATTGGTTGCAACCGTGGTCTTGCCGGCGCCGCCCTTGCTGTTGATGACCAGGATGCGAGTCGCGGTCAGGACCTGAACCGACACCAACGGCTCGCCCGCCACGGGCCGGGACGGCAGTGGGGTGATCATCGGGATGCCCGATGCGCTCTCGTTTTCATCCATGAGTCAGGCTTTTAGGCGGAGCGGCGGAGTGCCGCGTACCGGCCAGTATAGCGGCAGGCATCGGCGACATGGGAGTCGCGCTGGGGCAGGCTGGCCAAAATTCGACCCATTTCCCGCCGAACGAACTGTTCCTTGTCCGTGGTGTCACTGACCTGGCGCTGATGTTCGGCCAGGTTTTGCAGAACTTCCTGCAGCGCATACAGCGAGGTGGGGATTTCGAGATCGGAGAGTGCTATCAGTCGGGCCAGCAATTCGCTTCCGGCCTGCGGTGCCAGCTGGCCGCTGCGGACCACGTGCAGCAGCTGGGCACCAAACTGGGTCAACAGGGCGTTGAGGCCGGCGGTATCGAGCTGGTGTTGCTGCTGCCATTGCCGGGCGGCATCAGCGCAGGCCTGCGGCTGGCCCTCCTTGAACGACGGGGTTTGCAGTAACGCCAACAACGCTTGGCTTGCGACTCGCATGGGAACAGGCCACCGACAGCTACGATGGCCTGAAGTATGGTCGGTTTTTCGCCAATTATCTTTGCGCCGGTCGCCACGATGAGCGTGCGCCAGTTCACGCTTATGTCATACTCACTGTAACGGTTTGTACCGTGTTGTATCCCGAGCGTGCCGTATGGACAAACAGCTACCCGATGACGAAGCGGTGATCTGGACGCCGACGATGCCGGATCGGCGCTTGGCCGACCGACGCAGTGGTATCGATCGCCGTGCGGTCAATGGTCGCCAGATGACGGTGCCGGATCTGCGCTCGCAGCAGGACCGGCGCGGCGAAGACCGGCGCAAAGTGCGCTTGACGATCACCGGTCGCGCCATCAATGCCGGTGAGCCGGATTGAGTGCCGGCTTGTAAAAAAACAAACCGGCGTAATGCCGGTTTATTTTTCTCGCAAGAATGCGCTGGTGTGGCGGGGGTACAGCACAGCTTGTTTCGCAATGCGCCGCCACAGCGTCGCTCGACAGCCGCTTTTTGCTGCGGCTTGCTATCGCAGCTTTTCACCGCAGCTTTCTATGCATAAGCGTGCCGACATCTCGGCATTGACCGGAACCCTCAGTTGAAAGTGTCACACGCCGCGACTTGGCCGTGCCGAAATCCGGTTTGAAACCACTGCACGCGCTGCGCGCTGCTGCCATGGGTGAACGATTCCGGCACCACCCGGCCCCCCGATTGTTGTTGCAGCCTGTCATCGCCAATCGCCGCGGCGGCGGTCAGCGCTTCGTCGACATCACCGGCCTCCAGAAACTGGAAACGCGTTTCGGCATGGTGCGCCCACAATCCGGCAAAGCAATCGGCCTGCAATTCCAGTTTTACCGACAAGGCGTTGCCTTCGGCTTTGGACAAGCGCTGGCGGGCTTGATGGACTTGCCCGGACAGCCCCATCAGGTTCTGCACGTGGTGGCCGACTTCATGGGCGACGACATAGGCCTGAGCAAAATCGCCGGGCGCGTCGAAGCGCTGGTGCAGATCGCGGAAGAAACTCAGATCGATGTAAACCTGCTCATCGGGCGGGCAGTAAAACGGCCCCATCGCCGATTGCCCCATGCCGCAGGCGGTAGGGGTGGCATCGCTGAACAGGATCAAGCGTGGCGCGCGATACTGGCCGCCTTGCTCGGCAAACAGTGCATTCCAGACATCTTCGGTGTCGCCGAGCACATGCGCGACCAGTTCCGATTGGGGATCCTGGCCCGGCTGCAGCGCTTCGCCTTGCGCACTGCCGCCGCTGTCGAGCATCTGTGCACCCTGCATCAGCAGTTGCGGATCGAGGCCGAAATACCAGGCAATGAGCAAAATCACGATGCCGCCGATACCGCCGCCGAGCAGGCCTTTGCCACCACCGCGGACACCGCGGCGATCCTCGACGTTGCTGCTGCGGCGGAACTTTTCCCATTTCATCGCGAAGCTCCTGGTCGAGGTGTGGTGAGCTTGGTTTTACAGGCGCAGGTGGCGGCGCAGCGACTTCTGTTCGCGCTCGAACGCCTGCACCAGCGCCAGTTGTACCGCAGCGCGGCGCAGGTTGTCACCGGCTTGTTCAACCCGGAAGTAGTGATCGCCGCTCAGGTGATCGGTCAGAAAGCGGATGGCCAATGTGGTCGTGACGGCCAGCGTGGCAGGCAACAAGGCTTCCCGCTCTACGCGAGTCAGTTCGCGGTCCAGCACCGACAAAAAGCCATCGGCCAAGGCGCGGAAGCGCGGTATCGATACGCTGACGGCATCGGGCACGCTGTGTTCGCCTACGGGATTGCAGAACGAGCGGGCCATGTCAGCAAAATCGAACACCAGACTCGACACCATCACCGTGTCGAGATCCATTACGGCGATGGCTTTGTCGTGGCGGTCGAACAGCACATTGGCGATCTTGGTGTCACCGTGAACGAAACGCGCGGGCAGCCGGCCGCTGACGCATTGTTGTTCCAGTTGCTCCAGATAGCCGAGACGCTGTTCCAGTCCGGCGATCACGTCGGCGGCAGCTTTGGCGCGGCCGAACCGATCTGTCTGGACTGCATCGCGCAGCGCGGTGATCCGGTTGGATAACTGATGGAATTCTGGCAGCGCCGGTTCGTAATGGCGTGGATTGAAATCGCGCAGCGCGAGCAGGAAGGCGGCAATGGCGCGGGCGCCTTCACGGGCGAGCGCGTCGCTGCTGACCCGGTCGTGGTTGACGCCGTCCGGAATGAAGCGGGTGGCCCGCCAGACACCACCATCAATGCTGACGCCGAATTCGCCGCTGCGCGCTGGCACGGCCTGTAGGGCTTGCTCAGGGTAACTGCGATCGGCGATGTGGGCCGCGAGGTGTCGGCTGACCTGGACCACATTGTCAACCACTCGCTGTGGCGACGGAAACACCGTGCTGTTGATTCGCTGCAGCACCAGATCGCCAATGCGCAGACTGATGTTGATGCGGCTTTCTTCGCCGCCCAAGGCTTGCGCCGGCAGATCAGGCAATGCCCAGGCAGCGCGCAGCGCGGCAAGCGTGCCTGCCGGCAACAACGGCGCCGGCGTGGTATTGATCGACATCTTTCGTTCTCGGCCGGGAAACCGGGCTGCAAAGGACGGCGCGTAGCGTGGTGGCGAGTGCTTGCCCTGTCAAGTTACGGTCGTCAAAAAACCAAGCTTATCGCGGGAAGACACAGAGTTCAGACCGACGCTGCCGCGCGCAGCAACTGCACCAGCGCGCGCCCGGCGTTCGACAGCGTGCGGTCGCGGTGATGCACCACGCCGAGCGAACGCTCGATGGCAATCGCCGGCTGTACGTTCAGCACCACCAGCTCGTCACGCACCATGATGTCGGGCAGCAATGCCC
Source organism: Permianibacter sp. (assembly GCA_046297695.1). Taxonomy (GTDB): domain Bacteria; phylum Pseudomonadota; class Gammaproteobacteria; order Enterobacterales; family Permianibacteraceae; genus Permianibacter. The sequence goes on along the minus strand of JBKBHF010000002.1, from coordinate 41,175 downwards.
ACCCTTGGCCGGCAGTGACCAGCATCGCGATCGCTTCGAGGTAACTGCTGCTGGTGCGATCGCGCAGCTCGACCTGATGGCCGGCGAACAGCTGATCGACTTTCTGCTGGGTAAACGTGTGGCCGCCAAGCAGGACGGCGCGATGGGCAGCCAGTTCGGCAATCGCCACGGTGCGTTGCCGGGCCAGTGGATGGTTGCGCTGGACACAGGGGATCAGCCGCTCGCGCCACACCGGCACCGCGGTCACCGATGCCTGCGGTTCGTCCGGCAGTGTGACAATGGCGAGCTCGCGCAGGCCTTGCTCGACCTCATGGTAGGCCTGCTCGGAATCGACAAAGTCGAATTCCAGTGTCACGTCGGGATAACGCAGGGTGTAGTCGCGCAGCAAGGCGGGCAGCCGGCGCAGGCCGATATGGTGACTGGTGGCGATGCGCAGCGGCCCGGCGATTTTGCCGGTCAGGTTCGATAGCGCGGTGGCGGTATCGTCCATGTCCTGCAGCAGCCGGCGTGCGCGCGGCAGCAGGGTCTGGCCGGCCGGGGTCAGGTGGACCGCGTGGCCGACCCGGTCGAACAAGCGCTGACCGAGCTCGGCTTCGAGGTTGGCAATGCGCTTGCTGACCGCCGGCTGAGTCAGGTGCAGCTGGTCGGCGGCTCGGGAAAACGACTGGCCGTCAGCGACCGCGACAAAGGCTTTGAGCAGGGCGCTGTCCATCAGGGCCATCCGGTGGGGCAGCATTCCATAATCGAATACAATTCATAAAAATACGAAATTGGAGTTATTTTAGGCCTACCGTCTATCCTTGGCCATCTTTTGATGATGGCCGCCCGTCCAAAGCGGCCAGTCTGGTAACGGAGACCGAGCGATGGGCCGCACCCTGTATGACAAGCTGTGGGACGAACACGTCGTCCTGCGCGCCGACACCGGCGCTGAACTGATCTACATCGACCGCCAGCTGCTGCACGAAGTGACCAGCCCGCAAGCGTTCGACGGCTTGAAGCTCAACAAGCGCAAACCCTGGCGCATCGATGCCAATCTGGCGGTGCCGGATCACAACGTGCCGACTGAAGGCCGGAGCAAAGGCATTGCCGATCCGATCTCGCGCCTGCAAGTGGAAACGCTGGACAAGAACTGCGATGAATTCGGTATCGTCGAATTCAAGATGAGCGATGTCCGTCAGGGCATCGTGCATGTGATCGGGCCGGAGCAGGGGGCGACCTTGCCGGGCATGACCATTGTCTGCGGCGATTCGCATACCGCGACGCATGGCGCGTTTGGAGCGCTGGCGTTCGGCATCGGTACTTCCGAAGTCGAGCATGTGCTGGCGACGCAATGCCTGTGGCAGAAGAAAAACAAGAACATGCTGGTGAAAGTCAGCGGCAAGCTCGGTGTCGGCGTTGGCGCCAAGGACATCGTGCTGGCCGTGATCGGCAAAATCGGCACTGCGGGCGGCACCGGCTATGCGATGGAATTTGGCGGCGACACCATTCGCGGTCTGTCCATGGAAGGCCGGATGACGATCTGCAACATGGCGATCGAAGCCGGCGCTCGCGTTGGCATGGTCGCCGTCGATGACACCACCATCAACTATCTGAAAGATCGGCCGTTCGCCCCGAAAGGCGCCGACTGGGACAAGGCGGTTGCCTACTGGAAAACACTGGTGTCCGATCACGATGCCCAATACGATGCCGTGGTTGAACTGAAAGCCGAAGACATTGAACCGCAAGTGACCTGGGGCACCTCGCCCGAGATGGTGGCGCCGGTCTATGCCAAGGTCCCGAATCCGGCCAATGAAGCAAATCCGGTCAAGCGTGAAAGTATCACCCGTGCACTCGAATACATGGGCTTGAAAGCCGATCAACCAATCACCTCGATCAAGCTCGACCGCGTATTCATCGGTTCCTGCACCAACTCGCGTATCGAAGATCTGCGGGAAGCCGCTGCCGTCGCCAAAGGCAAGAAAGTGTCCTCGACGATCAAACAGGCGATGGTGGTACCGGGCTCCGGTCTGGTGAAATTGCAGGCGGAAAAAGAAGGGCTGGACAAGATTTTCCTCGACGCTGGTTTTGAATGGCGTGAACCGGGCTGCTCGATGTGTCTGGCGATGAACGCCGATCGCCTACAGCCGGGCGAGCATTGCGCCTCGACCTCGAACCGCAATTTCGAAGGCCGTCAGGGTCAGGGGGGCCGCACCCATCTGGTCAGCCCGGCGATGGCCGCAGCGGCCGCGATTGCCGGTCATTTCGTTGACGTGCGCACCTTCAACTAATTCGGATCAATGTGGGAGCGGGCTTGCCCGCGATTCGGCAGGCGCCGGAGAATCATCGCGGGCAAGCCCGCTTCCACAGGAGAAAAAGCGTGGAAAAATTTACTGTTTTGAAAGGCCTGGTTGCGCCGATGGATCGCGCCAACGTCGACACCGATGCGATCATCCCGAAGCAGTTCCTGAAATCGATCAACCGCACCGGTTTCGGCCCGAACCTGTTCGACGAATGGCGCTATCTCGATCACGGCGAGCCGGGAATGGACAACAGCAAGCGGCCGCTGAACAAGGACTTCGTGCTGAATCAGCCGCGTTTCCAAGGTGCGCAAGTTTTGCTGGCACGCGAGAATTTCGGCTGCGGCTCGTCGCGTGAACACGCGCCGTGGGCGCTGCTGGATTACGGCTTCCGCTGCATTCTGGCGCCGAGCTACGCCGATATTTTCTTCAACAACTGCTTCAAGAACGGCATCCTGCCGATCGTGCTCGGCAACGATGTCATGGACAAGCTGTTCGCCGAATGCGCGGCCAACGAAGGCTATACCCTGACCGTTGATTTGCCGAACCAGACCATCACCAGTTCGGCTGGCACGACGCTGAAGTTCGATATCGACCCACCGCGCAAGCACGTGTTGGTCAATGGCCTCGATGATATCGGCATGACCCTGCAGCACGTCGAGGCCATCAAGGCGTTTGAAGCCCAGCGCAAAAACGAGCGGCCGTGGCTGTTTGGTGCCATTCGTTGAATATTCTGCTGGCCCTGACTGTTCTGGCCTCTGAATCCATTTGGACTGCACCGAGTCCGCCAGGGTGGGAAGACCGGGACTCCAAAATATCCATGAATGGAGTCTCGGTGCATTATTGTCCGATGGATGGATATCTCTGGACTGTTGAAAGGGGGCCGGATTTCGATGTATTCCGGTTCTCAGACTCTCGTGAGGGCCTGCCTCTGGCCGGATTCTACGTTGGATTTCATCCCAACAATCCTGAGTCGGATACTGTGAAGCGCATTTCTGGTGTGTTGTCAGGCAGTCCTGTTACGTGGTTTCTTCGAGAAGAGTCCGGCCCGGTATTGTCTCTGGATACATTGATGCCGGTGGTTGTACCGGGTGAGGATATGCGCGGTTTGACAATTCATTTTTGGCTCAGAGATGTTTCACCCGATGAGCTCAAATCATGGCTAAAGTGGACTGAGTGTGTGAAGTTCAGCTTTGGTCAATAGTCTGGGTACTTGTTGGTATATGGCTTGTACCGCTTTTGTTGAATTAAGGAAGAGATGATGAGCAAGAAAGTTCTGCTGCTGCCCGGCGATGGCATTGGTCCGGAAATCATGGCGCAGGCCGTGCGCGTTCTGGATGCGCTGAAAAAGGACGGCCTGAAAATCGAAACCGAAACCGCACTGATCGGCGGTTGTGCGGTCGATGCGACCGGCAAGCCGCTGCCGGACGAGACCTTGAAAGCCGCGCTGGCGGCTGATGCTGTACTGCTCGCCGCCGTGGGGGGGCCGAAGTACGACAACCTGCCGCGTGAACAGCGGCCGGAGCGCGGTCTGCTCGGTATTCGCAAGGCGATGAACGTGTTCGCCAACCTGCGCCCGGCCAGCGTCTATGCCGAACTCGCCGATGCCTCGACACTGAAGCCGGAAGTCGTCGCCGGCCTCGACATCATGATCATCCGCGAGCTGGTCGGTGACATTTATTTTGGCGAGCCGCGCGGCATTGAAGTGCGCAACGGCGAGCGGGTCGGTTTCAACACCATGATCTACAGCGAAAGCGAGATCCGCCGCATCGCCCATGTCGCCTTCCGCACTGCCCAGAAACGCAACAAGAAAGTCTGCTCGGTCGACAAGATGAACGTGCTGGAGTGCACCCAGCTCTGGCGCGACGTGGTCATCGAAGTGGGCAAGGAATATCCGGATGTCGAACTCAGCCACATGCTGGTCGACAACGCGGCGATGCAGCTCATCCGCAATCCGAAGCAGTTCGATGTGATGGTCACCGGCAATATCTTTGGTGACATCCTGTCCGACGCCGCCTCGATGCTGACCGGCTCGATCGGAATGCTGGCCTCGGCTTCGCTCGACGAGAACAACAAAGGCCTGTACGAACCCATCCACGGTTCGGCACCGGACATCGCCGGCAAGAACCTCGCCAACCCGCTGGCGATGATCCTGTCGGTCGCGATGATGCTGCGCTACTCGCTGAACGAAGCGGCGGCGGCGGATCGCATCGAGGCGGCAGTCAGGAAAGTATTGGCCGACGGCTACCGGACCGGCGACATCTACACGGCGGGCAAAACCAAAGTCGGCACCAAGGAAATGGGCGATGCCGTTCTGGCTGCGTTGTAATCCGGGAGCTGCAAAGGCCGCACGCTGAGCGGACCGTTGCCAGTCAAGAGACGGGGCGCATGCGCCCCGTTTTTCATGGCGACAGGGTCGGATTCAGGCCGGCATTGCGCAGCATTCGGCACAGCGCGATCAGCGGCAGGCCAATCAAGGCGCTCGGGTCGTCCGCACGGATGGCGTCGAACAAGGAGATGCCGAGGCCCTCGACCTTGAAGCTGCCGGCACAGTCGAGCGGCTGCTCCTTCCTTATATAGGCGGCGATTTCGGCCTGAGTCAGTGATCGGAAGCGGACGTCGGTCGTCACCACGTCCACCGCGCACTGGCCGGCCGGGCCCAGCAGGCAGAGGCCGCTGTGGAAGCGGGCGGTTTTGGCAGACATCTGTTCCAGCTGCTGCCGGGCTTTGGTCTCTGTACCCGGCTTGCCGAGCAGCAGGCCGGCGCAGTCGACCGTCTGGTCGCTGCCGATGACCCAGGCGTCCGGATAGCGGGGGCTGACCACGCGCGCCTTGGCTTCGGCGAGGCGGCGAGCCGTGTCGGCCGGGGCTTCGCCTGCCAGTGGCTGCTCGTTGATATCGGGCCGGGCCGTCTTAAATGTCAGTCCAAGCTGGGATAATTGGGCCGCCCGGTAGCGGGAACCGGAGGCCAGTACCAGTCGAAACGGGGTCATGTGTCCCAAGTCCCTGTTTGGCAATTAGTTTTGACGAAATTATGTGCCATCGCTACAATCGCGCCCCTATGCGAGACCAGCGGCTCCCGGAGCGCCTTGCGCCCCACAAATTTGCCAGTCAAAACGCCGCGCTGTCCGGCGCCTGGCCGCTCGCGCATTTTGACCGGTTGTTGCCCTCGCTGACCAGCAGTGACGGCGAAGTCAAATGCGACGTGCGCGGCGAATTGGATGGCATGCGTCGGCCGCTGTTGATTGCGCATGTCCAGGCGGTGTTGCAGTTGCAATGCCAAACCTGTCTGCAAGCGATGACGCATGCAGTCGATCGCGACTTCACACTCGGCGTGGTGCGCGACGAAGACGAAGCGGACGAACTCGGCGAAGAGGTTGATCCGCTGATTCTGGCAGATGAAACCGCAGACATTGCCCTGCGCGACATCTTCGAAGATGAACTGATTTTGAGTCTGCCGGTAGTGGCCAACCACGAACCGGGCGAATGCAGTGTTTCCATCGATACATTGCAATCCGCAGATTCTGATGTGGTTGCGAAAGAGCAATTCGACGCGCCTGCCAAAGACAATCCGTTCGCGGTGTTGGCAGGTTGGAAAAAGACCGGCAAGTAATTGTCAGTCGCAAGCGCGAACCTGATTGAAGTGAGGAGTTAACCATGGCCGTTCAACAGAACAAAAAGTCCCGTTCGCGTCGCGACATGCGTCGCGGTCACGACAAGCTGACCAACCCGACGCTGTCGGTTGACAAGGAAAGCGGCGAAACCCATCGCCGTCACCACGTTACCGCCGACGGTTACTACCGCGGTCGTAAAGTCATCTAAGTTCGGCGCTTAGTAAAACAACAACAGAGATTAGCCATCGTGACCCAAGTCACTCTGGCGATCGACTGCATGGGGGGCGATTATGGCCCCCCTGTTACTATCCCCGCCGCGCTGACTGCGCTCGACAAACACCCGGATCTGCAGCTCGTTCTCGTAGGGGATGAGTCAGCGATTCGGGCTTTGTTGCGTCAGCGAAAAGCGGAACAGCACCCGCGTCTGCGTATACGTCATACGACCGAAGTGGTGTTGATGGATGACAAGCCGTCGGTCGCATTGCGTTCGAAAAAAGACTCCTCGCTGCGCGTGGCCCTGCAACTGGTCCGCGACGGCGAAGCTCAGGCCTGCGTGTCCGCTGGCAACACCGGTGCGCTGATGGCGTTGGCCCGTTTTGTCGTCAAGATGCTGCCCGGCGTTGATCGCCCGGCCATCTGCACCAAGCTGCCGACGGCCAAAGGCCACTGCCACATGCTGGATCTCGGTGCCAACGTCGATTGCGATGCCGAAGGCTTGTTCCAGTTCGCCGTGATGGGTTCGGTGGTGGCGAGTGCGGTTGACGGACTGGCGTCGCCATCGGTCGGCTTGCTCAACGTCGGCGAAGAAGAAATCAAAGGCAACGAGCAGGTCAAGAAAGCGGCGCAGCTGCTCGGCGCGACACCGGCCATTCGTTATATCGGTTTCATCGAAGGCAATGATATTTATGCCGGTGAAGCCGATGTCGTGGTGTGTGATGGTTTTGTCGGCAATGCCGTGCTCAAAGCGAGCGAGGGCATCGTCAAGCTGGTGATGGCCAAGCTGAAGGACGAGTTCACCATGAACTGGTTCAACAAGCTGCGCGCCGCCATTGCGATGCCGGTGTTGAAATCGTTCCGCAACCGCATCAACCCCGACCAGTACAATGGGGCCAGTCTGGTAGGCTTGGATGGCATCGTCATCAAGAGCCACGGCGGTGCCAATGAGGCCGCAACGGTCTGCGCCATTGAAGAAGCCATCAAGGAAGTCCACTACAACGTGCCGGCAAAGATCCGCAGCGAGATCGAGGCATTGTTGGTGAGCCGGGCCGTTTCGTAATTGAACGGCCCTGTTTCCATTCGGATGACGACGGTTCGGACGACAAACCCTCCGATGACGACAACCGTCCTGCGTTGCTGCGGCAGCGATCATGTCAACTAGCGGTGTATGAACAGCGTGACTAACAGCAAAGCGGTCTATAGCAAGATTCTCGGCACGGGCAGCTTTCTCCCTGAGAAAGCCATGACCAACTTTGACCTCGAGAAGCTGGTCGAAACCAGCGATGCCTGGATTGTCGAGCGCACCGGGATCCGCAAGCGTCACGTTGCCGGTGGCAAGGAGTCGGCGTCGACCATGGGCAGCGAGGCGGCCAAGCGGGCCATTGAAATGGCCGGCATCCGCACCGAAGACATCGGCCTCATCGTGGTCGGCACCGCGACCCCGGATCGGGTGTTCCCGAGCACGGCTGCGCTCATTCAGCGTAACCTCGGGCTCGGCGGCATTGCGGCGTTTGATGTCACCGCGGCCTGCTCCGGTTTTGTCTACGGCCTCAGCATTGCCGACAAATTCATCAAGACCGGTGCGGCGAAGTACGCACTGGTGATCGGTGCCGAGTGCCTGACCCGCATCATCAACTGGCAGGATCGCACGACCTGCATCCTGTTCGGCGATGGCGCGGGTGCCGTCGTGCTCGGCGCGAGCGAAGAGCCGGGCATTTTGTCGGCGCATATCCATGCCGATGGTTCGTACGAAGAGTTGCTCTATTGCCCGAATCCGCTGCCGAACGACACGCCGAAAGAAGATCCGAAAGACAACGAGCGTTTCATTGTCATGCGTGGCAATGAGGTGTTCAAGGTCGCGGTGCGCACGCTCAGCAATATCGTTGACGAAACCCTGGCGCACAACGGCATGACCAAGTCGGATATCGACTGGCTGATCCCGCATCAAGCCAACATGCGCATCATTCAGGCCATCGCCAACAAGCTCGACATGCCGATGGAGCGGGTCGTGGTCACCATTGGCGATCACGGCAATACCTCCAGTGCCTCGATTCCGCTCGCACTTGACGCGGCGGTGCGCGATGGCCGGGTCAAGCGTGGCCAAACCTTGCTGATGGAAGCGTTTGGTGGCGGCTTCACCTGGGGCTCGGCGCTGGTCCGGTTCTGATTTTCTCTTTTTCATTCGGATACGTGTGAAATGACGACTGCATTTGTCTTCCCGGGACAGGGTTCGCAAAGCGTTGGCATGCTGGCGAGCTTTGCCGACGAAAGCGTGGTGAAAGAAACCTTTGCCGAAGCGCGCGATGCGCTCGGTTACGATTTGTGGGCCTTGTGCCAAAACGGCCCGGAAACCGAGCTGAATGTGACCTGGCGGACGCAGCCTGCCTTGCTGGCCGCCAGCGTTGCGCTGTATCGCTTGTGGCTGTCGCGTGATGGCGCGGTGCCGGCATTCATGGCCGGGCACAGTCTTGGCGAATACTCGGCGCTGGTTTGCAGTGGCGCACTGGCGTTTGCCGATGGCATCAAGCTGGTCGAGGCGCGTGGCAAGTTCATGCAGGAGGCCGTGCCGGAAGGGCAGGGCAAGATGGCCGCGATCCTGGGTCTGGACGATGCCGACATTCAGGCTGCCTGCAATGAAAGCGCGCAAGGTGAAGTCGTAGCGCCGGTCAATTTCAATTCGCCCGGTCAGGTTGTCATCGCTGGCAATGCCGCTGCGGTCGAGCGGGCGATGGAAGCCTGCAAAGCGAAAGGCGCCAAGCGCGCGTTGCCGCTGAATGTGTCGGCGCCGTCGCACTGTGCGCTGATGAAGCCGGCGGCTGAGCGGCTTGCCACGCTGCTGCAACAAATCACCTTTAACGTGCCGGCGGTTCCGGTGGTCAACAACGTCGATGTCGCGATCGAAACCGAGCCGGCCCGCATTCGCGAGGCGCTGGTGCGTCAGCTGTATTGTCCGGTGCGTTGGACGGAAGTTGTGCAGGCGCTGGCGAGCAAAGGCGTAACCCGCTTGATCGAGTGTGGCTCGGGTGCGGTGTTGGCCGGCCTCGCCAAACGCATCAACAAGGAGCTGACCGCAGTCAGCGTGCAGGACAAGGCGGCGTTTGATGCCGCGCTGGCCGGTTGAAGCGAAAGTGTCTGCTCAAGAGACGAGGAATGTAGCAATGAAGGACTCGCGTGAGCGCCTGAAGGCAGTCAATGAACTTTTAGGTTATTTGATAGGACTGGTGCTGCTTTCCCTTGCTATCGGATTGGTAACGGGGATGGCGTTGGTCATGGCGAAGTTTCAAATGACTTTTGCAATAGCCGCACCGCTGGTTGCTGCTGTGTTGATCGTGTTTGTTTTTGCGGGTTATCTCGTTGCTAGGTTCAAACGTTTGGTTGTGATGTAGCGCACTCCGCCGATGAATTTGGGTTGTGAAAGAAAGGACATCTAAAATGAATCTGGATCTGAACGGCAAGCTGGCACTGGTCACCGGTGCCAGCCGCGGTATCGGCAAAGCGATTGCGCTGCAACTCGGTAGCCAAGGCGCCACCGTGGTCGGTACCGCCACCTCGGAAAGCGGCGCAGAGAGCATCAGCAAGTATTTCGCTGAGCACGGCATCAAGGGCAAGGGCCTGATGGTCAACGTTGCCGATGCCGCGTCGATCGATGCCTTGATGGCGAATATCGAAAAAGAATTCGGCAAGGCGCCGGATGTGCTGGTCAACAATGCCGGCATCACCCGCGACAACCTGCTGATGCGGATGAAGGACGATGAGTGGGATGCCATCATCGACACCAACCTGTCGTCGATTTACCGCCTGAGCAAAGCCTGCCTGCGCAGCATGATGAAAGCCCGTTGGGGCCGCATCATCAGCATTGGCTCGGTGGTGGGCACCATGGGCAATGCCGGTCAGAGCAACTATGCCGCCGCCAAGGCCGGTGTCATCGGTTTTTCGAAGGCGCTGGCCCGGGAAGTCGGTTCGCGCGGCATCACCGTCAACGTGGTGGCGCCGGGCTTCATCGAAACCGACATGACCCACGCGCTGTCGGACGAGCAGAAAGAGAAGCTGTCGACCCAGATCCCGCTGGCCAAGCTCGGGCAGGCCCAGGACATCGCGTCGGCGGTCGGCTTCCTGGCGTCGGATGCCGCCGGCTATATCACCGGCGAAACCCTGCACGTCAATGGCGGCATGAACATGGCGTAAGCCAGAAATTTGCTTCGCACCGCTTTGGTGCGAAGCATGATAACTTGATGTAAGTGGTTGTTTACCCGCGGCATTTCGACAAGAATGCTGTGGAATTCCTGGTCGAACCAGCAGCCGACCGGCGGTCCCCAAGCTTGCAAATGGGGGCCGAATCCATAAACTAGCTGCCTCGCTTGTCTAGAGGAATGTATTTCCATGAGCACTATCGAAGAACGCGTCAAGAAAATCGTTGTGGAGCAACTGGGCGTCAAAGAAGAAGACGTCAACCCGGCCGCTTCCTTCGTTGACGATCTGGGCGCCGATTCGTTGGACACCGTTGAGCTGGTCATGGCCCTGGAAGAAGAATTCGATCTCGAAATTCCAGATGAAGAAGCCGAGAAGATCAGCACCGTTCAGGCCGCCATTGATTACATCAAGGCCAACAGCAACTAAGACTTGCTGACCTGACGCGATAGCATTCAGTAAAAACGGGCGGCTTTGGCTGCCCGTTCTTCCATCCCGTTCTTTTATGCAGAACATCTCCCAGGGAGGACCGCACGTGGTCAAGCGACGCGTTGTGGTGACGGGCCTTGGCATGCTCACGCCGCTCGGCCTCACCGTCAATGAAAGCTGGGACGGGCTCAAAGCCGGTCGCAGCGGAGCTGCGCTGATCGATGCCTTCGATACCGCCGCTTTTTCGACCCGTTTCTCTGCTTCGGTAAAGGGCTTCAACCCGGAAAACTGGATGCCGGCCAAAGAGGCTCGTCGTCTGGATCCGTTCATTCAGCTCGGCATGGCTGCCGGCATCCAGGCGTTTCAGGATTCCGGTCTGGTGGTCACCGAGGAAAATGCTGCCCGTATCGGCTGCTTGGTGGGCGCCGGCATTGGTGGTCTCGGTACCATTGAAGCGAACCACGACGCGCTGCGTGATAGTGGTCCGCGCAAGGTTTCGCCGTTCTTTGTGCCGGGTTCGATCATCAATATGGTGTCGGGCAACCTGTCGATTCAGTTTGGTTTGCGCGGCCCGAACCTCGCCATCGTGACTGCCTGCACGTCCGGTGCGCATTCGATTGGCCACGCCGCTCGCATCATCGCTTACGGTGATGCCGATGTGATGGTCGCCGGCGGCGCCGAAAACGCCACCACCGCACTCGGTCTGGCCGGGTTTGGCGCGGCGCGTGCGCTGTCGACCCGCAACGACGACCCGACCAAGGCCTCGCGGCCATGGGACCGCGATCGCGACGGTTTTGTGCTCGGTGACGGTGCCGGTGTGATGGTGCTGGAAGAGTACGAACACGCCAAGCAACGCGGTGCCAAGATTTACGGTGAACTGATCGGTTTCGGCATGTCCGGCGATGCTTACCACATGACCGCGCCGCCGGAAAACGGCGCGGGTGCGGCGTTGTCGATGGCCTGCGCCTTGAAGGACGCTGGTCTGAATCCGAATCAGATCGACTACATCAATGCCCACGGCACCTCGACCAAAGCCGGTGACCTCGCCGAAACGATGGCGATCAAGCATGTCTTCGGCGACCACGCCGGCAAGCTCATGATCAGCTCGACCAAGTCGATGACCGGCCACCTGCTCGGTGCCGCCGGCGCGGTTGAGGCCATCATCAGCCTGCTCAGCCTGCGGGATCAGGTGGTGCCGCCGACCATTAATCTGGATAATCCGGACGAAGGTTGTGACCTCGACTACGTGCCGCATACTGCGCGCCAGGCCAAAGTGGACATCGTCATGTCGAACTCGTTCGGCTTCGGTGGTACCAACGGCACCTTGATCTTCAAGCGTGTCTGATGCCGGCGCGAAGGCGTCAACAAACCCGGTCCGGTGCAACCTGACCGGGTTTTGTTTTTTCTGGTGAGGCAAGCGCGACGATGATCCGCAGTTGGTGCAATGGCGAACCGGCGACGCAGCTGCCGATCGATGATCGCAGCGTGTTGTTTGGCGACAGCTGTTTCAGCACCATCGCGGTGACGAACGGACAGCCGGCGCTGTGGTCGCGCCATCGCGAGCGTCTGCAACTGACCGTGCAGCGCCTGCGTTTTCCGGAGCCGGACTGGCTGGCGCTGGAGCGCGAGCTTGCCGCTGCTTGCCACGGTGTCGAGCGCGGCATTGTGCGGGTTACGCTCACCCGCGGTCGCGGTGGCCGCGGCTATGGTTTGCCGGCCAATGGCGAGTGTCAGCGCTTGTTGCTGCGCCGGGACTGGCCGCAGGATGTCGAACGTCACGTCCGTGACGGCATTCGGATCCGCTGGTGCGACACCCGCTTGTCGGCGCAGCCGCTACTGGCCGGCCTCAAGCACGGTAACCGGTTGGAACAAGTGCTGGCGCGCGCCGAGTGGCAGGACGCACAGATTGCCGAAGGCCTGATGTGCGATGATCGCGGCCTGGTCATCGAAGGCACCACCAGCAATCTGTTTTTCCGCGCCGCCGATGGTCACTGGTGTACGCCGTCCCTGCAGCGTTGTGGCGTAGCTGGCGTCATGCGCGCCGAATTGCTGGCACAGTGCGAACAACAGGGCCTGCCGGTCGAGGTCGCGGATTTTCCGCCGGATGCGCTGCTGGCGGCAACCGAGGTGTTCCTGTGCAACGCGGTGATCGGGATCTGGCCTGTCATCGCCTTGGCTGAGCGGCAGTGGCCGATCGGGGCGGCGACCCGGCAGTTGCAACAATTGATTGGACGGAATCCGAACGGATGAAAGCGTTGCTGCGGTTGGTGGCGGTGTTGATTTTGCTGGCGGTTGCGGCGGCTGGGTTTGTCGTCTGGCAGATCAGCGAGCTGGACCAACGCGTGCTGTTGCCAGAAACCGAAACGGTTGAGTTCGAAGTGGTGCGTGGCTCCCACGTCAGCGGTTTGCTGCGCGAGTGGCAGGCCAAACGCTGGCTATCGCAATCGCCGTGGTGGCGGCTCTGGCTGCGCGCCAATCCGGAGTTTCAGTCGATCAAGGCCGGCACGTACCTGATCAAGCGTGGTGAATCGCTCCGCTCGTTGTTGCAGCGGATGAGCGCTGGCGATGTCATTCACTATTCGGTGACGTTCGTCGAGGGCTGGAACATCCGGGACGTGCGCGCCGCGCTGAAAAACGCCCGCAAGCTCAAGCAGACCATCGTCGCGATGAGCGACGCCGAGTTGATGCAGGCGCTTGGCAAACCCGAGCTGCATCCGGAAGGACAATTCTTCCCGTCCACCTATTCCTACACCGAGCGGATGACCGATCTGGACGTGCTTGCCGAAGCGCATCGGGTGATGACAACGGTGCTGGCGGAAGAATGGGACAAGCGCGCGCCGGGTTTGCCCTATACGTCGGCCTATGAAGCGCTCATCATGGCCTCCATTGTCGAGAAAGAAACCGGCCTTGCCAGCGAGCGACCGGACATCGCCGGCGTCTTTGTCCGTCGTCTGCAGAAAGGCATGCGGCTGCAGACCGATCCGACCGTGATTTACGGCATGGGCGCCGGCTTCAACGGCAATATCCGCAAAGTGGATCTGCAGACCGATACGCCGTACAACACCTACACCCGCGGCGGCTTGCCGCCGACGCCAATTGCCATGCCCGGCCGCGAAGCGATTGCCGCGGCGCTGAATCCGGCGGCGGGCGATTACCTCTATTTTGTCGCACGCGGCGATGGCAGCCACGTGTTCTCCGCGACGCTCGAGCAGCACAATGCCGCTGTGCGCGAATACCAGTTGAAGAGGCGCGTTCGTGGCCGCTAAGCCTGCATTCATTAGCCTTGAGGGCATCGAGGGCGTTGGCAAATCGACCAACCTCGCGTTCATTCGCGACTGGTTGCAGCAGCACGGTCACGAGGTCGTGCAAACCCGCGAACCGGGCGGTACGCCACTGGCGGAGCAAATCCGCGAGCTGTTGCTGGCGCCGCGGGAGGAAGCCGTCGATTCCGACACCGAATTGCTGCTGATGTTTGCCGCCCGTGCCCAGCACGTTGCCGGCGTGATCAAACCGGCGCTTGCCGCTGGCAAAACCGTGCTGTCGGATCGCTTTGTCGATGCCAGCTTTGCCTACCAGGGCGGCGGCCGGCAGCTGCCGATGGCGCGCATTGCCGCGCTGGAAGCGTGGCTGCTCGGTGATTTCAAACCGGCGCTGACGGTGCTGCTCGATCTGCATCCGGACATCGCGCTGGCGCGCGCCCGTCAGCGCGGCGAAGCCGATCGGTTCGAGCGTGAACAGCTGGCGTTTTTTGTCCGCGTGCGTGAGGTCTATTTGCAGCGGGCAGCGGCCGAGCCAGAGCGCTTCGCGATTGTCGATGCCGGCCAGCCGCTGGCCAGCGTTCAGCGCGATATTGCTGCCGTGCTGCAGGCACGGCTGGGAGTCCATTCATGATCGGCGATGCGAGTCTCGCCCGGCTGCCGGCCTTGCCGGCGTGGCTGCTGCCGGCGTGGCAAAAGCTCACCTGGGCGCTGACCGCCGACCGGGCCGGCCAGGGCTTGCTGCTGCATGGTCCGCGCGGTATCGGCAAAGCCTGGCTCGCCTGGCATTACGCCGCCCGTTTGCTGTGTCGCGACGCCCAGGGCGAGCAGTTTGCCTGCGGCCGCTGTGCCGGCTGCGCCCTGCGGCTCGCTGGCCATCATCCGGATCTGCTGACGGTCGGCATTCCGGACGACAAGCAGAGCATCGGCATCGAGCAGATCCGCGAGCTGTCGGTGCAGCTGCAGCAGTCGGCGCACCGGGCCGGCTGGCGTGCCGTCGTCATCGAACCGGCCGAGGCGATGACCATTGCCGCCGCCAATGCGTTGCTGAAAACGCTGGAAGAACCGGGTGCCCGGATCGTGCTGATCCTGGTGGCGCACCAGCTCGAGCGGGTGCCGGCGACGATTCGCAGCCGCTGCCAGCGCCTGCCGCTCGCCTCGCCAGACAAGGGCGTTGCCCTGCAGTGGCTGGCGACCGCACACCCCGGGCAACCAACTCCCGCTCTGGAACAGGCGCTGACGCTGGCCTCAGGTGCGCCGCTGCGGGTCGCCGAGCTCCTGGCGCAGGACGCGCTTGGTCAGGTCGAGGCACTGGAAAAGGGGCTGATCGCGATCGCCCGCGGCGAACTGTCGCCGGTCCAGGTCGCGGCCGGCCAGAGCGACCTCAATCTGGCGCTGCTGCAACTGCAGCGCATTGCCGTCCGCGGCCTGCAGAAGAGCCTGCATGGCGACAGCAAATTCCCGCCGGCGCTCTGGGACCGGTTCGTCACGACGGTGCTCGACGCTTTGCGTGCGCTGCGGTCGAACCCGTCGCTGCACGGCCAGACGCTGCTGGAAAGCGTTCTGATTCAATGGTTTGATTTCACTGCCGGCATGCGCCATAGTAAGTCGGCAACCGCAACGAGGTAATCGCGAATGTCTGATGCAGCAAACGCTGGCGCCGGCGCAGCCGCCGCGGGTGGTCCGCGTCACGGTATTTTGTCCCTGACCATCAAGGACAAGGCCGTGCTGTATGCCGCCTACATGCCGTTCGTCAAAAACGGCGGCCTGTTCATTCCGACCTCACGCCAGTACAACATCGGTGATGAAGTGTTCATGCTGCTGACGCTGATGGAAGAGAAGGAGAAAATCCCGGTTGCCGGCCGCATCATCTGGGTCACGCCGCGCGGTGCCCAGGGCAACCGTGCCGCCGGTATCGGCGTGCAGTTCTCGAACCAGGACAACGGCCAGGCCCGCACCAAGATCGAAGCCTATCTGGCTGGCGCGCTGCAGTCAGACAAGCCGACGCATACGATGTAATCGCACCGGCAGGCACCTTTGCGCTCTGCCGTATCACTGACACCGCTTCACCGAGTTTCTGCTGTGCATTTCATCGACTCCCATTGCCATCTCGACCGGCTGGAATTGCCGGACGGCGTCACGCTCGATCAGGTGCTGGCCGAAGCGCGTGGCCGTGGCATCAAACATTTTCTGAACATCGGCGTCGAGCAGGACAGCTTTCCGCAAGTACTGGCAATTGCCGAGCAATATCCCGACGTCAGCTGCAGTGTCGGCACCCATCCGCTCTATGAAGGCATTCATGCCGCCGATTTCGCCTGGGTGCGCACAGCGGCGGCGCATCCGAAAGTGGTCGCGATTGGCGAAACCGGGCTCGATTACTACTACACGCCGGACACCGCCGAAGCACAGCAACGCAGTTTCCGCGCGCACATCCGGCTGGCGCGTGAACTGGGCTTGCCGCTGATCGTGCATACCCGGCAGGCGCAGGCCGATACCCTGGCCTTGCTGAAAGAAGAGGGCGCCAGTGAGTACGGCGGTGTGCTGCATTGTTTCACCGAGGACTGGGCCATGGCGTCAGCGGCGCTCGATCTCGGTTTCTACATTTCGCTGTCCGGGATCGTGACTTTCCGCAACGCCGACAGCCTGCGCGAAGTGGCCCGCAAGGTGCCGGCGGATCGGCTGTTGATTGAAACCGATGCGCCGTGGCTGGCGCCGGTGCCGTACCGCGGCAAGAGCAACCTGCCGAGCTATGTCGTGGAAGTGGCGCAGTGCATTGCCCGCGAACGGCAGGTCGAGCTCGCCACGCTGGCCGAACAGACCACCGCCAATTTCCGGCGCTTGTTCCAGCGGGCCGTGGTGACGCTCTGAGCGCGAACGCATTTCAATGGCGAGCTTGCCGCGAGAGACGTTTTCGCGACAGCCATTTTCGCAAGAGCCGTTTTCGAAAGAGCCGTTTTCGAAAGAGCCGTTTTCGAAAGAGCCGTTTTCGAAAGAGCCGTTTTCAAGAAACACAAAAAAGCCGGGCGATGCCCGGCTTTTTCATTCACCCGCCATCAGCGGACGGCGTAACGTGCAGTGGCCTCGCCAACGGCGGCCAACTGGATCCGCTGTGGCTGTGCCGATACTTCGCGACCGTTGATCAGCAACCTGGTTTCAATGGTGTACTGACCTTCCGGCGCGCCATCCGGCAGCCGCAGCGTGAAGGTGTTCAGGAATTCGCCGCTGCCTTCGGCCGCATTGGCTTTTTTCTCGCCGCGCTTGAACTCCTCGCCACTCGGCGCGTAAGCGATCAGCACTTCCTTCACTTCACGCACCGGCTCGCCGGTACCTTCGACCACGCGGATGATGGACTGCACTTTGAGGGCGTCGCCGCGTTTGAGCACCGGGTTCGGATTCAGCGTGGTCTGGTAGGCGACCACTTCCGCCTTGGCCGGCAATTTGCCGCGGCTGGTGCGGTAATCGGATTCGACCTCCGCCTTGCTCTTGGTCTGGCGACTGGCGATTTCGACCACGGCGCAGGCCGCCAAACCGGCCAGTGCGCCCTTGCCGGCGCCCTTCTTGCCGTCGAGCGCGGCACCGAGCGCGGCGCCACCGAGTGCAAAGGCGCCGCAGCGCAGCGCAGTGCCGCGGTCGACCGAGGCACAGGCGGTCAGCAGCAGGGTGGCGGCACCGAGGCCGAGAGCGAGTTTGGCGATACGCATGGCAGATGATCTCCTTGAGCCGGGCCCCGTAGAACTTCAGGGCCCGTTCCGTTTTCCGTCGGTCAGTCTACCCGTCAGGGCAGGGCTTGCAAGCGACGGTGAGTCTGGGTTTGCTGTGCTGAAGAGCGGCTGAATGGCCATATTTGCTGGCGCTGCCTTGCGTTTGCTCGGTGCGGCGCGCTTACGGTAGCGGGTGCCGTTTGATGCCGATCAAGCGCTCGCAACGGGCTAGTCTGGCCAGATGGAGCGGGGCGGGGCAGTCACGTAGAATGGTCCGGATTTGGCTCCGGCACCGATGTGGTGTGCGCACAGGAATGGATACAAGCGAATGACGGCGAAAACCGATGCAAAAGCCAGCGGCGTGCTGGCCAACTGGGATGACATGCTGCTGCTCGACGAGCAGCTGACCGAGGACGAGCGCCTGATCCGTGACAGCGCCCGCGCCTATTGCCAGGAAAAGCTGATGCCGCGGGTCATGGAAGCCAACCGCCATGAGCATTTTCACCGCGAAATCATGAATGAAATGGGCGAGCTCGGCCTGCTCGGCGTGACTGTTGAAGGCTATGGCTGTGCTGGCGCCAGTTATGTCGCCTATGGTCTCGTCGCCCGCGAAGTCGAGCGTGTGGATTCGGGTTACCGCTCGGCCTGCTCGGTACAGTCCAGCCTCGTCATGTACCCGATTTACAAGTACGGCTCGGAAGCCCAGCGACAGAAATACCTGCCGAAACTGGCCTCCGGCGAATACGTCGGCTGCTTCGGCCTGACCGAGCCGGACGCCGGTTCCGATCCGGCCGGCATGAAAACCCGGGCCAAGAAAGTCGATGGCGGCTACCTGCTGCACGGCTCGAAGATGTGGATCACCAACTCGCCAATCGCCGATGTATTCGTGGTCTGGGCCAAGAATGATGAAGGCAAAATCCGCGGTTTCGTGCTGGAGAAAGGCATGAAGGGGCTGTCGGCGCCGAAAATCGAAGGCAAGTTCAGCCTGCGCGCGTCGACCACCGGCGAGATCGTCATGGACAACGTGTTTGTGCCGGAAGAAAACATGTTCCCGGAAATCGAAGGCCTCAAGGGGCCGTTCGGCTGCCTGAACATGGCCCGCTATGGCATCAGTTGGGGCGCGATGGGTGCCGCCGAGTTCTGCTGGCATGCCGCCCGCCAGTACACGCTCGACCGCAAGCAGTTCGGCCGGCCGCTGGCCGCGACCCAGCTCATCCAGAAGAAGCTGGCCGATATGCAGACCGAAATCACGCTGAGCCTGCAAGCCAGTCTGCGGGTCGGCCGACTCATCGACGAACACCGGTTCAAGCCGGAGATGATCAGCCTGGTCAAGCGCAATGCCTGTGGCAAGGCGCTCGATATCGCCCGGATGGCGCGCGACATGCACGGCGGCAACGGCATCAGCGACGAGTACCATGTCATTCGCCACGTCATGAACCTGGAAGCGGTCAACACGTACGAAGGTACGCATGATGTCCATGCGCTGATTCTGGGTCGGGCCCAGACCGGTATTCAGGCCTTCGGCTGATTGAAAATTGGCCAATGCGTCCTATCTAAGACGTAATGGCGGAACAAAAAAGGCACCGTTTGGTGCCTTTTTTGTTCAATGACTGTGCCGCTGTTGGCAATTGCACGTAGACCGGAAACTTGTCGCAATAAATCCCGACAAATCTGCCATGGCAGGGCTGGAAACTTTGTGCCATGCTCGATAAATCCGGACCATAGGGCCAGTGATGGCCGTCAGCAATCAGGTAATGAAATGAAGCGTAATCAGCGTTGGTTGGGTGCCATGCGCGCCGGTGTAGCGGCTGCGGTGTTGGCGGTGGTGGCGATTTCGTCCGGCCCGTTGCCGGCTGCCCCCTCGGCCGAGGCCTTGAAGCCGGAACCGCAGCACGCGCTGGCTGCCAAGATCATTCGCAGCTACCTCGGCGATCTCCATTACGCCAGACCGCGGATCAATGACGATCTGTCGCAGCGGATGTTCGAACAGTACTTGAGCATGCTGGACGGCAATCGCAGCTATTTCCTGCAAGCCGATATCGATCAGTTCGCGCAGTACCGCACCCAGCTGGACGACGCGATGGCGCGCGGTGACATGCGTTTTGCCTACGATCTGTTTGCGCTGTTCCAGGAGCGCTGGGAAAGCCGTTACGACTACGCCATCAGCCTGTTGCAGAAGCCGATGAAATTTGACGGCAAGGACCGCTTTCAGTTCGATCGCGAGAAAGCGCCGTGGCCGAAGAACATGGCCGAGCTCAATGAGCTGTGGCGGCAGCGGGTCAAGAATGACGCACTGAACCTGAAGCTCGCCGACAAGAACTGGGACGAGATCAAGGAGCTGCTGACCAAGCGCTACGAAGCGGCCAAGCGGCGGATGGCGCAGACCAATTCCGAAGATGTGTTCAGCTATTTCATGAATGCGTTTACCGCAGCGGTCGATCCGCACTCGAATTACTTCTCGCCACCGCAGGCCGAGAATTTCGATATCGAAATGCGCTTGTCACTGGAAGGCATCGGTGCCGTTCTGCAGACCGACGATGTTTACACCAAGGTCGTCCGGTTGGTCGAAATGGGCCCGGCCGACAAGAGCAAGCAGGTCTATCCGGAGGACAAGATCATCGCGGTTGGTCAGGACAATGGTCCGATGGTCGATGTGGTCGGCTGGCGTCTCGATGACGTGGTCGATCTGATCCGTGGCAAAGCCGGTTCGGTGGTGCGGCTGGAAGTGATGCCGCATGCCGCCGGTGCCGATGCCAAGACCAAGATTGTCAGCATCGTCCGGGAGAAAGTGAAGCTGGAAGAGCAGGCCGCCAAGTCCGAAGTGATCAAGGTCGACAAACCGGGCCGGCAACACAGCATCGGTGTGATCACGGTGCCGAAGTTCTATGTCGATTTTCAGGCCCGGGCGATGGGCGATGAAAATTACAAGAGCGTTGCCCGCGACGTGCGTGACTTGCTGCAAAAACTGAAAGCCGAGAAAGTCGATGGCGTGGTGCTGGATCTGCGCAACAACGGCGGTGGCGGTCTGGATGAAGCTGCGCAAATGACCGGTCTGTTCATCGATGAAGGGCCGGTCGTGCAGGAGCGCAATCAGATTGGTCAGGTGTCGGTGTTGCCGGATGAGGAACCGGGCGTGACCTGGGACGGCCCGCTGGTCGTGCTGATCAACGGCCAGAGCGCCTCGGCATCCGAGATTGTCGCGGCGGCGTTGCAGGATTACGGTCGCGCGCTGGTGATTGGCGAGACTTCGTTCGGAAAGGGCACGGTGCAGACGGTGGTTGATCTGAACCGTTTCCGCGACGGCCCGACGCCGTTTGGCCAGCTCAAGCTGACCGTGCACAAGTTTTACCGTATCAACGGCACCAGCACCCAGCATCGTGGCGTGATTCCGGATATTCCGTTGCCGCCGATGTTCGATACGGCCGAGTTCGGTGAAAGTGCGCTGCCGAACGCCATGCCGTGGGATTACATCCAGGCGACCAATTACGCGCCGGTCGGTGATGTCAAACAGTTTGTCCCGCAGCTGCGCGCCATGCAGGAAAAGCGCGTGATGAAGGATCCGGAGTATCAATATCTGCTGGAAGACATTGCCGAATACAACCAGCGCAAGAAAGAAAAAACGGTCACCTTGAACGAGGCTGAACGCAAAGCCGAGCGCGAACAGTTCGCTCGCAAGGAGCTGGCGCGCGAGAACGCCCGTCGCAAACTCAAAGGGCTGGCGCCGCTGAGCAAGTTGCCGGAAACGCCGGAAGCGGATACTACCGCCACTGATCGCGATGTCCGGCTGACGGAAACGGTCAACATCCTGTCGGACATGATCTGGCTGCAATCGGGACAGCGGGTGGTCGATGCCGGCGATGGCAAGCGTGCCGCCCGCACCAACTGATGGCGTAGGAGCGAGCGAATGATTCCATTGGTTGAACCCACCGCTGCCTTGATGGATGCCGTACGTGCCGCGCGTGACAGCGCGGCACAACTTTTTTCGACACATGCCGATCAGATCCAGACCCTTGAGCTGGAAGCTGACGATGACGTGCTGGGCTGGATCAAGGCACCGGCGCTGTGTCGGGTCAGTGCCGGCAGCATCGCGGTGCATGCCGAAGGCAAGTTGCTGTTTTATTGGGATGAAGGCGATGCCTTCGATGCCGCCGACTTTCTCGGCCTGACGCCCGCCCTGCAATTGAAACTCGAAGACAGCGCCGTGTTGGAGTTGTTGCCGCTGGCGAGCGTGCATGGCAACCTTGAACCGCTATGGCGGCAGCAGCGACAGCTGTTCATGCTGATGATCGGTCGGCTGGTCACTGCCGATGAAAAACCACAGCCAGGCTTCCGTCGTTATGCCGATGGCGAAGCGATCATTACCCAAGGAGATGAGGCCGAATACGTCTACACCATTCTGGAAGGCGCGGCCGATGTATCGGTGGACGGCGTCAAGGTCGGTGAGATCAAGGAAGAAGAGATTTTCGGCGCCATGGCGGTACTGACCGGCCAGCGGCGCGCAGCGACGGTCACGGCGCAGGGCAGTTGCAGCGTGATGATGGTGGCACGGGAGGATTTTGCTTCCCTGGTCAATTCCCACCCGAATCTTTTCATCAATCTGTTGCGTGACATGACCAGGACGATTGTTTCGCTGAACGAACGCGTGGTCAGTCTCGAAGGGCGTTGAGCACGCAGTTGTGCTTTGCAGAAATTGAGGCCGCATGTTGCGGCTTTAATTTTGGCGCCAATTCTGCCGACAATTGCCGGTGTGATCTGCGTTAGGATCGGCGCTCCGGTGAACCAGAGGCGGTGGTGGCAATGACAGCAGTAAGCGCGCAGATCTGCATTGTCGGCGGCGGCGTGATTGGCCTGATGACCGCGCGCGAACTCGCCATTGCCGGCGCGCAGGTTTGCGTTGTAGAAGCCGGTCAATGTGGCCGCGAGTCATCATGGGCCGGTGGAGGAATTGTCTCGCCGCTGTATCCGTGGCGTTATCCACCCGCCGTGACCGCGCTGGCCAAGTGGGCACAGCAGGCGTATCCGGCGTTGTCGGCGCAGCTGCTGGCCGATACCGGTATTGATCCGGAATGGCAGCAGAGTGGGCTGGTATTGCTCGACATTCCGGATCGCGAGCAGGCCGTGCAATGGGCGCAGCAGCAGCAGCGGCCAATGCAGCGTTGGCGGCGCGAGGCCTTGGCGGCCGCACAGCCCGATCTGGCAAACGATATCGAATCGGCGATCTGTTTTCCCGATGTGGCGCAGGTCCGCAATCCGCGGTTGATGCAGGCGCTGGTGCGTGACGTCAGCCGCCGTGGTGTCACGGTACTGACCGAGTCCCCGGTTCAACGACTGATTGCTGATCGTGCTGGCTCGGCTGTCGATGCGCTTGAGACAACGCAAGGCCGAGTGCGGGCAGAGCAGTTTGTGATTTGCTCTGGCGCCTGGACCAGCCGCTTGCTGGCGGGGTTTTCCTCGAGCGTGAGCATTGAACCGGTGCGTGGGCAAATGCTGTTGTTTGCAGCGCACGAGCACCGCTTGCGCCATATCGTTCTGCGCGACGGCCGCTACCTGATCCCGCGTCGTGATGGCCGCATCCTGTGCGGTTCAACGCTGGAGCATGTCGGCTTTGCCAAGGTGACCACCGAGGAGGCGCGGGCATCGTTGCTGCAATCCGCTTATGCGATCATGCCGTCATTGCGTGATGTGCCGATCGAACTGCACTGGGCGGGGTTGCGGCCGGGCAGTGCCGGCGGTGTTCCGTGTATCGGGCGCGTGTCCGGTTGGCGCAACCTTTGGGTCAACGCCGGTCATTTTCGCAATGGCATCGTGCTGGCGCCGGCATCAGCACGATTGCTGTCAGATTTGCTGTTGGGGCGGTCAACGGCAATCGATCCGGAACCATATCGCGCCGGCGGCTGAGCGGCGGCGAGACCGGTATTGAACTCATTCGGCAGCTGGCTCGAATCGAATTCCGCTGTTCTTTTCTATGACCAGTCCCGTGGTCACGTTGCCGTCAATGGAAAAGACCAGCCGTTGCTCCCGGTTGCCTTGCTCGCCGGATAGCCCGACAAACGAAACACCGCCTTCCGGTAATCCCAGTTGGCTGGGAAGTGAGTTTTGGAACGATGTCCAGGCGGCATCATCCTGACTGAAAAACGCTGCGGCACAGAAACGCGAACCACAGGCAAAGCGTTGCAGGCTGATGGTGCCAGACTGAAGTTCCGGCAGTGAGTGCAGCTTGTCGTTGAGCCGCTGCGATCGCTGCCGCAGCGCCGGGTCGAGCTCGGCGCTTTCCAAGGCGTGAAACATCTCGGCAAATGACTCGGTTCCTGTTGCCGCCATCAGTTTGTCGAGTCTGAGATTGTTGCCGGCATAGAATTGCTGCTCATACTCCGTCACCGTTGATGCGGAACTGACGATTGTCGTGCTTCGTGGCGCATTGACCGGTGTCGGCTGTGCTAATGCCGTTTGTGTCGTCATCGAGGCGATGGATGCATCAATCCCGCGCGCTTGCTCATACAGGCGACTTTCATTTGCTGCTGCCGGGCTGTCTGTTACGGGAGCAGATGGTGCGTTCGGCGACCCAGGCTTGCTGATCTGCCAAATCAGGGCGGCAGCAAGAACCGCTGCAATCGCCAGCGAGGCGTGACGAAGTTTCAAGCTATATCCTCCATCGATTCCGTCCGTTGCGATTCAAACCATTCGCAAATCTTGCCAGCAGTGTCGTCAGCATGGCAATCCATGGCGATGGCAGTGCGCGTTGCGGCAACGTGCGGGCTTGAGCACCAAGGAGTTTGCCATGTACTTGGTGTGGCAGATTGTCTGCAGCCACTCCTGTCGGTTATCAACAATTCAGCGCTATTGCTTCCCGGCTACTCCAGACCGAGTTTCTGCAGCTTGTAACGCATGGCGCGGAAGCTGATGCCGAGCTTGCGCGCGGCGGCAGTCTTGTTCCAGCGGCAGGCCTCCAGCGCTTCGACAATGGCATCGCGTTCGATTTTTTCCAGATAGAGATCGAGCGGGATATCGCCACGCTTGCCCGGGGTCACCGCCGCCAGTGTTGCGGCATCGATCACCGGATCGCTGCTTTCCGGTAGCAGCAAGTCTTCGACTTCGATGACATCACCGTCGGCGAGCGTCAGGGCGCGTTCCAGAATGTTCTCCAGTTCGCGAATGTTGCCAGGGAAGGCGTACTTCTTCAGCCCGGCACTGGCGCTGGCCGTCAGCCCCGGCACGGTCATGCCGTGGCGATCGGCGAGTTTTTTCAGGATATGCTGGGCCAGTTCCGGAATGTCGTCGATGCGTTCGCGCAAGGACGGCGTGGTAACCGAAATGACGTTGATGCGGTAGAACAGATCCTGGCGGAAATGACCGTTCTGCACTTGTTCGGCCAGATCTTTGTGGGTGGCGCTGACAATGCGGACGTTGATCGGAGTTTCCTTTTCCGCACCGACCGGGCGCACCGCGCGTTCCTGAATGGCGCGCAGCAGTTTCACCTGCATGGTGATCGGCAGGTCGGCGACTTCATCGAGAAACAGGGTGCCGCCGTCGGCGGCCTGGAACAGGCCCGGCTTGTCGGCGACCGCGCCGGTGAAGCTGCCTTTCTTGTGGCCGAAGAATTCGCTTTCCATCAGCTCGGACGGAATCGCGCCGCAGTTGACCGGCACAAAAGGCGCATCGGCGCGCGGGCCGAGCGCATGGATCAGTCGGGCAACCAGTTCCTTGCCGGTGCCCGATTCGCCGGTGATATGGACCGGTGCCTGGCTGCGTGCGACTTTGGCGATGGTTTGGCGCAGCGCCTGCATTTTGCTGCTGCTGCCGATGAGTTGCGGGGCGTTGGCCGGAAACTCGGTTACGACCTTTTCGCTTTCCGGTGTTGGCAGGGCCAGCGCGTTCTTGACCAGTTCACGCAGCACGCCAAGTTCGATCGGTTTGGACAGGAAATCGAAGGCACCGGATTTCATCGCCTCAATCGCGGTCTGCATATTGCCGTGTGCCGTGATGACTGCAACCGGCAGTGTCGGCTGATGCGCCTGCACATATTTGACCAGTTCGATGCCGTCACCATCGGGCAGGCGCAAATCGGTCAGACACATATCGAACTTGTGCTGGGTCAGTAGTTCGCGCGCTTGCTGCAGATTGGTGGCTTCACGGGTATCGACCCGCATCCGGCCAAGGGTGATGGCGAGCAGCTCCAGAATATCCGGTTCGTCGTCAACGATAAGAGCGAGTGGTGTTTTCATGGCGCGGGAATGGTCCGTTGCGCAGGTGCAAAACTGATGCGGAAGCAGGTACCGCCGCTCGGGATCGGCAGGTAGTTCAGTTGCGCCTGGTTGGCTTCACACAGTTCTCGGGCGAGATACAAGCCTAGCCCGAGGCCTTTGCTGCTGGTCGTGAAAAACGGTTCAAACATCTTTTCCGCCACTTCCGGATTGATACCTTCGCCGTGATCAATCACGTCCAGGAAGGGGCGGCCGGAGGTCTTGTCGATGCCGGCATGCAGTTCCAGCAAGGGCCGGTTGACCTTGCGGATACTGTAGCGCATGCCATTTTCGCACAGGTTGGTCAGTACCTGTATCAACTGACCGACGTCAAACAAGACGACGATATCGCGCGGACTGATGTCGGCAAGGATTTCCGGGGCCGGGCTGCGGCCCAGTTTGAAGTCTTCAACGAAATTATGCAGAAAGCTCGCCAGTGCAATGCGTTCCGGCTTGGACGGGCGTCGCTGCGAGATCTGCAGGATATTCTCGATGATGTTGTTCATCCGCGCCGAATGCTTCTCGATGATATCCACCAGCCGCTGGTCGGCCGGGCCGATGTCTGGCGATTCCTTCAGTAACTGGGCGGCATGGCTCAGCGCGCCGAGCGGGTTGCGAATTTCGTGGGCGATGGACGCGGTCAGCCGGCCGAGCGAGGCCAGCTTCATTTGCGTGGCTTGCTGAGTGGTTTTGCTGGTGTCTTCCAAAAAGATCAAGGTCAGCTGCTGATCCGTGCCTAGGCCGGTGAAGGCGGGCAGCAGATCCGGGCCGGTGTTCGACATCCGGAACGGTTCGCCTTTCATTTCCGGGTTGCGGCGCCAGTGCCGCAGCTGTTTCAGCAGGGCCGGGCTGACTTCTTCCAAAGGTTTTTGCTGGACTGCATTCGGCATGCCGAGCAAGGTCCAGGCGGCATGGTTGATCAACTGGATTTGCTGTTGTTTGTCGACTACCAACACACCGGCATTCATGTACTGGATGATGTGTTCGTTCAGGCGCTCCAGTTTGGCGAGACTGACCCGGCTGGCTTCGGCGGCGGCTTCGGTTTCACGGATGCGGCGCGCCAGCATCAGCGCCAGTGCCGACATCGCAAAGAATGTCGCGCCGAGAATGCCGGTCTGGGTAAAGGTGTTGATGGAGCGCTGGCCGGCGAGGAAGGACCAGGTCTGCTCGGTGACAATGGCGACGCTGGCCAGCGCGGCGAACGTCAGCGACCAGGGCCGCGCCAGCAACAGGCTGGTGGTCGTGATGCTGACGCCGAGCAGCATGCCGAGGCCGGTCGGCACACCGCCGCTGGCGTGCATCGCCAAGGTGATGCAAACGATGTCAATCAATGCCATCAGCACGACCTGGGTGCTGACATTGGGTTGCCGGCGATACACCAGCGGGATGGTCAGCAGCGTCAGCAACAGGTAGATCGCGGTGGTGTGCCGATACAGATCCGGACGGTCCTGACCGAGAAAGCTCGGGCCCAGATTCAGTTCGAACAGCAATACCATGCCACCGGCCACCAGGAACCGGTACAGGTTGAACATGGTCAGGGCGCGCCAGCTGTAATGTTCGCGGTTGCTGGCCTGATCCCGGGAGCGGACAAAACTGGGTGTAGGACGGTTCATTGCGATCTTGCGGCATTAACAGCCGGCAGTGTCGGCAAATTTGCCGCGGCCTGCAAGTCCGCCTGTTCGGCTGCCGCTGAATCGGCGAAAATGGCGCACCTTGCGCGCTCAGGTGACGGTCACGGCGTCGCGCCATTGTAAAAAACGGGAGCATTGCCATGCAGATTGCGCTGGCACAGGTCAATGTCGTCGTCGGCGATATTGTGGGCAATGTTGCCCGCTTGCGCCGGGTGATTGAACAAGCCAGGGCGGATGGCGCGCGGCTGCTGGTGTGCTCGGAACAAGTGCTGTGTGCCTACCCGGCCGAGGATCTGGTGTTGCGCGCCGATTTTCAGCGTGCAATCGATCGCGCCTTGGGTGAGCTCGCGGCGGCGGCACGCGGCATTGCCGTGGTGGTCGGTCATCCGGAGCGGGACGGCGAGCAGCTGTACAACGCCGCCAGTGTCCTGCTCGATGGCCAGGTGCTGGCCCGTTACCGCAAGCAGCGCTTGCCGAACTATCTGGTGTTCGACGAGAAGCGCTATTTCGCCGAAGGCCACGAGACCTGCGTGTTCACGCTGGATGGCGTGCGCATTGGTTTGCTCATCTGTGAGGATCTCTGGTATCCGGAACCGATTGCCGCCGCCAAAGCGGCCGGCGCCGAGTTTATCGTCAGCCCGAACGGTTCGCCGTGGCATCGCATGCAGGCGGCCGAGCGCACGGCGGTACTGGCGGCCCGAACACAGGAAACCGGTTTGCCGATTGTCTACGTGAACCAGGTCGGCGGTCAGGATGAGCTGGTGTTCGATGGCCGCTCGCAAGCCTGGACGCGGGCGGGCCGCATCCTGCTGTGCGCACCGTTTGCCGAAGACCTCCGGCAGCTGCGTTGGCACGCCGGTCAGCTGCAAGCGCTCGGCGACAGCGCGGCCGATCTCGCCGGTGAAGAAGAGATTTACTGCGCGCTGGTGCTGGGCGTGCGCGACTACGTCGAGAAAAGCGGCTTCAAAGGGGTGATCCTCGGCCTGTCGGGCGGTATCGATTCGGCGCTGGTGCTGGCCATTGCGGTCGATGCGCTCGGTGCCGATCGGGTGCGCGCGGTGATGATGCCGTATCACTACACCGCCGATATCAGCGTCGAAGATGCCCGCAGCGAAGCACAGATACTCGGTGCGCAGTTCGACATCATTTCGATCGAACCGATGGTCAAGGCTTTTCTTGATACCTTGGCGCCGCAGTTTGCCGGCACCACAATCGATCTGACCGAGCAAAACCTGCAGGCCCGCTGCCGTGGTACGCTGCTGATGGCCCTGTCGAACAAATTCGGTTATCTGGTGCTGACCACCGGCAACAAGAGCGAGATGGGCGTCGGTTACGCCACGCTGTACGGCGACATGGCCGGCGGCTTCGATGTGCTCAAAGACGTGCCCAAAATGACCGTGTACGCACTGTCGCGCTGGCGCAACCGCCATGGCGAAGTGATCCCGCAGCGGGTCATTGAGCGGCCGCCGTCCGCCGAACTGGCTCCGGATCAGAAAGACGAAGACAACCTGCCACCGTATCCGGTGCTGGATGCCATTCTCGAACGCTACATCGAGCGCGATGAAGGCCTGCCGGAAATGGTCGCGGCCGGTTTTGATGCGGCCACCGTCAAGCGGGTCATGCAGCTGGTCGATCGCAACGAATACAAACGCCGGCAGGCGGCGCCGGGCCCACGCATCAGCAAACGGGCGTTTGGTCGCGATCGGCGTTATCCGATCGTGTCGGGTTTCATCAAACAGCCGGATGACTGGCGCTGAGCCACGACGGCAAGAAAATACTGCTAGAGTCCATGACAGGTTACTGAACCGAGGGAGAACCGGAATGAAAAAAGTCGAAGCGGTGATCAAGCCGTTCAAGCTGGACGATGTCCGGGAGGCTCTCGGCGAAGTCGGCATCACCGGCATGACGGTGTGTGAGGTCAAAGGCTTTGGTCGCCAGAAAGGCCATACCGAGCTGTACCGTGGCGCCGAATACATGGTCGATTTCCTGCCGAAAGTGAAAATCGAGCTGGTCGTGGCCGATGAGCTGGTCGAACGCTGCGTCGAAGTCATTATGGAAACCGCTCGCACCGGCAAGATCGGCGACGGCAAGATTTTCGTTTACGACGTCGCGCGGGTGATTCGGATTCGGACTGGCGAAGAGGATGAGGAGGCCCTTTGAGTGTTGGCTAAAACGGTCAAAACAACGATTGAAATAGGCTGCACAGCGCGGCAGATGTTCTAAGGAAGTCCCGATCAAGTCCTGAAGTTTTACCCGCTGTTTCGCATTCGCCGGCATTGCGGGTAAAAATCGCCAAGTTTCGAGTTTTTCTCACCTGTTCCGGTCATACGCCCCGTTGTGGGGCGATACCCGGGGATTTCCCTGCTTGCCGGACGTACCTCGCCTGTGTCCGCAGCATTTCTCGCGTCATCATGTAGCGGTTGCAAAGCGTGAGGCACATCAGGTAGCACGCTGTATTCTTCTCAATCCGCGGTAATGGCCTTTGCGTTGGCCACACAGGTATTTGACCACAGCGAACGCGTGTTCGCCTCTCGCCCGAATATTGCTCAAGCTGTTGTTCGCCTTTCTTTGCTATTCGGGCAACGGCGTGCCGACAACGCTGTGCACCAGGCCGTCGCGGGCAGCGGTGCCGACCTGGATTTTCATGCCGAAAGGGTATTGGCGATCTTTCTTGGTCTGACGCATTTCCGGGTCAGACTCGCGCTTTTTCGTTTTGGGTTGACTGAGACCCGACTTCCGTTTGTGCAGGGACAGTTACCTGTCGGTGACGCTTGGCGGTTTCATCAGGTCGCCCTCCTGTCGATGTGAACAAATCAGCCCACACCGGCTGGAGCTGGGCCACGGACTTCATCAGGGGAGCTTAAGGCCCTTTCAGCTCAAATCTCATCGCATTCTGATACTCTGACGCCTTATTTGCTCCACTCACAATCATCCAAAAACAAATCTGCTCCAAGCCGGTCGGCATTGGCCGGGTTATAGGCATAGTCGCGCAACTCGGTCACTCCGATATGTGCCAGCGCCTGCTCATCCAACAGAGCTTGGCCGGTATAGCTGGTTGGCTGCTCCAGAATCGCGATGGCGGCATCGGCCATGATTTCTGGTTTGCGGCACATCGCAAACGCGTCTTTGCCCATCAGCGCATGTTCAATCGCGGCGGTGGCGATAATCGTCCGTGGCCACAGGCAGTTGACGGCGATTTTGTGCGGTTTGAATTCTTCCGCCATGCCGAGGCTCAGCATGGTCATGCCGTATTTGCTGAGCGTGTACGGTCCGTGCGCGGCCAGCCAGCGGGTGTCGAGGTTCAGCGGCGGCGACAGGCTCAGGATATGGGCGTGCGGGCTTTTCTTCAGGAACGGCAGCGCGGCGTGGGCGGTGAGATAAACGGCGCGGGCGTTGATGCTCATCATCCGGTCGAACACATTGGGTCGGGTGTCTTCGACATTGGTCAGACTGATCGCGCCGGCATTGTTGACGATGATATCGAGACCGCCAAAGGTGTCGGCGGCTTGCTGCATCAGCGTGAATACCTGCGCGTGATCGCGCACGTCGATTTGCAGCGGCAAGGCTTTCGCGCCGAGCGCGCGGACTTCGTCTGCGACGGTGTGGATGGTGCCTTCGAGTTTCGGATGTGGCTCGGCGGTTTTGGCGGCGATGACGATGTTGGCGCCACGCTTGGCGGCGGCGAGCGCGATCGCGCGGCCGATCCCGCGGCTGGCGCCGGTGATTAGGATGGTGCGGTTTTGCAGGTTGGACATGAGTTGGTCCTTGGTGTTTTTGGAGTTTTCCGTCACAGATTATTTGTTCTTGCAAACCTTGCGAGATGGTGAGCTGTATCGCGTATATCACCCCACCCCGGACCTCCCCTTGGCAGGGGAGGGAGTAACGCGGTTCCTCCCCCGGTGAAGGGGGAGGCTAGGAGGGGGTAGTGTACGAGACGCGGCCAGCTACCGATCCCATCAATAATGCGGCGGTGGTGGTTCCTGTTCCGGCGCCAATGAATCCGGCGAGTGCTGCAGGCTGATCAAATCGTCGCGCAGCCTTTGCAGCATTTTTTCCAGATGGATGATCTGCAGCTGCTGGGCGCGCAGCGCTTCGTCGAGTTCCAGAATGGTTTGTTCCTGGAATGCCAGCTTGGTTTGCAGATCGATGATCAGATCGTGATCGGTCATGCGTTCGCCTCCAGTGCCTTGGCGATGTCGGCGTCAAGCTCTTCCGGTTTGGTCGCGGTGGCGTAGCGGGCGATGACTTTGCCATCGCGGCCGACCAGAAACTTGGTGAAATTCCATTTGATCGCCTCGGTGCCGAGAATGCCGGGCGCGGAGGATTTCAGGAAGCGGTAGACCGGATGGGCGTTGTCGCCGTTGACATCGATTTTCTTGAACAGCGGGAAAGTGACATCGAAGGTTGTGCTGCAGAACGTCGCGATGTCGGCGTCGGTACCGGGCTCTTGCGACAGAAACTGGTTGCACGGAAAACCGAGCACGGCAAAGCCTTTGTCCTTGTATTTGCGGTACAGCGCTTCCAGCCCTTCGTATTGCGGGGTGTAGCCGCACTTGCTGGCGACGTTGACCACCAGCACCACTTTGCCGGCGAATTCGCGCAGCGACACTTCGGTGCCGTTGTTGAGCAGGGCGGTGTGGTCATGCAGGGTGGTCATGGCGGGCCTCGATTGGGTTGGGCAAGGGGTGGGGGACTGGCAAGTCTGCGGAAACGCTACGTTACCAGATTGGCACGACCAGTTGGCTTAGCAAAGCGGGTGGGATTTGTTAGGCTCCCCGTTCCCGCATCGCAACGCCCTCCGATTCCATGAAGCCGATTGTTTCCCTGCTTGCCCTGAGTTTGTCCGCCCTGCTGGCCGCGGCGCCGTTCGCCAACCCGGCACATGCCGCCGAGGCGCTGTTCAGCGAGCGCGAGCTGCAAACCGCCGCCTGGATCCGCGATGCCGCCGGTGACGACAACAAGTCCTACGCCATTGTCGAGTCGCTGACCACCGAAGTCGGCCCGCGCATGGCCGGCACCGAGGCTGATTTGCGTGCCGTGGCCTGGGCCGAGGCCAAGTTCAAGGAGCTCGGTTTCGACAAGGTCTGGAAGGAGCCGGTGACCTTCCCGACCTGGCAGCGCGGCGTCGAGCGCGCCGAGGTGCTGGCACCGTTTCCGCAGCCGCTGGTGATCACGGCGCTGGGCGGCTCGGTGGCGACGCCAGCCGGAGGCCTGCAGGCGGAAATCGTCGGTTTTGCCAGCCTTGAGGCGCTCAAGGCGGCGCCGGCCGAACAGGTCGCCGGCAAGATCGCGTTCATCAATCGGCATATGGATGCGCATCGCGACGGCCGTGATTACGGTCCGGCCGTCGGTGCCCGCAGCAATGGCGCGGTCGAAGCGGCGCGCAAGGGCGCGGTGGGTCTCGTGATCCGCTCGGTCGGCACCGATTCCGACCGGCTCGCCCACACCGGCACCATGCGTTACGACGCCAGTGTCACCAAGATCCCGGCGGCGGCGCTGTCGGTGCCCGATGCCGATCTGCTGGCCAACATGCTCAAACGCGGCAAGCCGGTGACGCTGAAACTGGAGATCGGTGCGCAACCGGGTCCGATGTTTACCTCTTACAACGTCATTGGCGAAATCACCGGCACTGAACGGCCACATGAGTACGTCCTGATCGGCGGCCACCTGGACTCGTGGGATCTCGGCACCGGTGCCGTCGATGATGGCGCCGGCTGTGCCATCACAATGGCGGCGGCCGAATTTCTGAATCGGCATGGTCTGAAACCGAAACGCAGCATTCGTGTGGTGTTGTTCGCCAACGAAGAACAGGGGCTGTATGGCGGCAACCAATACCGCGATGCCCACGCCAAGGAGATCAAGAAAATCCAGGCGGCGGCCGAGGCGGATTTTGGTCAAGGCCCGGTGTACCAGCTGCACTCACGGGTCAAACCAGAAGCGCTGCCGCTGGTCAAACAGATGCAGCAAGTGCTGGCGCCGCTCGGCGTCGAGCCGGGCGGTAACGATGCTTTCGCCGGCCCGGATCTGCGCGCGCTGATGTTGTCAGGCACCGCTGCGTTTGGTTTGGCGCTCAATGGCCTGGATTATTTTGATCTGCACCACACCGCCAACGACACCTTCGACAAAATCGAACCGGCGCGCATCAACCAGAGCACGGCGGTTTACGCGACCTGGGCCTGGCTCGCGGCCAATGCGCCGATGGATTTCGGTTCCGGCAGCGATTACCTGCTCGATAAAATCAAAGCCGAGCAACGCAACTGAGCGGGCACAGGCGCCTCGCTGATACCGACTTGCAGACACACATGACAGACAGGAAAACGACGATGACTGGCAGCATTCACTACGAGGTCCGTGATCGGATCGCTCATCTGGTGATCAACCGGCCGGACAAGCGCAATGCGCTGACCACGACGATGTATCTGCAGTTGACCTCGTTTCTGGCCGAGGCCGAGCATGACGCCAATGTCCGGGTGATCTTGTTTCGTGGTGAGGGGGGGCATTTCTCCGCAGGCAACGATCTGGCCGATTTTCTCAACCAGCCGCCGATCGATGCCGACAGTCCGGTGATGAAGTTTCTGTTTGCGGTGGCCAGCGCGCACAAGCCGCTGGTGGCGGCTGTCGAAGGTGTGGCCGTCGGTATTGGCACTACGCTGCTGCTGCATTGCGATCTCAGCTATGTCGCGCGCGATGCCAAACTCAGTTTGCCGTTCGTCAACTTAGGGTTGGTGCCGGAAGCCGCATCGAGTTTGTTGTTGCCGCAACGGTGTGGCCATGCCCGTGCCGCCGAGTTGCTGTTGCTTGGCGAACCCTTCAGCGCCGATACGGCGAGGGATTGCGGCATCATCACGGCGGTGACCGGTGTCGGTGAAGCACTGGCTACCGCCGAGCTTGCCGCGCGCAAACTGGCAGCAAAACCGCCGGCCGCACTGCGCGCCAGCAAAGCGCTGCTGAAACGGCACCTGAGAGGCGCGGTGTCCGACACCTTGTTGGTGGAAGCCTCGGAGTTTCGCGAGCGTTTGCAGAGCCCTGAAGCAAAAGAAGCGTTCAAGGCCTTTCTGGAAAAGCGGGCGCCGGATTTTTCAACGTTCTGAGCAGGGGGCTGGGCGCTGGTGAGCCGCAACAAAAAAGCGAGTCGTCGACTCGCTTTTTTTATTTTCCCAGCTTGGCAGACGCTGGAGAGGTTGGCTGGTCGGTGCCAGCAGCTTCGCGCCTGCGACGCAATGACAAAGCGTCGGAGTGGTGTTGCTGGCGTTTTTGCAGGATGTTCAACAAACGATGGGAAATCATAAATCCTTCAAAGGTGTATGGCACTTGCGCGCCGGTAGTTTCACTATAGACCGCGATCATGAAGTTTGCATGACGCACCGGCCTGCTGCCTCGGTCATTTCGCATGTCCGTCGCAGCGTGCCGGTGGATATGGGACCGGTTTGGCGGTAATCAAGTTCCCGCACGGTTCCGGGATCAGGCCACCCGGAACTGCTGTCCGGTCTGGGTGTTGGTGCGTAGCTGGGTTTCGACGAACAGCGCTTTCATGTGGTCCGGCACCTTCAGGCCCTGGCCGCCGAATACCAGCAACTTGCGTTGCGGGCTACGGTCGGCAACCAGGCGACGCAGCAGCGCCCAGGTCGAGACCAGCTTGAATTCGTCACGCAGGTTTTCGAACAGATACACCGCGAAATGCGGCCGGCTGACGATGTGCTGCAGTGCCTGTTCGAAGCTCGCCGTGTTCGGCACGACGATATGCGGCATGTCGATGCGGGAGAGGCCGCGCCCCGGCTCCCAGACGTAGCAGGCGCGCGAGGTAAAGTCGTTGTAGCGGAGCAGTTCGTCGCGCAGCAGCGCGGTATTTTCACAATGCAGATCCAGCGCGTTGTGGCCAGCGCTGAGCGCCATTTCCAGCATGTTGCGCAGATTCGACATCATTGCCTCCCGGATCTGCCGGCAGGCAAATCCTTATCGTCATGCGGCCACGTGCACCCGGTTGCGTCCTTCATCTTTGGCGCGATACAGCGCGCGATCTGCCAGCTCAAGCAGTTGCTCGCTGCTGGCGTTGCGCTGGTAACCGGTCAGGCCCGAGCTGATGGTCACATTGATGACATGGTCATTGCAGCGAACTGGAGCACATTCAATGGCAGCGCGCAGGCGTTCGGCGAGAATTGCGGCGGACTTCACATCGGTGTTGCGCAGCAGGATCACGAACTCTTCACCGCCGTACCGGAACACGGCGTCGGAGCTGCGGGTCAGTTCGGTCAGGCGCTTGGCGACCGTGCGCAGGGCCTCGTCGCCGGCAGCATGACCGAACCGGTCATTGATGGCTTTGAAATGGTCGATGTCGATCAGCAACAGGCTGAACGGGCCGCCGTGGCGCTGGGCAAGGCCCAGTTCGGTCGCCAGGGTCTGCTCCAGCGCCGCCCGGTTGCCGACACCGGTCAGCGCATCCTGGCGGGCCGCGCGCAGTGCATCGCGGTAGAGCAAGGCATTGCGCAGCGGGTAACCGAGCAGGGACAGGCTGGTTTCGATGATGAGCAGTTCGGCGTCGGCAAACGGTTGCTGGCGCGACAGGCGCAGATCGCCGAGCACGTCCTGTCCGACATCCATCTGGTACTGCACTTGATGCCGGCTGATCGTGCCGGATTGGTAAAGCGCGTGGCCGTCGGCGATAAAGCTCAGTTCATCGAAGCTGACGAGCCGGGCCAGGTGATCGCGGTAGAGCGACAGCACGTCCGCCAGCTCCAGGCTGCGCGGCAGCTCGCGCGCCAGCCGGGTGCACAGGTCTTCCAGCCGCTCGATTGCCGCCGGCAGCTGCCGGTAATGGGCGGCCGCTGGCAGACCGATGACTTTGCGCGAGATGGGACTGGACATCGCTTTCACTCCGAGGCACGGCAACGACCCGACTGACGACTGACAGCGTGGCGTTGCCCGGTTCGCTGTCACGAACGGTGTTAGCGAGAACCGTGCCAGAGTGCAGAATAAAAAATGGCGCCTTATAAATCAATGATTTATTAACGATATGAGGTGCGTTCTTTGAATCAGGTCAGGGTTTTGACAGAGAACCGGCAGCCAGTTGGCTGCCGGTATCGGGAAAAGCCGGGAATTTGGCACAAAACAGTCGTGCAAATTGGCCTATTGCGCGTCAATGGATTGACCATGGACCTCGCGACTGTCGGGCCCGAGCAGCCACAAGTAGCTCGGCAGGATGTCTTCCGGTGTTTTCAGTTTGCTGGCGTCTTCGGCCGGGAAAGCGGCGGCGCGCATCTTGGTGCGGGTGCCACCTGGGTTGATGCAATTGACCCGGATATTGGAGTTCTCGTCGAGCTCATCGGCGAGCACCTGCATCATGCCTTCGGTGGCGAACTTGGACACCGCATACGCGCCCCAGAACGCTTTGCCCTTGCGGCCGACGCCACTGCTGGTGAACACCACCGAGGCGTCGCTGGCGGCTTTCAGCAGCGGCATCAGGCTCTGGGTCAGCAGGAACGCCGCGTTGACGTTGATTTGCATCACTTCCAGCCAGACATTCGGGGCGTAGTGCTCGATGGGCGCCCGCTCGCCAAGCACGGCGGCGTTGTGCAACAGGCCGTCGAGCCGACCGAATTCCTGTTGCAGCGTTTGTGCGAGGCCAACGGTGTCATCCGGGGTAACGGTCAGCAGGTTCATCGGTACGATGGCAGGCTGGGCGCCACCGGCGGCGACAATCGCGTCGTAAACCGCTTCCAGTTTTTTCTGCTGACGGCCGAGCAGGATGACCGTTGCACCGTGTCTGGCACAACCGAGCGCGACGGTCTTGCCGATGCCATCACCGGCACCGGTGATCAGGATGACGCGATCGTTCAAGGCGTCGGCGGCGGGTTGGTAGTGTTTGTGATCCATGAGCAGTTCCTGCGCGTGCGGGTTTTCAATCGACGTTAGCCGGCAAACGAGCCGGTCGCCAGTTTCAGTTGGGTGACCAGGCGGGTTTGCCAGCGCTGCCAGCCGCCCAGTTGCAAGCGATAGTGTTGCAGTGCGTAGCCGTCCGCTTCGGTGGCGGTAAGCCAGCGGCTGCGCAAGGCCAACAGTATCAGCACCGGGGCCAGCCGCTTGGCGCTGGCAGGGTTGAGGCGCTGCAGGCCGTTGCCCAGCTGTGCGCGCTGGTGTGCCGTTTGCGCGCGGAAAACCGCGCGCAAGTCGGTGTCGCGTTGCTGACAAAGCTGATCGGCGCTCAAGCCATGTTCAGCCAACTGCTTGTACGGCAAATAGACGACATGTGCGCTGGCATGGCGGGCAAAATCGTGGACCAGTTGACTGTATTCCAGAAAACCGCCAATCGCCTTGGCGCTGTCGCTGGTCAGTACCACGTTCAGTGCATAGGCAAGCAGTTGCAGCAACAGTTCGCCACGCTGTTGCAGAAAGCCATCGAGCTCGGCTTGTTCGGCAAAGCCAGCGAAATCAATGTCCTGTTCGACGCCGTCGAGCAGGGCGTTCAGCAACGGCGTGACCGCCGGGATGCGTGCGCGCAGCGGCGCCAGTGCTTGCAAACTTGGGTGCGTGCTGTGTGCCTCCGCCGTCAATTGTGTGCGCCACCACTGCAGCTGGGTTTGTGCCAGCTGGCGCTCGCTGGCGCGATGCGGAATGTCGCAGACGCGCTGGTGAAAGGCAAAAATGCCGAGCAGCGCCAGCTCGGTATCGGCATCGAGACCGCGGAGTGCGCAGGCCAGATCGCTGTGCGGCGGCGCAACGTCCTGCCGGCAAAATTGGCGGGCGTCCATGTCAGCGTTCCGAACGGGCAGACAGGGTGAAACCGATGGCGTACTGCATGCCGGGCGCCAGAATCACCGCATGATCGTTGGCGATGGCGGTTTCGACACAGACGAACTGGCGCCAGTCATCGCCGCGCAGATCGCCAAGGCGAGCCGCTTTGTTGAGCCATGGCGTCCAGACGACGGTGTCGGTGTTGCCATGCTGCTGCAGTTGCAGGCAGTGGCTGCCGTCATGAATGCGCACGGTGCCGTGGCCGCGCCGATAGATGCGGTCGGTTTCCCGGTCAAAGGTCAGCGCGCCGTGCTGCAACGGTTGCTCGCCGGTCAGCTGATCGACATAGCCAACGCCATCGAGGTCAGCGATTTGAGTCGTGCCGATGTCGCTGACAGCAAAATAACTGTGCAACGCGCCGGCCGCCGGCCAGGCGTGATCGTCGGTGTTGTGCATCAGCAGCTGCACCGACAGCACGTCACTCAGGCGGATCTGCAATTGCAAGGCAAAGCGGTGCGGCCAAAGTTTGCGGCTGCTGTCGTCATCCTGAATGGCCAGCGTGACGGTGAGCGCATCGTCGTGATGCTGTGCCGAGTGCAGCTGCCAGTGCCGGGTACGAACAAAACCATGGGCGGGCAGGGCGCTGTCGAGCGTGCCGAACCACGGCCAGCAGATCGGCACACCGGCGCGCAGCGCCTTGCCCGGCACCACGTGCAGTGACGGATTGCGCCAGATCAGTGCCCGGCCGTGTTGCTGGCAGTCGAGCAACTGGCCGCCGTACAACGACAGCGTTGCCTGCAGCTTGCCGTGGTGCAAGTGCAACAGCGGATAACCGGGCGCCAACTCGCTGACCCGAATGCCAGCAATAGACGAGGCGGTGGCGAGCGACAGGCTCGCGGAAGCGGGTTCAGCCACGGTTACAGCTCCACGGAACCGAGACCATTCTGATGCCAATGCGCGATCAGATCGATCAGTTGCTCGGTTCGATCAAGGTAGTGATCGGCGAGCCAGCGCTGTGGATCTTCGTTTTCGTCAATGAAGCCCCAGAGTGCGCATACCGTACGCATGCCGGCGCGACGACCGGCTTCGATATCGCGTTCGGCATCGCCGACATAGCAGCAGGTGGCCGCATCGACGCCAGCCATCTGGGCGGCATGGAACATCGGCGCCGGATCCGGTTTGCGCTGCGGCAGGCAGTCCCCAGCGACGACGCAAGCCGCGCGCTGCCAGAGCTGCAGATGCTCCATCACGGCGCGGGTCAGGTAACCGGGTTTGTTGGTGACCACGCCCCAGCGCAGATCGTTTTGTTCGCAGTAGCGCAGCACCTGATCGAGGCCAGAGAAGAGCATGGTTTCTTCGATCATGCATTGCTCGTAGAGCGCAAGGTAGCGATCCCGAAAGGTCGTGAAGGCCGGATCGGTCGGCTCCATGTCGAAACCGAGTTTGAGCAGACCGCGGGCACCGTGCGAGACCTGCGGCCGAATCGCTTCATACGGCAAGGGTTTGCGGCCGCGCTCGATCAGCAGCTGGTTGAGCGCTTTCGCCATGTCCTGCGAGGTGTCCAGCAAGGTGCCATCCAGATCGAACAGCACACATTGCAGGGGAAGGTGGCTAATCATCTTGCTGTTTTCATCCCAAGGGTGGGAGCGGCTCAGTCGGCCGGCCTGGTATGGACGAGGTAATTGACATCGACACCGGGGCCGAGCGAGTAGACCTTGGTCAGCGGGTTGTAGTGCATGCCAATCATGTCGCCGACGCGCAGCCCTGCGTGCCGAGCCCAGGTGCCGAGCTCGGACGGCCGAATGAATTTGGCATATTCGTGGGTGCCTTTCGGCAGCAGGTTCAAAATGTACTCGGCGCCGACGATGGCAAACAGAAACGCTTTCGGGTTGCGATTGATGGTCGAGAAAAATACATGGCCATTCGGCTTCACCAGCTTGGCGCAAGCGGCGATGACCGACGCCGGGTCCGGCACATGCTCGATCATTTCCATGCAGGTGACGACATCGAAACTGCCCGGTTGCTCATCGGCCAGTTGTTCGACGGTCATCTGCCGGTAATCGACGCTGCGACCGCTTTCGAGCAGATGCAGCCGCGCCACCGACAGCGGTGCTTCGCCCATGTCGATGCCGGTGACCTGCGCACCTTCACCGGCCAGCGCTTCACTGAGAATGCCGCCGCCACAACCAACATCGACCACGCGCTTGCCAGCGAGTGGTCCGGTTTTCTGCAGAATCCAGCCGAGACGCAGCGGGTTGATGTCATGCAGCGGTTTGAATTCGCTGTGCCGATCCCACCAGCGGGCGGCAAGCGCTTCGAATTTGGCGATTTCGGCGCGGTCGACATTGGTGTGGGTCATGGCGCGTGTCCTGTCAGTGAAATGTTTTTGTAGGAGCGGCCTTGGCCGCGATTGTGTTTTGCTGAATGAAATCGCAGGCAAGTCCGCTCCTACCGCGTAATTTATCCGTGCGTTTTCAACGTGCTCCGCACATCGCCCTGCCAGCGCTGCACTTTTGCCCGCAGCGCCGTTTCATCAATGGTCAGCAGTTCGCGGTTGCGCATCAGCGCTTGCCCGGCGACCCAGACATCGCTGACCTGTTCCCGTTGTACGGTGTACAGCAACGAATAGAGCGGGTGGTACACCGGTTGCTGCAGCAGGCCGGACAGGTCGACGGCGATCAGATCCGCGGACTTGCCAACTTCCAATGAGCCGATTTCGTTTTCGAGGCCCATGGTACGGGCGCCGCCGAGCGTCGCCATGTACAGCATCTGTTCGGCATGCATCGCCCGCGGATCGCCGGCGACGGCTTTGCCGAGCAGCGTCGCGGTGCGCAGCTCGCCGAGCAGATCCAGATCGTTGTTGCTGGCGGCGCCATCGGTGCCGAGCCCGACATT
>JBKBHF010000001.1:0-233116 GCA_046297695.1 Permianibacter sp. | reverse complement strand
GCCAGCGGCCATCGCAGAGGACGTGACGGACGTCGCTGCTCTTGGCTGCATAGACCAGAAGGGAGTAGATACTGTCCTCGTCCCGGTGGAAACGGGGGGTGAGGTGGATTTGCTCCAGGTCAATCACAGTGATGTCCGCCCGCTTCCCCACTTCCAGCGAGCCGGCCAGGTCGGCGATGTGGAGCGCCCGTGCCGAGAGGATCGTCGCCATCCTCATCGCCAGCCTGGCAGGGACTGCTGTGGGATCGGCGGTGGCCCCCTTGGCCAGGAGCGCTGCCAGCCGCATTTCCTCGAACATATCCAGATCGTTGTTGCTGGCGGCGCCATCGGTGCCGAGCCCGACATTGATGCCCGCGGCTTGCAGCTTTGCCACCGGCGAAAAACCGCTGGCGAGTTTCAGGTTCGATTCCGGGCAGTGCACGGTCTGCACGCCGTTTTCTTGCAGCAGCGCGATATCGGCATCGTTCAAATGGACCGCATGCACGGCGACAAACTGCGGGCCGAGCAGGCCGAGCTTGTTCAGGCGCTCCAGCGGTCGCATGCCGTACTGCTTCAGCGAGGCCTCGATTTCCTGCGCGCTTTCGTGCACGTGCATGTGCACGATGAGACCGAGTTCTTCGGCGTAGGTTGCAACCTGGGTCAGCAGCGCATCATCGACGGTGTACGGCGCGTGCGGGCCAAACGCGGCTTTTACCAGCGGCAGGTTCTTGCAGCTATCGTGCAGTTCCAGCACCCGGTGGATGCCGGCTTTGCCGTCGGCTGCGCCCGGCATCGGGAAGCTCAAAATGGGGCTTGCCATCAGGCCGCGCAGACCGGCTCTCTGGATCACGGCGGCGGCGCGGTCGGCATAGAAATAGTTGTCGGTGAAGGCGGTGACGCCGCCGCGGATTTGTTCGGCGCAGGCAAGCTCGACGCCGTCGGCGACAAACTCCGGCGTCACCAGCGCTTTTTCCAGCGGCCAGATCCGGTTGTGCAGCCAGTCCATCAAGGCCATGTCTTCGCCACAGCCGCGCAGCAGCGTCATGGCGGCATGGTTGTGGGCGTTGACCAGGCCGGGCAGCAGCACGTGATCGGCCAGATGCCGCTGCTGACGGGCATTGACCCGCTGCTGCAGCTCGCTGCGGGTGCCAACCGCGACGATGCGGCCGGTGGCGATAGCCACGGCACCGTCGTCGATGACGGTGGACGCCGGCGCGACTGGGAGCAACCAGCGGCCACTGAGCAGCAGATCGGCTTCGATCATGTCGGCTTTTGCCATGAAGTCCGTGAGAACGGGAAATGGTCAGGGCCGCGAGTATACCGGTCAGCGCGATCTGGCGTCATGTTCAGGTACGGACGGGCATGGCTGGCAGCGGGCGAACAGGCAACTGCCAGCCGGGAGACATTTCACGAGCCTGGCGCGAGCCTCGGGGCTGCAGACATCGCGGTCGCCCACAAGCGCAGTGCGAGTCTTCCGTTTGGTCAGCATCGCGTCAAATCGGTGTTTTTTTACCCAGCCCACCACCGCCACAGGTGAATTCGCAGCTAGAGCCTCGGGGGCCCGGCGTGCTACCATCACCGGCTTTGTGGGCGCCGGTTCAGTGTTGCCGTAAACCCAATAAAATCAATAGCTTAAAGGGCAAAAATCCAGATGACCGAACTCGCCAAAGAGATCCTTGCCGTCAGCATCGAAGACGAGCTGCGCACGTCCTATCTCGACTACGCGATGAGCGTCATCGTCGGCCGGGCCTTGCCCGATGTCCGCGATGGCCTGAAGCCGGTGCACCGCCGCGTGCTGTTCGCGATGAATGTGCTTGGCAACGACTACAACAAGGCCTACAAAAAATCGGCTCGTGTGGTCGGTGACGTCATCGGTAAATACCACCCGCACGGTGATACCGCCGTTTACGACACCATCGTCCGGATGGCGCAGCCGTTCTCGATGCGCTACGTGCTGGTCGACGGCCAGGGCAACTTCGGTTCCATCGACGGCGACAACGCGGCCGCGATGCGTTACACCGAAGTGCGCATGGACAAGATCGCCCATGAACTGCTGGCGGATCTCGACAAAGAGACGGTCGATTTCGTTGACAACTACGACGGCAGCGAACAGGAGCCGTCGGTGTTGCCGACCCGGGTGCCGAACCTGCTGGTCAACGGTTCGAGCGGTATCGCGGTCGGCATGGCCACCAATATTCCGCCGCACAACCTGCGCGAAGTCATCAATGGCGTACTGGCCTTGATGGACAACCCGGATATTGACGTCGAAGGCCTGATGGAACACATCCCGGCGCCGGATTTCCCGACTGCCGGCATCATCTGCGGTCGCGCCGGCATCGTTCAGGCGTACAAAACCGGTCGCGGTCGCTGTGTCATTCGCGCCCGCCATGAACTGGAAGAAGAAGGCCAGAAAACCAACATCATCGTCACCGAGCTGCCGTATCAGGTGAACAAGGCCCGGTTGATCGAGAAAATCGCCGAGCTGGTGCGCGAGAAGAAAATCGAAGGCATCACCGGCCTGCGCGATGAGTCCGACAAGGACGGCATGCGCATGGTCATCGAACTGCGCAAGAACGAGCTGCCGGAAGTGGTGCTCAACAACCTCTACGCGCAGACCCAGATGCAGACCACGTTCGGCATCAACACCGTTGCGCTGGTTGATGGTCAGCCGCGCACGTTGGCGCTGAAAGAGTGTCTGGAAGAGTTCGTCCGTCACCGCCGCGAAGTGGTGACCCGCCGTACCGTTTATGAGTTGCGCAAAGCGCGCGAAAAAGCCCATACCCTCGAAGGTCTGGCGGTCGCGATTGCCAACATCGACGAAGTGATCGAGCTGATCAAATCGTCGCCGACACCGGCGGAAGCGAAAGAGCGTCTGGTCGCCAAGTCCTGGCAGCCGGGCGGTGTCATGGCGATGCTGGATCGCGCTGGCGCGCAGGCTTCGCGGCCGGAAGATCTGGAAGCGCAATACGGCTTTGTTGATGGCGGTTACCACCTGTCGCCGGTACAGGCACAAGCCATCCTGGAACTGCGTCTGCACAAGCTGACCGGTCTTGAGCATGAAAAACTGCTCGACGAATACAAAGAGCTGCTGACCGAGATCGGCGAGTTCCTGCATATCCTCGGCAGCAACGCGCGCCTGATGGAAGTGATCCGCGAGGAGCTGA
The DNA here is from genome assembly GCA_046297695.1 of Permianibacter sp. Taxonomy (GTDB): domain Bacteria; phylum Pseudomonadota; class Gammaproteobacteria; order Enterobacterales; family Permianibacteraceae; genus Permianibacter. The sequence continues at coordinate 229,973 of JBKBHF010000001.1, read as the reverse complement.
TCACGATTCGCGACGAATACGGCGATGAGCGTCGCACTGAAATCTCCAACACCGCCGAAGACATCGACATTGAAGATCTGATCGCCGATGAAGAAGTGGTCGTGACGCTGTCGAACGAGGGCTACGTCAAGTACCAGCCGCTGTCGACCTACGAAGCGCAGAAGCGTGGTGGCCGTGGCAAGTCGGCCACCGATCTGAAAGACGAAGACTTCGTCCGCAAGCTGATCGTCTGCAAGACCCACGACTATCTGCTGTGCTTCTCGACCCGCGGTCGCTTGTACTGGCTCAAGGTTTACAACCTGCCGGAAGCCGGTCGTGGCGCCCGTGGCAAGCCGATCGTCAACCTGCTGCCGCTGCAGCCGGACGAGAAAATTACCTCGCTGTTGCCGGTGCGCACTTTCGATGCCGAGCACCAGATTTTCATGGCGACCAAGTCGGGTGTGGTCAAGCGCACCGCGCTGGACAATTTCTCGCGGCCGCGTAGCGCTGGCATCATCGCTGTCGATCTGCGTGACGACGACGAGCTCGTTGGTGTCGACATCACATCCGGCAAAGACGATGTGATGCTGTTCTCCGATGTCGGTCGTGTCGTGCGCTTCAACGAAACCAAGGTTCGGGAGATGGGCCGTCTGGCTCGCGGCGTCCGTGGTATCCGTTTGGGCGAAGGCGAGTCGGTGATCAGCCTCATCGTCGCGCACGAAGGCACCGACATCCTGACCGCCACCGAAAACGGTTACGGCAAGCGCACCGCGCTTGAAGCCTACCCAGTCAAGGGCCGTGGCGTCCGCGGTGTGTTGTCGATCAAGGTGAGCGAGCGCAACGGCAAAGTCATCGGCGCGGTCGCGGTCAAATCCGGCGAACACATCATGTTGATTTCCGACAAGGGCACGCTGGTGCGTACTCGCGTCGCCGAAGTGCGGGTGATGGGCCGTAACACGGCTGGCGTCCGCTTGATGCGGATGCTGGAAGGCGAGCATCTGGTCGGCTTGGAATCGATCACCGTGGTCGATGCGGGTGATAACGAAGACGTCGTCTCGCCGCTCGTCAGCGATGATGCCGAAGAGTAATTTCCCGGAATTTGCGGGATAACGTAGGTTGGGCTGAGCTCCAGATCCCCCTCCTTTGTAAGGAGGGGCTAGGGGTGGTTGCGGAGGTGGGAGTCGGTTTGTTCGTTTCGTTAAGCGTTGTCGCGAACGGCGTGAACCACCCCCAACCCCTCCTTGACAAGGAGGGGAGTCTGAACGGCTCTCTGCATTGAATATTTGCAACGCTTTTGTGGCGAATCATCAATGCGTAAATTCAATTTCTGTTCCGGCCCGGCGGCGATGCCGGAAGTCGTTCTGAAACGGGCCCAGGCTGAGCTGCTCGACTGGAACGGTCACGGCTGCTCGGTGATGGAGATCTCGCACCGCTCCGATGCCTTTGGTGAGCTGGCGGCGAATGCCGAGCGCAAGCTGCGCGCGCTGATGAATATCCCGGACGATTACGCGGTGCTGTTCTGCCACGGCAGCGCCACGCACCAGTTCGCGATGATTCCGATGAATCTGCTGGCCGAAGGCAAGACCGCGGATTACCTGACCACCGGCATCTGGTCCGACAAAGCGGTCAAAGAGGCCAAGAAGTTCGGCAGCGTCAACGAGATCAAGGCACTGGTCGAGCGCGATGGTGTGTTCACCGTGACCGATCGCAGCGAGTGGAAGCTCAGCGCTGACAGCGCTTACCTGCATTACTGCCCGAATGAAACCATTGGTGGCGTCGAACTGCATTCGATTCCGGTTGAAGGCCGCACGCTCGTTGCCGACATGTCGAGCTGCATTCTGTCGCGCCCGATCAATGTCCGCGATTACGGCCTGATTTACGCCGGCGCGCAGAAGAACATCGGTCCGGCCGGCATGACCATCGTGATCATCCGCAAAGATCTGATGGGCAAAGCCGTCGCCCGCACGCCGACGCTGTTCGATTACAAAGTGCTGGCCGACAACGGCAGCATGTACAACACGCCGCCGACCTGGGCCTGGTATCTGGCTGACTTGGTGTTCGACTGGATTGCCGAGCAGGGCGGTGTGCAGGCAATGGAAAAGCACAATGCTGCCAAAGCTGATGCGCTCTATGCCTGCATTGATGCCAATCCGTTCTATCGCAATCCGATTGCCAAACCATTCCGCTCAAGGATGAATGTGCCGTTCCGGCTGCATGACGAGTCGTTGAATGACAAATTCTTGCAGGAGTCGGAGGCGGCAGGCTTGCTCGCGCTGGCCGGTCACCGGTCGGTCGGTGGCATGCGCGCCAGCATTTACAACGCGATGCCGATGGCCGGCGTGCAGGCGCTGATCGATTTCATGACCGATTTCGCCAAGCGCAACGGTTGATGGATTCGCCGTGCGAGCGGACGTGGTCGCCCCATAAATCAGCCTTTCAAGGCGGCGCGAGCCGCCTTCGTTCCAGATGAGTTCGCTGCCGGCGGATCTCCGGCAGCCCAGCAACAGGTGAACACAATGAGCATCGATTTCTCGAAACTGGCTGTTGAAGGTGTCCGGACGCTGCATCCGTATCAGCCGGGCAAACCGATTTCCGAGCTGGAGCGCGAGCTGGGTATCACCGACATCATCAAGCTGGCCTCGAACGAGAATCCGCTAGGGCTGTCGCCGAAAGCGAAGGCGGCGATTGAGGCTGAGATCAAGGACATCGCGCTGTATCCGGATGCCAACGGTTTCTACCTGAAAGATGCCATCTGCAAGCGCTTTGGCTTGAAGCACGAGCAGTTGACGCTCGGCAACGGTTCGAACGACGTCATGGATATCGCCGTGCGCACGTTTGTCGGCACCGGTGATGAGGTGGTTTGCTCGCAGTACTGTTTCATCGCGTTCCCGATCAGCGCGCAGGCGCAGGGTGCCAAGATCATCACTGTGCCGGCAAAGGCCGATTTCGGTCATGACCTGATCGCGATGCGCGCCGCTATAACGCCGAAAACCAAACTGGTTTACGTGGTCAACCCGAACAACCCGACCGGCAACTGGCTGCGCGCCGGTGAGTTGAAAGCGTTTCTCGACAGCGTGCCGCAGAATGTGATCGTCGTGTATGACGAAGCCTACTTCGAATACGCCGACGGCACGCCGGAATATCCAGATGCGTTTGCTTGGCTCAATCAATATCCGAACCTGATCGTGCTGCGCACGTTCTCGAAGGCCTATGGTCTCGCTGCGTTGCGTGTCGGTTTCTCGGTGGCGCAAGCCGAGTGTGCCGGTTTGATGAACCGGGTCCGGCAACCGTTCAACGTCAACTCGCTGGCACTCGCAGCCGCCGTGGCGACGATGAACGATACCGACTACATCAACCGCGTGGTTGAACTGAACAAGAAGGGCATGCAGCAGTATCAGCAGGCCTTCGCAGAGCTGAAGCTCAATTACATTCCGTCGCTCGGCAATTTCATCACGGTCGATCTGGGCCGGCCGGCGGCGCCGGTGTATCAGGCGATGCTGCGCGAGGGTGTGATCGTCCGTCCGATTGGCAATTACGGCCTGCTGAACCACATCCGGATTTCGATTGGCTTGCCGGAGCAGAATGAGCGCTGCATCCGGGCGCTGAAGAAGGTGTTGGCGAGCTAAGGTCTTTCTCGTAATTCTCCGCCTCTATCCGTAATTCTCCCCCTGCCCCTCTCCCGCAAGGGGAGAGGGGAGGTCTGCTGCGTTGTGAAGTCTTTCTCCCTCCCCCTTGATGGGGTGAGGCGGTAATTAACGCAGCATCGCTTCGTTCCGCCGCAGCGCCTTGAGCCAAAGGCGCGAGGCTGGGGCGCGAAGCGGGGCTGGGGAGAGGGTGAACTCGCCGTTCGCAATGGCTGCCGGCTACCGAAGTCGCCTTCCATCTTGGTTTGGCCCCGTGTCTGACCTGGCTTTATGAGCTTGCCCCTGAAACTCCCGTACACAGTTTTCGGTCCAAAACCCCGCCCACTCGTCATTCAACTCGCGTAGAATCGCGCCCGCTTTCCGGCACCCCGGCCGGACCGGTTCATTTCCCGTCGGCGGCTCTCGCTTGCCGATGGCCATATAAAGGATGTCAGCCATGACCAAAGCGGTCCCCGTCATTGCCATCGACGGTCCCGGCGGTTCCGGCAAAGGCACCATTGGCCTGCTGGTGGCCAAGGCGCTGAAGTTCCATTTTCTTGACAGCGGCGCGCTGTACCGGCTGGTTGGCCTCGCCGCCAAGCACCATGGCATCGCGCTGGACAATGAAGAGGCGCTGACCGTGCTGGCCGGCCATATGGACGTGGCGTTTGCCGCCGGCGCCAATGGCGAGCCCAAGGTCTATCTGGAAGGCGAAGACGTCACCAGCGACATCCGTTCCGACGAGGTCAGCCAGCTGGCTTCGCAGGTCGCTGCCTTTCCGCGGGTTCGTTCGGCGCTGTTCGACCGTCAGCGCGCCTTTGCCAAGGCGCCGGGGCTGGTCGCCGACGGCCGTGACATGGGCACCGTGGTGTTCCCGGATGCCGATGTGAAGATTTTCCTGACCGCTTCGGCCGAGACCCGCGCCGAACGGCGCTTCAAGCAGTTGCAGGCAATGGGTTCCGGCGCTAGTATTGGCGACCTTTTGACCAGCATCCGGGAACGCGACGAGCGGGACCGTAACCGTGCGGTGGCGCCTTTGCGACCGGCGGACGATGCCATTGAGATCGACAGCTCCCACCTGAACATCGATCAGGTGCTGCAGCGGGTGCTCGACGTGGTCCGGGACCGTCTTTCATCAGACCAGCTCCCGAACCTCAGTTGAGCATGCCGGACTGGGTGAGCAGGAAGGGCAGTCTCGGCTGACCCTGAACGAACAATAAAAGGCTGCGCCGATCCTTCCGTGATCCGCGCGGCCTTGTGCTTTTCCGGTGTCCGGTCGTGTGACGGTGCCGGTGAAGCAAAACGAATTCCGTGATTTGTCATCGCTGACACTTCGCGGTGGGCGGTTCCCTTCAAGGATTGAAACGGAACCATGTGCAGCAAGCCATCTCGTCGGGACGACAGAGGTGTTTTGTATACCGTTTAAATGAATCCTTCGTTTAAACGTTTTCAGGACAGTCGCAATGAGCGAATCATTCGCCAAACTTTTTGAAGAATCCCTGGTAGCAGTCGAAATGCGTTCGGGTGCCGTGGTCCGTGGCGTCGTTGTTGACGTCGGCCCGGATGTGGTCACCGTGCACGCAGGCCTGAAGTCGGAAGGCGTGATTCCGGTCGAGCAGTTCAAGAACGAAGCCGGCGAAATCGAAGTCAAAGTCGGTGACGTGGTTGACGTAGTGCTCGAAGCCGTCGAAGACGGTTACGGTGAAACCCGCCTGTCGCGCGAAAAGGCCAAGCGCCAGGAATCGTGGATCGCTCTCGAGCGTTCCTTCACCGCTGGCGAAGCGGTTACCGGCATCATCACCGGCAAAGTCAAAGGCGGTTTCACGGTCGACATCAAGACCATCCGCGCCTTCTTGCCGGGCTCGCTCGTTGACGTCCGTCCGGTGCGCGACACCACCCACCTCGAAGGCCGCGAACTCGAGTTCAAGGTCATCAAGCTCGACCAGAAGCGCAACAACGTTGTCGTTTCGCGCCGCGCCGTTATCGAAAGCGAATCGAGCGCCGAACGCGAACAACTCCTGGGCCAGCTGCAAGAAGGCATGGAAACCAAGGGCGTGGTCAAGAACCTCACCGATTACGGTGCGTTCGTTGACCTTGGCGGCATCGACGGTCTGTTGCACATCACCGACATGGCGTGGAAGCGCGTCAAGCATCCGTCGGAAGTGGTCGAAGTTGGTCAGGAAATCCAGGTCAAGGTGCTCAAGTTCGATCGCGAGCGCAACCGTGTCTCGCTGGGCCTGAAGCAACTGGGCGAAGATCCGTGGGTTCAGATCAGCCGCCGTTACCCGGCCGGCGCCAAGCTGCGCGGCAAGGTCACCAACCTGACCGATTACGGCTGCTTCGTCGAAATCGAAGAAGGCGTCGAAGGTCTGGTGCACGTTTCGGAAATGGATTGGACCAACAAGAACATTCACCCGTCGAAAGTCGTTTCGGTTGGCGACGAAGTGGAAGTCATGGTCCTCGAAATCGACGAAGAGCGTCGTCGTATTTCGCTGGGTATCAAGCAGTGCCAGGCCAACCCGTGGCAGACCTTCTCGGCGACCCACAACAAGGGCGACCGCGTTTCCGGCAAGATCAAGTCGATCACCGATTTCGGTATCTTCATCGGTCTGGACGGTGGCATCGACGGTTTGGTTCACCTGTCCGACATCAGCTGGAACGAGTCGGGTGAAGAGGCCGTTCGCAAATACAAGAAAGGCGACGATGTTGACGCCGTGGTCCTGGCCGTTGACGCCGAGCGCGAGCGCATCAGCCTGGGTATCAAGCAGGTCGAGAACGATCCGTTCGCGAACTATCTGGCTGCGCACGGCAAAGGCACCATCGTTTCGGGCAAGGTCACTGCGGTTGACGCCAAAGGCGCCACCATTGATCTGGGCGAAGGCGTTGAAGGTTACATCCGCGTTTCCGAACTGACCCGCGACCGCATCGAAGATGCCCGCAGCGCCGTGAAGGAAGGCGAGACCATCGAAGCCAAGTTCGTTGGTGTTGACCGCAAGAACCGCACCATCTCCCTGAGCGTTCGCGCCAAGGACGAGCATGAAGAAGCTCGCGCCATTGCCGAACACAGCAAGGAAGACGATGTGGCCCCGGCAACCCTGGGCGACCTCATCAAGGCCCAGATGGCCAACCGCGAGTAAGCCTTGCGTCCCGATACGGGACATCAGATGGGAGCAATCCCGAAAAGAGCCGGCAACTGCCGGCTCTTTTTTTGTCCGGGTCGTTTTCCCCTGAAGGCGAAGGTTTTGCCGAAAGGCGAAGCACTTCCGCTGCCCGCGGAAAGCCGTTTGGCCGTCCAAATACCCCGAATCAACACCATTCGGCGGCAATTTTGCCCACTACCCGAAAAAATTCACCTAAGTCGTTGACCGGGCGTGCATTTCTGCTTTTGTCGCGCCATAATGCCGAAACTGTAACCCCTTGACGGCAAAAGGAAAGCCGGATGACCAAGTCGGAGCTCATTGAGCGGCTTGCCGGTATGCAGAGCCAGCTCAATGCCAAAGATGTCGAGCTCGTCGTAAAGACTTTGCTTGAGCACATGGCGCAGGCCCTGGCCAAAGGCGAGCGGATCGAGATCCGCGGCTTTGGCAGCTTCTCCTTGCACTATCGTGCTCCGCGCGTCGGTCGCAATCCGAAAACCGGCGAGTCGGTGATGCTGGACGGCAAATACGTCCCGCATTTCAAGCCGGGCAAAGAACTGCGTAGCCGAGTCAATGGCGGCGTCGATATCATCGCCCTTGATGATGACGACGAAGACGACGAGGATTGAAACCGGTGCGGCGTTTGCTGATTTTCATCGTAGTGGTGCTGCTGCTCATTGGCGGTTGGCTGTTCTCGGCAGCCAATGGTGGTGAGGTGTCGGTCAATTACCTGCTCGGCACCTTGCAGGGCCGCTTGTCTTACTGGCTGCTCGGCGTGTTTCTCGGCGGGTTTGTGGTCGGTGTGCTGTATTGCGGCGCTTCGCTGGTGCGGGCGCGGCTGGTCAATCGTCGGCTGCGTGACCGCTTGGTGCAGACCGAGCAAGAGTTGCAGAAACTGAACGCGGCTGCCGCCAAGGCGGGTCGCTGATTCTTCTACCGGTATCGCACTCACCGGTGACAGGCCGGGTGGCATGACACTTTCTTTCTGGTTGTGGGTCTTGTTGGCGGCGGCACTCGGCTGGGTGTTTGGCCGCCGTTATGACCGCCACAAGCAGGCCCGCCGTTCGGCCGAACGGGCCAAGCGCTACTTCAAGGGCCTGTCGTATGTGCTGAATGATCAGCCGGACAAGGCCATCGATTTGTTCGTTGAGTTGGTCAAGGTCGACCCTGACACCGTCGATACCCATTTCGCGCTCGGCAATCTGTACCGGCGCCGCGGCGAAACCGAACGCGCCATTCGCATTCACCAGAACATTCTGTCGCGCTTGTTGTTGCCGCCGGCGCACCGGGCGCATGCCCAGTTCGAACTTGGTCTGGATTATTTCGCCGCTGGCATCCTGGATCGCGCCGAAGGCATTTTTGTCGACCTGCAACAGGATGCGATTTACCGTCGTTCCTGCCAGAAAGAACTGCTGGCGCTCTACCAGCAAACCCGTGAATGGGACAAGGCGGCCGATGTCGCCGACGCCATGCGGCAAGAAGGTGCGGCGGATGCCGGGCCGATGCTGGCCCACTTCTATTGCGAACTGGCAGAACAGGCGCTGCAGCAAGGCGAGTTTGCGCTGACACGGCAACGGCTGACAACGGCGTTGGAGCTCGATCCGCGCGCGGTACGTGCCAGCCTGGTGCTGGCGCGGGTGGCCCGTGCCAGCGATGATGATGCGGCATTCGTGGCGGCGGTCGAGCGGGTGTTGCAGCAGGATGCGGCGCTGTTCGTCGAAGTGCTGCCGCTGCTGGAACAATGGGGCGCCAGCCATCCCGAGCAAGAACGGCAGTTGCTGCAGCAAGCCATTCAGGCGGGGGCCGGTGCCAGCGTGGTACTGGCATTGGCTGAGCGCATTCGTGTTGCGGACGGTGATCGGGCAACCGGCGAATACTTGATTGCGCAGTTGAAGCAGCGGCCCAGTTTGCGCGAGCTCCAGCGCGTGGTGGAGCTGCATGTGCAGCATGCCAGCGGCAGTACCAGAGAGAGCCTGGCGCTGCTGCAGGATGTGCTGCAACGCCTGGTTGCGCGCTTGCCACGTTACCGGTGCCGGCGCTGCGGATTTCAGGGCCAGCACATTCACTGGCGTTGCCCGGGTTGCAAAACCTGGAACAGCGTGCGGCCGGTGACCGGTATTGAAGGCGAGTAAGCGGTTTTGCATTGCCATGCCTGTTGCGACAGGTGCGTGGACCACTCTGTTTCCACCACCGTGAACAGCAGAAGAGGAGAGGGTGAACCTCTCGGCTGGCCGAGCCATTCGGTAGTGGCACCAGCTTCGACATTTCCATCGGTATACGAGACCAAACCATGACCGATCCGAAAATCATTGTGGCCCTGGATTACGACCAACAAGCCAAGGCCTTGGCCTTGGCCGATCAGCTCGACCCGGCACAATGCCGGCTGAAGATCGGCAAGGAGATGTTCACCAAATTCGGGCCGGAGTTGGTGCGGACCATACAGCAACGCGGCTTTCAGGTATTTCTCGATCTGAAATTTCACGACATCCCCAACACCGTTGCCGGTGCGGTCAAAGCCGCCGCCGATCTCGGCGTCTGGATGGTCAACGTGCACGCCAGCGGCGGTCCGAAGATGATGGCGGCCGCACGCGAAGCCTTGCAGGGTTATGGTGCCCAGCGGCCACTGCTGATTGCCGTCACCGTGTTGACCTCATTCGATGCCGAGCAGTTGGCGGCCATCGGCATCAACCGCAGTCTCGACGAACATGTGCTGGCGCTGGCCAAGCTCACCGAGCAGGCCGGTCTGGATGGGGTGGTCTGCTCGGCGCGGGAAGCGAACGCCTTGCGGGCACAGTCGGGTGCCGGCTTCTGTCTGGTGACGCCGGGTATCCGGCCGGCCGGCAGCGCCGCCGGTGATCAGGTCCGCACCCTGACGCCACGAGAGGCGCTCCAGGCTGGCAGCAGTTATCTGGTGATTGGCCGCCCCATCACCGGTGCGCCGGATCCGCTCAAGGCTTTGTGCGAGATTGCTGAATCGCTGTAAGACACGCTGGAGCGCAGGTAACCGGTCTCCTACCATGCGCTCCGTGCCCCGGACGGCACCTGACACGCAGGAAGCGTGTCAGGCCGCAAGCGCAAGGATGCGCCGCTGCGGCACTGATTCCCCTACGGATATGGAGACCCTCACATGCGTAATCTGATCGCTGTTGCCGCGTTCACCCTGCTCGCCGTTATCGCTCCGGCTCACGCCAATTCGGCGCCGGCTACCAAGGCCAACGAGCAAGTGGTGACCGAAGCGAAAGCCGAAGCCCGGCTGAACATCAACACCGCTTCCGCCAAGGAAATCGCCAAAGGCATGAAAGGCATTGGCATCAAGAAGGCCGAAGCCATCGTCGCCCACCGCGAAGCCAATGGCCCGTTCAAGTCGGTAGAGGACTTACTGAAAGTCAAAGGTGTTGGTCCGGCAACGCTGCACAAAAATGCTGCCCGGATCGCCGTCAAGTAAGTCGGTGCGGTGCAACAAAAAAGGCCTCGAATGAGGCCTTTTTTCATGGTTTGCCAGTTTCCTGACGTGTCAGAAAATTTTCCAATTTTTCAAGGACTTTGCTATAGTCGCGGCCGGTTTAGCCACGGCGATTGGAGAGGGCACGGATGTCCACCTTAACGCGCAGCACCTTGCTGCCAGTCATTTTGTCCGGCGGAGCGGGTACAAGGCTCTGGCCATTGTCCCGCGAGATGTACCCCAAGCAGCTGTTGCCGCTGGTCGGTGAGCACAGCCTGCTGCAACAAACCGTTCAGCGAATTCAACACAGCGATTGGCCGGTACACGTGGCCGAGCCCGTGATTATCGCCAATCAGGAACATCGCTTCCTGATCGCCGAACAATGCCGGGCCGTTGGTGCCTCCGCGCGTATTGTTCTGGAGCCGGTTGGCCGCAATACCGCGCCGGCGATGACAGCGGCAGCGATGTTGGCGGGCGAACGCAGCGACAGTTTGCTGCTGGTCATGCCGGCCGATCACATCATCAAGGACAGCAAGGCGTTTCAGCAGGCGGTAGCCAAAGCCATTCCAGTGGCACAGGCTGGCGCCATCGTGACGTTCGGCATTGTGCCGACCGAACCGCACACCGGCTATGGCTACCTGCGCACCGGCAAACCGGTGGCAGACGGCGTGGTGGCGCTTGATGCGTTTGTCGAAAAGCCCAATCGCGAACGTGCCACGCAATTTCTGCAGCAGGGTGGTTACTTCTGGAATGGTGGCATTTTCCTGGTGCGTGCGGATGTCTGGTTGCGTTGCGTAGAGGCGCTGCAACCGGCGATGTTGCAAGCCTGCCGTGAGGCATGCAGCAAGGCGAGTCATGATCTGGATTTCGTCAGGTTGGACAAAGCGGCTTTTGAGCAATCGCCATCCGACTCGATCGATTACGCCGTGATGGAGCGGTTGCCGGAGATCAGCAACGGCCCCACCGCCGCCGTGGTTCCGCTACAAGCGGGTTGGTCCGATTTGGGGTCCTGGCCATCCGTAGCTGAACAATTGCCTGCCGACGAAAACGGCAATCGGATCCGCGGCGATGTCGTCAGCATTCAATCGCAAAACAATCTGGCGCTCGCCGAGCGACGCATGATTGCATTGGTTGGTGTTGAGAACCTGATTGTGGTCGAGACCGCTGACGCCGTGTTGGTGGCGGACAGTCGCCACGCACAAGCAGTCAAGGATGTGGTGCAGCATCTCAACAAGCTCGGCCGTGATGAGGCTTTGACCCATCGCCGTGTCTATCGGCCTTGGGGCAGTTACGAAGGCATTGATGAAGGCTCGCGCTTTCAAGTCAAGCGCATCACGGTCAACCCGGGCGCTTCCTTGTCGTTACAGATGCATTACCACCGTGCCGAGCACTGGATTGTTGTGACCGGCACCGCAGAAGTGACCTGTGGTGAGGAAATTTTCCTGCTGACCGAAAATCAATCGACGTTCATACCGCTCGGCAAGACGCATCGGTTACGTAATCCGGGTAAGGTTCCGTTGGAGATGATTGAGGTTCAATCTGGCGCCTATCTGGGAGAGGACGATATTGTTCGATTCTCAGACGCCTATGGTCGATGAAGAGTTTCTGTTTTGATAAGTAATTGTCCTGGTTTTATTTAGAGAAATTAATATGCCTATGATTTATCTGGTTGCAGGTGCTCGACCAAACTTTATGAAAATCGCTCCTATCGTTCGGGCGTTTAAAAATAGCGGGAAAAACCTGCAATTCAAGATTATTCATACCGGGCAGCACTTTGATCACGAGATGAGTGACGTATTCTTTCAAGAGTTGGGAATACCTATGCCTGACTACCACCTAGGTGCTGGTGGTGGCTCTCACGCTGAGCAAACAGCAAAGATCATGATTGCATTTGAAAAAGTGTGTCTGAATGAGCGTCCGGACTGCGTCTTGGTCGTCGGAGATGTGAACTCGACGTTGGCTTGCTCAATCGTGGCAAAGAAGATGCAGATCCCGGTTGCGCATGTTGAGGCGGGCCTTCGTAGCGGCGATATTAATATGCCAGAAGAAGTAAATCGGTTGGTAACGGACTCAATTTCAGATTGGTTCTTTGTAACGGAGCCATCTGGTGTCAAGCACCTGGCTTTGGAAGGAAAGTCTCGTGATGTGATTTTTGAGGTAGGGCACGTCATGATCGATAACTTGCTCTATCAAAATAGTGTTCTTGATAAATCTGACAAAACTGGATTTATTAGTGAGCCAATCAAGAAGAAGTTGTCGCGATATGGTGTGGTCACGCTTCATCGGCCTTCCAATGTCGATGATGTGGAAAAGTTGCAAAAAATTGTCTCCGCCTTGAACAAGGTTTCGAAAGTGTTGCCCCTTGTTTTCCCGGTACATCCGAGAACGCGGCAAATGTTGGAACGATTGCCAATCGAGTTATCTGATTCCATCACGCTTACCAAGCCGTTGTCGTATATGGACTTCCTCAACTTATGGAAGGATGCTGTTGTTGTCATGACGGACAGCGGTGGTCTGCAAGAAGAAACGACCGGCTTGGGAGTTCCATGTCTGACAATCCGGGAAAACACCGAGCGTCCAATTACCGTTGATGAGGGAACTAACATTTTGGTAGGTACTGACCCTGACTTGATTGAGAGAGAAGCCATGCGGGCCATTGAGTCTGGTGGCAAACGAGGGGTTAGGCCGGAACTCTGGGATGGGCAATCTGCTAATCGTATTGTCAGTAAACTGTCTGATTTACTCGCTTGAGTTTTGAGACCCGTTATGTCATTTAAAAGAAAAATTGCCGTCATCGGTCTGGGCTACGTCGGCCTGCCGGTGGCCGTTGCCTTTGGCCGGTCGGTCGAGACCATCGGTTTCGACATCAACACCAAGCGCATCGCCGAACTCAAGGCCGGCCAGGACCACACCGGTGAAGTGACGTCGGCCGAGCTCGCCGAAACCCGCATCCACTACACCGACAAAATCGACGAACTGAAGCAAGCCGATTTCTTCATTGTCGCGGTGCCGACCCCGGTCGATGACGCCAACATTCCCGATCTGACCCCGATGCTGAAAGCCTCGGTCAGCGTCGGCAAGGCGCTCAAGAAAGGCGACATCGTCGTCTACGAATCCACCGTTTATCCGGGCGCCACCGAAGAAGACTGCGTACCGGTGCTGGAACGCGAATCCGGTTTGAAGTGCGGCGTCGACTTCACCGTCGGCTACTCGCCCGAGCGCATCAACCCGGGCGACAAAGAACACACCTTCACCAAAATCAAGAAAGTCGTCTCTGGCCAGGATGCCAGAACGCTCGACATCGTTGCCGACGTCTACAGCTCGGTCGTCACCGCCGGCGTCTACCGCGCCGCCAGCATCAAGGTCGCCGAAGCTGCCAAAGTCATCGAAAACACCCAGCGCGATCTGAACATCGCGCTGATGAACGAACTCGCCGTCATCTTCCACCGCATGGGCATCGACACCGTCGACGTGCTGCAAGCGGCCGGCACCAAATGGAACTTCCTGCCGTTCCGGCCGGGCCTCGTCGGTGGCCACTGCATCGGCGTCGACCCGTTCTACCTGACCCACAAGGCGGAAAAACTCGGCTACCACCCGCAAGTGATTCTGGCCGGTCGTCGAGTCAACGACGACATGGGCCGCTTCGTCGCCCAGGAAGCCGTCAAGGAAATGCTCAAGGCCGGTCGGCCCATCCATGGCGCCCGCGTGGCGGTCCTGGGCCTGACTTTCAAAGAAGACTGCCCGGACCTGCGCAATAGCAAAGTCATCAACATCATCAACGAACTGCGCAGCTACGGCATCGAACCCCTGGTGCATGACGCCATCGCCGACAAGGAAGAAGCCAAGCACGAATACGGCGTCGACCTGGTCGCGCTGAGCGAGCTGAAAAACCTCGATCACATCGTGCTCGCCGTTGCGCACAAAGAGTACAAAACCATCGCGGCCGAACAGTACAAGGCCATGCTCTTTCCGGGCGCCCGCATCAGTGACGTCAAATGTGCGCTGGATCGGGATGCGATGAACAAAGTCGGCATCACGCTCTGGAGGCTGTGATCCTTCAACGGTTGCCGCAACGATAATTTAGAAGATGAAAACTCGTGGAAACTGAAATGACACAAACCACACAGGAAAGCCGGCTATTGACGTCCGAAGAAAACAAGCCGCTGATATTCCAGCTTGCCAAGCTGATGTATGACTGGAAGGTTCCAGCGCTTACAATTCTTGGTTTCTTCACCGTGGTTGGCGTTGTCGCGGCCTTGGTAATTGAGCGGACATATTCCTATTCTGCAACTATTGAAATAGGTCAGCGTAACGAACGCGAGTCAATTGAGCTGGCACCTGCAGTTGCTGCGAAGATTAATGAATCTTACATTCCGATGGTTGAGTCGAGCAGTGCTGCTCGGTTTCCAGAACATGCTGCGTTTTATCAACGCTCCAACCTGAGAGCGCGTGTTCCCAAAGACACCAACCTTGTCATCCTTGAAATGACGGCATACGACTCAGAAGCTGAGCGTAGCTTGCAGCTGATCGGGGAAGTCTTGTCGCTAACCAAAGATGAGCATAAGCACTCCCTTGATATGGTTCGGGCAGCAAGCACCTATAAGGTATCTCAAGAAACGCAAAAGAAGCGTGAACTTGAGGATTCGATGAAGGGCGTTGAGCAGCGGCTTGAAAGAGCCGGAAATCTTGAGCGCCTCTACACCAAGCAGATCACTGAGCTTGAGCGCTCATTAAAAGAATCAGTCGAGAATCGCAGAAAAGCCTCGGAGAAGGCGGGACAAAGTGAATCTTCTGCGATGACACTGATGCTCATAGATAACGATATAGAGTCAACCAGACAGAGATTCCATGCTATCGAAAAAATGCTCTATTTCGATCTAAAAAATGAACGAGATTCTCTGGAAAAGCAATTGGCTGATCTGAAAAGAGCAATCTCCTTACAAGACGAGAGCATTAATCAAGCTCAACTGGGGCTGGCGGCAATACGCGAAACAAGGGCGCTTGTTCCGCCAATGAAGTCTCTCAAGCCCAAGGCGCCTGGTCGAACCCTAATCGTCCTTATGTTTGCCTTCACGGGCGCCCTGATAGCTTTTTTCTATATCGTTGTTCGTTATTGGGGAAATGGTGAGCGCTCGTCCTACACGCAGGAACGTCAATAACTCCTGCAGGATCTGACGGCAAGCATTTTACTTACAGTACAAATAGTGCCTCGATAAGATAGATAGTCAATGAGCCTCCGCGCCATTTTTTCAAGCAAAGACATCAGAAATCTGTTCTGTCTTGCGACAATACAGTTCTCTAATGCATTGCTTCCATTGATAGCATTCCCTGCTGTCATGCTGTCTATCGGGGTCGAACCATTCTCGAGTATCGCTATTACAGAGGCGGTTGCAACGTTACTGCTTGCGATTACGCTGTATAGCTTTGAGATTGACGGAGTATCGAGTGTTGTTGGTCTGAGCGTGGTTGAAGACCGCGAGCAGATATCAAGGGTGTTTTCCGAAATTTTGTATGCGCGTCTGCTCATTGTTGCAACTTGTGCGCTTGGTGTTCTTGCCGTATTGCCTCTACTGGAGACTCGTTATCAGGTATTGATGCTGGGCTGGTTGCTGTATCCAATCGGGGTTGCGTTACAGTCACTCTGGTTGTTCCAGGCCCTTGAGCGAAACGTTGTACCTGCGTTCGTGGTCGCCGTTACTCGGATCGCAAGCCTTTTCGGTTTACTCGTTTATGTGGACGAGTCTACAGACTACTGGCTCGTTCCCATTCTGTTTTCATTGTCATACGTCATGACTGGCGTGATTCTTCAAGGGTTCCTATGGAGAAATACAGGAATCACCTTGGTCATGGTTCCAGTACAGAACATTCTTCAGCGCATTCGTGGTGGTGCCGCGATCTTCATTGGTGGCATGTCAGTTTCATTGTATCGTGACTCCAATACGCTGATTCTCGGCGCTTTATCTAACAGTCATGCAGTTTCCATCTACTCAATTGTTGAGAAATTCGTAAAGTTCATCCAGGCAGCCGCGCGACCTCTGAATCAACTGTACTTTAATAAAGTTGTGCGACAGCTGAAGGGGCACACAGTCCCAGATTTCAACTCTTTTGTTATTGTCTTTCGACACACTGTTCCTCAACTGGCTGTGATTTTGGTTGGATTGATACTCGTATTCTTCTTGTATACAAAGATTCCCCATGATTGGCTGGACGATAAAGTCGGCGTTGTGGCTGGTCCTGGAGCTTCACTTTTCACGGTTATGTCGGTTTCAGTGTTTTTTGGCATATCAAACTTCATGTTCGGCTCCGCCGGATTGAATTTTCTCGGCGAAAAAAAGTACTTCACTAAATCAATCTTTCTGGTTGGTATATTCAGCGTTTTGTTTTCTCTGATATTCGTTCCGTTATTTGATTATTGGGCAACTGCAGTGGCATTTGTTCTCAGTGAGATTATATTAAGTGCGTTGATAGCCCTTCGTTACCGTAGAACGCCATACTCTTCCGGAAAGTAATGCATCGTGCTGCTAATTCTAGGAAAGTTTGTACCTATCATAATCAGCATTCTAATGCTGGGAGTTGCCTTCACTCTACGGAAAATGGTTGGCACCTGGCTCCTTCCTGGTGTGCTTTTTGCGATTTTCTGGTTTCTCTACACCTTCGTTCCGTTGATATTTGTCCCTGAGATTCAGGTCAATTATCTTTCCATCGCTTACATACTGTGTTGTGTACTTGCATTCTGTGCCTCTTCAATGTTCTTTGATTGGAAGAGCTCTTTTGAGGCAAATTCAGTTAAATCTAAGTCAAGACCATATTTTGATGGCGCGTTTATAAAGGCATCTTTTGTAGCTTCATCCATGTCGTCACTTGTGTTCTTCCTAGTAAATATGCTGGTGCAAGGAATTTCGATAGGGGAAATGTTTACAGACACCCTCAACGTGGCAGGGCGCTATATTGCGATGCGATATGAAGGGACGTTGCAGGAAAATCTCTACTCAAAGATTAGCCTTGCGTTTTCGTACCTTTCTGTTTCTCTTGGTGGACTGGTTTTTGGGCAAGAAAGAAAGACCATGCGACGAACTGGGGTTATGTTGCTTGCGTTTGTTCCCGCGTTCAGTTCAATGCTATTCCAAGGGGATAAAGGCCTGCTATTCCTGTTTATCACGCTGTTTTATGCTGGATTTCTTGTAACGCAGGTATTTCGGGCTGAGCTGAAGCTATACGACCGCGATCTTTTAAAACTGGGCGCTGTACTGTTTTTATTGGTTGTCCCAGCAGTGATTGCTGCGTTTTTGTCCCGCGGCCTGCAATCTGAGTCGGATTCCTATTATGTCGCGTCTCGACTTTCTTTCTATTTGAGATCGTACGCATTTGGTCATCTCTATGCATTTGATGATTGGTTTCGTTCTTACTCAGGCGACATTTCACAAGTAAGTTATGCCTATGAAGATGCTGGATATGGCTTCTACACTTTTATGTCAATTTTCAATTTGCTCGGCGCTGGCCGAGAAGTTCCACATGGCGTCTATGAGGAGTATTATTTTTTTGGCGAGGTTCTGTCGACAAACATCTACACCATGTTTAGAGGCTTAATAGTCGATTTTGGTATAGCCGGGTCTATTATTTTTGTTTTTTTGTTTGGGTTTGTTGTGCACGCTGCCTTCTACTTTCTGCTGAACACAAAAAGGCCGGCTTTATCGGTTGCCATATTTGTTTATTCTATAGGTTATTTTTATACCTCATTCATTATTAGCTTGATGATATGGAATGTTATTCCATTCTCAATAGTTTTGTTTGCCATGTTTTTGGCGATTTCATCCATGTTGCGATCAGAAAGTGATCCTCTGTCCCTAGTTAAGATCCAATGAGTAGACCTATGAAAAAGTATCAGATCTGTGCCCGCTGCGTAATGGATACCTCCGACTCCATGATTTCGTTCGATAGTGAAGGAGTGTGCGACCATTGCCACAGCTATGACCAACACGTACTCCCGAACTGGCATACGGACGAAAGAGGGCGGCGTGAGCTGAACTCTATTGTTGAGAAGATCAAACGCGATGGTAAGGGGCGAGATTTTGATTGCATCATGGGCATGAGTGGCGGTGCAGATAGCAGCTATATGCTGCACATAGCCGTCAAAGAGCTTGGTTTGCGCCCATTGGTTTTTCATGTAGATGGTGGTTGGAATTCACAGATAGCCGTGAATAACATCAATGTGATGATCGACAAGTTGGGCCTGGATCTGTTTACGGAAGTGATCAACTGGGAGGAAATGAAGGACTTCCAGTTGACTTATTTCAAGGCCGGTTTGCCCAACATTGATGTGCCCCAAGATCATGCTTTCATCGCCACACTGTACAATTTTGCAGACAAGCACAAAATTCGCTATATCCTGAACGGTGGCAACTATTCAACGGAGTGTGTCAGAAACCCGTTGGAGTGGCTTTATTACGGCACTGATATGGCTCAGATCAGGGATATCGTATCGAGGTTTGGCACCATTCCGTTGAAGACATACCCATTTAGCAGCGTGCTGAGACATAAGTTTTATTTACGTTACATTCGCCGCATTCAGGTAGTTAAACCGCTTAACTACATGCCATACATCAAGAGCGAGGCAATGAAGCTCCTTGAGGCGGAGTATGGCTGGCAACCCTATCCGCAGAAGCATTTTGAGTCCAGATTCACCAAGTTTTACGAAGGCTACTGGTTACCCCGTAAATTTGGCTATGACACCAGACGTGTCCAGTATTCGAGTCTCATTCTGACAGGTCAAATGTCGCGCGAGGAAGCCCTTAAGAAGCTTGAACTGCCGGCCCTCAGCGAGCAGGAGGCGGCTCAGGACTTTGAGTATGTTGCGACAAAACTAGGTATCTCTGTGGCAGAGCTCAAGTCTTACTTCGATGCGCCAAACAAGTCGTACCGCGATTACAAGAATCAGGAAAATCTGTTCAATTTTGGGGCAAAAGTCATGAAGTTTCTCGGTATAGAGCGGGCAATCAAGCGATGATTACAATTGTCGACTACGGGCTTGGCAACATTCAGGCGTTTGCCAATGTTTACAAGCGCGCAAATATTGAATGCAGAACCGCCAGGACAGCAGAAGAGTTGAACGGTGCGAAGCGCATCGTTCTTCCCGGAGTCGGTGCCTTTGATTACGCAATGGCTCGACTCAATGCTTCCGGAATGCGCGACGTACTCGATGACCTCGTGATCAAAAAAGGGGTGCCTGTAGTTGGCATTTGTGTAGGTATGCAAATTCTGGCCGAATCGAGCGACGAGGGGGTATCCGCAGGGCTGGGTTGGATACCTGGCAAGGTGCGCAAGTTTGATGTATCACAGTTCCGACACAGCACACATCTCCCCCATATGGGGTGGAATGATGTTGTACCTGGCCGACCGAGTAGACTGTTTGCTGGCCTCGAATCGGATGCCAGGTTCTACTTTCTTCACTCATATTACTTCGACCCGAAAGATCAATCACACTCCCTGGCGACGTCGGAGTATGGCATTCGGTTCAGCAGTGCGGTCAATCTTAACAATATATATGGGGTCCAATTCCACCCCGAGAAGAGTCACCATTACGGCATTCAGTTGCTTACGAACTTCGCCGAGGTCTAAACGATGCTTCGCCCTCGAATTATCCCTTGCCTTCTCGTGCACAACAAAGGCTTGGTCAAGACACAGAAATTCAAGGATCCCAAGTACGTCGGTGATCCACTTAATGCCGTAAAAATATTCAATGAAAAAGAAGTCGACGAACTGGTTGTTTTGGATATTGATGCGACCGTACTTGGGCGTGAGCCAAACTATGAGTTGATTAAGAATCTTGCTGCCGAATGTAGAATGCCATTTTGCTATGGCGGCGGCATAACTACTGTCGAACAGGCTCGCAAGATTATCGGATTGGGCGTTGAAAAGGTGGCGCTTAGCGCAGCCGCTATTCGGCAGCCAGGATTGGTGGGGCAGATTGCAGCGGAGATTGGTAGCCAAAGTGTTGTAATTGTCCTGGACGCAAAGAAGAAGCTGTTCGGTGGAAAGTATGAGGTTGTCATCGAGAACGGCAAGCAATCAACCGGCAAATCACCGGTCGAACTGGCAAAACAGTTTGAAGCACTTGGCGCAGGTGAGATAGTGATCAACTCCGTTGATCAGGACGGAATGATGAAGGGCTATGACCTCACACTTGCCGCCATGATCAGGGCCTCGGTCAAATGTCCCGTGACAGTGTTGGGTGGTGCAGGCTCGGTTGATGATATAGGCAGGCTGATCTCCGAGCATGGGGTAATCGGTGCCGCGGCAGGGAGTCTTTTTGTATTTAAAGGGGTCTACCGGGCCGTACTAATCAATTACCCCACAATTTCGGAGCGCGACAAACTACTGTCCTCCTACTTCAAGCATTGCTGATGTGTGTTTCAATAACTTCTTGAAGGGGGCAATCAGTCAGGTGATTTCCTCAGGCAGGTAAGTGCAATTGAAAATATTCAACCCGTTCGGGTCAATCTATTGGTGCCAGGATGAAGATAGCCATAGTGTGTGTTTGTTACAATGCATACGATCATTTAAAGCATTTTGCATTGTCTCTGGCAGCTTCAGTCGCGAATTCGGAGCAGACTGAGCTAACTTTTGTCGTCGTAGATAATTCAACAATCAGCCAGGACATGGCAGTAAAGTCCCTCATTAGCGAAAAGCTTCCCAATACCCTTTGGGTGCGAGAAGGAAATGTCGGATATTTTCCGGGCTTTAAGCTGGGTGCCGACAGGCTTGGCAACCTTGCGTCATATGATTTTGTCGCTGTCTGTAACGTTGATCTGCGTGTCGCGCCTGATTTTTTTTCCTGCCTAAACCGTTTGCTATCTACGCTTGGCAAACAGATTGGTATCGTTGCCCCCGCGATCTATTCTGTGGGACGAGGCGGCGATTTGAACCCCAAGACGTTGACTCGTCCAAATCGCTTTTCGCTGCAAAAGAATGTATTTATTTTCAGCTCAACCGTTTTGACCAGGGTTTATCGTTGGCTGTCTGACTTCAAGGTGAAGAAGCAAGTGAATGCTTGCCCGCCAGGAACCGAGTTCTACTCTCCACATGGTTCTTTTATTCTGTTCACCAAGGCGTACTTTCAGTCTGGCGCGAGCATTGACTACCCACAGTTTTTGTTTGGTGAAGAGGATTTTGTCGCCGAGCAGTGCCTCATGCATGGTTTGAAGGTTAGTTATCAACCGAGTATCCAAATACATGACGAAGACCATGGCTCAACGTCTCGGGAGAAGCTGGCGTTCATCAACCGAGAACACGTGAAATCTCTTCGATACATCATTAAAACTTACCACTCAAGATAAGAATCTTATGAAACAGGTTATGCAAAACATGGCTAATGGCGAAACCTCCATCATCGAGGCTCCCGCGCCAGTTGTAGCCAAAGGGCAAGTTGTCATCGCCTCAACGGTCAGTCTTATTTCCGTTGGAACCGAAAGAATGCTGGTCGATTTTGGCAGAGCGAACTTGCTGCAAAAAGCAAGGCAGCAGCCGGAGAAGGTCAAACAGGTTCTACAAAAGGTAAAAACTGACGGTATTTTCACCACTCTGGACGCTGTGCGTTCCAAGCTGGCGCAACCTTTGCCTCTGGGCTATTGCAATGTGGGCCGTGTGGTGGCCGCTGACTCGAAATGTGTTGGCTTGCTGCCGGGCGATCGGGTTGTTTCCAACGGCCCACACGCTGATGTTGTTCGGGTGCCTTTTAATCTGACAGCGAAGATTCCGGATGAAGTTGATGATGAATCCGCGGCGTTCACGGTGGTCGCGAGTATTGGGCTACAGGGTATCCGTCTTGCTGAACCAACATTGGGCGAATATTTTGTCGTTACAGGCGCTGGATTGATTGGTTTGCTCACGGTGCAGTTGCTGCGTGCGCATGGATGCAAGGTTCTTGCGATTGACTTCGACGAAAGTAAATTGGCTCTGGCTCGTGCGTTTGGCGCCTCCACCTGCAATCCTTCGCGGGGAGAGGACCCGGTTTCTGTCGGTATTGCATTCAGCAAGGGGCGCGGTGTCGATGGTGTCATCATCACGGCGTCGACCAAATCGAATGACCCGGTAAGGCAGGCTGCCCAGATGTGCAGGAAGCGCGGGCGAATCGTCCTTGTTGGTGTCACAGGCCTTGCCCTCAATCGGGCTGACTTTTACGAAAAGGAGTTGCAGTTTCAGGTTTCCTGTTCATATGGACCTGGTCGTTACGACAGCAAGTATGAACAGCAGGGATTGGACTATCCCATCGGATTCGTACGGTGGACGGAGCAGCGTAATTTTGAAGCAGTGCTTGACATGATGGTTTCTGGTCAGCTGAACGTCAAGCCTCTGATTACCCATCGGTTCTTGTTCGAAGAAGCTCCATCAGCCTATAAACAATTGTCCGAAGACAGAACCGCACTTGGTGTTTTGCTTCGGTACGAGTCTGAACCGCATGCGCGGCTTAGTACAACGGTGGAGTTGACGTCGCATGCTCCCGAGAGAGGGGCTGCAACTGAGCCACTGATTGGTTTCGTCGGTGCCGGCAACTACGCATCACGTATGCTGATACCGGCATTCAGGGCTGCTTCCGCGAGGCTGCATACAATTGTTTCATCTGGCGGCGTGAATGGTGTTGTGCATGGCAAGGCCATGGGTTTCGCGAGAGCCTCGAGTGACAGCAGCGAGCTTTTCAATGATCCTTCCGTGAATACCGTTGTAATTGCCACTCGGCATGACAGCCATGCGTCATTCGCCGTTAAAGCAATCAATGCAAACAAGCATGTGTTTGTTGAAAAGCCATTGGCGATGACGAGTCGCGAACTGGACGAAATCAAGACTGCATATCAAGCGCCTCGTTCTGGAGTCGCTCGACCTTTAGTCATGGTGGGTTTCAATCGTCGCTTTTCGCCGCACATTCAAAAGATGAAATCGTTACTCGCTGCCGTGCACGAACCGAAGGTGTTTATCATGACGGTGAACGCCGGATACATCCCGATTGAGCACTGGACTCAAGATCCGGATGTTGGCGGTGGGCGCATTATCGGTGAGGCCTGCCACTTCATTGATCTGCTCCGGTTTCTTGCAGAAAACCCCATTACCCACTTTTCTGCTCGCCGAATAGGTGATTCCCCGGGGGTTTTGGCTACCGAGGATAAGGCTGTAATTACCCTTTCGTTTTCTGACGGCTCGCTTGGCACGATTCACTATCTTGCTAATGGACATGCATCGTATCCAAAGGAGAGGCTTGAAGTATTCTGTGCCGGCAAGGTGCTTCAGTTGGATAACTTCCGACGCTTGTCCGGTTATGGTTGGGGCAGTTTCAGAAAGTTGAACCTATGGCGGCAGGACAAAGGGCAAAATGCCGCTGTAGCAGCATTCATCCATGCGATCCAAACAGGAGGGCCTTCACCCATCCCATTTGAGGAGCTTATGGAGGTTGCCAGAGTCACCATTTCGGTTTCAGAAATGCTTCGTACACAAAAATGAAATTGCGATTTCTCTGGATTCGAATGGTAACGATGTGCCGTCTCGGCTTTCGTAATCTAGTTCGGGTTTTTGTCTACAAGTCTCTGTGTCGGATGGGGGCCGGGCCGCTTGCTATCAAGGCGGCGAGATTGCCGGATGGAGTCTTCTTTAATGAGACCCGAGTTGCGTCAACCCTGACCGCCGTGGGAGCTCCACCCGCTTGGCGGCTGTTCGGTTGGAAGGAGTGGCCGAACGGGGAGTGTCCTGACTGGTTTCTCAATGCATTTAATCAAACCCATTACTTGGATTCGGATAAGCCTTGGTGGCAGCTATCCGATTTTTCCAACGCAACGGGGGACATAAAGTGCATCTGGGAGTGGTCTCGGTGGGATTGGGTCTTGTTGCTTGCCCAAAGAGCGGCATATTCAGGCGATACCGATTCGATCAAACAAATCAATCGATGGCTAAACGACTGGGTTTCCAAGAATCCGGCCTATTTCGGTCCGAATTGGAAGTGTGGTCAGGAAGCGTCCATTCGCTTGATACATATCGCCTTTGCGGCGTTTGTCCTGGATGACTTCCGGCAGCCACAGCCAGCACTGAGGGCCTTGGTTCGGCAGCACCTACAGCGAATTGCACCAACCGTTATCTATGCGATAGCGCAGGACAACAATCATGGTACCAGTGAGGCTGCCGCATTGTTCGTCGCTGGCAGCTGGTTGAATATCCTGGCTCCAGATGACAGCGAGGCTGAGCGCTGGATGAAGCAAGGTCGTGCCCTACTGAATGAGCGCGCGGAGCGCTTGATCCTGCCGGACGGTACGTTTAGCCAGTACTCCTCTAACTATCACAGGCTCATGCTGGATACGCTTAGCATGGCTGAATGGTGGCGGCGTTTGCTGAACCAAGCTCCCTTCTCAAAGGGATTTTATCGGCAGGCCATTGCAGCTACACGATGGCTTCATGCACTTGTCGACCCGGAAAATGGGGATGCCCCTAATCTTGGCGCAAATGATGGAGCGTTGTTGTTGCCAGTTACATCACTGGATTATCGGGATTATCGTCCCTCGGTACAGCTGGCATCAGCGTTGTTTCTGAATTGTCGTGCATACTCTGAACCGTCGGTTGATCAACTATGCAGATGGCTGGGCGTATCCGTACCGGAAAAGTTACTGCCAACCTCGACAAGTCAAGATTTCTGTGATGGCGGGTTGGTTTTGCTTCGCAATCAAGATGCTCGTGCATACCTGCGGTATCCGCGCTTTCGTTTCAGGCCAAGTCATGCTGACTGCATGCACGTTGATCTATGGGTTAACGGCGTCAACTTGCTGAGGGACGGCGGAACTTACAGCTACAATACCTCGCCGAAT
Source organism: Permianibacter sp. (assembly GCA_046297695.1). Lineage (GTDB taxonomy): Bacteria > Pseudomonadota > Gammaproteobacteria > Enterobacterales > Permianibacteraceae > Permianibacter. The sequence goes on along the minus strand of JBKBHF010000001.1, from coordinate 204,955 downwards.
CATCAGCGCTATTTTCCGGGTACTGAATCTCATAACACCATTGAGTTTGATGGGCGGGACCAGATGCCGAGGTTGTCTCGTTTCCTGTTTGGCGCATGGCCTTCTGCGGTGATCGAGAGCCCGCTCGCGGTGATTGATGGAGTGTCTACCTGGGCTGGTAGCTATTGCGATTGGTTAGGCGCTCGCCACAGCCGGTCTTTGACTCTTCGGCAAAGGCAGCTGACTGTTGTTGACCACGTCTCAGGATTCGAGTGCTGCGCCGTTCTGCGTTGGCGACTGCTGCCGGGAGATTGGTGTCTTGAGGGAAACACCGTGAAAAATGGCCAGTTTGCGGTAAAGATCGAGGCGGAAGACGATGAACTTCTGATTCGACTCAGTTCTGGATTTGAGTCACGTTACTACCATCAGATGACTGCCTTGCCTGTTATCGAGGTGGTTACGACCAAGCCTGGGCAAATTCATTCAATCATTACGTGGTGAGCATATTACATGCGTGTTCTGTATTTTCATCAGCATTTCTCGACCCCCAAAGGTTCTGCTGGGATTCGTTCGTATGCCATGGCCAGGTCGCTTTTGGCAGCAGGTCATCAGGTAACCATGGTATGCGGTTCGTACTCAGGTGGTCGGACAGGCCTCTCGGGGCCTTATGTTTCGGGCGTGCGCAGAGGTACTGTTGAAGGAATTGATGTCATTGAGTTTGAGTTGCCATACTCCAACAAAGACGGCTTTCTGAAGCGTTCATGGCTGTTTCTGAAGTTCGCGATACGCTCGGTGAAGGTTGCGCTATCTGAAAAATATGACTTGGTATTTGCTACCACCACGCCATTGACTGCCGGTATACCCGGCATTTTTGCCAAATGGCTGCGACGAAAACCATTTGTGTTTGAGGTTCGGGACCTCTGGCCCGAGTTGCCAAAAGCGATGGGCGTTATCAAGAATCCGATAGTTCTGGCAGCCATGAGCCTCCTTGAGTGGCTTTCTTATCGATCTGCGGACCGGTTGGTCGCACTGTCCCCGGGCATCGCGTCCGGAATCGCCCGGCGCGGTGTCTCAACTGATCGCATTGCAATGATTCCGAACGGTTGTGACCTCGATATTTTTGCGGCGCCAGCGCCGTCATGGCGACCAGATGGAGTCAAGGACTCTGACCTGATTGCCATTTATGCGGGAACTCATGGCATCGCTAACGGGCTTTCCTCGGTGATTGCGGCAGCGCAAGTATTGAAGCAGCGTAATAGGAATGACATCAAACTCATTCTGATTGGGGACGGGAAGGAGAAAGAGGCTTTGCAGCAGCGCGCGACCTCTCTGGGGCTCGATAATGTCGTTTTTTTGCCACCGGTCAGCAAACTTGAGTTGTCGGGGCTGATGGAGGCGGCGGACATTGGCATGCAGCTGCTCGCTAATGTCCCTGCGTTCTACTATGGAACATCACCAAACAAGTTTTTTGATTACATTGCTTCAGGCAAAGCCGTTCTGAACAATTACCCGGGCTGGCTAGCTGATATTATAAAAGAGCGTCAGATTGGTTATGCCGTTGCGCCTGAGCTGCCAGAAGCATTTGCCGATGCGCTTTGCTCCGCTGCCGACAATCGCTCAAAGTTGAAAGAGATGGGGGGCAAAGCGAGGCAGCTGGCGAGAGAAAAATTTGACCGTCAGATATTGTCCAAACAGTTTGTCGACTGGTTGAAAGGGGCGGTAGATGAAACGCGCATTTGACCTTCTCCTGACCATACCCGCCATAGTTATCCTGGCGCCGATCTTTTTGCTCCTGTTCATAATGATTCGATTCAAGCTGGGTAGTCCGGTACTTTTCAAACAGCAGCGCCCTGGACTGCACGGTAGACCGTTTATCATGTACAAGTTCCGCACCATGACGAATCAGCGGGACGATAGCGGTGCTTTGTTACCGGATTCTGAGCGCTTGACCGCTTTCGGACGCTTGTTGCGATCGACGAGCCTGGATGAGCTACCGGAGCTGTGGAATGTGGTGAAGGGGGACATGAGCCTAGTTGGTCCACGACCATTGCTCATGGAATATCTTCCATTGTATTCGAAAGAGCAGTTCAGGCGCCATGAAATGCGGCCGGGTATTACTGGATGGGCCCAGATTAATGGAAGAAACGCAATTGATTGGCCGACGCGATTCAAGCTTGATTTGTGGTACGTCGACAATCGATCATTGTTACTTGATCTTCGAATCCTTTTTATCACTTTTATTAAAGTGTTTCGTAGGCAGGGAATTACTCAACCGGGTGAATCAACTATGACGAAGTTCACAGGTGGTCATGCCGATGTCTAGACTTATCATATTCGGCGGTGGTGGTCACGCCACAGTTGTTGCAGATTTGGCTGAGCTGTCAAATGAATGGTCCGATATTGCATTGGTAGACGACGCTTTTCCTGTGAAGCGCGTTGTACATCATTGGCCGATTATTGGCAAAATTGCTGATGCGGGGAAATTGTTGCGCGAGGGAGATAGTTTCTTTGTTGCTATTGGTGATTCAAAGAAGCGCAATGAACTAATATCTCTGAACTCTGGCTTTGGTAATCTGGCAAAACTAATACATCCATCGGCTGTTGTTAGTAGATATTCTGTGATTAATCAAGGTGTTGTTGTTATGCCAGGCGCCGTGATAAATGCTGGCGCTATTGTTTCTACCGGAGCCATTGTTAATACCGGAGCCATAGTTGAGCATGATTGTTTAATTGGGGAATACTCCCATGTTTGTCCCGGTTCCAGCCTTGCAGGGGCTGTCAAAGTTGGTTGTCATACATGGATAGGTATAGGCACTTCTGTAAAGCAAGGCGTCACTATTGGTAGTAATGTTTTAATAGGAGCTGGGTCAGTTGTAATTCGAGACGTCCCCGATGATTGGAAGGTTGCGGGTGTGCCGGCTCGGCCAATATAGCCATGATACTTATTAATGGAATACCGATATGCTAAATACACAGTTTTCTCCATGGCCAAGCTTCGATCAGCAAGAAGCTGATGCCGTATCAAAAGTGCTTCTGTCGAACCGCGTCAATTACTGGACCGGTCAGGAGTGTCGCGAGTTCGAGAAAGAGTTTGCTGCGTGGTCTGGTACGAGGCATGCCGTTTCAGTATTCAACGGGACAGTCGCCATTGACCTTGCTTTGAAAGTGCTGGGGATCGGTGTTGGTGATGAGGTTATTGTTACTCCGCGAACATTCCTTGCTTCTGTCAGCAGCATCGTGAATGCCGGTGCCACCCCCGTGTTCGCCGATGTTGACCCCGACTCACAGAATATATCGGTCTCGACTATCGAAGCGGTTCTGTCTCCACGCACAAGGGCAATTGTTTGTGTGCACTTGGCTGGCTGGCCATGTGACATGAAGGGGATCATGGCTCTTGCGGAAACTCGTGGTATCAAGGTGATCGAAGATTGTGCACAAGCGCATGGTGCATACATAGATGGCCAGTCTGTCGGTAGCTTTGGCCATGCCAATGCCTGGTCGTTTTGTCAGGACAAAATTATTACGACTGGCGGAGAGGGGGGCATGCTGACCACCAACGACCCTACTTTGTGGACACAAGCGTGGTCTTACAAAGACCACGGCAAAAGTTGGGATGCAGTATACAACCGTCAACACCCACCGGGGTTCCGTTGGTTGCACGAGACTTTCGGCACCAACTGGCGGATGTTGGAGATGCAAGCTGCCATCGGGAGGCTGCAGCTGCAGAAAATGCCAACGTGGCACAAAGCTCGACAACAAAACGCGATTCGCATACTGGATGCGTGTGAGCAGTCTGGAATTCTGCGTGTACCTCGCCCTGGTAAAGGACTCACGCATGCTTGGTATCGCGCTTATGCGTTCTTCAATGCTGATATAGCCAAGACGGATTGGAGCCGTGACCGATTCATGGCGGAAGTGAATGCGCGAGGTGTTCCGTGCTATAGCGGCTCTTGTTCAGAGGTTTACCTCGAAAAAGCCTTTGACGCGACCTCGTTCCGCCCCGCCAATCGGCTTCCTAACGCCAAGTTGCTTGGTGAGACGAGCTTGATGTTCTTGGTCCATCCTACGTTGACCCAGGAAGAAGTGGACAAAACCTGTGAAGCGATTATAGATGTCGCCAAGCACGCAAGAAGATGATTCAGATCATTGTGATCTTGTGATAGAAGCCTCCTTTTTCGGGAGGCTTTTGTTTAAAGGCATTGGAAAAGTGTCGGCAGAATGAGGGATACCTGATGAGGGTCATGTCATACGTAGTTTGTGGCTTTTTTTTGTCCTTACTGGCGGTCCTGGTGGGACCGGTTATGGCCTCTGACACCTTCCAAGTAGTTAGACCTTCTATCAACTTTCTTTTGCGACCAGATGTTGTGCTGGTAAGTGGCTATTCATCAAATTTGGATTTGTTGAGTGCTTCAAGGCGAAACGAACGAACGAACTATGTAGTGATCCAACAGTCTCGACCTTTTTTTGGTTGGCAATTGAATGCAGGACATTCACGTAAGGTGATTCGTCAACATGCCTACCAGTTGAAAGTTTTCCAGACACCGAAAGATGCCGAGTTGGGGCTTTCTCCTGTCTGGGACAGCGGAAAAGTTTACTCTTCAGATTCAATTAATGTGCCGTATTCTGGACAGCAGCTGGCTGGCGACGCGGTGTATTTCTGGCGTGTAACCGTTTGGACGGAAGACGGTGAATCTTCGCAATCCAGGGTGCAGGGCTTTAGAATGGGGGCCGATCCTGCTGAATATGGTACTGCAAGACATCTGGTGCAGAAGCATGATGTGCTACCTCGATCTGTCAGAAGCATTTCTCAAGATCGTCTGATGATAGATTTTGGTAAGGCAGCGTTCGGGCGTTTGCGTTTGTCTCTTCATGGAGGGGCTGAGCCCTATGTCATCCAAGTTCATCTGGGTGAACAAATTGAAGGAGACTCTGTCAATCGAAATCCGCCTGGTTCCATTCGATACAGAAGAGAAGTATTGACGGTACAGCCCGGATTTCACACCTACATCATCGCAGTGACCCCTGATGATCTAAACACCAGAACTCGAGATGGTGCGGTTCTGATGCCGGATTATATTGGCGAAGTGACTCCGTTTCGTTATGTTGAGATTGAGGGATACCGAGAGTCAAAGAAGGACCTGAGCGTTGTTCAGGAGGCTGTTTACTCGCCTTTTGATGAAGAAAGATCTGCGTTTGAAAGCTCAGATCCCGTACTGAACTCGGTATGGGAGCTTAGTCGGTACTCCATCAAAGCAACAACATTTGCTGGAATCTATGTCGATGGGGATAGGGAGCGCATACCATATGAAGCGGATGCTCTTATCAGTCAACTTGGACACTATGCAGTAGACCAAGAGTATGCCCTCGCACGATATACGCATGAGTACCTGATGAAACATCCAACATGGCCGACAGAGTGGATCATGCAGTCTGTTATCCTGGCTTGGAATGATTATCTCTACACTGGAAATTCTGATTCCTTGCGCCAACATTATGACGCTCTAAAAAGTAAGACACTTGTTGCTCTTGCCGACGAGACAGGGTTAATCAGCACAAGAACAGAAAAGCTTAATGAAGAGGTCATGCGGTCAATCTCAGTAAAGGGAAAAATCGGCGATCTGGTTGATTGGCCGCAGGCAGGGGTGATCACCAAGGACGGGGAAACGGACGGGTTTGTTTTCTCCACATATAATGTCGTGATCAATGCCTATCACTATAGGGTCATTGATTTGATGAGACGTATCGCAGAGGTGGTGGGAAGAACAGAGGATGCGATTTTCTTTGAGAGCCGAGCGAAGCAATTTCGGGAGATATTCAGAAACAGCTTTTTTGACAAAGAGAAGCGGCTATATCGTGACGGGGTGTCAGTAGAGCATTATTCGCTGCACGGGAATATGTTTCCGCTGGCATTTGGCCTGGTTGACGAGAAGGATGTCGCCGCAGTGCTTGGCTTTGTTCAGTCGAGGGGGATGGCTTGCAGTCCATACGGCGCTCAGTTTCTGCTGGAGGCTCTTTATGAACACCATGCTGCGGACCATGCGCTAGCTTTACTTACCTCGAAATCTCAACGCAGTTGGTACAACATGCTTCGTAGTGGTAGCACCATTACGACTGAAGCGTGGGACATCGCATTCAAGCCAAACATGGATTGGAACCATGCTTGGGGAGCTGCACCTGCCAATATTATTCCGCACCGACTTATGGGGATTTCTCCACTCACTCCTGGTTTTGGAAAGATATTGATCAAGCCTCAGCCGGGGTCCCTGAAATGGGCAAAGATTCGCTATCCCAGCATTAGGGGGGATATCGAGGTTTACTTCGAGAAGAAGTGGGGTAATAAGCTACTTCTCAATGTGACGATACCGGCAAATAGTGAGGCCATTCTGAAAATCCCCGTTTCCAAAAACGAACGGGAAGTTCGAGTAAGTGTCAACAAGGTAGAGCGTTCTGGTCTGATGGAAGGCGGGTTCGTGGTTATTGATAATGTCCCTGCTGGTTCTCACGAGATTGTTGTAGATTGATAGCTGAGCCTTGCTGCAGATCGAATCTTTTTCCAGCCACGGTAAGTTGTTGATGGGGCGCTTATGTCGATAGCTTGTTCATGTCGTTTGATTGTGCGTTTCCTGTTTAGCACCGCATTCGTGTTCGGCTTTATCCTGTTGCCATCGGTTAACGCTCAGGAGATTTTGCGTGCCGGCGCGGCAAAGGTAGAAATCACCGATCATACCGTCAGTGCCAGTGGCAACTCATATGTCAGGGTGCTTGCCTTGCAGAAGGGACGCGAAACCGTTTTCCTCATGGCAATCGATGTGGTTGCGTTGGCTGAGATTGGGAGATTGCCGAGCGATTTCGTACAGAAAGTAAAAGGACAGCTTGCAAGGGAGTTTGGGGTCAAGGCAGAGAATGTTGTTGTCACCGCAAGTCATGCACATACCGTGGTTCGCCAGGATATTGATGTGCTGGCCATTTCTGCCGCGAGAAAAGCCTTTAGCAAACTGCGTCCGGCCGTGGTTGGTCGAGGTATAACCTATGAAAACTCCATATCGGAGAATCGGCGAATCAAGTTGATTGATGGCAGAGAAATTGATGTTCGTCATGCCTATGCTTTGCCAAACGATAGTGAAATGTTGTCGACAGGAAAGATTGATCCAGAGATTGGTGTGGTTCGCGTTGATTCTGTTGAAGGAGCGCCTATTGCTGTACTGTACAATTTTTCTGCACATCCGATTCTTGGCCGTCCTGGTGTCATGAACTCCTCTGACTATCCGGGTTTTGCTTCCGAAGCAATTGAGAATGTCATCGGAGGAGATACCGTTTCATTGTTCCTCCAGGGCGCTGCTGGCGATGTGAATCCTCGTGGATACAAAGATATTCATCGGGTGCGAGACTCAAAACCCATTGGAGAACGTATGGCTCTGAGGGTTCTGGAGGTATGGCGTAAAACAAAACCAGATAGTTCTGCGTTCCAGTTCCAGTATGAGATGGTGCGATTACCCGTTGCACGCGACATCCATGCGCGAATTCAGAAAAACATTAGGGAACAACAAGCTCTGATTGAAGGTATTCAACCTACCAGTCTTGATTTCCGTTCTTTCGTTGAACTGTATGTTCAACAGCAGCTGAATCCTTCTTTTCCATCCGCTTCAAAGTATCGTTATCTGAGTGATTCCGCCAATAACCTCAGCGACTTGGCCGTTCTTGACCAGGAAAAGAGGGAGAACGTCAAGCGCTACCTGAGTAATATCTATGCGATCGAGCAGTTGACGCGACTCAGGGTGAATCATGAGCTGCTGTTGAAGCATCAGAAGCGAATTGACGATGAAAAACGGGACGAGATTGTGGCGGAATTTAGCGGTTTCCGCATTGGTGATGCCCGTTTTATTACTTTCCCCGGTGAACTTTCTGTTGAAATCGGGATTGCAATAAAAGAGAAATACAAAGAAAAAAATGCCTACATCGTTGGCTACAGCAATGGTTATATCTACTACACGCCCACTCTGGAGCAACGTTTGAATACCGGTTATGCGCAGGAAGACTGCGAATCCATGATATCTCCGGAGTGGCAGATGTATTTTGATGCAGCAGTAGAGAATTTGATGAGTAAGCTCTAGCTATCACTTGCTGAAGTGGTTGGGTTAGGTACGGTTGCAACGTGCGCTGAAGCCGTGGATGGCCGTGGTACGAAAAGCGTTGCGGTGATTGCCAGTGGTAGCCATACCAAAAACCAATGCTCTTTGGGGCGAGATAGGAAGCTTGCCCCTTCTCCCATGCTTGCAGTGAATCCATAAACGAGCAGACCGAGGCTCATCAAGCCAAGCAGCAGATGTCGACTCTTCCATGCAAGGTGCAATCCTGCACCCCACGCACCCAGCCACAGCACCAAACCAGGTAGCCCCAAATCACGCCAGACAGCCAGGGTAAGGTTGTGAGGGTCCACAAATGGTTGGTCCACTGCATCGACCACTAGTCTCCATGGCGTGCCCCAGCCAACTCCATACCAAGGTGATGCTTCAATCGCTTGCCAAGCCTGATACCAGATCTGGGGCCGAACAGATATCCCACGATGAAACAATCCATCCCAAAACATTATGGAGAGAAGCAGGCAGGCCGCTGAGAAAAACATGAGCGCCCTCCAATTGATCTGTTTGCCCAACATCAGCAGGACCACTGCAACCGCTAGGGCTGAGGCAATCATTGTGGTTCTGGCGCCGGTCAGCATGACGCCGACTGCACAGACAAAGGCTGCAAGCCACCAGAACCGATTTGACTTCAACGCGAGGGCTACGGAAGCAACCAGAAAGAAGCCGATCACATGCCCTGTCAGTAATGCATTGTAAAGGCCATGGTAGCCAACCATGCGCCCACCGGGTGGAGGAAGCCAATATCCGTCCGGGAGCAGTTGCTGATAGTGAATGATGAAATACAGAACGCTGATGGTCGCCAAGGCTGTTGCTATGTGCAGTGCTAAAAGCCAAGCACGAGAATTCACTTGCGCAAGATAGAATGTCGCTAAAAATAGCCAGATCGGCGCAAGCGCGTAACGGAAAAAGTCGGAATCTGTGCGTGATGACGTGTCTGCGAACTCCGCCCAACAAGTCGATATCGCCGCCCACAACACCAAGCCAACCACGAGCAGGAAGAGCTTGCTAGACAGATATGGCCGCAGTTTTTCCGAATGTCGAAGCGCAGCCAATGCTGCTGGAAGAGCAATGAGGAGATTGTAAGCTCGATGGTAGTAGCCGCGGTCACTAAACCAAAAAATCCCAACAGCCAGTATTATCAAACCCCAAAACAGGCAGTGTTCAAGAATGGTTCGTTTTCCAAACAACGTGCCTTGGGTGGGACTCTCATTTAATTCCATGATTCTATGTTTGCCGGCAAACCATATACGCTAGTTTCGTTGCAGCTCTTCAGGAAAGGCGAATTTGAGTTGCACTGGTCGAGACTTCGTTTGAAGCATTAGTTTCCGAGAGGAGATCACAGATTTCGGAGCTCGGGTTATAGTCTAGTGGCAAGGAAATCATCAGATCCCTCGCTTGCTTTGCGTCAAAGGTCGCGGATGCGAGTCGAAGGAGATCGAGCGCCTTGCATAGATCTTCGTAGGTCATCGCCTTCTCGTTTGCGCGCAGTATCCTGGGATGTGATGTACCTGTAACATTGTCGCCGATTAGCAGCTCTTCATACAGTTTCTCGCCTGGACGAAGCCCGGATATGGCGATCTCAATATCTCCGTTTGGATTCTTTTCATCTTTGACTGACAATCCCATCAGATGAATCATCTGTTTAGCCATGGAGATGATCTTGACTGGCTCACCCATATCTAAAACAAAAACATCTCCACCTTCTCCGAGTGCAGCCGCTTGAATAACCAATTGTGCTGCTTCAGGTATTGTCATGAAGTAGCGGATAACGTCTTGATGGGTGACGGTCACGGGCCCCCCTTTCAAGATCTGCTTTTTGAATAGAGGAACAACAGAACCCGAGGAGCCAAGCACATTACCAAAGCGAACCATGATGAATCTTGTGCTTTCTTGTTTTGATGCGAGCGCTTGAAGGCAAAGTTCCGCCAGTCGTTTCGTGGCTCCCATGAAATTGGTAGGGCGAACCGCTTTGTCGGTTGATATGAGCACAAATGTTTTCACACCGGCTTCTTGTGCTGCTGATGCTGTGTGCCATGTGCCGAAAACATTATTCTGTAGGCCCTCAACCAAGTTGTACTCGACCATAGGGACATGTTTGTATGCAGCAGCATGGTAAACGGTTTCCACACTGTAGCGTTTCATAATAGTCAGCATGAGCCGTCGATTCTGTACGTTCGCGCAGAATGGCAGAACTGCTATTTTGAAGTTATTTGCAGAAATGACTGAGGAGATTTCTTGAGTAATTGAGTACAGTGAGTATTCTGAGCTGTCCACAAGAAGTATAAATTTCGGTTCTCTGGCTATGATCTGACGACAGAGTTCTGCGCCAATTGAGCCTCCTGCGCCGGTCACCATGACGACTTTGTTCTTTATTTCTTTTTCCATCAATGACTCGATTGGCGCAATCGGGTCTCGTCCGAGCAGATCGGCGACATCTATATCCCTTAGTTCCGAAATGTCTTGATTGCCGGACACAATATCCGCCATACCGGCAACCGTTTGTACCTTTACCGGTAGCTCTTCCAGTTTGAGCAGGATTTGTTTTCTCACAGAGTTTGTGACGGATGGCAGGGCGAGCAAAACTTTGCTTACCCTTAACTTTTCGACTAGATCTGGTAGATCTTTTGGGGAGTGGACTCGAATCCCCTGCGATAGGCTTCCGTGAAGATCGCTATTGTCATCAACAAATGCGATTGGATCATATTCTTTGCCATGTTGAAGTGCTGAAGCCAACTGCGATCCAGCAGATCCAGCTCCGTATATGATGACTGGGGACTTGCGATACTTGATGGTGCTCTGAATAAGGCCTCGCACAGCAAAACGAGTGCCACCAATTAGAATCATGAGCAGCATCATGTAAATGAATGGAAGTGTTCTTGGGATGCCGACTTTAAGAAAGAAGCTTGTCAGGATTAACGACAGCGTTGAAATGGACGCACCGATAAAGATCGATGTCACGGCCTTGGGAGCGATGTAACGAATTATTGCCCGATATAGCCCCAATCGAACGAAGCAAAGTATGGTAATTGTCAGTGTTACCGCCAGTGCCAGTAATTCCTCTCCTGTATTTGGCAACGAGAGGCTGCCAAGTCGAAGCGATTTCGCTGCGATGTATGCCAAAGGGATAAGCGCTGCATCGGTCAGGAGCGATATCACTCGTTTGATGGGCCTAGACAGCTCAAGCACCCAATTAATGATTCCCTCAACCGTCATAGTAAACTTTCCCTGACTGGTACAAGACTTTTGGATTCGTGTGAGTCTAGTGTGGAATCCTTGACTTACAAACCGCTAGTGGTTGGCATAAACGAAAAAGGCCGCGTCAGCGGCCTTTTTCGTTTTCAAGTGGCGCCCTGAACTGGGATCGAACCAGTGACACACGGATTAACAGTCCGTTGCTCTACCTACTGAGCTATCAGGGCGTACCGCGCTAAGCGGACGCGCATGATAATGGCTTTGCGCGGCCGACGCAACGGCTAGTTTTGTTAACGTTATCCGTAACTTGCAGTTGGCCAAGATTCAGCCAGTTTGGCCGTGGCGTAAACAAAAAAGCGGTCCGGAGACCGCTTTTTGCTGGCATTTGCCGGTTCAGCGAGCCGAGTCGGCCGCTGCCTTGAGACGCTTCACGGCCTCTTCCAGCACGCTCATCGAGGTTGCGTAGGACAACCGCATGTGACCTTCCGATCCGAAGGCCGAGCCGGGTACCAGCGCGAGATCGTGGTGATTGATGAGGTGCTCGGCCAGTTCCAGATCAGTCTTCAGTTTCAGCGCCTTGATAAGACCTGACACGTTGGGGAATGCGTAGAAGGTGCCATCGGACGGCAGGCAGCTGACACCCGGGATGGCGTTGAGCGCGGCCAGCAGGTAGTCGTGCCGCTCCTTGAAGGCCTTGACCATCGGCACCATGCAGCCTTGGTCGCCGGTCAGCGCGGCCACCGAGGCGGCTTGCGAGATGGAGCAGGGGTTGGAGGTGCTCTGGCTCTGCACGGTGTCCATCGCGGTCATCAGGTTGGCCGGGCCCGCGGCATAGCCGATGCGCCAGCCGGTCATGGCATAGGCCTTGGAGACGCCGTTCAGCACAATGGTGCGGTCGTACAGTTCCGGGCAGACGTTCAGGATGTTGTGGAACTTCTCGTTGGTCCACAGGATGTGTTCGTACATGTCGTCGGTGGCGACCATGACCTGCGGGTGGCGCAGCAGCACCTCGGCCAGGGCCTTCAGTTCTGCCGACGAGTAGGCAATGCCGGATGGGTTGGACGGGCTGTTGATGACCACCAGCCGGGTTTTCGGGGTGATGGCCTTTTCCAGTTGGGCCGGGGTGATCTTGAGGTGCTGTTCGACCGTGGTGTTCAGGATCACCGGCACGCCGTCGGCAATGATGACGATGTCCGGGTAGCTGACCCAGTACGGAGCCGGGATGATGACCTCATCGCCCGGGTTCAGCAGCGCCTGGCACAGGTTGAAGAAGCTCTGCTTGCCGCCCGACGACACCAGGATCTGCTTGCGGTTGTAGCTCAAGCCGTTGTCGCGCTTGAACTTCTCTATAATCGCGTCCTTGAGCTGCGGGGTGCCGCCAACCGGGGTGTACTTGGTGTCGCCGCGCTTGATGGCGGCAATGGCGGCTTCCTTGATGTGTTCCGGGGTGTCAAAGTCCGGCTCACCGGTGCCGAGACCGACGATGTTGCGGCCTTGTGCTTTCAGTTCGGCGGCACGGGCGGCGACCGCCAGCGTCGGTGAAGGTTTGACGTTTTGAACACGATTGGAAAGACGAATTTCGAAAGCCGACACGATTCCTGACACCACGTTGCCGAGAAAGGCTGCGATTGTACGTCATCCACTGCAACACCAGAACAGAGTCCGCTCATCATGTCGCGAGATTTTCATATCGCCACGCCGTTCCAGCCGGCCGGTGACCAACCCAATGCCATTCGGCAGTTGGTGGAAGGGGTGCAAGCGGGACTGGCGCATCAGGTGCTGCTGGGGGTAACCGGTTCGGGCAAAACCTACACCATGGCGAATGTCATTCAGCAGCTGCAGCGGCCGGCGCTGATCATGGCGCCGAACAAGACACTGGCTGCGCAGTTGTACGGCGAATTCAAGGAGTTTTTCCCGGACAACGCCGTCGAGTATTTCGTTTCTTATTACGACTATTACCAGCCGGAAGCCTACGTGCCGGCTACCGACACCTTTATCGAGAAAGACGCCAGCATCAACGATCACATCGAGCAGATGCGGCTGTCGGCGACGCGCGCCATTCTGGAACGGCGCGACGCCATTATCGTCGCCTCGGTGTCGGCCATTTACGGCCTGGGCGATCCGGAGAACTACCATGCGATGGTGCTGCATCTTAAGAAGGGCGACGTCATAAACATGCGCGACGTGCTGGCCCGGCTCACCGACATGCAGTATTCGCGCAATGATCTGGATCTGCAGCGTGGCACGTTTCGCGTTCGCGGTGATGTGCTCGATGTGTTCCCGGCCGAAAGCGACCGGGAAGCGATCCGGGTCGAATTTTTCGATGAAGAGATCGACGGCATCACCGAGTTCGATCCGCTGACCGGTGAAGTCATCCGCCGGCTGGCGCGGTTCACGTTCTACCCGAAAACGCACTACGTGACCGCACGCAGCACCGTTATCGAAGCCGTTGACCTCATCAAGGAAGAACTGAAGGAACGGCTGGAATTCTTCCGCAAGGAAAACAAGCTGCTGGAACTGCAGCGCCTGGAGCAGCGCACCAAATACGACCTGGAAATGATGGTCGAGCTCGGCTATTGCTCCGGTATCGAGAACTACAGCCGCTATCTGTCCGGTCGCGCACCGGGCGAGCCGCCACCGACGTTGATCGATTATTTGCCGAAGGATGCGCTGGTCATCATCGACGAGTCGCACATCACCGTGCCGCAGATCGGCGCCATGTACAAAGGCGACCGCTCACGCAAAGAAACGTTGGTGGAGTACGGATTCCGTTTGCCGTCGGCGCTCGACAACCGGCCATTGAAATTCCAGGAGTTCGAGCGGCTCTGCCCACAGACAGTTTATGTCTCGGCAACGCCAGGGCCTTATGAGATGGAGCAGGCCGGTCAGGTGGTGCAACAGGTTGTCCGCCCGACCGGTCTGCTGGATCCAGAAGTGCTGGTGCGGCCGGTGGCCACCCAGGTCGATGATTTGCTCTCTGAAGCCAAGAAGCGTGCCGCCATCGGCGAGCGGGTGTTGGTGACAACGCTGACCAAGCGCATGGCGGAAGACCTGACCGACTACCTGAACGAACATGGCGTTCGGGTGCGTTACCTGCATTCGGATGTCGACACCGTCGAACGGATGGAAATCATCCGCGATCTGCGTCTCGGCGCTTTCGATGTACTGGTCGGCATCAACTTGCTGCGTGAGGGCCTTGATATTCCGGAAGTGTCACTGGTCGCGATTCTCGATGCCGACAAGGAAGGTTTCCTGCGCTCCGAGCGCTCGCTGATCCAGACCATTGGCCGTGCTGCCCGCAACCTGAACGGCAAGTGCATTCTGTACGCAGACCGCATCACCGATTCGATGCAGAAAGCCATTGGTGAAACCAACCGTCGGCGCGGCATCCAGGACGAATTCAACAAGGCCAATGGCATTACGCCGAAAGGCGTGCAGAAGCGGGTCATGGATGTCATGGATACTGGCGGGGACGGCGCGCGCGGCGAGCGGCTGCGCAAGGTCGCCGACAAGCGTGGCAGCTACGATAACCTGCACGGCGAAGCCTTGCTCAAGGCCATCGCCCAACTGGAAAAGAAAATGCACGAACATGCCCGCAACCTCGAGTTTGAGGAAGCGGCCAAGTTACGTGACGATATTCTGCAACTGCGTGAGCGGGCACTGGTCGCGGAGGCGTAAAAGATGCGATTATCTTCCAAGGTTCGTCGATGGACATCTGCCAGTTGTTCAAATTTCAACCAGTTTAGTTTTGGCGTAAGGTCTTGTCCAATTGGGCGCTAACTTCGCTATGACGTGAAGACCATGTGGGCCGTATGGCTTAGTACTTTTAGTTGGTCGGCTGTCATTTTTGTTCGACTCGGGACCTGGACTAACGCCTAGAAGTCGCGTTGAGGCCGCAGGTTCTGGAGCCTGTTGAGGGTTTCAACGGGCTCTTTGAGTGGATGCCTAATTAACTCTAGTTACTGAAAAATCGAGAGAAAAATGACCCAGAGAGTGATCGTAACCGGGGGCGCCGGATTCATCGGATCGGCTGTAGTGCGGCTACTAATGACGCAAACCGATGCAGATGTGGCAGTGCTTGATTGCCTGACTTATGCCGGCAACATGGACTCCTTGGTACCGGTGTCAGCCTCGCCGCGCTTCCATTTTTATAAGGTCGATATCTGTGATAAGTCTGCTGTAGCTGCCGTGTTTGAGTCATTCCGGCCGACCGGCATCATGCACTTGGCGGCTGAGTCTCATGTTGACCGGTCGATCGATGGCCCCGGTGCCTTTATTCAGACCAATGTCATCGGCACGTTCAACTTGCTGGATGTGGCTCGCTTCTATTGGCAAGGGTTGCCTGCAGAGGCGAGAAATACGTTCCGCTTCCATCACATCTCCACCGATGAGGTTTATGGTGATTTGACTGAAACCGAACCGGCATTCACGGAGCTGCATCGCTACGAACCGAGTTCGCCATATTCTGCAAGCAAAGCTGCATCGGACCATTTAGTGCGGGCTTGGCATCGGACCTACGGTTTGCCGGTAGTCGTGACCAATTGCTCGAATAACTATGGGCCATACCATTTTCCGGAAAAGTTGATCCCGCACATGATCCTGAATGCCATCCATGGTAGGCCTTTGCCCGTTTACGGCGATGGTCACCAGATTCGGGACTGGCTCTATGTCGAGGACCATGCTCGTGCGCTGTGGCAGGTGTTTCTGCGCGGCGGTAACGGCGAAACATACAATATTGGCGGCAACAACGAGCGCCGGAACATTGAAGTGGTCACTACAATATGCCACTTGCTGGAGGAGCTCGCGCCGAACAAGCCGGCTGGCATCACGCGTTACGATGAACTCATTACCTATGTAAAGGACCGGCCTGGTCATGATCGCCGATATGCCATCGATGCCAGCAAGATGGCGAGTGAACTGCAATGGACGCCCCAAGAAACTTTCGAAACAGGGATTCGGAAAACAGTGCAGTGGTATCTCGACAATTCAGTGTGGTGGCAGCGGGTTCTATCTGGGGATTATCAGTTGCAACGTCTTGGCTGATGATTGCTGTGTCTGGTTTGGGTTATGGTCTTTGGCTTGTTTTGAAAAGTCAAAAAGCTGATGCTGACTGCGAAATAGCCTTGTCAGTCAGCTGACTCTGATACTGCATCGATGTCGCTGAAAATTGGGATTCTGAATGATGAGCAAACCATACAAGGGAATCATTTTGGCGGGTGGGTCTGGTACACGACTGCATCCGATTACCTTGGCAGTGTCCAAACAATTACTACCAATCTATGACAAACCAATGGTCTATTACCCGTTGTCGGTGCTCATGCTCGCCGGCATCCGGGATATTCTGCTGATATCGACACCGCAGGATCTGCCACGATACCGAGATGTGCTGGGTGATGGCAGCCGGTTTGGCATTTCACTGAGCTACGCCGAGCAGCCGTCCCCAGATGGCTTGGCGCAAGCATTTATTATTGGAGAATCGTTTATTGGCGGCGACAACGCTAGCCTGGTGCTCGGCGACAATATCTTTTTTGGCCAGCATTTTTCCGAGAAATTGCGAGCGGCAGTCGCGCAGGATTCGGGCGCAACCGTATTTGGCTATCGAGTATCCGACCCGGAACGGTTTGGCGTGGTCGAGTTTGATGCATACGGCAAGGCGATCAGTATTGAAGAAAAGCCGGTCAAACCAAAGTCGCATTATGCGGTCACAGGGCTGTACTTCTACGATAACGATGTGGTCGAAATGGCCAAGTCACTAAAGCCGTCGCCACGCGGTGAATTGGAGATTACCGATATCAACCGTCTGTACCTTGAAAAGGGCCAGCTCAATGTGCAATTGCTTGGTCGTGGTTTTGCCTGGCTTGATACCGGTACACACGATTCGCTGCTCGAGGCCAGTCACTTCATCCAGACAGTGGAGCACCGTCAAGGGATGAAAGTGGCATGTCTGGAGGAGATCGCCTATCGGATGGGCTGGGTCGATGCCGAGATGCTGGCCAAGCAGGCCGCTGCGCTGGGTAAAACCGGGTATGGTCGTTACCTGCAGGCTTTGCTGAGGGGGGATGTCTGATGAATGTTGTGCAGACCGAGATCCCTGGCGTCTTGATTATCGAGCCTAAGGTCTTCGGTGACAGCCGCGGGTTCTTCATGGAAACGTTTCAGGCGGCGCGCTATCGCGAAGCTGGCATTGATATGCCGTTTGTTCAGGATAATCACAGTCGTTCTGGAAAAAATGTGCTGCGCGGCCTTCATCTTCAACGTATCAAGCCGCAGGGCAAATTGGTGCGGGTTGTTCGCGGTGCAGTGTTTGATGTTGCTGTGGATGTTCGTCGTGGCTCAACAACGTTTGGCAAATGGGTCGGGGTCGAGTTGTCGGAAGATAACAAGCGGCAATTTTGGGTGCCACCGGGTTTCGCCCATGGTTTCGTGACGCTGGCCGATATTGTCGATTTTGAATATAAATGCACGGACTATTACGATCCCTCTGATGAAGTGTGTGTCAGATGGGATGACCCGGATATCGGTATTGTGTGGCCTGTCGCTAATCCGCAGTTGTCGAGCAAGGACGCCAACGGTGTCGCGCTGAAGGATCTGTGGCGATGAGAGTTCTGGTTACTGGTGCTGCCGGTCAGCTAGGTCGGTCCATTGCCAAGCTGTGTAATCAGTCCCCGCACACCATCATGTTGCTGGATCGATCTGAACTTGACATCACAGTCACAGGCTCCATTGAACAAGCGCTTAACCTGCATCGGCCAGATGTGCTTATCAACACCGCAGCATATACCGCCGTTGACCGGGCCGAGAGCGAAGTCGAACTTTCAGAACGAGTCAATCACCAAGGGCCGCACAATCTGGCCCGCGCTTGCGCGCAGCGGCAGTTGCCGTTGTTGCACGTCTCGACCGATTATGTGTTTGACGGTCAGGGGCAGCAGCCGTACACGCCGGAATACCCGGCGCAACCACTTGGAGTTTATGGCGCGAGCAAGTGGCGCGGAGAGGAGGCGGTCCGCCAGCATTGTCGTAAGCACCTTGTTGTCCGCACGGCATGGGTCTTCTCCGAGTTTGCCAACAATTTCCTGAAAACCATGCTGCGGCTCGGGGTTGAACGCGAAAGCTTGTATGTGGTTGCCGACCAGCAAGGAGGGCCAACATACGCTCCGCATTTGGCCGCCGCTCTGCTCAGCATGGCGGAGCAGGCAAGCAAGCCGGAGTTCTCTGCATGGGGCACATACCATTTCGCTGGTGAACCAGCGACGACTTGGTATGCGTTCGCCTGTGAGATTTTCCGGCAGGCGGTGGCGTCCGGAGTGCTGTCTCGTGCGCCGCAGGTTCAAGCCATTCCAACCAGTGCTTATCCAACACCGGCAAAACGACCCGCATACTCTGTATTGGATTGTCAGCGCACATTGCAGGTATTCGGAGTCTTGGAGCGACGATGGCAAATAGGTATTGAGGAAGCATTGAAAACGCTTTCTCCGCTGAAACAGTCCTAGCGGGTGGCTGGCTAAGCTGGCTCGCTGGTTTTCGAGCAGTGGTCATGGCTCAAGTCCGTGCTGCGCTCACTGGTTTACGCTCTGTACTTCGATCAACTAGCTGCCCACAGCAACTTGAGCCCCACGGTGAGCAGTACCGCAGCTAGACTCCCGCGTAGTAGTCCGTGATGCAGACGCGCTGACAGCATGGCGCCGACGATGACTGCGGGAACCGAGCCGATCAGCAGATTGCCAAGCAAGGTGAAGTCAACGTTGCCGATCAAAAGGTGACCCATGCCGGCAAACAGTGCCAGTGGGACGGCGTGTACCAGATCGGTCGCGATCAGGCGCGGCATGGTCAAGCGTAGCGGGTAGAGATAAGCGAGCAGCACCGCACCTAATGCACCGGCGCCGACCGAGGTCAGCGTCACCATGATGCCGAGCAGGGCGCCGGCCGCGATGGTCAGCGGTGGTTGCAGGGCCTTGAAGTCACGTTCATGTTGTAGCCGTATCCGTTTGCCGAACGCGTGCAACGGTTTTTGCAGCAGCATGCCGATGGCAGTCACCAGCACGGCAATTGCGAGCGCCGTGGTCAGCAGGTGCACCGATGAGGCATCGATTGGCTGCAGCCGGATCCAGATCAAGGTCAGCGCCGATGCCGGCAAACTGCCGAGCCAGAGCCGGCGCACGACCTGCCAGTCGATGAGCCCATAACCATGGTGCACGCGGGTTGCAGCCAGCTTGGTCAGTGCCGCAAACCACAGATCGGTGCCGACGGCGGTGAGTGGTGCAACGCCGAAAATCAGCAGCAGCAGTGGCGTCATCAAGGCGCCGCCTCCGACACCGGTCAAACCAACGACAAAGCCGGTCAGGGCGCCGGCAGCGACCAACAAGCCATCGATCATTTCAGCAACGCATCAAGCAAGTGCTGGACGTGGTGTTCGATGTGGTTCTCGACCGTACGAATGTGCACTTCCGGTTGCTCGGGTGCCTCATAGGCACTGTCAATGCCGGTGAAGTTCTTCAACTCGCCACGGCGGGCTTTGGCGTACAGCCCCTTCGGGTCACGTTTTTCGCATTCACTCAGGGGCGTATCGACGAACACTTCGACGAATTCTCCGTCACCAAACAAGCCACGGGCAAACCGGCGCTCGGAGCGATACGGCGAGATAAACGACACCAGCACGATCAAGCCCGCATCGACCATCAGTTTGGCCACCTCGGCGACCCGGCGGATGTTTTCGACGCGATCCGCTTCGGTGAAGCCGAGATCGCGGTTGAGGCCGTGCCGAATGTTGTCACCATCCAGAATGTAGGTGTGCTTGCCCTCTGCGTGCAGGCGCTTTTCAAGCAGGTTGGCAATGGTCGATTTGCCGGAACCCGACAGGCCCGTGAACCAGATACAACGCGGCGTCTGGTGCTTGGCAGCAGCCCGCGCCTGCTTGTTGATTTCGAGCGCTTGCCAGTGAATGTTGGCGGCGCGACGCAGCGCGAATTCGATCAGGCCGGCGCCGACGGTTTCATGGCTCAGCTTGTCAATCAGGATGAAACCGCCAAGCGTACGGTTCTGGCTGTAGGGTTCGAAAACCACCGGTTGACTGGTCGACAGGTTGACGATGGCGATTTCATTCAAAGCCAGGCTTTCGGCGGCGAGATGA
Source organism: Permianibacter sp. (assembly GCA_046297695.1). Lineage (GTDB taxonomy): Bacteria > Pseudomonadota > Gammaproteobacteria > Enterobacterales > Permianibacteraceae > Permianibacter. Next base: position 184,516 of record JBKBHF010000001.1, on the reverse strand, counting down.
GCACCGGTGTTGACGTCTTCGCGGTATTTGATGCGGGTAACGGTTGCCGTCACTTCCTTGTTGTGCAGCTTGAGCAGGTAGGGGCGACCCGCCACCAAGGCGTGCTCAGACAGCCACAGGATCCTGGCTTCAAACTGATCGGCAACTTCTGGCGGCTGCTCGGCAGCGGCGAGCACGTCGCCACGGCTGATATCGACCTCGTCGGCCAAAGTCAGCGTCACCGATTCACCGGCATGTGCTTCCGTTTGCGTGCCTTGCCAGACGATGATTTCCTTGACTGTGGTGGTCTTGCCTGACGGCAACACCCGGACCCTGTCGCCAGCGCGAACCGTACCTTCGGCAATGCGACCGGCATAGCCGCGGAAATCGAGATTGGGCCGGTTGACCCACTGTACGGGCAGGCGGAAGGCGGCGCGCTCGCTGCCATCGTCAACATTGACGCTGTTTAGATAGTCGAGCAGGCTCGGGCCGCGATACCACGGCGCGCGGGTACTGCGACCGGTGATGTTGTCGCCTTCCAGTGCCGACAGCGGAATCGCCTGGATCGAGCGGAAGCCAAAGCCGGCGGCGAATTCGCGATACTCGGTTTCAATGCGCTGGAAGGCAGCTTCATCGAAGCCGATCAGATCCATTTTGTTGATCGCCAGCACAATGTGGCGAATGCCCATCATCGCGACGATGCGGCTGTGCCGGCGGGTCTGGGTCAGCACACCTTTGCGGGCGTCGATCAGGATCACGGCGAGTTGCGCGGTTGACGCGCCGGTCGCCATGTTGCGGGTGTACTGTTCATGCCCCGGGGTATCGGCCACGATGAACTTGCGCTTGTCGGTGCCAAAAAAGCGGTACGCGACATCAATGGTGATGCCTTGTTCGCGTTCGGCCTGCAGCCCGTCGACCAGCAACGCAAAGTCGATCTTTTCACCTTGGGTGCCGTATTGCTTGGAATCGGTCTCCAGCGCTTTCAATTGATCATCGAAGATTGATTTGGATTCATGCAGCAAGCGGCCGATCAGGGTCGATTTGCCGTCATCGACGCTGCCGCAGGTGATGAAACGCAGCGTGTCTTTGTCATGTTGAGCGGCCAAAAATGACGCGATGTCTTTGGCCTGCAGCGTGCCATGCGCGCGCATCAGAAATAGCCCTCTTGCTTTTTCTTTTCCATGGAGCCGGGTTGGTCGGAATCGATCAGCCGACCTTGACGTTCGGACGAGCGGGCATTCAGGGTTTCGGCCAACACTTCCTCCAGCGTGGTGGCGTCGCTTTCAATGGCTCCGGTCAGTGGATAGCAGCCGAGTGTGCGGAAACGCACGTGGCGCAGCTCGGGCTGTTCGCCCGGATTCAGCGGCAGGCGCTCGTCATCGACCATGATCCAGGTGCCGCCACGGCGAACGACCGGGCGCGGCTCGGCAAAATAGAGTGGCACGATGGGCAGGTTTTCCTGATAGATGTACTGCCAGATATCGAGTTCCGTCCAGTTCGAGAGCGGAAACACCCGAATGGTTTCGTCGGCGCGGGTGTGGGTGTTGTAGAGATTCCACAATTCCGGACGCTGCGCTTTCGGATCCCAGCGGTGGCCGGCGGCCCGGAACGAGAAGACACGCTCTTTCGCGCGTGATTTTTCTTCGTCCCGACGGGCGCCGCCAAACACGACATCGAAGCCATGCTGATCCAGAACCTGGCGCAATCCCTGCGTTTTCATCACATCGGTGTAATAGCTCGAACCGTGTGTGAATGGCGTGATGCCGGCAGCGACACCGTCGCGATTGGTATGGACGATGAGTTCCATGCCGGATTCTGCCGCCATGCGCGCCCGATGCGCGTACATCGCCTTGAACTTGAACGTGGTGTCGACATGCACGAGCGGAAACGGCGGCACGGCCGGGTAAAACGCCTTGCGCGCCAGGTGCAGCATCACCGAGGAGTCTTTGCCGATGGAGTACAGCATCGCCGGTTTGCGGGCTCCGGCGTAGGCCTCACGAATGATCTCGATGCTCTCGGCTTCGAGCACCGATAACCCTTTGCTTGTCATGTCTGGTTTCCGTCGACACCGGCTGTCGCGGCAGGCCGGTGTGGCTGAGTGAAGGCGGCGGGAGCCGGCGTCGACGGTGTTTACCTGCACAACTGCTGCACAAGCTCCTGCAACAGTTGTTCACACCGGGCCAATTCCTCCCGGGTGACATATTCATTGGGTTGATGGGCGCGGTCAATTCGACCTGGTCCTAACACGATAACTTCCGCTCCTAAGGCGCGGAAGTAAGGCGCTTCGGTGCCGTAATTGACGCAGATGGGTTCTTGTCCGGTCAATGCTTGTGCAGTGCTCACCAGCGTCGCCGACGCAGGGGTCGAGAAGGCCGGTGTGCCGGGCCAGAGTTCTTTCAGTTCGAGGCTCGCGCTGCTGTGTTCCTGCGCATTGCGGATTTGCTGCTGCAGTTCCGCATACAACGATGGCAGCGCCATGCCCGGCAAGGGCCGCAAATCGAAATCCAGTTCGGCGTCCGGGCAGATGCGGTTGACCGCATCGCCGCCGGCAATGCGGCCGAAATTCAGCGTCGGGTGCGGCACGGCAAAGCTGTCGTCGTGATGCCGTTGTTGCAGTTGTTGGCGCCATGCCATCAGTTCGCTCATTGCGGCGTGCAGGCCATCGATGGCATTGCGGCCGGCCGCCGGATTGGACGAATGACCGGAGTGGCCGTGTGCGCACAGCCGGTGGGCGAGGTGGCCCTTGTGGGCGCGCACCGGCACCAGATCGGTCGGTTCGCCGATGACGACGTAATCGGCGCGCAGTACGCCTTGGCCTTTCTCACCCATTTCCTGCAGCCAGCGCGCGCCGGACATGGTGCTCTCTTCGTCACAGGTCGCGACCAGCCAGAGTGGCTTCTTCAACGTTTGCTTGGCATGGCCGGCCAGCACGGCAACAGCCACCGCCAGAAAACCTTTCATGTCGGTGGCGCCGAGGCCATGTAGACGACCTTCCTGCTCGGTGAGCCGGAACGGGTCAGTCGCCCAGCGCTGGGCATCATAGGGCACGGTATCGGTATGGCCGGAGAAGACGAGGCCGCCGTCGCCTTGGCCAAGCTTGGCGACCAGATTCAGCTTGCGCGGCGTGCCGATGACTTCATGGATGCTGACCTCGGCGCCGATCTGGCGCAGCCAGCCAGCCAGCAGCGTGATGACGCCTTCGTTGCTGCGATCCAGCGCTGGTTCGGTCGAGCTGATGCTGTTCACGGCGACCAGCTGATTCAGCATGGCTTCGACGGTGGGCAGGGCGGATGCCGAGTCGGCAGAAATTTCTTGGCTCATTTCAGACACTTACGTTGCAGAAACGCGTTGAGAGGGGCGGGCGGCCCATGCATAATGCCCGGGACATTCTGCATATACAATGCAAACATATGCAAGCTGTTGCATACTCATGCGACAGCCGTTATTCTATGCGCCGTGGAGACGTTATGAACGTTCGAAACAGGGAACCTGTGCCGGTTGGCAAGCAAGGCCGCCAGCAATTGATTTGTGACCTCATTGCAACACAAGAGGTACACAGTCAGGAGCAATTGGTCGAGCTGCTCGCCGAGCGCGGAGTCGAAACCACCCAGACCACGCTGTCGCGCGATCTGGCGGAACTGAAGGTTTACAAAGGCCCCAATGGTTACGCCCTGCCCAACACTGATCTCACGCCAGCTCCGACGACGAACGAGCTGAAACGTGCACTGGAGACGCTGCTCGTGTCGATCGAGCAGGCTTCGAACCTGGTGGTGCTGAAAACGCGCCCCGGTCGGGCCCAGATGATCGGTTACGAACTGGATCGCAGCAGTCTCTCCCGGGTGGTGGGCACTCTTGCCGGTGATGACACTTTGTTCATCGCTACGCGTTCCGACGCTGACGCCGCCGATTTGATTGAAGAACTGCAAGAACTGGCTGGCGTGCGGCGCTGAATGAGTCCTTTTAAATAGGTCTCAAAACAGCTCCCGCGCAATACGGGAGCTGTAATGCTGAAAGTCGCCGTCCTCGGCGCCAGCGGTTATGTTGGCGCCGAACTCACCCAAATGCTCGTCGCCCATCCGCAGATTGGCGCGCTACAGCTGTTCCACTCAGGCGGTGAGAACGGAGTCGTTCCGTTCCATACCTTCGCGCCAAAAGCGCGCGCACTGGTGCCGCAAACCGTTGCGCCGTTTTCCTTTGATGCCCTCGCCCCCGATCTGGATGCCGTGTTCCTGTGCACGCCGCACGAACTGAGTGCCGAGATTGCGCCGGCGCTGCTCAAAAAAGCCAAAGTCGTGATCGATCTGTCGGCTGGTTTCCGCTTTGCCGACGCGTCGATCTATCCGACGGTCTACAAATTCACCCATCCACATCCGCAGCTGTTGGCGCAGGCCGTTTACGGTTTGCCGGAGCTGGATACGGCTGGCCTTGATAACGCGCAGGTGATCGGCTGCGCCGGTTGCTATGTCACGGCCGCCAGTCTGGCGTTGGCGCCTTTGGTCAAGGCTGGTTTGCTGCGCAGCGATGTCGCGCCGGTGATCAACGCCGTGTCTGGCGTCAGTGGTGCCGGCCGCAAAGCCGCGCTCAATTCCAGTTTCTGTGAGGTGTCGCTAGCACCGTACGGCGTGCACAACCACCGGCATCAGCCCGAGATCGAAAAGAACTTGGGCGTGCCGGTGGTGTTCACGCCTCACCTCGGCAACTTCAAGCGCGGCATTCTGGCGAGCATCTACGCGTTCACCCATGCGGGTGTTACGGCGGCGGATATTGATGGTGCATTCAGCAAGGCCTACAGCGGTCAGCCATTGGTGCGGCTGCTCGGTGCCGGTGCGTTTCCGGCCGTGCAACACGTCGAGCAAACGCCGTTCTGCGACATCGGCTGGAGTTTCGATGCCAAGCGCAATCAAGTCAGCGTATTCAGTGCGCTCGACAACTTGCTGAAGGGCGCCGCCAGTCAATCGGTTCAGTGCTTCAATCTGCGTTTTGGTTTGTCGATGGCCACCGGCCTGCTGCCGAAAGGAGTGCTGTGATGAGTGCAGCGGTCATGAAACCGGCTGTCGTCAGCAAGCCTGTCGCTATCAAGCCTGTTGTTATCAAGCTGAGCGGCGCTGCCGTTGAAGATGCGAAGGTCATTGCTGACTTGATGCAGGCCATGGCGGAGCTGCATCTGCAACAGCCCGTTGTGCTGGTGCACGGTGGCGGCAAGCAGGTGGATCAACATCTGCAGCAATGGCAGCTGCCGATCGTCAAGAAAGATGGCTTGCGGGTCTCGCCGCCAGAGCAGATGCCGATCATCACCGCGGTGCTGGCCGGGCAGGTCAACAAGACGTTGGTGGCAGCGGCCAAACAGGCCGGTCTGAACGCGGTGGGACTTTCGCTGGCTGATGGCGACACCGCCATTTGCTCGCCGCATCCGGACGCCGCGCTCGGTGCCGTGGGCACCGTCAAGCCGGGCCAAGCCACCGTTTTGCAAAGCTTGTTGAATGCTGGTGCGCTGGTCATCGTGTCGAGCATTGCCGTCGATGCCGGTGGCCAGCTGCGCAATATCAATGCCGATGATGCCGCCGTGGCGATTGCCGCTGCAGTCAATGCCGATCATCTACTGTTACTGTCCGATGTCGCCGGCGTCCGGCTTGCCGATGGCAGCTATGCCACGACGTTGAGCGCTTCCGAAATTCAGCAACTGATTCAGGACGGCACTATTTCCGGGGGCATGATCGCCAAGGTCCGCGCGGCGCTCGATGCCGCGGCGACATTGCTGAAACCCGTCACCATTGCCAGTTTCTTCGATCCGACCAAGCTACGACGATTGCGCTCTGACGCAAGGTTTGGCACTACGGTCCGGCTCTGAGGATAAGTTTTCGGTACCACGCATTCTCTGCTGCGACCTCATCGATTACCGCCGACATGAAGGTGTCGGAAAGAAGAGAGGAAGCAACACCATGGCAAAGCATTACCTGACCGGACTGGAGTTCAGTCCGGCCGAAACCGAAAGCGTCATCGATCTGGCGATTCGGGTGAAGCAACAACCGGAAGCGTTTGCGAGCGCCTTGAAAGGCCATAGCTTCGCCTTGCTGTTTGAAAAGCCGAGTCTGCGGACGCGGGTCAGTTTTGAAGTTGGCATCACCAAGCTCGGTGGTCATGCGATGTATATCGACCACAAAGAGGAGCGGATTGGTGCCCGTGAGGCGACCAAGGATTACGCCCAGAATTTGTCAGTTTGGGTGCAGGGCATCGTCGCCCGGGTGTATCAGCACGACACGTTGAGCACCATGGCGCAGTACGCTTCGGTGCCGGTGGTCAATGCGCTGTGCGAGCAATTGCATCCATGCCAGGCGCTGGCGGATTTTGTCACGCTGAAAGAAGCGTTTGGCCAGATCAAAGGCGTCAAGCTCGGGTTTGTCGGCGATGGCAATAATGTCAGCCATTCACTGTTGGTGTTGGGGGCGATGCTGGGCGCGCAGGTGACCGTGGCAACGCCGAGCGGCCGTGGCCCGAAAATCAAATGGGTCGAGCAGGCACAGGCGCTCGCCAGCCACCATGGCGGCAGCATCAAGCTGGTAAACAAAGTCAGCGAGCTGGGCCAGCAGGATGCGCTGTATACCGACACTTGGCTGTCGATGGGCTGTGCCGGCACGCTCGCCGAATTGCAACCGCAGTTCGCACCGTTCCAGTTGAACGAGACACTGCTGGTGCAGTCCGGTGCCCAGTACGCGATGCATTGCCAGCCAGCGCATCGGGATGTCGAGATCAGTGGTGCGGTGATGGACAGCAAACTGTGTCTGGCACTGCAACAGGCCGAGAACCGGATGCACGCGCAGAATGCGCTGTTACTCAAGCTGTTCAATAAAGCGTAGGGCGGGTCACGACCCGCCATCCTGCCGGCTCAAAAGGTAGCGGCAATTTTCGGCGCATCATGATGCGCCCTACGAAACCGGATTGATTGCGAAAAGAGTGCGAATGATGAAAAACACAAGCTTCAAGAAAGTGGTGCTGGCTTACTCGGGGGGCTTGGATACCTCGGCAATTGTGCCGTGGTTGAAAGAGAACTATGACTGCGAGGTCGTTTGCTGCGTTGGCGATATTGGTCAGGACCCGGCTGAGCTCAAGGGCGTGCAAGAGAAAGCGATCAAGAGTGGGGCGTCGAGCTGCCATGTGGTCGACTTGAAGGAGCAGTTCGCCCGCGAAGCCATTTTCCCGTTGGTGAAGGCAGGCTGCGTCTATGAAGGCGTGTACCTGCTCGGCACTTCAATGGCGCGGCCGATTCTGGCCCGTGCGCAAGTGGAAGTCGCCAAGCAGGTTGGCGCCGATGCGCTGTCGCACGGTTGCACAGGCAAGGGCAACGATCAGGTCCGGTTCGAAAGCACTTTCGCTGCGCTGTCGCCGGAACTGCCGGTCATTGCGCCGTGGCGGATCTGGTCGATGCGTTCGCGGGAAGATCTGCTGAACTACCTGGCTGAGCGCAAGATCCCGACTACCGCCAGCATCACCAAGATCTACAGTCGCGACGAGAATGCCTTCCACCTGTCGACCGAAGGCGGCGAGCTGGAGAGTTCCTGGAACGCACCCGGTGAAGATATCTGGCAGTGGACCAAGCCACTGGCTGAGACACCGAACACGCCGGCTTATGTCACGCTCGATATTGAACAGGGCGAGATACGGAAAGTGAATGGCGAAGTGCTGTCACCCTATCATGTTGTCAAAGTACTGAATGAAATTGGTGCGGCCCATGGGATCGGACGGGTCGATTTGATCGAGAACCGCTTGGTCGGCATGAAGTCGCGCGGCTGCTACGAAACGCCAGGTGGCACCATCATGATGAATGCCGTGCGCGGTTTGGAGCAGTTGGTGTATGACCGGGATTCGCTGAAACTACGGCAACAGCTGGCGCTGGATCTGGCCGAGAAAGTTTACGACGGCAAATGGTTTGTCCCGGCGACGCGTGCGTTGTTCGCGGCCATTGACTCGTTGGCGACACAATTGACCGGTACCGTTGTCGTTGAGTTGTTCAAAGGTCACGCCACCGTGACCCAGCGCAAGTCGCCGAATTCGCTGTACTCGGAAGCGTTTGCGACCTTTGGCAAGGACGAGGTGTACAACCAGGCGCATGCCGAAGGCTTTATCCGCTTGTTCAGCTTGCCGTCGCGGATCCGCGCGTTGAAAGCGGCGGGCAAGACCGATTGATGGTGCAGTAGCAGCAAGCAGTGAACGCAACAGGCAGTTGAACAGTAGAAACACCGGGCCAGCGCATGCTGGCCCTTTGACCATGCAGTGTTCTTGTTTAGGAACGACGATGAGCGGAGCAGCAAACACTATGGCCACACTCTGGGGCGGTCGGTTTGAGCAGGTGTCGGATGACACCTTGTTTCGGCAATTCAATGATTCATTGCCGTTCGACTACCGCTTGGCCGAGCAGGACATTCAGGCTTCGATGGCCTGGGCGACTGCGCTGAAAAATGCCGGTGTGTTGACGCAGGAAGAGTTGTCGCGTCTGCATGGCGCGCTGCGCCAGCTACTGCGTGTCGTTCATGACAATCCGGCCGAGATGCTCGGCTCGGGTGCGGAAGACATTCATTCCTGGGTCGAATCCGAGCTGGTCAAGCGCATTGGCGATCTGGGCAAGAAGTTGCATACGGGCCGTTCGCGGAATGATCAAGTCGCGACCGATCTGCGGCTGTGGGTCGAGAACGCGGTCGTCTTGCTGCTGTCTGAACTGCGCATTGCCCAGCGCGGCTTGATTGCGCTGGCCGAGCAGCATGTCGATACCATTTTCCCTGGCTACACCCATTTGCAACGGGCGCAGCCGGTGCGGTTTGCCCATTGGTGCATGGCCTATGTCGAAATGTTCGATCGCGATGTCGAACGGCTCGAAGATGTCATTGAACATATGGACCAATGCCCACTCGGTTCCGGCGCACTGGCCGGCACGGCCTATCCGATCAACCGGCATCAGCTGGCGCGCAGCCTTGGTTTTGCCGGGCCGACCCGCAATTCGCTCGATGCCGTTTCGGACCGCGATTACGTGATCGAGCTGCTGTCTTCGCTGGCCTTGGTGATGACCCATCTGTCACGCTTTGCCGAAGATCTGATTTTCTACAGCAGCGGTGAAGCCGGTTTTGTCACGCTCGGTGACGATGTCAGCACCGGCTCGTCGCTGATGCCGCAGAAAAAGAACCCGGACGCGCTCGAATTGATTCGCGGCAAGTGTGGCCGCGTGTATGGCGCGCTGATCGGCATGTTGACCACGATGAAGGCGCTGCCGCTGGCCTACAACAAGGACATGCAGGAAGACAAAGAAGCGTTGTTCAATGCGGTCGATACCGTCAGCGTTTGCCTGAAAGTGACCGAGAAAGTATTGCTCGGTCTGAAAGTGAATGCCGAAGCGGCCAGGCTCGCGGCGCAGCGTGGTTACGCCAATGCAACCGAATTGGCCGATTATCTGGTGCGTAAGAATGTGCCTTTCAGGGAAGCGCACCATATCGCCGGCCGCGCGGTGCTGCACGCCAGCGCGCAGAGCAAGCCGCTGGAAGCGCTGACGCTCGATGAGCTGCAGGTGTTTCATCCGCTGATTGCCGGTGATGTCTACGAAGCGCTGTCACTGGAAAGCTGTCTGGAGCAGCGTGATGTGTTTGGCGCAGTCGCCAAAGGCCGGGTGCTGGAGGCGATTGCCGCCGCCAAGAAGCGGGTCAATGGCCAGCCGGACAGTGATGAGCTGGTCGTCAGCGATGCCACCGTGCACGATGTGCCGGCCATTGTTGCGCTGATCAATCACTGGGCGAAAGAAGGCGAGAACCTGCCGCGCTCGCGCGCCGATATCGTCTCGCACGTGCAGGATTTCATCGTCGCCAAGAAAGACGGCATTGTGGTCGGTTGCGCTGCACTGTACATTTATAATGAAGAGATAGCCGAGATCCGCAGCCTTGGTGTCTGGCCGCAATTCCAGGGCCTGGGCCAGGGCAAGGCGATGGTCGATTACCTGTGCGAGCGGGCACGGCAACTCGGTTTGCGCAAAGTGCTGTCGCTGACCCGGGTGCCGAAATTCTTCGCCAAGCTCGGGTTTGTCATCGACCAGCGCGATAATCTGCCGGACAAGGTGCTGAAGGATTGCCAGTTCTGTCCCAAGCTCAATGCCTGTGACGAAACGGCGATGATTTGGTACCCGGAACAGGCAGCCTGAGTGCAGGAGTTGGTCAAGGCGTAGACAGGCCGGCGCGGATTTGCAGAAATCTTGCATCGGCCTCTTGCCCCGGCAAAAGGCCGGTGGCAATATACGCGCCCTCAACGACAGGCGCATAGCTCAGCTGGTTAGAGCACCACCTTGACATGGTGGGGGTCGTTGGTTCGAGTCCAATTGCGCCTACCAATCCTGCAAAAAAGCCGCTTAACAGCGGCTTTTTTGTTTTTTGCGTTTAGCTATCCTGCGTTGGTCAGTGTCAGGGCGGCGGCAATTGCCGCCAGCGGTTACCATCTGCCCATGCACAACGTGCCGCCACGCCGCTCGGACAGTCCAGCAGCACCCAACCGTAATGCTATTCCAGCGGATCGAAGCGGCCGCGTCGGATGCCTTGTCGCGTTTCGATTTCGACAGCTTGGCCTTCGGGTGGTTGACGTTCAATCAGACTGTGCCAGGAGCGGTTTATTGCATGGGCCTTCCGGTTGATTGGCTGACGCCAGTCTAGGGGCGGGCGGGGGCTGCCGCTGTCGGGAAAGCTTGATTGTACGAACGTCTTCGGTATGGTGAGGGCTGAGAGCCTGCGTTGGCTGTCAGTCCTTCTGCCGTTCTGTCTGGTGAATTTTTATGCAGCCACAACTCGCCCAACCGGCGCTCCGCTTGCGGGCGCTGCTGGAACAACCCGGCTTGCTTCGGATGCCGTGCTGCTTTGATGCGCTGTCGGCCAGGTTGATCGAGCAGGCTGGCTTCCCGCTGAGTTTTATGAGCGGTTTCTCGGTATCGGCGTCCCGGTTGGCGTTGCCGGACACCGGCCTGATTTCTTACGGCGAGATGGTCGAGCAGGGCCGGCAGATCTGTCAGGCCGTGAACATTCCGGTGATTGGCGATGGCGACACCGGTTACGGCAATGTGGTGAACGTGCAGCGGACCTTGTTTGGTTACGCGGCGGCAGGCTTTGCCGGCATCATGATCGAAGATCAGTTGGCGCCAAAGCGCTGCGGTCACACCCGTGGAAAAGAAGTGATTGAACGGGATGCGGCAGTCGAGCGGATGGTTGCCGCGATCGATGCCCGTGCCCAGCTGCGCCGTGCGGGCCAGGATTTGGTGATCATCGCCCGCACCGACGCTCGCGCTACACGGGGGCTCGATGAGGCCATCATCCGCGCGCAACTGTTTGCGGAACTTGGCGCCGATATCCTGTTTGTCGAGGCGCCATGCAGTGCAGCGGAAATGCAGCGCGTGGTCGATGAAGTGCCGGGCCACAAAATGGCGAACCTGGTCGAGCAGGGCGATACGCCGTTGCTGACGCCAAGCCAGCTGCAAGCGATGGGCTTCAAGCTGGCTGCCTATCCGTTGACGTTGCTGTCAGCTGCTGTCGTGGCGATGCAAAAGGCCTTGCAGCAGCTGCATACCGATAGCCATCCCGCGCAGCTGTTGCCGTTCGCGGATTTGCAGGCGCTGATCGGTTTTCCGGATTACGACGCCGACCTGCAACGGCTTCAGCGCAGGTAGCGCAGCAGCGCCAAGCCTAGTGCCAGCAACACGCCGCCACTGAGCCATAGTCGCAAGCGGAAGTACTGGCGATTGACGAGGCCGCGGCGCAGCAGGCGAGGTTCGGTTGTCAGCAAGGCGGCGAAGATCAACAGCAATCCGATCAAGGCCAGCGCATCGGGCAACAGCAGTAGCGGCCAGCTCAGCAGCATCAAGCTGACGGCAAGCAACAACTCCATGCGCGGCACCGCGCGAGCGGAGACCGCGATACCCCAGTGACTGCCGGCCATGAAGCTGGCGATCAGCGCCGCATACGGCACCAGCAATGCCTGCAACAAGGACGCAAAAGGCAGGCTTGGCAACCAACCCGCCAGCGCACCAGCAAAAAATGGCAGCAGCCCGGCATACGCCAGAACCTGCAACGTGCGCGGCAGCGGCTGTGACGTGCTGGTAACGGTGTCGACCGGGTCAGTGCCTGCTGAGTCAGCCGAATTCTCCGTCAAGCTTGATTCCAGTTCCGGTTCACCGCCAACAAATTTCCCATCCAGAAAAATCATCGGCAGATGCGGCCAGTCGAGCTGTGCCTGCACGGCATGAAAGGCGGCGCGATTCGCCGCCGAATCCATCGACAGCGGTAGTCGCTGGAAGCTGATGCCGGCGGCTGCCAGCGTTTGCTCGAGCCTGCGGCAATCGGTCAGCCGCGACGCCAGTATGGTGACGCGTGCAGCGCCAATCGCTTGCTGTAACCAGTCAGGGTAGGTGGAGCGGGTGTCGCTGTGCATGTCATGCCTGTTTGTCTGCTTCGGTGTCTCTGATACGCGCTGGCGCGGGCGCCGGATTGTTGCTGGACAAATCGCGACGCGCTGATCAATATGGCGGCAGAACCTGTTGCTGCGAGGGAGAGGCAAGCGTGTCAGAACAACGCCTTGCTTTGGTCGGAAACGAACTGGAATCGCGCCTGCTGGCCGACTGCAAACCATTGGTCGGCAAAGTGCTGTGCTATCACAGCTGGTCGGACTGTCTGGCTGCTTTGCCGGAAGCGAGCCCCGACGTTGTCGTCGGCATCCTGCCGGGCGAATTGGCGCTGGACCGGCTGCTGATCCAGCGCATGCAGCAGGACCGGCAACTGGCGGTGATTGTGCTGGCGGCGGACGAGCAACTTGCGCGCGCCCTGCACCTCTTTCAGCAAGGCGCTTTCGAATACCTGCCAAGCGATTGTGACAACGCCAGCCTGCTCACGGTGGTGCAACAAGCGCTGCGCCGTTACCGCGCGAGTACGCCGGCACCAGCGCCGATGTTGCCGCGCACCGGTGCCTTGATGGGCGAGTCGGTTGCGGTGCGCGAGCTACAGCGTTCGCTGCAGCAGCTGAGCAAGGTCCGGGTGCCGGTGTTGATTTGCGGCGAGCCGGGCAGCGGAAAACGCCTGTTCGCCCAGTTGCTGCATGACAACAGTCAGTTGCGTGGGCCGCTGGTCATGGTCAATGTTTCGGCAATGGATCGCAGCGCGATGGACGTCGAGTTGTTCGGTCTTGAGCGCACTGTCGCCGGTGAAAACCAGGTGATGCATACCGGCAAGGTTGAGCAGGCCGACGGTGGCACTTTGTTTCTTGATGAAATTGCCGATTTGCCGCTCGATGCCCAAATCCGGTTGGTTCAGTTGCTCGCCGATGGTCATTATCATCGGGTCGGTGGCTATGGTGTGTGCACGGCATCGTTACGGGTGGTCGCTGCGACCCGGCATTCGCTCGAAACGCTGGTGCGCAACGGCCAGTTCCAGCCGGATCTCTATCACCGGCTGACGGTCGTGCAGGTGCAGATGCCGCGCCTGCAGGATCGGCGCGAGGACATTCCAGCGCTTGCTCGTCATTTTCTCGCGCAAGCCGCCGCCGAACTGGGTACCGAGCCCAAACAGCTGTCAGCGGCGGTATTGCCGGTATTGCAGCAGTATGAGTGGCCGGGCAACGTCCGGCAGCTGGAGAATCTTTGTCGACGACTGGCCGTGATGCTGCCGGAGCCGGTGATCGAGCCGGCGCATTTACCACTGGAGTTGCAACCGGAACTGCAGATCAGCAACGAAGCACGCAGTTGGGAAGCGGCATTACGCTCTTGGGCGGAACGCGCCTTGGCGAGCGGTCATCGCAACCTGCTGGATGTGGCCCAGCCAGCGCTGGAGCGCATCCTGCTGCAGGCTGCACTGAAGCAAACCGGTGGTTTGAAACAGGAAGCGGCACTGCTGCTCGGTTGGGGCCGTAACACCCTGACCCGCAAACTGCGTGAGTTGCAGATTGAATCGGGCGATGATGATGAAGCGGCCTGAGCCCGGCTGCTATTTATCAGCCGGGCTCAGCGTACTGCGCTGTGTTCGATCAGGATTTCAGATAGCGTTGCAACAGTCGACGCGTCGATGGCGGAACGTCGGCTTCCGCTGCTTCGCCTGTCCGGTTCGCAACGAAGTGCTGTCGCAACTGTCCGGCCAATGATTTGCCGAGCTCTACGCCCCACTGATCGAAGCTGTTGATCCCCCAGATGAATCCCTGCACCGCAGTACGGTGTTCATACAGGGCCAGCAATTGGCCGGTGCTGTAGGCGTCAAGCTGATCGAGCAGTAAGACATTGGAGGGGCGATTGCCCGGGAATTCCTTGTGCGGTATCAGCGCTTCCGGAACTCCTTCCGCACGTAACTCGGCGGCGGTCTTGCCCAGCGCCAGGGCGTCGGGTTGGGCAAAGAAGTTGGCCATCAGTTCATCGTGCAGGCTGATCGCTTCACCGGGCAGTTGCTGTGGCCGTTGGGAGCGGCGGAAGCCAATGAAGTCAGCCGGAATGACGCGGCCCTGATGGATCAATTGATAGAACGAGTGCTGACTGTTGGTGCCGGGTTCGCCAAAACAAATCTCGCCGGCTTCAAAGTCGAGCTCGGTGCCGTGAACCGACACCCGCTTGCCATTCGACTCCATGTCAACCTGCTGCACGTGCGCGGCGAATCGGTGCAAGGCCTGGCTGTACGGGAGAATGGCGCGTACCGGCCGACCGAGAAAGCTGCTGTTCCAGATACCAAGCAGCCCGAGCAGCACAGGCAGATTCTGATGCATCGGCGCTTGCAGCAGATGCCGGTCGATACTGCGCGCACCGCCGAGGAAATCCTCCATGACGGACCAGCCAAAATGCAGCGCCAGTGGCAACAGCCCGACAGCGGAGCAAACGCTGTAGCGGCCACCAACCCAATTCCAAAAGGCAAAGCTCAGCGCCGGATCGATGCCAAACGCTTCCACCGCTTTGAGGTTGGTCGATACCGCCACCATCTGTTGCCGTATGGCCGCTTCGCCGAGCGCATCGGTCAGCCAGTTGCGCATCACCTTGGCGTTCAGCATGGTCTCGGCGGTAGTGAAGGTCTTGGAGATGACGACAATCAGCGTCTCGGCCGGGTCGAGGCCGCGAACGGCCTGAAAGCTGTCGACCGGATCGATATTGGCGAGAAAGCGCAGCGTTCGTCCTTCTGCCGCGGCCTGAGACTTGGCATCGCATTGCAGGGCTTCCGAGACAAAATGTGCGCCCAGATAGCTGCCGCCGATGCCGACGGCGATGACGTTGCGCAACGGTTTGCCGGTAACGCCGAGCCGCTCGCCATGTCGGACGGACGCAACAAATTGCTGGATTTGTTGCTGCACCGCCCGTACTTGTGGGACCACATTCTGGTTTTCGAAAGGGTACTCGTCGCTGGCATCGGCGCGCAAGGCCATGTGCAGAACGGCGCGTGATTCTGTCTGGTTGATCGGATGGCCGGCCGCCATTGCCGCCAGCTTGGCCGGCAAGTGCGCTGCCGCAGCCAGATCCAGCAATCGACTGATGGTTTCCAGCGTCGCATTCTGCCGGCTGTAATCCAGCAGAATGCCATCATGGTCGCACATCATCTGCAGGCTGCGGTCGGCATCCGCCAGCAGCGCACGCAAATGCAATGGCGCAATGTCGTGGACATGCCGCTTGAGGGCTTTCCATGCCTCGGTGGTCGTGATCAGCGGATTCATTGTGTTTCCATTATTGTGAACGGTGATTTTCTGCGTGCCGTCGGTCACTATGTTAATGCAGTCCGCAGGCACCGGTTTTCAGTTCGTGACTCATTTTTGCCGGCCGAGCAGGCGGCTCTCGCGAGCCAGCGCGGTCAATGCCGGCCAATTGCCGGCCTTCATCTCGGCCGCAGGTGTCAGCCACGATCCGCCGACGCAGGCAACGTTTGGCAGGTTGAGATAGTTCGCCGCGTTCGTGACGCTGATGCCTCCGGTCGGACAGAACCGGATTTGACGGAACGGACCGTGCAAGGCTTTCAGCACCGGTGCACCGCCGGCCGCTTCCGCCGGGAAGAATTTCAAGGTCTCGTAGCCATGCTCCAGTGCCAGCTGAATCTCGCTGGCGGTAACCGCGCCCGGCAGCAGGGCGACCGAACTGTGCTGCGCGGCCCGCGCCAGTTTTTCGGTCAGGCCCGGGCTGACGGCAAAGCGGGCACCGGCATCTTCGGCCTGCTTCAGCTGCGTTTCATTGAATACGGTACCGGCGCCGACGATGACATCCGGCAGCGCCTTGCTGATGGCTCGCATGGCGCCAAGCGCCGCGTCGGTGCGCAGGGTGATCTCGAGTACGGTGACGCCGCCATCGCGCAATGCTTCCGCCATCGGCACCGCGTGTTCGATGTCATCAATCACAATCACCGGCATCACCGGTGTGGCTATGGCCAGAATGTCGCGGATGGTCATGGCTTTCCTCTGGTTGTTGTTGTCGTACTGAACAGTGCGGTCATTTGGTGTTGGGTTTCTGCATGGCGTACCGCTTCGCAGTGAATATCTGCACAGTGCAGAGATCCGCTGCGGATCAAATCAGCGGTGACGCGCCGAGTTCGGCTTCGCTGCTGTGCTGGCGGAACAGTTTGAATAACTCGCGGCCGTAACCGCGCACTTCGGTGTTCGCCTTCGTTACCAACGGTCGTTGCTGCCATTCGCTGTCGTCGACGAGCACGGTTAGGGTATTGCTGGTTGCGTCGAGCCGGACCCGATCGCCGTCACGCAATTTTGCCAGCGGACCGCCCGCCAAGGCTTCCGGGCTGACATGGATCGCGGCCGGAATTTTTCCGGAAGCGCCGGACATGCGGCCATCGGTGACCAGCGCGACCTTGAAACCTTTGTCCTGCAGTACGCCGAGTGGCGGGGTCAGTTTATGCAGCTCCGGCATGCCGTTGGCTTGCGGCCCCTGAAAGCGCACGACCACTACGACATCCCGATCGAGTTGTCCTGCTTTGAACGCGGCATCCACCGCTTCCTGGCTGTCGAACACAGCTGCCGGCGCTTCGATGATGTGGCGATCGGTCGGCACGGCCGAGGTCTTTATCACCGCGCGACCGAGCTTGCCTTGCAACAGTTTCAGGCCTCCGTCCGGGGAAAACGGTTCACTTACGGGCCGTACGACATTGCGATCGAGACTTGTTGCCGGCGCTTCTTTCCAGGCCAGTTGACCATCCTGCAGATACGGTTCACGGGTGTAATGGCGCAGGCCCTCGCCCATCACCGTTTGCACGTCGCCATGCAAGAGGCCGGCATCCAGCAATTCGCGGATGACGAAGGCAAGCCCGCCGGCAGCATGGAAGTGATTCACATCGGCTTCGCCGTTCGGGTAGACGCGGGCCAACAAGGGCACCACTGCCGACAGATCGTTGAAATCATCCCAATTGATCACGATGCCGGCGGCGCGCGCCATCGCAACCAGATGCAGCGTGTGATTGGTCGAACCGCCGGTGGCCAGCAGCCCGACGATGGCGTTGACGAAGCTGCGTTCATCGAGCATCGCACCGACGCCAATCGGTGTGTGGCCCAGTGACGTGATTTCGCAAATCCGTTTGCCGGCTGCGGCGGTGAGGGCATCACGCAGCGGCGTTCCCGGATTGATGAAGGCGCTGCCGGGCAGATGCAGTCCCATGATCTCCATCAGCATCTGGTTGCTGTTGGCGGTGCCGTAGAACGTGCAGGTGCCGGCACTGTGGTAGGCGCGCGCTTCCGACTCCAGCAGTTCTTCACGGCCGACTTTGCCTTCGGCGTAAAGCTGGCGGACTTTCGCTTTCTCTTTGTTGGAGATGCCGCTGGTCATCGGCCCGGCTGGTACCAGAATGGCCGGCAGATGGCCGAACTGCAGCGCGCCCATCACCAGGCCCGGCACAATCTTGTCGCACACGCCGAGCAGCAGCATGCCGTCGAACATCGCGTGGCTCATCGCGACGGCGGTGCTCATCGCGATGACATCGCGCGAGAACAGCGACAGCTCCATGCCGCCGGTGCCTTGGGTGATGCCATCGCACATCGCCGGCACGCCACCGGCGAACTGGGCGATACCGCCAGCGGCGCGCACGGCCGTCTTCAGTTGCGCCGGGTAGTGCTCAAACGGTTGATGCGCCGACAGCATGTCGTTGTAGGCGGAGACGATGGCAATGTCGGGCGTGCTGTGGCCGCTGCGCAGCAGCAGTTTTTCGTCCGGGCGGTTGGCAGCAAAGCCGTGGGCCAGGTTGGCGCAGGCATGGCGGCTGCGCACCGGCTGGCGGGCGTAGCTGGCCCGGACATGCTCGAGGTAGTCAGCGCGCAGGGCAGCGGAGCGGGTCTGGATCCGTTCCGTGACTTCTCTAAGACGTGGGTGCAGTTTGATCATGGGATCTCCAAAATGGGGCAGCGTGCTTTCGAGTCAAACGCTACGCCATGCACTGTTACAGTGCGCCTTATCAAGCTAAGCCAACGGCGAGAATGACCGGATTCTGCCTGCTGAAACGCAGAAACGCCAATGAATACGAAAGCATAGCCGGCCTTCGCCCTTGTCAGCGCCGGGTTTCTCCGGCAAAGTTGCCGAACCTATTCAAGGCAATAATTGCACTACAACAGTGCACGGTGACCTATGCAAGTAGCAGTATCCGAATTCGACATGGTGATCTTCGGCGGCACCGGAGATCTGGCAATGCGGAAGCTGCTGCCGGCGCTGTTTCACCGTCATTGTGCCGGTGTCCTGCCTGCCAACGGCCGAATTATCGCCACCGCCCGCAATGCTTATAGCCGGGAACAGTATCTGGAGCAGGTGGAGCGTCAGATCGATGCGTTCGTGCCGGCCAGCCAGCGCGCGGGGCAGGAATGGGCGAGCTTTCGCCAGCGTCTGCACTATGTTGCGATCGATGCCGGCGATGCGGCCGGCTTCGTCCAGCTCGCCGAGCTCTTGGGTCAACAGCATGAGCGCGTGCGGGTGTTTTATCTCGCGACCGCGCCCAGCTTGTTCGGTCCGATCTGCGAGCATTTGCATCAGGCCGGGGTAGTCAACCCACACAGCCGGGTTGTGCTGGAAAAACCGTTGGGGACGGATTTGCTGTCATCGCGACTGATCAATGAACAGGTCGGTCGGTATTTTGATGAGCGGCAAATTTTCCGGATCGATCATTATCTCGGCAAGGAAACGGTGCAGAACTTGTTGGTGCTGCGCTTCGGCAACACCATCTTCGAATCACTCTGGAACCAGAAATACGTCGATCACATCCAAATCTCGGTTGCAGAGTCGATTGGCGTCGAGGCCAGGGCCGGTTTCTACGACAAAGCCGGGGCTTTGCGCGACATGGTCCAGAACCATCTGTTGCAGCTGCTGTGTTTCGTTGCCATGGAACCCCCGGCCGATCTGGATGCCGACTCGGTGCGGGATGAAAAACTGAAAGTGCTGCGGTCGCTGAAACCGCTGACGGCTGCTGATGTTCGCGACCATGTGGTGCGCGGCCAATATGGCGCCGGCGCGATCAACGGAACGGCTGTTCCTGGTTATCGTCAGGAGCAAGGCGTTGCCAACGGTAGCCAGACCGAGACCTTTGTTGCGCTCAAAGCCGAGATTGAAAACTGGCGCTGGGGCAAAGTCCCTTTCTATCTCAGAACCGGCAAACGTCTGGCGAAACGGGTGTCCGAAATTGTCGTCCAGTTCAAAGCCGTGCCGCACTCGATCTTTGATACCCAGGGCCGCGGTCTGCAGCCCAACAAGCTGATCATTCGCATCCAACCGGAAGAAGACATCACGCTGACCTTGTCGGGCAAGCAACCGGGCTCCGGTGTGCATGTTCGTGATGTCAGTCTGAGTCTGGCGACGGCCAGTGCCGGGAACTCCCCCGATGCCTATGAGCGCCTGCTGGTGGATTCGATCGTCGGTCGGCAAACCTTGTTCATGCGTCGCGATGAGTTGGATGCGGCATGGCAGTGGGTGATGCCGATCCTTGATTGCTGGACCGCCGAGCCGAGTCGGGTGGAGAGTTATCTGGCCGGTTCATGGGGACCGACGGGGGCCATGATGCTGATGGCCCGGGATGGTCGCGAGTGGTATCTCCATGAGGATGGGCACTGATCATGCTGCGCGAATTCGTCAGTGCCGATGCCAGCGGGATCTATGATGCCGCGGCCGAGCAGCTTGCCGAGGTCATCGAGTCTGCCGTCGCGCAGCGCGGTGAAGCGCTGATTGCGGTTTCCGGTGGCAAATCACCGGAGGCGCTCTTTCAGCGCCTGTCGAAGCTGCTGTTGCCGTGGTCGCGGGTGCGGCTGACCCTGGTCGATGAGCGCGTGGTGCCCCTCGATCACGCCGACAGCAATGCCCGCTTGGTGCAGACAAGCCTGCTGCAAGGTAACGCGGCGAAAGCGACCTGGTTGCCACTGCTGCGCTCAGGGTTGACGCCAGAACAAATGATCGAGGTCGTGCAGGATGAGTTGCGCCAGTGGCCGCTGCCATTTGATGCGGTGGTCCTTGGCATGGGCGATGACGGCCATACCGCGTCCTGGTTTCCAGATGCGCCGGAACTTGGCGCGCTGTTGTCGCCCGATAATTTCGCGCTGCTTGGTATTGCCCATCCGCAAACCGCACCTTATACCCGGCTGACCTTGACTCGACATGCCGTGCTGAACAGTCGTCTGATCCAGCTGCTGATCCCGGGCGCGAGCAAGCAGCCGGTCTACCTGCGCGCAAAACAGCAGCCTGAGCCGATGGTCGAATTGCCGGTACGTGCGGTGCTGCATCAGAGCCGGGTCCCGGTGCACGTTTATCGTACGCAATGAGCAGCAAACCGCTCATCCTTGTTGCCGATGCGCCGTCACGACGCATCGCTTGATCGAGAGAAAAATGATGGCTTTGCCGCTTCTGACTGGCTGCGATCTGGTCGCCGATATCGGCGGCACCAACGCCCGTTTTGCCATTCACCATGTCGGTGAATTCCTGCGTGAGCAGGTGTTGCCCTGCAACGATTTCAGCCGCTTTGCCGATGCGTTCCGACATTACTGCGACAGCCAGAATGTCCAGCCGGCGCGCGCCGCGATTGCCATCGCCAATCCGGTGTTGGGTGATCGGATCCAGATGACCAATCACCACTGGTCGTTTTCGATCAGCGAAACCCGCGGCGAGCTTGGCTTGACCGTGTTCAATGTCATCAATGATTTTGAGGCGCTGGCGCTCAGTCTGCCGTTCCTGCCTGCCGCAGATTTGCGTCAGTTCGGTGGTGGCAAGCCGGTGCCAGGGGCGGTGAAGGCGGTCATTGGTCCCGGCACGGGGTTGGGCGTTGCCAGTCTGGCGAATCATCACGGTCATTGGCAGGCCTTGCCGGCGGAAGGCGGCCATGTGACCTTTCCGGCGCGCAGCAAAAGGGAATGGGCGTTGGTGGAAAAACTGGCGCCGCAATACGATGGCCATGTTTCAGCCGAGCGACTGATTTCCGGCCCCGGCCTTGCGCTGATATATCAGGGCCTTGCTGCACTGGACGGCGTGGCGATCGAATCCCTGACCCCTGCCGAGATCACCCAGCGCGCGTTGGCAGGAGCCGATCCCCGATGCGAGGAAGTGCTGCAATTGTTCTGCTCGGCACTGGGTAACGTCGCCGGCAATCTGGCGCTGACGGTCGGTGCGCGCGGCGGTGTCTATATCGGTGGCGGCATTGTGCCGAAACTGGGCGAATTCTTTTTCCGCTCCGGCTTTCGTCACGCGTTCGAAGGCAAGGGCCGATTTGAACATTACCTGGGCCCGATTCCGGTTTACGTCATCCATTCGGCCTATCCGGCATTCGTCGGTGCCGTTCGCAGTCTCTCGATCTGATCGGGCTCGCGCAGATGACTGCAACGGCACCGGACAAAACGGCGCTTGCCGCGCAACTGGATCGCTATTTCGTTCAGGTCGATGCGCTGCTGTTGCGCCGACAGGATCCGGTCACCGGCCTGTTTCCGGCCAGTACCGCCGTCACCGTGCACGGCGATTACACCGATGCCTGGGTACGCGACAACGTCTACAGCATTCAGGCCGTCTGGGGCCTGGCGCTTGCCTACCGCCGGGCCAGCGTTGACAGCACCCGCGCCTATCTGCTGGAACAAACCGTGGTAAAACTGATGCGCGGCCTGCTGCTTGCCATGATGCGGCAGGCAGCGAAAGTCGAACGTTTCAAGCAGACACAGGATCCGCTTGATGCGCTGCACGCCAAGTACAACACCCGCAGCGGTGAAGTGGTGGTCGCCGATGACAAATGGGGCCACCTGCAGCTGGACGCCACTTCGATTTACCTGCTGATGCTGGCGCAGATGACGCGCGCCGGTTTGCGCATTGTGTTCAATCTCGATGAAGTGGCGTTTGTCCAGAATCTGGTCCATTACATCGGCCGTGCCTACCGGACGCCGGACTACGGCATCTGGGAACGTGGCAACAAGATCAACAACGGCCAGCCTGAGCTCAACGCCAGCTCGGTCGGTATGGCCAAAGCGGCGCTCGAAGCCATGCGCGGGCTTGATCTGTTTGGCGACGATGGTGATGCCCGTTCGACCATTTACGTGGTGGCTGACGAGATTGCCCGGTCGCGGGCGGCGCTACATGCGTTGTTGCCGCGCGAGTCCCTGTCCAAGGAAGTGGACGCGGCGCTGCTTTCCATCATCGGCTACCCGGCGTTCGCCGTTGAGGATGCGGCACTGGCGAGCCGGACGCGGGAACACGTCATCAGCAAGCTTGCCGGTCGTTATGGTCTCAAGCGGTTTCTGCTCGATGGCCATCAAACGGTCATCGAAGATCATTCCCGGCTGCATTACGAAGACGATGAGCTGAAGCATTTTGCCAACATCGAGTGCGAATGGCCGCTGTTCTATTGCTATTTGCTGCTCGATGCCCTGTTTCGCGGTGACCGCGAGGAGGCGGCGCGCCATCGCGCCACGCTGCAAACGCTGACCGTCGAGAAAGACGGTTTTGCGCTGCTGCCGGAACTGTATTACCTGCCGGAGTCAGCGCTTGCCGGCGAGCGGGCCGCGCCGGGTTCACAGTTGCGCCTGCCAAACCACAATCTGCCGCTGATCTGGGCACAGAGCCTGTATCTGCTCGGCGAGTTGATGGCCGATGGTCTGCTCAGCGCTGAAGACATGGATCCGTTGTTGCGTCATCGCCGGGCAGCGCGGCCATTGTCAACCGTGCGGCTCGCCGTGCTGGCCGAAAATGCCTCCGTCAAGGCGCGGCTCGCGGCTGCCGGCATTGTCAGCCAGACCGCAGAAGAATCCCCTGACATTTGTTTTGCCGAGGCCGAGGATCTGTCGCGCATCCTGCAGGAAGTCGGGCGCAGCGAAAGACTGGGGCTGTCCGGCCGACCGTTCCGCCGGTTGCGCTCGCTGGCAACCGCGCAGGCGTACCGCATCGGTGGTCGGCTGCATCTGTTTTTCGGTCAGTTCCAGAAACCGAACAGTTTTTATCTCGCGTTTGACAACCGCCTGTTGCTGGCGCAGTTCCGCGCAGAGCTGTCCTATGTGGCGCGGCACTGGGACCAACCGGGTCCGCCACTAATACTGTTCAAGCTGCGGGCGGTGGCGCTCGATGGTGAAGGCGCTGACGCGATCATCACGGTCTTGAAGGAATTGCAGAGCGGGCAGTGTGCCGGCATTCCGGTGGCATTGACCGCACTGTCGGCATTGCTGGCTGAGTTGGTACCGGTGGAGCTGGCGGTGACCGTCCCCGCCGATTTGCCGAGCGCGGATGTGTCGGCCGTAGACCGGTGTTTTCATCTGCCGTTTGAGCCGGACGCGTCGCGGCAAGTCTTGCCGGATGGCGTGCCCGGCAAGCAAGCGTTTGCCGCGCTGGTGCAGCAGCTCCGCACGACCCAGTCGGTGCCCGTCCAGCTGCGCTTGCTGCAAAGCCTTGGCAATCATTACGGCCTCGATGAAGACAGCGGGTTCGGAGCTGGCGAGCCGGTGCCGTTGCGGCAATTGCTGCGTGAACTCTATGTCAAAGCCGCCGCCCTCGGTCACTGGGCGGCCATCCGGTTGGCGGCCGGTTTGCTACACGAGACCCACGCGGGTCTCGAAGATGCCGTTGCCGAATTGATTGCGCACCAGCGGCAGGTGGTGTTCGGTCGTGCCGTGGCGAGTTATGTGACCGTATCGGCGCCGCTGGCCAACGACGAGATTCACGCACTCATCCGCCAGCATACCGGCCGCGATCCGCGTGAGTGCCTGTTGAACCAGGAAGTGCTGGTTTACCTCGTGATGTTGGTGCGGGCCAAGCCGAGCCTGTTGCAGGGCCTGCTGTCGATTCGAATCAGCCAGCTGTTGCTGTTGATGGTGAGCCAGCTCGCGGCTGAATTGGATCTGTCGCAGGACGAAGCCTTCGAGCGCTTGTGTGCACAGCCGCCGCACGTGCTGTTTGACCGGCTGCAGACGCTGCTCGAGCATCATCAGGATTCGCCTGGCACGCTCGCTCGCAATGAACGTCTGCATTACCAGCTCGATGCCGATGGCATCAAGCAGGTCGAGTTTCTCGCCAGCGATGATCCACAATGGGGTTTCGGCGAGATCGACTGGCGGCAGTGGCGGGAGCGGGTGGGGGTGATCAGCCGTCATCCCGACTGGTTCCATGCCGATATCTGGCATCTGCTGAAGCACTGTGATGGCCTGATGCTCGGCGAGCACTACGGAAAGCACAATCTGCTCGATGCCAAATCCGTGCTCGATGCAACGACGCCTGGTGAGGCGGCGTTTGCACTGCAGTTCGAGAGCCTGCTGAACGAATTGCCGGATGCCGCGTATCGGCAGCTGAACGTCGAGGCGCTGATGGCGCTGACCGCGGTTTTCCGTGCCAATCCCACCTTGTCGTTGGCCGATCGGATCGTGCTCGATGCCTTGCTGAGCCATGCCGTCAAGCTCGACTGGTTGGCCCAGCATCCGGACGACAGCGAACGTTACAACACGGTGCGAGCCGCAGCCTGGGCGGCCTTCTATCTGCTGCCACCGCATCGCGTCGCCAATGCGGTGATCCGGGCGTTCCATTATCTGCTGGAAGAGCAGCGCAAGCCAGCGGCGGGTGTGGCATGACAGGCACTGCCGCCGAAGTGTGGCAAGCGCTGCCGCAGCGCGATACCGATCCGAACGGTTTCGAATGGCGGGAAGCGGACGCCGATACGATCAGCGTGTACGCGTTTGTGTGTTGGGACAACGATGGCCGCGCACCGCTGATTGCGCTGATGAACTTCACGCCCATGGCGCGGCCCGGTTACCGATTGGGCGTACCGGCCGTGCACGAAACCCGTGCCTGACGAGAAATACTGGACAGCGATGCGAACGCCTACGGCGGTTCCGGCATCACGAATGCTGTTCCGCTGCAGGTGCAGCCGGTTCCGGCACACGGGCGCGCGCAGTCGATCGTGTTGGAGCTGCCGCCGTTCGCGGCCCTCTGGTTGCAGCCCGAGGCAATGGCATACGAACCGACCGGCATCGCCGCTGAAACGGGAGTGGTTTAATCCATGTTGCACAGTGCAAATCCGCTGACGCCGCGGCCATTCGGTGCGACCGGCTTGCTGGTCACGCCGCTCGGGCTCGGTGCGCAATGGCTGGGTGATCCGGCGGTGCCGGAACGCGACGTCGAGGCGCTGTTGCAGGCCGTGCAGGCCGCTGGCATCAACCTGATCGATACCGCGCGTTCCTATGGGTTGTCCGAGCAACGGCTCGGGCGCTGGTTGAGACCGGTACGGGCGCAGTTCGTGCTGTCGACCAAGCTCGGTTACGACATCGCCGGTGAACCGGACTGGAGTCGTGACTGTGTCCGTCGCGGTGTCGATGAGGCCTTGCAGCGTCTGCAGACCGACTGGATTGACATCGTTCATCTGCATTCCTGTCCGCTCGCGGTGTTGCAGCAGGGCGAGGTCATTCAGGCGTTACAGGCGGCCAAGCAGCAAGGCAAGATCCGCTGCGTGGCCTATTCGGGCGAGAACGACGCGCTTGCGTTTGCCATCGCATCGGGCGCATTCGACAGCATCCAGTGTTCGGTCAATCTGCTCGACCAGCACAGCCTGCATGCCATGCTGCCGGAAGCACTGGCACGCGGACTCGGCGTGCTCGGCAAACGGCCGCTGGCCAACACCGTCTGGCAATATCCGCAACAACCGGAGCGGCCGGATCTGCAGGTGTATTGGCGGCGCTGGCAGCAGCTGGCGCCGGCCATTGCCGGCGAAGCCTATGATCGGGCCGAGCTGGCGCTGCGGTTTGCCGCATTTGCCTTGCCGGTGCATGCGGTACTGGTTGGCACGACGCGCGCGGCGCGTATCGCCGACAATGTCGCGACGGTAGCCAAGGGGCCGTTGCCGTTTGCTCTGCAGCAACAGATCCGCATGGCCTATGCCGCGGTTGGTGCAGACTGGCCGGGCCTGATTTGAGCGCAGCACAATGGCATTGTTTTTCCACGGATCAAACAGGTGCACGTCACGATGACCGAAATAGCCCTCGAAGTCGGCCGGCCGTATCCGCTTGGCGCCACCTGGGAAGGTTCCGGGGTCAATTTTGCGTTGTTTTCGGAGCATGCCGAAGCGGTTGAGCTCTGCCTGTTTGACGCGCTCGGTCAGCGCGAAACGGCGCGCATTCCAGTGCGTAACCGTACCGGCCGGATCTGGCATTGCTTTTTGCCCAGTGCGCGGCCGGGAACCGTCTATGGCTATCGCGTGCACGGCCCGTACGCGCCGCGTGAAGGCCACCGCTTCAATCCGCACAAACTGTTGCTTGATCCCTATGCCAAGGCGCTGATCGGTGACGTCAGCTGGCACGAGTCGCTGTTCGGTTTTCGTCACGGCAGTCGGCAGGAGTGGCGTGCCGACAGTCACGACAGCCAGGCCGTGATGGCGAAAGCGGCGGTCATCGATCCAACCTTCAATTGGGACAATGATCGGCGGCCATCGGTGCCGATGGCCGACACCGTCCTTTACGAACTGCACGTCAAAGGCTTTACCCAGCTCAATCCGCTGGTGCCGCCGGAGTGGCGTGGCAAATACCTGGGCCTGACTGCGCCTGCGGTCATCGACTACCTGAAAACTCTCGGCGTGACCACCATCGAGTTGCTGCCGTGCCAGAGTTTTCTGTCGGAACAGATGCTGGTCGAGCGCGGCCTCAGCAATTACTGGGGCTACAACCCGCTGGCCTTTTTTGCCCCGGAGCGGCGTTACGCGGTCAAGGACGCGACGGTCGAATTCAAGACCATGGTCAAGAAGCTGCACGCGGCCGGCATTGAAGTGGTGATGGACATCGTGTTCAACCACAGTGCCGAAGGCAACGAGCTCGGGCCGCACTTAAGTTTTCGCGGCATCGACAACAAGGTGTATTACCAGCTCGATCCGGACGATGCCCGCCAGTACCGTAATTTTTCCGGTTGCGGCAACACCTTGAACGCCGAGCATCCGCAGGTGCTCAAACTGATGATGGACTGCCTGCGCTACTGGGCCAGCGAAATGCATGTCGACGGTTTCCGCTTCGATCTGGCATCGAGCCTGGCGCGCCGCGATGGCCACTTCGACGCCAGCGGGTCATTTTTCAATATCCTGCATCAGGATCCGGTGCTGTCGCACCTGAAGCTGATGGCCGAGCCGTGGGACTTTGAACCGAACGGTTACCAGCTCGGCGGTTTTCCCTGTGGCTGGTCAGAGTGGAACGACAAGTATCGCGACACCCTGCGGTCATTCTGGCGTGGCGAAGGCGGCCTGCTCGGGCAATTCGCCGAACGCTTCGCCGGCTCCAGCGATATTTTTGCCAACAGCGTGCGCGAGCCGTCGGCATCGATCAATTTCATCACCGCACACGATGGTTTCACCCTGCACGATTTGGTCAGCTACGAGCACAAGCACAACGAGGCCAATCTGGAGCAGAACCAGGATGGCGCTGATCACAACAACAGTTGGAATGGCGGTGAGGAAGGCGAGTCGGATGATCCGGCCATCAATGCCCTGCGCGATCAGCAAAAACGCAATCTGCTGACGTCGCTGTTGTTGTCGCAAGGCGTGCCGCTGTTGCTGGCAGGTGACGAATACGGCCGCAGCCAGGGCGGCAACAACAATGCCTATTGCCAGGACAACGAAACCAGCTGGCTGCGCTGGAGCTGGGGCCAGCGCGAACGTGAGCTGCACGGTTTTGTCCGGCGGCTGATTGCGCTGCGCCGGCAGCAACCGGTGTTCCGGCGCCGGCAGTTTTTCGATGGCGTCGCCGACGCCGCCGGTCAGCGCGATGTCAGCTGGTTGCGGGCAGACGGGCAGCGAATGACCGATGCCGACTGGCACCGTTGGAGCGCACGTTCGCTCGGGATTTTGCTCAACGGCCGGCATACCGGCTTGCGCGATGCCGTCGGCCGACCGGTGATTGGCGATCACGTGCTGGTGCTGGTCAACAGCCATCACGAGGCCGGCGATTTCCAGTTGCCGGCGCCGCCTGACGCCGCGCTGTGGGAGCTGGTGTTGGATACCGCTGACAGCCAAATCAGTTCGTTGCCGAGGTATTTTGGCGCCAACGATCCGTTCCCGCTCAAAGGCCGCGCCATCGCGGTGCTGATTGAGCGTGTCGTGCAGCGCGACCGCAACTGCTGAGCCAGACGCTCGCGCTTTCCCGAACGGTTCGCCCATGCTGCGCTGCACCGTGCAGCGCCGGAGCGAATCGCACCTGAATACGTATGTAAACCGGTACTCCTGACTGTTGTTCCGGGCGCGAACGTGCGAAAACTGCACCACCTTTGCGCACTGTGCCGCACCGAGTCCGAAACCGTGCCGATTGGCGCCCGTGTGCTTGCCGAGCGGGCGTCAAACCGGTGCGGTTTTCCAAGGCGCAGCAGCGATCGCGATTGCACCGCATCGAGCGCGGCGAACACGGCCGGGCAATGCGGCCGTGGCCACCGTGGTCGGAATCGATCGTAACCATCTGGATTTGGGGAACTGCCGTAATCATGACCGACGCCCGCGCGCCGCAACGCGATGCCCGTATCGCCGATCATTTTGTCGATGCCTGGGGGCGGTCCCGTCCGGTCGCCGACAGTACCTTGCAGGCGCTGGCGCGTGCGCTCGCCGGCGTGCAACCGGCGGCCATGGCGCCGGTGCGGGTTCATCGCATCAGCCAAGGGCCGCTGGAGCTGACCGTGCCGGCCGGAGCCCGACGCTGGCGTTTGCACTACGAAGGCCAGGCGCAGGCCGAGCAGGGGGCGATCAACGGCAGCGTACTGGCGCTGACCTTGCCACTCGGTTATCACCGCTTGAGCTTGCATTCCGACAGTGGTGAGCAACAGCTGCTGCTGATCGGTGTGCCCGATCAGTGCTATCTGCCGCCGGCCGTCGTTGCTCAGCAAAAGTGCTGGGGCCTCGCGTTGCAGTTGTACACGCTGCGCTCGGCGCGCAACTGGGGCATTGGCGACTTCACCGATCTGATCGCGCTTGCCGACCGCGCGGCGCCGCATGGTGTCGATGTCATCGGGCTCAATCCCTTGCACGCGCTGTATCCGGCGAACCCGCTGCACATCAGCCCGTACAGCCCGAGCCACCGCGAGTTTCTGAACTGGATTTACATCGATGTCGAGGCGGTGCCGGAGTTGGCGCAGTGCGCAGAGGCGCGCGCCTTGATCGGCAGTGCCGAATTCCAGGCCCGCAAGGCCGCGGCGCGAGCGACCGCCAGCGTCGATTATGCCGCGGTGGCGGCACTCAAGCGGCCGGTGTTGGAAGCGCTGTTCCGCACCTTCGAGCAACACGCCGATGGCGCGCGCCGGCAGGCGTTCCAACATTATCTCGATGCCGTCGGCGAAGACCTGCAACGGCAGGCGCTGTTCGATGCCTTGCAGGAATACCTCGCGGCCGAGCAGGGCCAACTGAGCGGCTGGCAGCAGTGGCCGCGCGAATACCAGAATCCGGACAGCGCGGCCTGCAAAACCTTTGCGCTGCAGCGCGCCAGTCGGCTGCGCTTCTTCAGCTGGTTGCAGTGGCTGGCCGAGTCGCAACTCGATGCCGTCCAGCAGCACTGCAAGGCACTCGGCATGAAGATCGGGCTATACCGTGATCTCGCCGTCGGCGCCGACCGTGGCGGCAGTGAGATCTGGTGCTCGCCGGAGCAATTCTGTCAGGACATTTCGGTTGGCGCGCCGCCCGATGCAGTGGCCGTGCAAGGTCAGAACTGGGGGCTGCCGCCGTTTCATCCCGACGCGCTGCGCAACGACGGCTACCGCCGGTTTACCGCGTTGCTGCGCGCCAACATGCGGCACTGTGGCGCGCTGCGCATCGATCACGTGATGGCGCTCTTCCGGCTCTGGTGGATCCCGCCGGGCGGTACCGGCTGTGATGGCGCCTACGTGCATTACCCGCTCGCCGATCTGGCCGGCATTGTCGCGCTCGAAAGCCAGCGCCAACAGTGTCTGGTCATCGGTGAAGATCTGGGTACGGTGCCGGATGAAATCCGCCAGGTGATGCAGCAAAGCCACATGCTGTCCTACCGCATCCTGATGTTCGAACAACACGCCGACCGGCTGAAAGCGCCGGAGGAATACCCGCAACTGGCGCTCGCCACCATCAGCACGCATGACATGCCGACGCTGCCGGGCTTCTGGGAATGCGAAGACATCCAGTTGCGCGACCGAATCGGGCTATATGATACCGACGAGCAAACCCGGCAGCAGTATGCCCAGCGCCACGGCGACAAGCAGAAACTGCTCGAAGCACTGAACCGCAGTGGCCTGTATCCGAACAATCCGGTCGAGATGCCGGGCTTTGATGATCGCATTGTGGTTGGGGCGCACGTTTATCTGGCGCGCAGCAAAGCCGCGATCATGATGTGCCAGCCGGAAGACTGGTTTGGTGAACGGCATCAGGTCAATCTGCCCGGCACCAGCACCGAGAACCCGAACTGGCAACGCAAGCTCGATATCACAATCGAGCAGATGTTCGAGCGGCCGTTTGCCAAGGAGCTGGCCACCGCCATCGGCGCCGCGCGACAGACGTGATGCCGATCATGCCGAATGCAGCGCGTCTTGTGCGCAATGAGGCAATGACGGTAGTCGGCTCGGTTGCGCTGGGTGTAGGGTTGCTTGCCTGGTTGGAACAACAACAACGGATCTCGGTGAAAGCGCAGCGGGCAGCGCTGCCGGGTGCAAGCCGCGCCAGACGCCTCAGCGTGCTGGTTTCGCGTATCCGGCACCGCCCCGGTCGGCTGAGCAAGCGGAGCAGGCCCTCGTTGTTAGGCCTGCACCGTTTTTGCTTCGGTTGCAACCGGCTTGTTTTTCCGCTGCCATAGCGTCTGGATCTGCTCCAGGCTGCGGCCTTTGGTCTCTGGTACGTATCGGTAAACGAAAATCGCCGCCAGGATGCTCATGACGCCATACATGTAGTAAGCGAATCCGTGGTGAAAGATCGCGTTCAGTGCGCTATTACCGTCGATGACCTTGAATGACCACGACACGATCAGGTTGGCAATCCACTGCACGGCAACGGCGAGGCTCATCGCCTTGCCCTTGATCGCGTTCGGGAAAATCTCGGCCAGCAGCACCCAGACGATCGGGCCCCAGCTGAGCGCGAAACCGGCGATGTAGACGATGACCATCAGCAGCGACAGCAGACCGAGTTGCTGGCTGTGGAACAGACCGCCGAGCGCCAGCATGGCTACCGCCATCATCACCGCACCGAGAATCAGCAGCGGCTTGCGACCCCAGCGATCGACCGTGAACATGGCCACCAGCGTGAACACGGCGTTGGCGCTGCCGACGATCAGGGTTTGCAGCAAGGCGCTGTCGGTCGAGGCGCCCATGTTCTGGAACATCTGCGGTGCGTAGTACAGCACCGCGTTGATGCCGACGGTCTGCTGGAAGATCGACAGCAACAAGCCGACGAGAATCACCAGTCCACCGAACGCGAACAACTTGTCCGAGCTGACCTGCAGGCTGCTCTTGATGTCAGTGAGCACGGATTGCGCTTCGGCTTCGCTGGTCAGCCGTTGCAATACCGCTTTCGCTTCCGCTTCGCGTTGTTTCATCACCAGCCAGCGCGGGCTTTCCGGCACGAAGAACAGCAGCACAAAGAATGCCGCGGCCGGAATGGCTTCCGACGCCAGCATCCAGCGCCAGCCAGTGCTGTGCAGCCAGCTTTCATCGCCCTGGCCGGCAATGCTCCAGTTGACGAAATAGACCAGCACGATGCCGCCGACAATGGCGAGCTGCTGATAGGTCACCATGCGGCCGCGCTCGGCTGGCGGAGAGATCTCGGCGATATAAAGTGGCGACAGCATGGAGGACAAACCGATGCCGATACCGCCCAGAATGCGGTAGCACATGAACGGCCACAGCGCGTCGGCCCCCATTTCGCCGACCGGCGCAAAACCGATTTCCGGCCAGGCCGAACCGATGGCGCTGATGAGGAACAGCAGCGCCGCCAGCTGCATGCCGGCACGCCGGCCAAACCGGTCACCAATCTTGCCGGCGAGCAAGCCACCGATGACGCAGCCCCAGAGCGCGCTCGCGACGGCAAAACCGGAAAGGCTCAGCGCGGCGGTTTCGTCGAGATGACGCGGGTGAATGAAATTGACATCGATGGCGCTGATCGCGCCCGAGATGACGGCGGTGTCATAGCCAAACAACAGACCGCCCAAGGTGGCGATCAGGGTCAGGCTCATCAGCAATGCCTTGTTATGGTTGGCCATACAGGTCTCCGCGTTGGCGCTTTGGTTGGCACGAGCTTGCGCAGCGCTGAAAGTGCTGCAGCAGATCGCCTCGCAGCTTAACCGGCCGTAAGCGCTGACGCTCGCGCAGCATACGTATTCATAACCAGAATGGTGCAGACAGCAGCGGCTGCCGGGTTAGCTTGCCGCCATGACGACGCGACGCGTTGAGTGAAGTGGGTGCAGGCAGCGGTCAGCAAGCAGTATGGTCAGATGGTGACGGATTGGCGCCGGCCAGCGCGTGCCGGTGTGCCGGCTGCTGCGAGCGAGCATCATGCGAATCCATATCGGCTGAACTCAGGTCAGGCGAATCCATTTCACCTGAATCAGCATCAGGCGATGCAATGCCCCGTTTCACCACGGCAGTCACCAGGGCCTTCTTGCTGCTGGCGAATCCTGCGTGACGGTTTATCCGTGTTGCCGTTTGATGCCAACACCAGCCAGACACGACAACGGAGCTGTGATCGTTCAGGGCAATACGTAAACCAGCGCGGTCCGTGCCGGCACCGTCAACTCGCCACGCTCGGCGGCAAAGCGCGATGCCGTCCTGGGCCGTTGGTCGGCGGCGCCATCCGCCAGATGCACCGGGTGCAGTTGCCAGGTCTGGCCGCGTTCGCTGGGCAGGCTCACGGTGTGCGCGCGGGTGTCGACATTGATGGCGTAGAGCAGGGCGCGAAAACGGGCGCCGGGATAGTCAACGCCGTTGGCGTTGCGGCTGTTCAGCTTGCCGATGATGACCGTGCCAAGTTGTCCGCTACCGGTATGGAGAAACTGCAGTCGTTGTTGGATGTCGGCGGCAGTGCGCAGCCGCAGCAGCGAGCTGCTGGCGCGAATGCGCAGCAGGTCGCGGAAGGCATCACGGGTCCAGGCGATATCACGGGGCTGTGGTTTGATGCGGCTGTCGGCCAGCAACGGCTGCAGCCACGGCCAGCTGGCGCCGTTGTCGCGTTCCGGCGGCAGGCCGATACCAAAGCCATTGTCCTGATAACTCCAGTCGATCCGGTTGAACCAATCGCCGGAATCGAAGCTGTTCCGGTCCAGCGATTTGCTGCGCAGCAAATCCTGGCCAGCATGAAAATAGGCGATGCCCTGACTGAACGCGACCGTCGCCGCGGCGAGGATCTGCACGCGTGCGCGATCTTCAGCCGAGGTGTCCGGCGGCAGCTTGAGCACGTTGGCATCAAACAGCGTCTGGTTGTCGTGGTTCTCGACATAATTGACCACTTCCGCCGGTTCGCTGACATAACCGGCCGGCTGCCCGGCGTAGTCGATGGTGGCCAGCGGTTGCATACGATCGTCCGCCGTTTGCAGCACATAATCGCGCAGCGAGCCGGCCAGGCCGACACGCAAAAGGTCGGCGGCATGCAGCAGGTCGCGCTTGCTGTGTTTGCCGGCGGCATGCGGGTTCGGGGCGTAGAACAAGCCGTTCACGTAACCCTGGTTGATGAGCTGGGCGACGCCGTTGTCGCCAGCGCTGCCGCCGCGAACAGCGTCGCGTGCGCGGTCGCTGAAGGTCGCGATGCCGGAACCGTTCAAGGCCAGCTGCGCGGCTTGGACAAAGCGGGCACCGTTTGCCACCTCGCCAAAATTCCAGCCCTCGCCGATCAGGTGGATATGCCGACCGGTAGCGGCATTGACCGCCGTTTGCAGACGCTCCA
The DNA here is from genome assembly GCA_046297695.1 of Permianibacter sp. Lineage (GTDB taxonomy): Bacteria > Pseudomonadota > Gammaproteobacteria > Enterobacterales > Permianibacteraceae > Permianibacter. The sequence continues at coordinate 150,251 of JBKBHF010000001.1, read as the reverse complement.
TGGCGACGCGCGGCTGATGGCCCATCAGATCAAAGCGGAACGAATCGATACGGTAATCACGCGCCCAGATCACCGCCGAATCGATCATCAGCTTGGCCATCATCCGGTGCTCGGTCGCGGTGTTGGCGCAGCAGGTCGAGGTCTCGACCTCGCCGGCGGCATTCAGCCGCTGGTAGTAGCCCGGCACGATGCGATCCAGTACCGAAGTCGGCGCCTGGCCGGCGGCATGAGTATGGTTGTAGACCACATCCATGCCGACGCGCAGGCCGAGCTTGTGCAGCGCCATGATCATCTGGCGCAGTTCACGAACGCGGCTCGCGCCGTTCTTGCTGTCGCTGGCGTAACTGCCTTCAGGCGCAGTGAAGTGAAACGGGTCATAACCCCAGTTGTAGCAATCGCGGCCTTGCAACTGACTGACCGCGGCCTGCTGGCTTGGGCTGTTTGCGGCGGCGGCAGGAATGCCAGGCGTGAGACAGCGGGTTTCCGGCACTGTCGCGAAATCAAATACTGGCAGCAGGTGGATATCGGTGAGGCCGGCTTGCTGCAGCGCCTTGAGGTGCTGCATGCCGTAGGAACGTGGCTCGGTAAAGGCCAGATACTTGCCGCGATAGGCGGGTGTGACGCGGCTGTCGTGCAGCGAAAAATCACGCACATGCAGCTCGTAGATCATCAGATCGGTAGCGTGCAGTGGCTGGTTTGGCCGCGGCGAGCTGTCCCAGCCGGCAGGCTTCATGGTAGGGCTGTCGAGATCGGCGATGTAACTGCGCGCCGAATCGGCGCTGAGGCTCAGCGAGTAGGGATCGGTCACTTTGTTGCGGACGATGCCAACACCCGGCACGGTCACATCAACCAGATAGGTGTAGTAGCGGCCACTCAAATCGCCGCTGCGTTGCAGCTGCCAGACACCGGTGTCGCGGTCCTGTTGCAGGGGCAGCACGGTATCGGCCTGGTTGTCGGCGTTGTGGTAAAGACAGAGCGCCACCTGTTGCGCGGTTGGCGCCCACAGCGCAAAGCGCGTTTGCTGGCGCGATGGGTGGGCGCCGAGCGACGCCGATTCGGCGGCGGCAAACTCGTCATCCAGCCAGCCGGCGAGCTGGAGCGCGGCGCTCGCCAGCACGCTGCCATTGCTGTCGTGCCGCGCCAGCAGCAGCTGGCTTTGCAGCAGCCGGGTACGCCGGTCGCGATCAACGCCGGTCAGGCGGAACAATTTGTCCGCCGGTTGCGCCTGCAGCAGATGCGGAAATTGCGCTTTCAGTGCCACCGATACCGGTTCCCGAAATGGCAGCAGTGCAATGCTTTCATCCGCGCCGAGCAGGCGTTTTCCGGCGTCCATTCGCAGATTGCCGTCACGACTGGCGTGGAGTTGCAACGGCGCACCGTTGCCGTCCGGCCAGTAAATCAAATCCTTGCTGAGCGCGATGGCCGTCATGGCGGTCGTCGGCAGTTGCGTCGCTGCAAGGATTTGCTGCGGCCGATCGCAATCACTCAGGCGCGGCGGCGGCAGATCGGCGCGGGCGGCACTACCGAGCAGGGCCGCCAACAAGACCGAGGCAAAGACCAACACAAGGCCGAATCGCGCAATCGTTACAGGTTTCATCGTGATAACGCTTACCAGAACAAGTGGAGCCGTGATGGCAAGGCACCTTAACCAAATTTGTCTTCGTCCGGTAGCGGTCTGCCGGCGTTACCAGTCCGTGCCGGCCCGGTATTGCCGCAAATGGGGTGTATCGCTCGGCGCCGTGCTGGCGCTGTCCGCTGCCGCCGGCGAGATCGCGCTGATACCCGCACCAGCGACGGCCTGCGCAGTGCCGGCGCAGCGGCTGGAAAGTATGGCGCTGCCGTTGGCTGGTACCGAACTGGCGCAGTTCGTTGCCACGGACAATGTCGCCGGCTTCTATGAAAACTTCAGTCACAGCTATGGCCGTGGCAGCGGTTATACGCACCGTGAACACGTGGTGCTGCGTGACTACGCGGTCTTTCGCGATGGCGTGTTGGCGGACCGGCGTGCCGTGACTGCCGACGAGCAGATCCTGCCGTATGGTCATCGCAGCAGCGCCAACGGTGTGCGCCAGACGCTGCTGCTGCACAGTGGCCGCTCAGCGCTGGCGATACGCGTGCAAAGTGAGGTCAGTGCGCAGCTTGCCATTGCCCTCTTGCTGCCGGCCTTTGCAAACGCGAGCGTGAGCGAAACCGACGATGCCGTCCTCATTCGCTATCCGGGCGGTGTCATCGCACTCAGCGCCGAACTCCCGTTTGAGTTGGATCAGCATGGCCCGGAGTGGAAACAGGCACGCGCTTTGCTGGAAGACGGTGCCCAGATGCCGAATCCAAATCAATCGAGCACTTCTGCCAGCGCGACGCTGGCGCTGGTGCTGCGCAGTCCTGCGCCGACCCGGCAATTCACCGTGCACGTGGCGGTGGCGGCGAACGCGACAGCTGCGCTGGCACAGGTCAGTGAACTGCGCCGACACGACGGTTGGCAGCAAACCGAGGCGCGGCTCTGTCAACGGCTACAGACGGCGAGTCTCGTCACACCCGATGCCGATTTCAATCGCGCCCTGCTCTGGGCCAGCCACAGTGCCCAGTCGTTTGTGGTCGAAGCGTTCGGCACCGGCATTTGGGCCGGCCTGCCGTGGTTCCGCGACAACTGGGGCCGCGACACGTTCATTGCCTTGCCCGGAACCTTGCTGGTGACCGGGCAGTTTGCGACCGCCGAGGCGGTGCTGAGCAACTTCGCCCGCTGGCAAAAACGTGGTGCGCTGGCCGATCCGGAATACGGCCGCATACCTAACCGCGTCGCGGCCGATGACAGCATTATCTACAACACCGTCGACGGCACGCCGTGGTTGATTCGCGAAGGACTGGAGTACCTGCGTTATCGCGGTGACGACGGCTACAGCCAGGCGTTGCTGGCCTTGATCCGCGACTATGTTCGCGGTGTCGAAAAAAATTGGCTGGATCAGGATGGCCTGCTCACCCACGATGACGCCGATACCTGGATGGATGCACGCATCGCCAATCGCGAGGCCTGGTCGCCACGCGGCAATCGCGCAGTGGAAGTGCAGGCGCTCTGGTTCACGGCGCTGGATGTGGCGGCAACGCTGGCCGAGCGTAACGGCCATGATGAAGAGGCCGAGCATTACCGGCTGCTGGCGCAACGGGCGCAAGCCGGTTTGCTGAAGCATTTCTGGGACGGGCGCCGGATGGCGGATCGGGTTCAGGCGAATGGTGAAGCCGACTTCTCCCTGCGTCCGAATCAGTTGATGCTGGTTTCGATTCCGTTCTCGCCTCTGGTGCCGGACGCCGTGCAGGCAACCCTCACGCGCAATGCCGTACAGGGGTTGTTATTGCCCTACGGCATCGCCTCGCTGGACCCGCGTCATCGCAATTTTCACCCGCGCCATGAGAATCCGGCGTTCCATCACAAGGATGCGGCGTATCACAACGGGACGATTTGGGGCTGGAATGCTGGGTTCACCATTACCGCACTGACCCGTTTTGGCGAACAGGAGTTGGCGTGGCAACTCAGCCGCGAGCTGGCGCAGCAGATCCTGTTTTACGGCACGTGCGGCAGTATGAGTGAGCTGGTCGATGCCTTACCCGATGACACCGGCCGGATCACGCCTTCCGGTACCTATGCCCAGGCCTGGAGCGTTGCCGAGTTTGTCCGCAATGCCTATCAGGACTATCTCGGTTTTCGCCCCAATCTGCTCCGTAACGAGCTGCAATTTGTTCCGGCGCTGCCGCTGGCATGGTCGTCGGTTTCGGCGCGGCTGCCGTTTGGCAAGAGCGAATCGCTGCAACTGACGATAAGCCAGCAGAGCGGTATCAGCCACTGGACATTTGTTACCGAATCGGTAACTCGCGATCCTTCAATACGCGAATCCATAACGCCTGCATCGATGACTACCGATGTTATGCGTGATGAAGCGGTCGCCGTTAGCAACGTGGTCATGGACCTTCTGGATCGCGACGGCAACCGGCAGCGGCTACGGTTTCCGTTGACCGGCAAGCGACAGCAGCTGCGCTGGGATGGTCAGGCCGCCATGCTGGATGGCAAAGCACTGACCACGGTGCAGGTGATGGCGAGCCAACGGCAACGTCTGGCGGGACTCGATTTTCTGCAGCTGCCACCGTATCGACCAGCGGACTATTCCGTACTTCGAGGCAAGGACGTGCTGCAACAGCGCATTCTGAACCCTGATAAGCCAGCACAACCGGAAGCACCGGCGGAGGAGCAAACACCATGACAACGCGGATGAGCGCGAACAAAAACTCAGCGGGACCGGCATCGAAGACTCCGGCCACGATGGCGATAGGCGCGATGCTGCGCCGTTCGCTACAGGGTCTGATGGCTTCGGTGCTGTTCGGCGTGAGCGCCACCAGCTATGCGAGCGGTTGGCAATCGGTGGCCGAAAACGGCGCAATTGAAACCATGCCTCAAGGATTGATGATACGCGACGGTAAGAGTGTCATCACGGTGACTGCGATCAGCGCCGACATCATTCGGGTCCGTTATGTGCCGAATGGTGTGCTCGAACCGGATCGTTCGTTTGCTGTGGTCAAGCAAGACGCGGAACCGGTTGCGGTCCGCATTGTCGAGCAGGCCGGGCACAGCGAGCTACGCACCGATGCACTGCGCGTGCGCATCCAGCGGTCACCGTTCCGGATCGAGTTCCTCGACCGTGACGGCCAGTCACTGGATCAGGACGATGCCGTGCGTGGCACGGCACGTGCCGGTGATGCGGTGCGGGTCTGGAAGCGCTTGCGTGACGATGAGCAGGTGTACGGGTTTGGCGAGAAAACCGGTCGTCTCAACAAGCGCGGCTGGGCGCTGGGTGGCTATCATACTGTGATGTGGAACAGCGACACCTTTGCCTACGACTCGTCGACTGATCCCCTTTATGTCTCGGTGCCGTTCTATCTGGTGCTGCGTGCCGGTCGCGCCCACGGTATTTTTCTCGACAACAGTTTTCGCTCCAGCTTTGACGTCGGTCGCGACAGCCGGAACCTGTTGTCCTTCGGTGCCGATGGCGGCGAGCTGGATTACTATTTCATCAATGGCCCGGAGCCGAAAGATGTGGTCAGCCGCTACACCGCGCTAACCGGCCGGATGCCGCTGCCGCCGCGCTGGTCGCTCGGCTTTCACCAGTCGCGCTGGAGTTATTTTCCGGAAGCGCGCCTGCGCGTGTTGGCGCAGACGTTTCGCAGCAAGCAGATCCCTGCCGATACCCTTTGGCTCGACATCGACTACCTGAAAGGCTTCACGCCATTCGTCTGGAATGAGCAATATTTTCCGCAGCCCAGGAAAATGATCGATGACCTGCGCGAGCAGGGGTTTCGCGTTGTCACCATCGTTGATCCGCATCCCAAGAAACAGCCCGGCTACCACGTTTACGATCAGGGCCTTGCCGGCGACCACTTCGTCAAGTATCCGGACGGACGCCTGTTTGAAGGTCCGGTCTGGCCGAGCCATGACAAGCAGCACCCGGCCAACAGTGTCTTCCCGGATTTCACACGGGCGGCGACGCGGGAGTGGTGGGGCGGCCTGCACCGTGAGTTGGTGGAGCAGGGCGTTGCCGGGATCTGGAACGACATGAACGAACCGGCGGTGTGGATACCACCGGCGAACACGATGCCATTGGACGTGCAGCATGCCAATGAGGGTGCGCCCACTGATCAGCGCGAGATCCACAATGTCTACGGCATGTTGCACACGCAAGCGACTTTTGAAGGCCTGCTGCGCTTGCGACCGGACAGTCGGCCGTTCGTGCTGACGCGGGCGACATTTGCCGGCGGTCAGCGCTACGCCGCCGTGTGGCCGGGCGACAATACGGCGGATTGGGCCTCGCTGCGGCAGTCGTTGCCGACGCTGATGGGGCTCGGCCTGTCCGGCTTTGCTTTTGTTGGTGCCGATATCGGCGGCTTCGCCGGCTACCCCTCGGGTGAGCTTTTCACGCGCTGGTTGCAGGCGGCGGTATTTTCCCCGTTCATGCGCGCCCATACCGAGCAGGCGACGCCGGATCAGGAACCGTGGTCCTTTGGTACGGCATTCGAGGCGGTCAACAAGCGAACGATCGAACTGCGTTATCAGTTGCTGCCGCAGATCTATAACGAAATGGAAGCGGCGAGCCGCACCGGCATTCCGGCATTGCGACCGCTGATGCTGGAATACCCGGGCGATGGCAACGTCACGGCGCGCGATGATCAGTACCTGTTCGGTCGCGATCTGCTGGTGGCTCCGGTGCTGGTCGAAGCGGCCCAGCAGCGTGAGCTGTATCTGCCGTCCGGGCGCTGGTTCGATTACTGGACCGGTGTGGCGCATGAGGGCGGGCGGACGATAAAGCAGCCGGTTAGCTTGGCATCGCTGCCGATTTTTGTCCGCGCCGGAGCCTTCGTTTTTGAGCAACCGGTGGTGCAGCACACCGGTGAGATGGCGGGTCAACCACTGCTGATCAAGGTGTACCCGGCGGCAGAGGCGGAGAGCGCGTATTACGAGGATGACGGCGAAAGCTTTGGCTATCAGCGTGGCGTGTTCGCCCGCTGGCGGTTTCGGCAACAGCGCGATGAGCACCGCACCCGGTTGAGCCGTGAGCCGCAGCAGGGCAGCTACACCCCGGCATCACGGCAGCTGCAATGGCTACTGGTCGGTGAGCCGGAGCCGGTGCGCGTCACGCTCAATGGCAAATCGCTGAAGCGCTTGTCGGCCGCCGCGTTTGCCGCAGGCGAGCCCGGCTGGCAACTACATGACCACGGTGTGCAGCTGCAGATGGCGGACAGCCGCCAGCCGATCCGCATCGTGTTGCAGCGCTAGCGCTATCCGATTGCACCGGTATTCCAGCTTGCCGGCGTGCGCTGTTTTGGGGCGCACGCCACACGCCCTCTGCACGCGTGCGTGCAACCGAAATTGTGCAGGGCGAAATCCGGCCCGGTCAGCTCCCCGCACCGGATTGCCTAACACCCTGATTCTCAAGCGCTTATGGCCTTCTCTCTGGAGATGAACCAGGTTGTTTCACCCAGGCCGCTGAACTGCAATGGTGCACAGCAATATCGGCTGTTGCACTGAATACGTATTCAGCTTGGTTACCCTCGGTTGCAGTGCGGATACCATCGACCCGCACTTCGCAATGGGAACACCGGAAGTGCGCTTGAGCCCGCGCGTTTGCAGACTGTCCGCTGGGCTTGCCGTACAAATGAAAATAATTCGAGGGGTGTGGGAGATGGTGCAATTCAAGCGGAGCATTCTGAGCCTTGCGTTGGCGTCTGCGTTGCAGTCGGTCAGCGCCGGTGCGTACGCTCAGGACGCTGACGAGCAAGCTCAAGCCGAGCAGCCGGCCGATCAGCAAGAAAACAAAGAAGGGGCGGTCCGCCTCGAAGTGTACGGGGTGCGCGGCGGTATCGAGAAAGCCATCGATACCAAGCGTGAAGCCGATGTGATTGCCGACGTGGTCGATGCCGGTGCGCTCAGTTCGCTGCCGGATCAGTCGATTGCCGATGCGCTCGGTCGTATTCCGGGCGTCACCACCATTCGTGATTCGGGTCAATCGAACCAGTTGAACATCCGCGGCATGAATGGTGATTTCATTCAGACCACGCTGAACGGACGTGAACAGGCCACCACCAGCGCCTACACCGAAAGCAGCCGCTGGATGTCGTTCGATCAGTATCCGTCTGAGCTGATCACGCAAGGCGCGGTGTACAAGTCGCCGAAAGCCTCGCATATCGAAGGCGGTGTCGCGGCGACCGTGGAGCTGAAAACGGCTAACCCGCTGAAGGCGCAGAAAGCGCACAACTTCAACGCCAGCGTGCGCAAGTCGTACAATGATGCGGCCGCTGACATCGGTTCCGATGAAGAGGGCGAGCGCCTGAGTCTGTCCTATCAGGGCAAATTCCTGAACGACACCTTGGGCGTCGGTGTCGGTTGGGCGCATCTGAAGCAGCCGAATGTGTTCGAAGGTTCGCGTGCCGGGGCGGACGGCCAGAACGGCTATGCCGAAGGCGATGTCAACGGTGATAGCCAGAACGAACACTACGCGCGTGCCTTCCAATGGCAGGCAGGCACCGGTAACGATGAACGCGATGGCTACATGGCGACCATCGTGTTCCAGCCCAATGATTCGCTGAAAGCCTCGATCGATTATTTCAAGTCGGAGTTCGAGTCGGAAGACTTCCGGCACGGCATCACCGTTGGTGGTTTGAACAATCTCAACACTTACGCACTCAGTTCGCCGTCAGTGAGCGGCGGTGTGATGACCGGCGGCACCGTGTCGCTGACCGAGCCGCGCACGCCGTGGGATGGCAGCCCGTGGTTCGAAACCCGTACCGAAGATCAGTCAACCCAGGCTGATTCGGATGCCATCGGCCTGAATGTCGAATGGGCCGTCAGCGACCGTGCGGTGCTGACCTTCGACATCTCGCACAGCGAAGGCGTCAAGACCCGTAAAGACCGTTTGGCATCACTGCATGCCTATGAGTTTGGTACCGCAACCGGCATTCTCAACGGCAATACCGTTACCGGCCCGACCTGGCAGGAGTTGAGCGGTCAGGCGATGACCTATGTCGGCAACGGCGATGGCACGCCGTCGGTAGCGTTCAATACCGACTTCACCAACCTCGATTACATGCGCCTGTCGCGCTACGAGGAATATCCACACAAGTACACCGATGAGCTCGATGCTTACAAAGTTGACTTCAAGCTCGATGTCAACTGGGGCATGGTCACTTCGCTGGAAATGGGCGTTCGCTACGCCGATCGTGTGTTTGATTCCCGTCGTGGCACCTTCCTGTACGGTAGCCGTGATGGCCAGTACAACTATGTTGATGGCGACGGCAACTGGCAGTCCTACTGTGCTGACAACCTGACCATTCCGGCTCTGGCTTGCATGCCACAGTCGGTGGATGGTTTTGTCAGCATCGGTTCGGTTGCCGGTGCGCCGGATCACCTGGTGGTCGATCTGGATGGCCTCGCCGATGCGATCTTTGGTCCCGGTAATTACACCGGTCGCCAGGTGTTCAGCCGTGACTGGACCTTCGTCGAATCGGGCGGTTTGCAAGAGAAAACCACAGCCGCTTACCTGATGGCGAACATCGACACCGAGTGGGGTGATACCCGTGTCCGCGGCAATGTCGGTGTCCGTGTTGTCGAGACCGATGTCAAGGCTATGGGCGTGCAGAACGTCGGTGCCGGCAACGGTACCCCGATCACCGATGACATGGGCGTTACTCAAGACAACTACGCCTATGTCAAATATGGCCCGGAGTACACTGACTCGCTGCCGTCGCTCAACCTGTCGTTTGAACTGACCGAGAACGATGTACTGCGTTTCGCTGCCGCCAAGGTCATGGGCCGGCCGCCGGCAGGTCAACTGAAAGGTGGTGCCGGTTCGTGGAATGGTTCCAGCGTTGATGAAAACGGTGATCCGGTCACCATCTACAACGTCTGGACCAAAGGTTCGCCGTATCTCGATCCGTTCCGCGCGACCCAGATCGATCTGTCCTATGAGCGCTACTTTAAAGATGGCGGCGCGGCGACGGTGGCCGTGTTCTGGAAGGACATCGAAAGCCTGGTGCAGAAGAATTTCTACGCCGACAGCTATGATCCGATTACCAATCCGGATGGCAATGCCGAACTGTTTGCAGCCTTGGGGCTGGAAGTGCCGGCGGGTCAGATCGCCGGCGCCTACGAGACTTACGTCAACAGCGAGAAAGGCGGCTACATTCGTGGCGTCGAACTGGCGTTCACCGATACGTTCAGCAATTTGCCTGGCGTGTTCTCTGGCTTGGGTCTGACGGCAAGCTATTCCTACACGGAAAGCGAAGCCGAAATTTCCGGTGGCGGCTTGTTCGCCGGCCAGGATCTGCCGATTCCGGGTCTGTCGGAAGACGTCTGGAGCGCGACGGTGTTCTGGGATATCGGTGGCTTCAGTGCCCATGTCAATACCCGCTACCGCAGCGACTACATCTTCAACATGAATATCCCGGGTAGCTCGACACCGGCCAAAGGCAAGGACTACACCACGGTCGATGCGCAAATGTCGTACACGTTTGACAACGGCCTTGCGGTGGTCCTGCAAGGCAATAACCTGACCGATGAGCCGAGCATTGCGTCATACGGTGTGGACGGCGCATTGGGCGAGTACCGGACCTTTGGTCGCCAGTACTTCCTCGGTGTGAACTACAAGTACTGAGTGTGATGTTCTTGCTGATGTCAGCAATACCGCAGTAGAGGAACCGCCCGTCGGCTGCAAGCCGGCGGGCGGTTTTCGTTTTGGGCCAAGGCGGGACGGGGACAGACCCAATGAATCAATCAACACAAGGCAAAAAAATTGTCATCCTCGGCGGTGGCACCGCCGGCTGGATGGCGGCCAACTATCTGGCGGTACATTGGCTGCAGAAAGGCTTTGAGATCACGCTGATTGAGTCGCCGGAAATTGGCATCATCGGCGTCGGTGAAGGTTCGACGCCGCCGTTGAAAGAGTTTCTGGCGGCGATTGGGGTGACCGAGTCGGACTGGATGGTGGAGTGCAACGCGACCTACAAAGTCGGCATCACGTTCCGCAACTGGTCAACCAAGCCGGGGTTTGAGAGTTACGTCCACCCCTTCCTGTGTCAGCCGGACGATTACACCGTGCCGGCGTTTTTTCACAACAGTTTCCTGATCCGTAAAGGCGTTGATCTGGAGGGTCATCCAGACCATTTCTTTCTTGCGACCCATCTGCTCAAGAATCGCTTGTCACCGGTGGCGCCGGAGAATTTTCCGTTCGAGATCAAATATGGCTATCACTTCGATTCCGGCCTGCTCGGCAAATTTCTCGGCAGATGGGCGGTCGCAAAAGGGGTGAAGCACAAACAAGCCAAAGTAACGGCAGTCATGATCAAAGAGAATGGCTACCTTGGTGCCGTCAAGACCGATGCCGATGAAGTGATCGAGGGCGATCTGTTTGTCGATTGCACCGGCTTTCGCAGTCAGTTGCTGCAGCAGACGCTGGGCGCCAAGTTCAACAGCTTTGCCGACCGCTTGTTCAATGATTCGGCCGTGGTATTTCCCACCGAGCAGGAGGCGAATGTCGAATGCCAGACCCAGGCGACCGCGCTGAAGCACGGCTGGGCTTGGAAGATTCCGTTGACCAGCCGTAATGGCAACGGCTATGTCTACAGTTCATCGTTCTGCTCGGCCGATGAAGCCGAAACCGAGCTGCGCAGTCATCTCGGCTTGCTTGACGCCGATATCGAAGCCCGCCACCTGAAAATGAAGGTGGGCCGCGTTGATCAGCATTGGTACAAGAATTGTCTGGCTGTCGGGCTATCGCAGGGCTTCATTGAACCGCTGGAGGCGACCGCGCTGGACTTGGTGCAGACCACGCTGGCCCGTTTTGTCGAGTTTGTCGAGAAAGGCAATTTCACCGACCAGTATCGCGATGACTACAACGCGGCGGTCAACACCCGATTTGATGCGGTCCGTGACTATATTCATTGTCACTACCGGATCAACAGCCGCACTGATACCGAGTATTGGCGTGCCAACGCGAGCAACGAGAACATGTCGCCGAGCCTGCGCGCCATCCTGAAAACCTGGGTATCCGGCAGTAACATTACCGATGAGCTGGAACGGCAAAAGCTGGATGCTTACTTCCCGAATGTCTCGTGGAACTGCCTCTTGGCCGGCAAGGGCATTTATCCGGAGAAGCATCAGCTGCGTGCCGGCAACGAACTTGCCCATCGCTTCAAGCTCGCCGACATTCGGCGCTTCATTGAACGCTGTGGGTTGAACTTCAAACCCCATCACGAGGCATTGGCTGCGCTGCGTGTCGCGGAGCCGGCAGTGATGCGAAAGCTGGCGTGACTTGTGGTTGGCAGAAAGCAAATCGCCCCGGCAAGCCGGGGCGATTTGCTTTCTGCACTGACAACGATGCAATCAGCGCCGGCTTTCAGACACGGTTGGCACCAGTGCCGACAGCACCGGCAGTTGTTCGCGCCGACCGGCCCGGACCACCATCGGAATTGTCAGCATGGTGCTGGCTACCGCCATCAGCAGCAGGGCGGTGAAGGTTTCGCTGCTGATGATCTGACGGTCGAGCAGGATGTTGGCGAAGATGATCATGATCAGCGCCTTGGTTTGCAGCAGCCAGCCAATGATGGTGGCATCGCCTTTGGGCCAGCCGAGCACGCGGCCGGCAAGATGCACGCCGGCGAGTTTGCCGCCGACGCTGGCGGCGAGCAGCAGTGCCGCACCGCCGAATACCAGCCAGCCGCCCATGGTCCAGTTGGTCCGCAGGCCGGTACTGAGGAAGAACACCGGCATCACCACCAGCAGCAGATGATGTCGCAGCATGTCCATGCGCTCCTGATTGAACCAGCGGTGATCGAGCACGGCGCCGGACAGGAAGGCGCCGACCATGTAATGCAGGCCGGCCCAGTCGGCGGCAAAGCCGCACAGTGGGAGCCAGATCAGCGCGACATACCAGCGATCGCTTTCCGGCAGTTTCGGGAAACCTCTGCGAACCAGTATGGTGGCGGCGGAGAAACCGATCAGGAAAAGGCCCTGACGACCAAGGCGATCCCAATCCATCAGGATCACCGCCAGCACCGCCCAGATGGCGATGTCATCGACACTGGCGTAACGCAGTACCCGTTGCCCCAGCGGCTGGCGCAGGATGGTGAGTTTTTCCATCAGCAAGATCAGGATCGGCAGCGCGGTGACCGCGCAGGCCATGCCGATGCCGGTAACGAACTGCCAGGTTTGCCCCTTGGCGCCCAGCCAGCTGCTGCTTTGCCCGAGCAGCACCACTGCCGCGAGTGCGCCACACAGCAGTGGCATCCCCAGCGCGAGGCCAGCAGTGATGCCGCTTTCGCGGCGGTTTTTCCAGGCCTGGCCCAGGTCGAGCTCGATGCCGGCAATCCAGACGAACAGCATGACCGCCCACGCCGCGATGCCGTTCAGGGCGCCGACCACCCCTGGATTGAAGACAAACTGGTAATACTCGGGAAAGATCGCGCCAAGAACGCCGGGGCCGAGCAGGATGCCGGTGATGATTTGCACCACGACCAATGGTGCATAGAAATCCGTGCGGCCCAGCCGCCAGATCAGGTATGGCACGCTGAGGATGACCGTCATCGCAATCAGCAGAAGTTCGATGGTGCTCATGGCACAGATTTCTTGTTATGGTCCCTGCGGCACAATAGCGCCGCTGACGGAAATGGTGCACGGACCTGTATTTGAATACGAATGCATAAAGCTGTTCGCACCAGTGTGAGGCGGCCTACCATCGGCTCCACGGACAAGCCAGTGCCGCGGTGGCATCAATGCAGCGCTGGCCGACAAAATGACAACAGCAGATGTCGCTGCCCACAAGGCAGCCTTTCGGGAGGGATGTAATGACCGCCAAGCCGAGACTGTCGTTCTGGCAGATTTGGAATATGTGCTTCGGCTTTTTGGGCATTCAGTTTGGTTTTGCCTTGCAAAACGCCAACGTCAGTCGAATTTTCCAAACGCTTGGCGCCGATATTTCCGATATTCCGGCGCTCTGGATTGCCGCGCCGCTGACCGGCCTCATCGTGCAGCCGATTGTCGGCTACTTTTCCGATCGCACCTGGACCCGGCTGGGCCGTCGGCGTCCGTATTTTCTCTATGGCGCCTTGGTGACCACCGCCGCGCTGCTGTTCATGCCCAATTCGCCGACGCTGTGGATTGCTGCCGGCCTGCTCTGGATCATGGATGCGTCGATCAACGTGTCGATGGAGCCGTTCCGCGCGTTTGTCGGTGATCAGTTGCCGCCAGAGCAGCGTCCGACGGGCTATGCCATGCAGAGTTTTTTCATCGGTATCGGTGCTGTGGTAGCCAGTCTGTTGCCGTGGATGCTGGCGAAAGTCGGTGTTGCCAATACCGCCGAGCCCGGGGTGATTCCGGATACGGTCAAATACGCCTTTTATGCCGGTGGCGTAGTACTGCTTGCTGCAGTCGGCTGGACCGTGCTGCGCAGCAAGGAATATCCGCCGGAACAACTGGCCGGGTTCAGCGACGCGCATCCGGCACGGGCCTCGGTACTGGAGCACGACAAGGCACAGCGGCAGGGCTTGGTATGGCTGCTCGCCGGTCTCATCGGCAGCGCGATCGTCTACGTCACCGGCGAAGACAAGCAACTCTATCTGCTGACCGCCGGCATCGGCGTTTATGGTTTGCTGTTGCTCATCATCAGCCGCGGTGACAAGCCATCGATGGTGCGCACCATTCTTGCCGACATGCAGCAGATGCCGGACACCATGCGCCAGCTGGCGGTGGTGCAGTTCTTCTCGTGGTTCGCGTTGTTCGCGATGTGGATCTACACCACCTCGGCAGTGACCGAGGTCCACTTCGGCAGCAGCGATACCGCATCGGCGGCGTACAACGATGGCGCCAACTGGGTCGGTGTGCTGTTCGCGGCCTACAACGGTTTTGCGGCGCTGGCAGCGATGGTGATCCCGCTGGTCGTGCGCTTGGCCGGTTTGCGTGTCAGCCATTTGATTAATGTCTGGCTCGGCGCAGCAGGATTGCTGTCGTTTGCGCTGATTCGTGATCCGGATTGGCTGCTGCTGTCGATGGTGGGTGTCGGTTTTGCCTGGGCCTCGATCCTGTCGTTGCCGTACGCACTGTTGTCGAACAGTTTGCCGGCCGAGAAGATGGGCATTTACATGGGCATCTTCAATTTCTTCATTGTGATTCCGCAGCTGCTGGCGGCCAGCGTGCTCGGCTTTCTGCTGAAAACCTTTTTTGCGGGTCAGCCGCTGTTTGCACTCATCATCGGTGGCGTCAGCCTGATCCTGTCCGGGCTCTGTGTGCTGCGGGTGCGTGAGCTTGGCGCCGCGCCGGACGGTGAGCCCGTGCTGGCGAAATAGGTACTGGCCCAGCCTTGCCACAACACGTTCTGGCGCAACGAGCAAACGCAGCGTAGCTGGTCCCCGGGCTTCTTGCCTGCCTGACCAGGCTGCGCAAACTGGGTCTGTCATTTGCTGTCTGTATGCAGGAAACCGTTCATGAAGCTGTCGTACCCTCCGCGTGTGTTGTCGTTGGCGTTGTCGCTGTCCTTGCTCGGTCTGGTCAGTTGTGACAACGGGACACCGCCTGCTGAAACCGTAGCAATCGAATCTGCCCCGACAACGGCGAGTGAATCGTTCTACGGCACACTGGAGCCGTTTGCCAGTGAGGCCGTTTACTTCGTCGTGACCGACCGCTTTGTCAACGGCGACACCGGTAACGACCAACGCGAGCAGGGCGGCGCCTGGCGCACGTTTGATCGGCCGGTGCCGGGCGCACCTGCTGGTGAGAGCGACAATATCGGCTACCTTGGCGGCGACTTTAAAGGCGTGGTCAACAACCTCGACTACATCCGTGACATGGGGTTCTCGGCAATCTGGATCACGCCGATTGTCGACAACCCGGATGCGGCGTTTTCCGGCGGCAAGCCGGTGAGTTGGGGCAGTTTCTGGACCGATCAGGGCAAGACCGGTTATCACGGTTACTGGGGCGTCAATTTCTACAAACTGGATGAGCATCTGCCGAGTCCCGGACTCGATTTCGCCGGATTCACCGCGGCCGTGCACGACAAGGGCATGAAAGTCGTGCTCGACATCGTCGGTAACCACGGTGCACCGGCGTATACGATGCCAGTGGCGCAAGCCGAGTTTGGCAAGGTTTATGGCAAGGATGGCGAACTGCTCGCCGATCACGGCAATCTGCCGCCGGCGCAGCTCGATCACAACAACCCCTTGCATCGCTTTTTCAACCAGCAACCGGGCATTGCCGAGCTGTCCGATTTCAACGAGAACAATCCGGCCGTGCTGGATTATCTGGTCGGCGCTTACAGCCAGTGGCTGGAGCAGGGCGCGGATGCGTTTCGTATCGATACCATAGGCTGGATGCCGCATAGTTTCTGGAAAGCCTTTGCTGACCGCATCCGCGCAAAGAAACCCGGCATGTTCATGTTCGGCGAAGATTTCCGCTGGAAAGCCGAGGAGATCGCGCCGCACACCTGGCCGCAGCATGGCGGCATCAGTGTGCTCGATTTTCCGCACAAGGCTTCACTCGCCAAAGTCTTCGAGGCGCGCGACAGTGATTTTGCGCTGCTGAACGAGTCGTTGTTCCTGGAGCAGGGACCGTACCAGAATCCATACGATCTGATGACGTTCTACGACAACCATGACATGCCGCGAATGAACACCAGTGATGAGGGTTTTATCGATGCCCATAACTGGCTGTTCACCGCGCGCGGCATTCCGGTGATTTATTACGGTTCGGAAGTGGGGTTCATGCGTGGCAAGGCGGAGCATGCCGGCAATCGCAACTACTTCGGTCAGGACCGAGTTGCCGAAGCCAGCCAACACCCGATATTCCAGAACCTGCAGCGTATCGCCAAGGTGCGGGCCGCATCACCGGCCTTGCAGCGCGGCTTGCAGGTCAATCTCGAACTGGCCGGCGATCGGGCGGCGTTCTACCGGGTTTATCAGCACGCGGGTCAGCATGACATTGCGCTGGTGCTGCTGAACAAGGGCGACGAGGCAAGCGGTTTTGAGATTCGCCAATGGCTCGAAGCCGGCGTCTGGCAACCGGCACTGGGTGGCGAGCCGATCACGGTTGCAGCGGGCGGTAGCCTGAAGGCTTCCGTGCCTGCACACGGCGTGCAGGTGTTTCGACTGCAACAGCCGGTTACGCGGGCTGATTTGCAGCAGCGTCTGCGCGAGCTGATGACGGTGATTGATCGACCCGTGGTCACGGCTGCCGCGAACTAATCTGCGGTGGTCGTACTTTGAGCGCTCCGTCATTCCGGCGAAAGCCGGAATCCATTTTCGCCGTTTGCCTGAAATTACTGGCCGCGAAAGTCGCGCTTGAACACGGAAAATGGACCCCGGCTTTCGACCCACAGGGATGTGGGGAGTGCCAGCTTGCGTCTGGAACGCCACTGGCCGCCGGGGTGACAGATCGAGTGACGGCCTTTTCTGGCTGAAGGCAATGAACCGCGCTCAGGATTTGGCTGGCGTTGGCTGTGCCGGTTTGGCGCCACAGGAACGCCGGACGACCAACTGCGCCGGAAACTTGATGTTCTCGACCGGTTGATTGTGGATTTGCTTGAGCAGGGTATCGACCAGCAGTTCGCCGGCGCGTTTGGTGTCCTGCAAGACGCTGGTCAGTGGCGGATTGGTGAAGGTCGCCAGCGGAATATCGTCAAAACCGGCGACGGCGATATCGTCCGGCACTTTGAAGCCTTTCTCGCCGAGTGCGCGCATCGCACCAATGGCAATCAGATCGCTGGCGGCAAAGACCGCATCAAAGCGGACATCCCGTTCAAGCAGGCGGCAGACGGCGTCATAGCCTTGCTGTTCCGAGGTAATTGCATCCACTTGCAGGCGCGCATCGACCCGCAGTCCGGCGGCAGTCAGCGCGTCGGTATAGCCGCGATAGCGGTCGAAGAATTCGGGACAGGTCTGATCGGCGCCGCCGAGAAACGCGATGTG
Source organism: Permianibacter sp. (assembly GCA_046297695.1). GTDB lineage: Bacteria > Pseudomonadota > Gammaproteobacteria > Enterobacterales > Permianibacteraceae > Permianibacter. The sequence continues at coordinate 132,767 of JBKBHF010000001.1, read as the reverse complement.
GCGCCGGCCTTGCCGAATCAGATGGGCCGTGCAGTCGCGGCCGCCCTGGACATTGTCGCAACCGATCGAAACGCCGAGCTGATCTTCCAGCACCGCGCCCCAGCGGACAAAGTGCGTGCCTTGCTCGATCAGCTTTTCCAGCGTGCTGCGGTAATCCATGTAGTCGCCATAGCCGAGCAGAATCAAACCGTCGGCGCGTTTGCTGTCTTCATAATCGGCATGCCAATCGGTCGAGAGCTGCTGGAATGACACCAGCAGATCGTAATTGCGCCGGGCGCAGGCGCGGGTGATGGAGCCGAGCATGGAAAGAAAGAACGGGTTGATGTTCGAATCGTCAGGGGTCGGATCTTCGAACAGCAGCAGCGCCAGGGTGCCGCTCTGCTGTGAGCGCAAGCTGGAGGCGTTCTTGTCGACCTTGTAATTCAGCTCGCGGGCGATTTCGAGTATGCGTTGACGGGTTTCTTCGCTGACCAGCGGGCTGCCGCGCAAGGCGCGTGATACCGTGGGTTGAGAGACGCCAGCGCGATAGGCGATATCGAACGATGTGGCTTTACGCTTGGGACGCGACAAGATTCAGAACTCCATCGACGTGAAGCCCTAATATACCTGCGCCAGTTGCCGGACAGTAGGGTGTCGTGGTGTGTTGATGGATTCCGGCATAACGGGTTCTCGGACTGCCGTTCAGTGCTGATGGGGATGATCCTGATGTGTGTGCGCCGTGCCATCCGCATGCGAGTGTGAATGGCCATGAGCGTGGCTGTGGCTGTCCTCGTCATGGTGTTGGTGCGGCCGATGCCGGTGGATCAGTACATGTAGCAGGGCGCCTGCCAGAAATGCCTGCAAACCGGCAGCGGTGGTGTGGCTGAGTGCCGGCACCACCTGCTGGGTCAACACGAAACCGATGATGGTCGCGAGCCCCATGCCAATCAATGTGATGACAGACATCGTGCGGCCGAGCGCGTGTCGCACCAACCACCAGATGGCGAGGCCAAGCGGCAACTGGTGCAATACCACGGCGGCTGCCAACCATTGATCGCTGCCGGCCGCGGCCAAGGTAGCGCCATCCATCAACGAATGCACGGCCAGCGCCAAAGCGCCCAGCAAGGCGGTCAACGAATGGGTCGGCAGCGCCAGGCGGGAGAATGCCTGTTCGATCAAGCTGGGCAGCGCCATGGCCACCAGACCGAGCAGCGGTCCGACCCAACCGATCTGTTCATAGCCTTCGACAAACACTTCGATCAGCACAATCAACACGATCACGCCAACCAACAAGCGGTCGAGCATGTCATGCAGTCGCCGCCAACGATGCAGCAGGCCATACAGCCAGGGAGCGAGGCCAAGCGAAATCAGGCTGATGATCAGAGCGGTCATGGTGAGCGGCGGACACGTCGGTCGGAGCGAGGCATTCTACTGGTTTGCGCCGCACTTGGCTTGCGCCTTACGGCACTGACCGCCCTGCGCAAGCCGGGAATGGTTGCAAGAGAGCGGTCAGCGAACGGTTCTGGCCGGTGTGAAACCGGCCGGTCGTCATTGGGTCCAGCGCTGCATCCAGTCGAACACGGCGTTGTGCCACTGCACGCTGTTCTGCGGTTTCAGGATCCAGTGGTTTTCATCCGGGAACACCAGCAGCTCGCTCGGAATGCCGCGGCGTTGCAACGCGGTGAACGCGGCAATGCCCTGGCCGTACGGCACCCGGAAATCCTTCAGGCCGTGAATGACCAGCATCGGCGTTTTCCAGTTGTTCACGTGATGGATTGGGTTGTGCTTTTCGTAAGCTTCCGGCTTGGCGTACTGCGGACCGCCGTTTTCCCATTCGGTGAACCACAGTTCTTCGGTGGTGTAGGCCATGGCGCGGGTATCGAAAATGCCGGCGTGGTTGATGATGCAGCGGAAGCCGTCGCTCCATTGACCGGCGATCCAGTTCATCATGTAACCGCCGTAGGACGCGCCGAGCGCGCAGGCGCGATTGCCGTCGAGGAAATCGTATTGGCCGAGGGCGTAAGCAAGACCTTTCTGCAGATCTTCCAGCGGTGCGCCGCCCCAGTCACCGCTGATCGAGTCGGTGAAGGCCTGACCGTAACCGGTCGAGCCGTGGAAATCGATCATGATCGCGGCATAACCCCGACCGGCATAGACCTGTGGGTTCCAGCGGTAATGGAAATGATCGCCAAAGCTGCCTTGCGGGCCACCGTGAACCAGAAACGCGATCGGGTATTTCTTGCCCGGCTCAAAGTTCGCCGGTTTGATCAGATAGCCGTAAACGGTTTCGTCCTTGGCGCCCGTGAAGCTGAACTGCTCGTAATCGCCGAACTGGATTGTTGCCAGCTTGTCGGCGTTGAACGCGGTCAGTTGATTCGCCTTGCCGCCACTGGCGCTGATCTTGAACAGCTCGGCCGGCAGCTTCAGGTTGTCGTAGGCATAGACAATGTCTTTGCCGGCCAGATCAAAACCACCGACAAAGCCTTTGCTGACCAGACGGGTCCATTTGCCGCTGCCAACATTGACCGAGAACAACGTGTGCTGACCGCTGTCATCGCCGGTACCGTACAGCGTTTTGCTGTCGGCACTCCATTTCAGTGAACCGAGCGAGCGATCAAAGCCTTCGCTCAGGTTGCGCACCGCGCCGGTCTTGCGATCGCGCAGCATGACGCTCAGTTTATCGGCCTCAAAGCCCGGTCGTGCCATTGCGAGCCAGGCCAGATAACGGCCATCCGGCGATACGCTTGGTTGAGTGTCGACGGCCATGTTGGTCGGCGTCAGATTTTTCAGTTCGCCGCCGGTCGCGGCCACTTCATAGATATCGTGATTGGTGGACCAGCTTTCCGAAATGCCTTTGACCCGGGCCTGGAAATAGACGGTTTTGCCATCCGGGCTGAAGCCGAATTCCTCGTCGCCACCGAAGGGTTTCGACGGCACATCGGCATCGAGTTTCGACAACAGAGTCGGTGTGTTCGCGGTCTTGTTGCCGTTCAGCGTATCGATGAAAAGCTGGGCGATATGGCCGTCTTTCCAGCTGTCCCAATGACGGACGAACAAGCGCTCGTGCTTCTGGCCACTGCCTTGCTTGCTTTGTTTTTCCCGCTCGGCCGTGCAGGCGAGCGTGTCGCAATCAGCGAACACTTCGAAGCTGACCAGTACGCTGGCGTCATTCGGTGCCAGCTTGTAGGCGCTGATGTCGAGCGGATAGTTCGACACCTGTTCGGCTTCGCCACCGGCCAGCGCGATGCGCCAGAGCTGGCTGCTGCCACTGCGTGAGGACAGGAAATAAACATGCTTGCCGTCGGCCGACCATTGCGGACTGGAGTCCGCAGCATCGTGACTGGTCAGCCGGCGTGGCGCATCGTTGCCAGTGACCGACTTCAACCACAGATCGGTTTTGCTTTTGTTGGCCGCAACATCCGGCGTGCTGACACTGAACACGACGTACTTGCCATCCGGCGAGGCAACCGGCGCGCCGACCCGGTGCAGGCTCAGCATGTGTTCGACGGCGAACGGCGACTTGCCTTCGGCAGCGACAGTATCGATCAGCAATGGGCTGCCAAGCAGGCTGCTGGCGAGAAACAGGGCGGAAAGCTTGGTCATGGGGTCTCCTGACAGGAAGCGGTGCCGGACGGGGCTTGTACTTGCTCGGATTGGCGCCGCCCGATCGGAAAGCGGCCATGCTAGGGCCAGAGCCGGGCCGGTGCAATGCGTTGGCGCAAAGGTCGGTGCAGCGGCCGCATCGGTGGGCATGCAGCCGGAGGGAACCGGTTGATGAGAGCCTGTTGCCGGAAATAATGCCGCGGGAGCCATGAGGTACAATGTCCGCCTGATTCTTGCCCTGTTGCCGGACCGCCATGGCCACGCTGTTTGTTGACCAACTGACCGTTATCGATTGCTCGGTACTCGACCCGGAAGCCGGTCTGGTCGGCGAGAGCTGGATCGTCGATATCGAGCTGACCGGCCCGCTCGATGAGCAGGGCATGGTGCTGGATTTCAGCGCGGTCAAAAAGCAGATCAAGCACGCCATCGATGCGCTGGTCGATCACCGTTTGCTGGTGCCGCTGCGCCATGCCGGCCTGCATGTTGCCGAGAAAGGCGAGCGGCTGGAGCTCAGTTTTCGGGATAACAGCGGCCAGCTCTGGCAGCACGGTTCGCCGCTGTTTGCGGTCTGCGGCATTCCGGTCAAGGCCATTACGCCAGACACCCTGGCGCCGTGGCTGCAGCAGCAGGTGCAGGCACGGCTGGCGGCCGGCATGCAGTTGCAGTTGCGCTTGCGCGCCGAGCAGATTGACGGCGCCCATTATCGCTACAGTCACGGCCTGCAGCAGCATGACGGTGCCTGTCAGCGCATTGCCCACGGTCACCGTTCGCGCATCGAAATCGAGATTGACGGTGAGCGCTCAGCGGAATGGGAACAACGCTGGGCCGAGCGCTTTCATGACATCTATCTGGTGACCCGTTCGCATATCGTTGGCGAGTCGCAGGAGGGTGATACGGCGATGCTGGATCTGCATTACCGCTCGCGCGAAGGCGAATACAGCCTGCGCTTGCCGAAAGCGCGCTGCTACCCGTTCGACGGCGAATCGACCGTCGAGCAGATTGCCGCCTATCTTGCCCGGCAGACGCGACAGGAACTCGGTCGTGGCAGCGTCCGCGTGCGCGCTTTCGAGGGTGTGCAGAAGGGTGCGCTGGCGCAGGCTTGAACGTGCGTGAGACTGACACGGGCGCGACTGATATGAACGCGAATGCACGACCGAAACGAAATCCGCCACTGTGGCGTCGTTTGCTGGACTGGCTGAGACACTGGTTTGATGCGGTAGTAACGGTTGTGATGTTGCTGCTGATCCAGCTTTACCGATGGATACTGAGCCCGTTCATTGGCGGGCAATGCCGGTTCTATCCGACTTGTTCGATTTATGCCCGCGAGGCGATCAAGCTGCACGGGCCATGGCGCGGTAGCGTGCTGGCCGCCAAGCGACTGGGACGCTGCCATCCGCTGCATCCGGGCGGCAATGATCCCGTGCCGCCGAAGTAATCGCTCCTGCAAAAACAAGCTCGCTATCGCGTCAGCTCGCGAATCCGCATATCGCCCTGCAACTCGCCTTTTTCAAATTGCTGAATCCGCACCGGAATGAAATCCAGTGACGGTGCCAGCCAGCTGATGGTTTGCCGATCATCATCGGCGTCGCGGATGCGCTCAACCCGCAGCGTCGGCAGCTTGCCAAGCGCGGTATCAAGCACTTCTTCCTGGGTTACCTTGTAGCGGTACTCACGAATCCGGCCGTGTTTGCTGACCGCGTAATGCAGCTCGCGTTTACCGGCACGCAGATCGAGCTGCAAGGCGAGCAGATGGCTTTGCAGATCGTGGGTGTTGCCAGGCAGCGCGGTGGACCAGCTTTTCTTGCCGCGGGTGCCGCTGTCGGTCTGGGTTTGCCAATCGAACTGTTGCCTTACCTGCTCGGTTTTGCCCGGCCGTTTGCGCTCCTTGCTGAACGCCAACGGCTTTGGCCGTTCGTTGTGCCAGACGAAGCGACTCTGCTCGTGATCGGAAAAGCTCATCAGATAGAGACTGGCCTCCGAGCGGGTCTCAAATTGCCATTCGCCATTGGTCTGCGCACTCAGCTGCAGTACGGATTCACCGACATCGTCTTCGTCGTAGTAGAGATCGTATTCAGCCTTGAACGGCGCGATGGGGGGTTGGGCCTGTACGCCGGCAACAAGGAGCAGCAGTGCAAGCGATGAAAGCCAGTGCCATAACGGTCGTTTCATCGTATACAGGCTCATCGCAGTACCGGGGTCGTTAGAGGTTCACCGTCCAGTATGGCCTGCCCTTGCCGATAACGCAGGCGGCCACTGGCATACCAGGCTATGACCTCGGGATACAGCCGGTGTTCCAGCGGATGCACGCGTTGGGCGAGTCGGGCGGCGTCATCGTCGGGCTGCACTGGGCAGACGCTCTGAGCGATCAACGGGCCGCCGTCGAGGTCGGCGGTGACGAAATGAATGGTGCAGCCGTGTTCGGCATCGCCGGCTTCCAGTGCCCGCTGATGGGTATGCAGGCCGGGGTATTTCGGCAACAGCGACGGGTGGATATTGATCATCCGACCGGCGTAGGCGTTGACCAGGTCCGCGCTCAGGATGCGCATGAAACCGGCCAGTACGACGAGATCGGCATCGAATTGCTGCATCGTTTGCAGCAGCGCCGCGTCAAATTCGGCGCGCGAGGCAAACGCCTTGTGATCGACCACGGCGGTGGCAATGCCGGCGCGTTTGGCGCGTTCCAGGCCAAACGCGCTCGGCACATTGCTGATCACGCCGACGATCTCGGCGCCGAACGTTTTGTCCATGCAGGCGTCGATGATGGCTTGCAGATTGGAACCGTTGCCGGAAATCAGCACGAGCAGCTTGCAGGTCATGGCAGAACGCAATCGGCAGAAGGAGCGGGTAGTGTGCAACGCTGGAACGCAGCGTTGAAATGAATTATGGGCCGACGCGAGAACGTGCGCCGGCCCATGAAACGATTACACCAACTCGACGAACGGTTCGTCGTGGTTGCCGGTGCTGGCGATATGGCCGATCTGATGCACGGTTTCGCCCATGCTGCGCAGCAGGCTGGTGGCGGTATCAACCGCGTCGGCCGGCAACGCAATGACCATGCCGATGCCGCAGTTGAAGGTGCGGTACATTTCGCGGTGTTCGACGCCACCGTTTTCCTGCAGCCATTTGAAGATCGGTGGCAAATCCCAGGCCTTGATCACGGCCTTGGTGCCGTTCGGCAGCACGCGCGGCACGTTTTCGGTGACGCCGCCGCCGGTGATGTGCGCGAGCGCGTGCACATCGACCTGCTTCATCAGCGACAGCACGGTCTTGACGTAAATGCGGGTCGGTTCCATCAGCGCGTCGGCCAGCGTGCGCTCGCCGACTTTCTGGTTCAGATCGGCCTTGCTGACTTCGATGATTTTGCGAATGAGCGAGTAGCCGTTCGAATGCGGGCCGGAGGAGGCCAGACCGAGCAGCACATCACCAACCCGGACGGCGCTGCCGTCGATCATTTTCGATTTTTCGACGATGCCGACCGCAAAGCCGGCCAGATCGTAATCACCGGTGTGGTACATGCCCGGCATTTCGGCGGTTTCGCCGCCGACCAGCGCGCAACCGGCGAGCTCGCAGCCCTTGCCGATACCACCGACGACAGCTGCGGCGACATCGACGTCGAGTTTGCCGGTGGCGTAGTAATCGAGGAAGAAAAACGGCTCGGCGCCCTGCACAACGATGTCGTTGACGCACATCGCGACCAGATCGATGCCGACGGTATCGTGCCGCTTCAGATCGATGGCCAGACGCAGCTTGGTGCCGACGCCATCGGTGCCGGACACGAGCACCGGCTCCTTGTAACCGGTTGGCAGCGCGACCAGCGAGCCAAAGCCACCCAGACCTGCCAGCACTTCCGGCCGACGGGTGCGCTGGGCCACGGATTTGATCCGCTCGACCAGGGCATCGCCTGCTTCGATATCGACACCGGCATCTTTGTAGGACAGGGATGGCTTGTTCGGGCTGGTCATGACGGTTTCCAAGGAACCTGAGTGGAAGGGCGCAAATGAGGGGCGCAGATTCTACCGGTTCGGGACGCGGCTGTCATGAAATGGCGGCGCCACCGGCACTTGGGTCTCGTTTGGCTGTGGCCGGCAGCGTCAAGCGGCTTTCCGGCAGTCCGCCGTTGCAGCCTCGCCCTCTTTCGGGCAGCAGACGTATATCCGGTGCTCGATGCCATGAAGCACCGGCCTGACCAACCGTACCGGCGAGTTAGTCATTGGCGACCGACATTTGGTGCGCGTGGCCGGTTCGGTGAGGATTGGCTACGGGGCAGGCACTGGTTGCCCGAGTGGTGTCATTGTTTCAGACCGGGGTGTCCTACCGGTGCGGAGGTAAAAGCTATGGCAATTCAGACACTTCCCTTATCATGGCGGGCCAAGAGCGCGCCCGGATCCTGACGGGCGCCAGGTGCAGGTGGAGCGGGGAATGAAGGCAGGTACGAAGGCGAACGGCTGGCGCGGGGTGTTCGGGCTGCGGCAGGTGCTGACCATGCTGGTCGCGCTGGTCTGGCTGCGGCCGGCGCAGGCAGTGGAAGTCACCGACCTGTATACCGGTACCGTGCCGGTAGCGGAGCAAAGTGAAACCGCCCGGCTCGATGGCCAGGTTGCGGCGCTGCAACAAGTGCTGGTCAAGCTGTCCGGCTCCAGCAGCGTGCTGGCGCTGCCGCAGGTGCAGGCAAACCTTGGCAAGGCCGCGGCTTACGTGCAGCGCTATCAATATCAGCTGCTGCTGCCGGCGGCGGTTGATGCCCCGGCGGGCACCGGCAATACGCTGCTGTTGCAAGTGAGCTTTGATGGCCGCGCCCTTGAGCAACTGCTGCAGGAAGCGGCGGCGCCGATCTGGGGCGCTCGCCGGCCGCTCACCGCCGTCTGGCTCGCCGTCGCCGATGACAACGGCCGCCGATTGCTCGGCAATGATGATGAGCCGGGCCTGATTCAGGACCTGCAATTCGCCGCCCGTGCCCGCGGTCTGCCGGTGGTGTTGCCAATTCTGGATTTGGAAGAGACCAATCAGATCAGCATCAGCGATGTCTGGGGCCGATTCCTGCAGCCCCTGCAAAGCCTGTCGAGCCGTTACGGTGCCGAAGCCGTGCTGGCCGGCCGAATTGAAAAGGTCGGTGACAGCTGGCAAGGCGAGCTCAGTTTCGAACAGGGCAGCCTGCGCGAGAGTGTCGCATCGACTGCGCCTTCGCGTGCCGAGTTGCTGCAGCAGCTGATCGGACGGATCGCCGAGTTTGTCGCCGGCAAATACGCGGTGGTGCTGGATCCGAGCAAAGATGCCGAGGTGCTGGTGAAAGTGCACAACGTGCGCCGGCTGGAGGATTACGGGCAACTCAGCCTGTTCTTCAGCGGCTTGCAAGCCGTCCGGCAAGCCGATATCAGGGAAGTGCGGGCCGGCACGGCGCTGTTCAGTTTGCGCCTGATCGCCGATCAATCGGCCTTGCTGCAAGCCACCGCGCTTGATCCGCGTCTGCAAGTGGTGCCCGGTACCGAATTCGGCGTCGTGCTCGAATTCAACTGGCAACCCTGATGACCGGATGCCCACCCTGAACCTGCGAGCACGACCATGACGCCGCTGCGCCACTTGCCCAATCTGTTGACAGTACTGCGCTGTCTGCTGACGGTGCCGCTGGCGTTGCTGTTGCTCGAGCGCCAGTTCGGTTGGGCTTTGCTGGTGTTTGTGCTGGCAGGCGTGTCGGATGCGCTGGACGGTTATCTGGCCAAGCGATTTCAGTGGCAGAGCCGGTTTGGTGCGATTGCCGACCCGCTCGCCGACAAATTGTTGCTGCTGATCGGTTTTGGCGTGCTGGCCGCGATCGGGGTCTTGCCGTGGTGGCTGTTTGGCCTGGTGTTGGCGCGCGATGTCGTCATTGTCGGTGGTGCGCTGACCTATCACTGGCTGTTCGGGCCGTACCCGATGCAACCGACCTTGCTGTCAAAAGCCAACACGGCGCTGCAAATCCTGTTGCTGACCGTGGTCTTGTTCAATCTGGGTTTGTGGCCGATGCCGGCGCCGGTGCTGATGGTCGGCATTGTGCTGGTCAGCTTCAGCACGCTCAGCAGCGGAATGGATTACATCTGGACCTGGGGGCGCCGCTGCGTCGCAGAGCGGCAACGGCGGCGGGCGCCCAATCATGATGACGCTGGCTGACAACGACGCGACCGGCGTCATAACAACAGGGAGTATCGCATCATGAATTGGCGCGTGTACGGGTTGCCGCTGGCCATTGCGGCCGTGCTGATCCTGTTGCTGTGGCTGCTCGGGCCGATGCTGACACCGTTTCTGGTGGCGGCGGCGCTCGCCTATTTCACCGATCCGGTGGTGGAAAAACTGCAAAGCTGGAAATGGCCGCGGACGCTTGCGGTGTTGTCCATGCTGCTGCTGATCGTGCTCGTGTTCGTGCTGTTTATCCTGCTGGTGGTGCCGCTGCTGCAACACGAGATCCGCTTGATTGCCCAGCGCCTGCCGGCCGCTCTGGCCGCACTGGAGCGGGTGTTGCTGCCGTGGCTCATTGAGCAGACCGGCCGCACCGATGTCAGTTTTGATCTGACCTACCTGCGCGCCATGCTGGCTGAGCACATTCCCCAATCCGGCACCATCATCGCGCGTACCCTGGCCACCATCGGCAGCTCGGGTCTGGCGATTTTTGCGTTCATCGCCAATCTGTTGCTGATCCCGGTGATCTTCTTTTACCTGTTGCGCGATTGGCCGTTGGTCAAAAGCAAAGCCGCCGAGTTGGCGCCGGCGCGCTGGCGCGAACGGTTCACTCCGCTGTTGGCAGAATGTGATGAAGCGCTGGCGGCGTTCGTGCGCGGCCAGATCCTGGTCATGCTGGCGCTGGCGATGTACTACACCGTGGGCTTGATGGTTGTGGGGCTGGATGTGGCGCTGCTGGTTGGCGTGCTGACCGGCCTTGCCAGTTTCATTCCCTATCTCGGCTTTTCGCTCGGATTGCTGCTCGCCGTCGTCGCGGCCTTGCTGCAGTTTGCCGATCCGATGATGGCGCTCTGGGTGGTGGCAGTGTTTGTCGGCGGTCAGGTGCTGGAAGGCGTGGTGTTGCAGCCCTTGCTGCTCGGTGATCGCATCGGTCTGCACCCGGTAGCGGTCATTTTCGCGGTGCTGGCCGGTGGCCAGTTGTTCGGTTTCACCGGTGTGCTGCTAGCATTGCCGACGGCAGCGGTTGTGCTGGTCCTGTTGCGTCATGGGCTGGTGCGCTACCGGGAGTCGCCGTTCTTTCTCGGCGCTTCCCGCAGCGACATTACCTGACGACAGACAAGGATTCAGGTGCAGGTTCTGATGTGTTGATGCAACAACTTCCTCTTGGCATCCGGTTGCGCACCGATGCCGGTTTCGACAACTTTCTGGCTGGCGACAACGGCGCGCTGCTCAGCGTGCTGCGTCAGTTCGCGCTGGCGCCGACGCCGGCGGCGACGCTATTTCTGCACGGCGGCCTTGGCAGTGGCCGTAGCCACTTGCTGCACGCGGTGGCGACGGCGGCCGATGCCGCGGGCCGCAATGTCGCGTTGTTGCCGCTGACTTTGCCGGGCCTGCAGCCGGAAGTGCTGACCGGTTTTGATGGCTGTGATCTGCTCTGCGTCGATGATCTCGATGCCGTCTGCGCCGACCCGGCCTGGGCGCTTGCGCTGTTCAATCTGTTCAATGCGGTCCGCGACCGGGGCGGCCAGCTGCTGTTCAGCGCCGATCGCCCGCCGGCTTTGTTGCCGTGTGGCTTGCCGGACCTGCAATCGCGCCTGGCCAGCATGCTGGTGTTCGCGGTGCAGGAACTCAGTGATGACGACAAGCAGCGCCTGTTGATCCTGCGCGGCGAGGAGCGTGGCTTGCGGGTACCGCCCGATGTGGCGCAATACCTGATCAGCCGCCACTCGCGGGCCGTGGCGGATTTGTTGGCCTTGCTCGACAAGCTTGACCATGCGTCGCTCAGTGAGCAGCGCCGGCTGACCTTGCCGTTTGTTCGGCAGGTGTTGGGCAGTTGAACGCGGCCTGAGTCGAACGCAGCAAAATGGCAGCCGTTTGGCTGCCATTTTTGTTTTCGGTACGCGGCCGTTATGCCGGTTGCTTGCCGGCCCGTTCGGCCAACAGGAACTCCAGGCTCTCGTAGGCGTGGCGCAGGTGCGGAATGACAATCGAGCCGCCGATGATCAGCGCGATATTGAACGCTTCTTCAATTTCTTCTTTGCTGCACCCCTGTTGGACGCAGGTATCGAGGTGGTAGTCGATGCAGTCATTGCAGCGCAGCACCATGGAGCCGGTCAGGCCCATCAATTCCTTGGTTTTGCGCGGCAGGGCGCCGTCGTCATAGGTGATCTTGTCGAGTGAGAACAGCCGCTTGATGCCGAGATTCTCCGTCTTCAGCACCAACGCATTACCCGCCAGTCGTCGGGCGCGAAATTCTTCAAATGGATGTGGCATGACGCTACCTATCGCTAAACATCATTTCGGCAAATATGGGCCATCATGATACTACTGAATGCCGGCAGCCGCTTGTACCCGCAGTCCGCGGCTACACCGACCTGATCCTGACAATTTCAGACAATTGTCGGCCAGCAGGTCAGTCCTGAACCGGCAATAATGCCTTTACGTGATATCGAGGAAACAGGTTCACCATGAGCACCAGTCGTTTGGCAGTCCTGAAGTTTGGCGGCACCAGTGTAGCGAGCGCGGAAACGGTCCGTCGCATCGCTGACATCGTGGTGGCGCGCCGAAAACAGGGCTTCGACGCGGTGGTCGTGGTGGTGTCGGCGCTGAGCAAGGTCACCGACAAGTTGGTCCGGCTGTCGCAAGGCGAACCGGTCGACGCCTTGCTGACCGAGATCGACAAGCAGCATCTGGCATTGGCGCAGGCACTGAATTTGCCGGACGATGACAGCACCCGGCACAGCTGGCGGCAGGAGCTGGATCGGATCCGCGCTTTGCGCGCCAGCGCGAGTCTGCCGCTGACGCCAGCCCAGCAGGCGCAAATCCAGAGCGCGGGCGAGCTGATGTCGAGCCGGCTGCTGGCGCTGTTTTTCAACCGGGAATTGAAGCGCGAAGCGGTGAGCTGTCACTGGCAGGATGCGCGTGACTGGCTGACCAGCGTGCCGCAACCGCATCGTGGCGAGATCAGCCATTACCTGAACGCCCATTGCGAACCGGTGCGCAGCGACGTGCACCGGGCGACGGTGTTCGAGCGCGGTGGCCTGACCCTGACCCAGGGCTTCATTGCCCGCAATGGCCGCGATGAAACCGTGATTCTCGGTCGCGGTGGTTCCGACACCTCGGCGGCGTATCTGGCGGCATTGCTCGGTGCCGACGTGCTGGAGATCTGGACCGATGTACCCGGCATGTTCACCGCCAATCCGCGCCAGTTTCCGAATGCCAAGTTGCTGCGCAGCCTCGATTACGACGAAGCGCAGGAGATGGCGACCACCGGTGCCAAGGTGCTGCATCCGCGCTGCGTGCGACCAGCGCGGCTGGCCCGCATTCCGATCCGGATCGCCCACACGGGCTACCCGGAAATGGAAGGCACCTGGGTGCAACCGCAGACCGATGAAGTGCCAGGACTCAAGGCCGTCTCGGTCAACAAACCGATCACGCTGATCAGCGTCGAGACACTCGGCATGTGGCAGCAAGTCGGCTTCATTGCCGATCTGTTTGCCGTGTTCAAGCGTCGCGGGGTGTCGATTGATCTGGTCTCGACCTCGGAAACCAACATCACGGTCACGCTCGATGGCAAAGCCAATGATCTGGCACCGACCGCCTTACAGGACCTGATCACGGAGTTGAACGAGCTCGGCCGGGTCCGGTTGCTGGAAAACTGTGCGGTGGTGACGCTGGTCGGCCGACATGTCCACACCGTGCTGCATGAGCTCGGCGAAGCGCTGAAAGTGTTTGCCGAATACCCGGTTCACCTGGTGACGCAAGCCGCATCGGATCTGAACTACTCGTTCGTGATCGATGCCGAGCATGCCGATGAAGTTGCAGCGCGGCTGCACGAATTTCTGCTCGCCCATGCCCAGCATCCGGCGGTGTTCGGCCCGGATTGGCAGAGTCTGTTCGGCGAGCGTTCGACCCAGTCGACGCCGGCCTGGTGGCGCGAGCAACGGCAAGTGCTGATCGAGCGGGCCCAGACCCATGCGCCCTGTTATGTCTACTCCTTGCCGACGGTGTTGGCGCAGGTGTCGGCGCTGCGCCGGCTGGAAGCGGTTGATCGCTTGCTCTATGCGGTCAAGGCCAATGCCAATCCGGCCATCTTGCAGACACTGGCGGCAGCAGGTGTCGATCTCGAGTGCGTGTCGGTTGGCGAGTTGGATCGGGTGCGAAAAGTGTTGCCGGAACTGCCGGCGGAGCGGATTCTCTTCACCCCGAATTTTGCCCCGCGCAGCGAATACCAGACGGCGTTTGCCCGCGGTGTGACGGTCACGCTGGACAATCTGTTTCCGTTGCAGCAATGGCCGGACGTGTTTCGTGGTCGCAAGCTTTTGCTGCGGGTCGATACCGGCGTTGGCCATGGCCATCATGCCCATGTCCGCACGGCGGGCCAGCAAAGCAAATTCGGCATTCCGCTGACGGATTTGGCAGAGGCGGCCGAGCGCTGCGCAGCGCTCGGCGTTCGGGTGATCGGGCTGCATGCGCACTCCGGTAGCGGCATTTTTGACCGCGACAACTGGCGCCGCAATGCCGATAGTTTGGTGCAGGCAGCAGCGCAGTTCCCGGATATCGAAGTGCTCAACCTCGGCGGAGGTCTCGGCATTCCTTACGAAGATAGCCAGTCGCCACTGGATCTGGCCGCGGTTGGTCAGTCCTTGCAACAGTTCAAGCAGGCGCATCCGGGGCTGAAGCTGTGGCTGGAGCCGGGGCGTTTTCTGGTGGCGCAGGCCGGCGTGCTGTTGGCCCGGGTCACCCAGATCAAAGGCAAGGGAACGCGCGTTTATGTCGGTGTCGAAACCGGCATGAATTCGTTGATTCGACCGGCGCTCTATGGCGCGCACCATCGCATCGTGAACCTGTCGCGGCTGGATGCGGCACCGGCGTGGGTGTCGACCATCGTCGGGCCGATCTGCGAAACCGGTGACAAACTCGGCGAGGCCGTGTTGCCGGTATCGGAAGAAGGCGACGTCATGCTGATTGCCGATACCGGCGCCTATGGTCACGCGATGGCGTCGCAGTACAACCTGCGGCCACCGGCGCAGGAGCTGGTGTTGGATTAACCGGCATCGTAACTGGCGGTCGGCTTGCTCCGGCCGTCAGTTCCCGTTATGGTCGACGCTTGATTTTCGAGGCGTCGATCATGTCCCAAGCGGTTTCCGATTTCATCGCGGTCTACGACGAGGTCCTGCCACCGGCGTTCTGCCAAGCCTTGATCGCGCAGTTCGAAGCCAGCGACAAGCGCATCGCCGGCCGTACCGGCCACGGTGTGGACACCAGCAAGAAGCACAGCACCGACATCACCTTGAATCTGTTTCCGGAATGGCAACCTGCCTTGCAGCAGTTGCTCGATTTCACCTATCCGAAATTGAAGGAGTACATGGTCGGGTTGCGGTTTCCGTTGATCGGCGCCATGTCGCCGTCGGTGGCGGACCCGAAGACCGGCAAACCGGTCACGCTCAATCTGGACAACTGGGATGCGCTTGGCGAGCCGGTGGCCGATCAATTGCTCGGCCAGATGTATCGCTACGGCAACTTGAATCTGCAGAAGTACAACGCCGGCCAAGGCGGTTATTTTCACTGGCATTCCGAAATCTATCCGCAGGATCAGGCCTGCGAGCCACTGCACCGGGTGCTGCTGTTCATGTTTTATCTGAACGATGTCACCGAAGGTGGTGAAACCGAGTTCTATTACCAACAGCGCAAAATCGCGCCGAAACAGGGCCGCATGGTGATCGCGCCGGCCGGTTTTACCCACACCCATCGCGGCAACATGCCGGTGTCGAACGACAAATACATCGCCACCTCGTGGGTGATGTTCCACCGTGCCGAGCACATCTACGGTCAGGGCAAGAACGCCGGTTGAGCGCGCCGATTGGTGTGGTGGCAAAAACGCAGCGGCGACGTAAAGTCATAACTGGCAGGCGACCGGCTGCGCTAGAATTGCGCGGCTTTTCCGCTCCACCTTCTTCGCTACAAGAGTCCTGTCATGAGCCAGTCCATTGATGTCGCGGTGCTCGGTGCCACCGGTGCGGTCGGTTCCACCGTCATTGAAATCCTCGAACAACGGGAATTCCCGGTCGGCAAGCTGTATGCGCTGGCGAGCAAACGCTCGGCCGGTGAAACGCTGATGTTCCGCGGCAAACCGGTGCTGATCGAGGACGCCGATCAGTTCGACTGGTCGAAAGTGAAGCTGGCGTTTTTCGCCGCCGGCGGCTCGGTTTCGGCCGAGCTGGCACCGCGGGCGACCGCCGCGGGTGTGGTCGTCATCGACAAGACCTCGCAGTTCCGCTACGAGCCGGATATTCCGCTGATCGTGCCCGAGGTCAATGGCCATCAGCTCGGCGAGTACCGCCAGCGCAACATCATCGCCTGCCCGAATTGCTCGACCATTCAGATGGTGGTGGCGCTCAAGCCCATCCATGACGCGGTCGGCATCGACCGTATCAACGTCGCGACCTATCAGGCGGTGTCCGGTACTGGCAAGGCCGCCATCGAGGAGCTGGTCCAGCAGAGCGCCCAGCTGCTGAACGGCAAGGGCGCCGATGCCAAGGTTTACCCCAAGCAGATCGCTTTCAACGTGCTGCCGCACATCGACAGCTTCATGGACAACGGCTACACCAAGGAAGAGATGAAGATGGTTTGGGAAACCCAGAAGATTCTGGGTGACGACAGCGTCCGGGTGAACGCCACCGCGGTCCGGGTGCCGGTGTTCTACGGCCATTCCGAGGCCGTTGCCATTGAAACCCGGCGGCCGATCAGCGCCGAAGCGGCGACCAAACTGCTCAAAAAAGCACCGGGCGTAAAGGTGGTCGACGGCCGCAAGCCCGGCGGCTATGCCACCCCGGTGACCGAGGCGGCAGGGGAGGACGCGGTATTCGTCTCGCGTATCCGGGAGGACATTTCTCACCCGAACGGCCTGAATTTGTGGATTGTGTCCGATAACGTGCGAAAAGGCGCCGCGCTTAACTCGGTACAGATCGCGGAAATGTTGGTCAAAGAGTATTTCTAGGCTATAGTTCGGCCCTAGTTAAAGAACAATCTTAAGATCGGGCAGTATCTTCGGCTGCCCGTTAGGGTTTCGGCCAATAAACCACTGCCTGAGACCCGGATTGCCACAGGGCCGGATGTCGGGGTTCCGACAGGCCGGTGCGGTCGTGCCAGCGCGCGGCCGCCACCGTCTGCCTTCCGCCGCCCGTGGGCTTTCTGCACCGGTCGGGACAGTGAAGGGAATAACTATGCTGCGCAAGCTTGCCTTTGTCGTTGGTTCAGCCAGTCTCGTGGCGGCGTCGGTCGCACACGCCTTGGGACTCGGTGACATTCGACCCGGCTCAGGCCTCAACCAACCGCTCAATGCCGAGATCCAGTTGGTGGCACTGCGCGGCGTTGCGCCCGAGGAAATCCGCGCCACCATTGCCAGCGCCGATGAGTTTGATCGCGCCGGTATCGAGCGGGTCTATGCACTTAACGATCTCAAACTGGTCGTGCAGGGTACCGCCGACGGCGAAGCCGTCATCAAGCTGCGCACCAACGATGCGGTGCGTGAGCCGTTCCTGAATTTCATCGTCGAATTGAATTGGCCGAACGGCCGCTTGCTGCGCGAATATACCCTGCTGCTCGATCCGCCGGTCTTTGCCGACGAAGCGCCGGTGGTGACCGCCCGTCCGCGCGTGCAAGCGCCCGCCACGACAACCGGCACCGTGACCAGCGCGCCGGCGCCGGCACGTCAGCCCAGCGAAACTGCCGCACCGGCAGCACCGGTCGGCAACACCATGGCGGGCGCCGACAGCTATGGCCCTGTCAGTGCCAACGATACGCTGTGGAGCATCGCGTCGCGGGTGCGGCCGAATGACAGCGTGACCGTGCAGCAGACCCTGGTCGCCATTCTGAAGGCGAATCCGCAAGCTTTCATCAACAACAACCCCAATCAGATGCGTCAGGGCGAAACGCTGCGTATTCCGAGCGCCGACGATATCGCCGCCGTGCCGCATCGCCGCGCCCTGGCCGAGTTCGTCGGTGCGGGTGCAGTGGTTGAAACCGCGCGTCGCAATGGCGGCGCTGGCCGCACCAGCGCGGGTAGCGGTCGGCTGACCCTGGCCGCGCCGCCGGAAAATTTCAGCACCGGCAAAGGCGGTGCTTCGCGCGAAGCGGCAGAAGTCTTGAATCAGGAAAACGAAGCACTGCGCGGTGAAATCGGCAAGCTGGTCGACAAGACCCAGAAGCTGGAAAAACTGGTTCAGCTGAAAGATCAGCAACTGGCCGCGGTCACTGGCAAAACGCCGGACAGCACTGTGCCGGTTGAAGCGCCTGCGCCGAGCACGCTGACCGAAACCCCGAGCACGGAGACTGGTGCAGTTGATACGACTGACAGCCGCACGATGCCGGACCTCGCGACAACCGAGCCGGCAGTCAGCCAACCGGTGGTGGAAGAGCCGCCGGTAGATAAGCCGCCGGTAGAGAAGCCGAAGAAAAAGCCGACGACACCTGCCAAGCCGGTGGAAGAACCGTCATTCCTGGAAGATTTCCTCGGTGAAAACTGGCTGATCTATCTGCTGGGCCTTGCCGGCGTCATTGTTGGCGGTTTGGGCTTCCTGTTCTGGAAACGCCGTCAGGTCGCCGAAGAAAACTTCCATGAATCGCTGCTGCCGCTGGAGCAGGATGATGACGACAGCATGCGCATTGAGGACGATCTGAATTTGCCGGAAGTGGGCGAAGATTTCCTGGCGCCACCACCGGTTTCCGCCAGCAGCGAGAACGTCACCGCACCAGCTGAGGCCGTTGCGGATCCGCTCGGTGAGGCCGACATCTATATCGCCTACGGCAAGTACGAGCAGGCCGAGCAATTGCTGCTGCGGGCACTGCAGGATGATCCGCATCGGCACGAGCTGCGCGTCAAGCTGCTCGAGTGCTATGCCGAGATGCAGGAGCAAGGCAAGTTCCGTGATCAGGTGGCGATGTTCCAAGACGCCATCGACGCCGATCCGCAACTGGCCAAGCAAGTGGCGAAATTGCAGCAGCGTGCCTGGCCGTCCGACCATTTCAGCACCAAAACTGTGCCGACGCCGATTCCCAGCGCCGACGACATTTTCGGCAGCGTAGGTGTGGGTAAAAGCGCAGCTGCACCGGCACCTTTAGAAGAAACCAGCTGGGCGCCGACCCGCAAAGAAAGTGTCGCCAGCGACTTCGACAATGAAGGCGAGTTCAATCTGGATCTCGACGCCGATCTGACGAATCTCGGCAAAGCGGAGACCGCCGCGCCCGCCGCCGAGCTGGACCTTGGCGTCGATGACAGCGAATTCAGTTTTGATCTGGATGAGCCGGCCAGCCTGAGCCCGAAAGCGCAAGCGGATTGGCAGGCGGAGCAGGAGCCGACGCCGAGTCGCGCCTCCGCGGCCGACGACAGCTTCACTCTCGATGGCATGGACAGCGATCTGCCGTCGGGCGATGAACTGGGCATGGGCGACATCGACGAAATCGCCACCAAGCTCGATCTGGCGCGTGCCTACATTGAAATGCACGAAACCGATGGCGCCAAGGAAATCCTGCAGGAAGTGATTAGCGAAGGTAATGCCCAGCAGAAACAGGAAGCGCAAGCGCTGCTGGCCAAACTGTAAGCGTCACGCCGGTTATACTTTCCGGGCCGTTAGTCCTCCGGGACAACGGCCCGAATTGTTTCTGGTCATTTTTTCCCCTCAGCCTTCTTGAGGGGGGAGAGGGGGAACCCTCTCGGATAGACGCAGCAGCAAACTGCGATGGTTTTCATTCAGTCGTCGGCACTCGCCCATGCCTCGTTACGCCGCCATCATCGAATACCACGGCCATGCCTACGCCGGTTGGCAGTGGCAAGGCCACACCATTGGCGTGCAGCAAGTGGTTGAAGAGGCCTTGGCCAGGATCGCCAACGAGCCGGTTGCTACCGTCTGTGCCGGCCGCACCGACGCCGGTGTCCATGCCAGTCATCAAGTCGTGCATTTTGATGTCAGTGCCGAACGGCCTGATAAAGCCTGGTTGATGGGTGGCAATATCCATCTGCCGCCGGATATCAGCGTGCGCTGGGCCGGCCGTGTCGCCGACGATTTCAATGCCCGTTTTTCTGCGCTCGCCCGTCGTTATCGCTATGTGATTTACAACAGGCCCGGTCGTACCGCATTACTACCGCACGGCGTTACGCCATTTATGTATCCGCTCG
Source organism: Permianibacter sp. (assembly GCA_046297695.1). Lineage (GTDB taxonomy): Bacteria > Pseudomonadota > Gammaproteobacteria > Enterobacterales > Permianibacteraceae > Permianibacter. The sequence goes on along the minus strand of JBKBHF010000001.1, from coordinate 112,858 downwards.
ATGTGAACTTAATGCAACAGGGCGCGCAGCATTTTCTTGGCGAGCAGGATTTCTCATCGGTGCGCGCAGCCGAGTGCTCGTCAGCCACAGCCTGGCGCAATATCCACCATCTGAACGTGTTCCGGCTCGGTGATTATGTGGTGGTCGATATCGCCGCGAATGCGTTTCTGCATCATATGGTGCGCAATATCGTTGGTACTTTGTTGACGGTCGGGCAGGGCATACGCGAGCCGGCATGGGTCGCCGAGTTGCTGCGATTGCGCGATCGGAAGCAGGCGCCGGGGACGGCGCCGGCGCAGGGATTGTATCTGGTTGGAGTGAAGTACCCGGCGCGGTTTCAAATGCCGATATTGGCTGCCGGGCCGTTGTGGTTGGATGCTTTGCTGTAGGCGTTGATGCGATAACGAGTCACGACGCAGTCCGCGTGTTCCGAACCATCCCATATGGGCATTGAGTCCGAACACGGCTCGTTGTGAGACGACTGGCTTGCGGAGGCTCGGAGCATTAGCGCTTGTTTTTGCTGACTGTTTCGTTTGCTTCTGGCATAGCACGAGGCATGGCGTCGGCGCATTATCGGTACCCACCAAGGTGCAATCCTTGTTGACTTTCGCTACGCTCCTTGCAACTTAACTGCATTCGCTCCAGCCAAGGAGCACGGCCCCTATCATGCGCACGGCAGCGCTATTGGTCCTTCTCGTCACCGCCGGCTTGTTCCTGTTGCCGGCGCCTTTGCCGCTCGCCGTTGTTGGTATGGCTGTACCCGCAGTTGCGCTGCTGTTCTGCGGGAACTGGCCGAGTCGCTGGCTCGGTGTTGCGCTGCTGACGCTTGCGCTCAGCACCGCGCATTTTCATTGGCGGTTCAATTGGCAGTTGCAGGAGGCTGACATCCAGCAGGATGTCGAGGTCGTCGGGCGCATCGTTTCGTTACCGGAAGTCGGTGACCGCAGCGTGCGCTTTCTGTTTGCGCTGGAGCGCTACCGCGACGCCACGCTGACGCGCTGGCAGCCGGCGACGGTGCGCTTGTCCTGGTATGAACCAACGCAGCAGCCGCAAGTTGGCGAGCGCTGGCGCTTCACCTTACGGTTGAAACCGCCTCGTGGCAGCGTCAACTTTCAGGGTTTTGATTACGAGCGTTGGCTGTTTGCCCATCATGTGCAGGCGACCGGCTATGTTCGCGAACACCCGACACCGGAACGGATGGCGGATGCAAGCCGTACTGCGCTGGCGTCGTGGCGACAGTCGATGCGTGATCAGCTGCTGGCGTTGCCGTTGCAGCATGGTGCAGTAATTGCTGGTTTGAGTTTTGGTGCGGATGATGCCATCTCGCCACAAGACTGGCGTTTGCTGCGCGATACCGGCACCACCCATCTGGTTGCCATTTCCGGCTTGCACATCACGCTGATCGCGTTGGTTGCTGGCGTGCTGGCGGCAGCGGTTTGGCGGTTTGTGCCGCGGCTACCGCTGTATTGGCCGGCACCGTTGGTCGGTATTGTGGTGGGTCTGGCGGCAGCACTTTTCTACAGTGCCTTGGCCGGTTTTGCGACACCGACGTTGCGGGCGGTGTTGATGCTGGCAGTGGTGGCGCTGGGTTGGGTTTGGCGCCGCCAGTTTGCCGTATCGAGTACTTTGGCACTGGCGCTGGTCTTGACGCTGTGGCTCGACCCCTGTGCGGTGCTGGAGCCCGGATTCTGGTTGTCGTTCGGCGCCGTGGCCTTATTGTTTTTGTTGGGCACGGCGCGGCCCATTTCGCGACCGTGGTGGTGGACAGCGATACGCGTGCAACTGCTGTTGTCGCTGGCTCTGCTGCCGATGACCTTGTTGTGGTTTGGCCAGGCGTCACTGGTTGCGCCGCTGGCCAATCTGCTTGCGGTGCCGTGGGTCAGTTTCGTCAGTACGCCGTTGGCGCTGCTCGGCTGTTTCTTGTTGTCCTGGTCGCCAGCGCTGGCCGATGTGTTGCTGCGCCTGTGCGATGGCTCGTTGGCGCTTTTCTTTGTCTGGTTGCACACGCTGGCGGAGTGGCCATTGGCGAGTTGGCAGCCGGCGCAATTGTCGTGGCCCGCGACTGTCCTGCTGGTATTCGCCGCGGTGTTGGCGGTGGCACCGTGGACGCCGTGGCGCCGCTTGCTGCCGCTGCTGCTGTTGGCGCCGGTCCTGGAATGGAGCTTTCCGGTTCGACCCGAGGCCCGGCTGACCTTGCTCGATGTCGGCCAGGGTACGGCGCTGATTCTTGAGGCTGGCGATGCCGTCATGGTCTACGACGTCGGCCCGCGTGGTGAACGTTTCGACGCCGGTGAAATGATCGTTGTGCCAGCGTTGCGTGCTGCCGGGTGGCGCGCCCTGGATCTGCTGTGGCTCAGCCACGCCGACAATGACCATGCCGGTGGCGCTGGCGCAGTGCTGGCCGGGTTGCCGGTGCGCCGGGTGCTGGCCGGAGAGCCGGTGGCGGAGGTGCCTGCCATGCCGTGTCAACAGGGCATGACCATGACGCTGGCGGCGGCAAACGTGACGGTGCTGCATCCCGTAGCCGATACGCCGGAGCGCAAGTCGAACGACCGCTCCTGCGTATTGCTTATCGAACTGGCAGGGCAACGGATTCTGCTGGCTGGTGACATCTCGGCAGAAATCGAAGCGCGTTTGCTGCTGTCGGACCCGGCAGCCATACAAGCCGACATGGTGCTGGTGCCTCATCATGGCAGTCGCAGCTCCTCGTCAGCGGCGTTCGTGGCCGCTGTTGCGCCGCGCTGGGCTTTGATCAGTGCCGGCTATCGCAATCCGCATCGGCACCCGCGGCCGGAAGTCGTCGAACGCTATCGCGCCGCCGGTGCCCAAATACTGAATACCGCCGAGCAGGGCGCCGTCACATTGACGTGGTCGGTGGGCGAGCCGGTAACCGTCGAGCTGGCGCGCCAGCCGGTCAGATTGTGGCGGCGTTCACTGCCTGCACCTTGAGCCGGCGTGGCGGCTGCCGGTCGGGTGGTGGTTATGCTAGAGTGGCGCCGCTTTGTAAGGGCTTGAATCTCAGGGGAAATTCTCGTGTTACAGCTGTTTACTGCCGGCGGTTGGGTGATGTACCCGCTGTTGCTGCTGTCAATCATTGCGGTCGGGATCAGCATCGAGCGGTTTTGGGCGCTGCGTACCTCACGGATTGCCCCGAAGCATCTGGTCGGTCAGGTCTGGGCCTGGATCCGCAAAGGCGAACTGACCCGTGAGCGTCTGAAAGAATTGCGCGCGCACTCGCCGCTTGGCGAGTTGCTGGCCGCCGGTTACGCCGTGCACAGCCAGGGGCGGGATGTGGTCAAGCAGAACATCAGCGAAGCCGGTCGCCGCACCGTGATCGAGATGGAGCGGTTCATGAACACGCTCGGCACGATCGCCATGGTGGCGCCGTTGCTGGGCTTGCTTGGCACCGTGCTCGGCATGATCAAGATGTTCTTCGCGGCCAATGCCAGTGGCATGGGCGATCCGAGCCAGCTCGCCGGTGGCATTGCCGAGGCGCTGATCACCACGGCGATGGGCTTGTTCGTCGCCATTCCGACAACGTTCTTGTATCGCTGGCTGCACCGGCGCGTCGATGAACTGGTCTGCCAGCTGGAAGTGGAAGCGACCAAGATGGTCGAGGCGCTGTTCCCGTCTTCGTTCCCGGAGGCGGCAGCATCGGACAACAACGGAAAACGCTGATGCTGCTCGAACGCCGTCGTCATGGCCGGGAAGACTTCAACATCAATCTGACGCCGCTCATTGATGTGATCCTGACGCTGATCATCTTTTTCATGATCTCGACCAAGTTCAATCGCGATACCGAAATGAAGATCAATTTGCCGGAAGCCGGCGTCGATCCGCTGGCGGTAACCGCGCAAACGGAATTGGTCGAGATCACGGTGGATGCTGCCGGCAACTTTTTCGTCAATGCCCAGCCACTGGTGAACAATCAGCTGGAGACCTTGAAATCGGCCGTCAAGTCCGTATCTCAGGGCAACAATCAACTGCCGATGGTGATATCGGCGGATGGCAAGGCGCCGTATCAAGCCGTTGCCACCGCGATGGATGCCGCTGGCCAGCTTGGCTTCAGCAAGCTCACGATGGCGGCGCAAGCGCCGACGGAACAATAATGTCCCCACAACCGATCACGACGTCGTGGCAGGTGTACAAGCGCCTGCTCAAGTACGTTCGACCGTATCTTTGGATTTTTGCTCTCGGAGTTGTCGCCAATACCTTGTTTGCGGCTGTTGACGCTCAGTTGGTACGGGCACTCGAACCGGTGGTCAACAAGGGGTTTGTCGCCAAGGATGTCGAGTTTCTCAACAAGCTGCCCTATTACATCCTTTTCTTCATTTTGCTGCGAACGGTATTCGGGTTTGTGTCCGACTATTGCATGGGCCTGGTTGGCCGCAATGTTATTCAGGATTTGCGCCAGGCGGTATTCGACAAGTACCTGCAGATGCCGACCCGGTTCTTCGATGAAAGACAGACCGGCCAGTTGATTTCCACCATCACCTACAACACCGATCGGGTTGGTACGGCTGCTACCGAGGCTATCAAGGATGTCGCTCGTGAAGGGGCAACGCTGATCCTCTTGATCGGTGTGGTCTTCTATAACAGCTGGGAACTGGGGGCGCTGTTCTTCATCGGTGGTCCATTGATTGCCTGGGTGCTGCGTTCAGCGTCAAAGCGGTTCAAGCGCATATCACGTGGTCTGCAAACGGCGATGGGGGAAGTGACTCAGGTTAGTACCCAAATGGTGCAAGGCATCCGCACCATCAAGACTTTTGGTGGCCAGCAGCAGGAAAGTGAGGCGTTCTACAAGGCGTCTGACAGCAATCGTCGCTACCTGCTCAAACTGATCGTCACCAAATCGCTCAGCCAAAACCTTGTCTACCTGATTGCCGGTATTGCGCTTGCTGCCGTGTTCTGGGTGTCGGCCAGCCTGTTGATATCCGGCAAACTGAATGCCGGTGACTTTGTTGCTTCGGTCGCCGCCATGATGGCGATCCAGAAGCCGTTGAAAGTGTTGAGTCAGGTCAACTCCATTCTGGCGCAGGGAATCGCTGCCGCGCAAAGCGTGTTTGAAATGCTGGATCTACCGGACGAGCAGGACCATGGCACTCGCAGATTGGGGCGTGCGCAAGGCGAGCTCGAGCTGCGCGACCTGCGCTTTGCTTATCCCGGCAAAGCGCACGAAGTCCTGAAAGGTGTCAGCTTCACCGTACCGGCCGGCAAGACGATCGCGTTGGTCGGCCGTTCCGGTAGTGGCAAATCGACACTGGCGACTTTGCTGATGCGTTTTTATCAGCCGAGCAGCGGCGAGATCCGGCTGGATGGAGATCCGATCGAATCGTTCTTGCTGTCGGACTACCGTCGCCAGTTTGCCTTGGTGTCGCAGCAGGTGACCTTGTTCAACGATACGGTTCGCAACAACATTGCCTACGGTGACATGAAGGGCGCCAGTGATGAGGCGATCATTCAGGCCGCCAAACTCGCCAATGCCTGGGATTTCATCGAGGCCATGCCCAATGGCTTGGACACCATCGTTGGTGACAACGGCGTCAACCTGTCGGGCGGCCAGCGGCAGCGGCTCGCGATCGCGAGGGCTTTGCTGAAAGACGCGCCGGTGCTGGTGCTGGATGAAGCCACCTCGGCGCTCGACAATGAGTCGGAACGGCTGATTCAGTACGCACTGGAAAAACTGATGCGTAACCGAACGACAATCGTTATCGCACATCGCTTGTCGACCATCGAGAAAGCCGATGAAATTCTGGTGCTCGATCAGGGCCGGATCGTCGAACAAGGCAATCACCGCGAACTGATCGCCCGCAACGGCGAATACGCCAAGTTGCACGCCATGCAATTTCGGGATGACGAATCGGCATGAACCTGGTCGAGGCGTGGTATGGCCCGCGCTGGCGGCTCACTGGTTTGTGGCCGCTGCACCTGCTGATGCGGGCGCTGGTGGCGCTGCGTCGCGGCTTGTATCGCGTTCATCTGCTGCCGAGTCAGCATCCGGGCATTCCGGTTATCGTTGTCGGCAACATTGCCGTTGGCGGCACTGGCAAGACGCCGTTGGTGCATTGGCTGGTCGATCAGTTGCGGGCTCAGGGCTGGCGGCCCGGCATCGTCAGCCGCGGTTACGGTGGCAAAGCCGAGCGCTATCCTTGTGAAGTACAGCCTGACAGTGCCGCTACCGCGGTCGGTGATGAACCCTTGCTGCTGAAGCGATTGACCGGGGCGCCGGTGGTGGTAGACCCGCAGCGCGCGCGCGCGGCGCGTTACCTGCGTGAGTGCGGCTGCGATATCGTGCTCAGTGATGATGGCCTGCAGCATTATGCGCTGCGCCGTGATATCGAGATCGTCGTGATCGATGCGGTGCGCCAGCTCGGCAACGGCTGGTTGATGCCGGCCGGACCGCTGCGTGAATTGCCGGCACGGCTGCGTACCGTTTCATTGGTGGTAGGCAATGGCGCCGCCATTCCGGGATTGGCTGCGCATGAAATGCGGCTTTTGCCGCGACAATGCCTGCCTGTCAGTGGTCACGGCGAGCCGCGTCAATTATCCGATTTTGCCGGGCAGACCGTCCATGCGGTTGCCGGTATCGGCAATCCGGCGCGGTTCTTTGCCAGTTTGCGCGCCGCCGGTTTGGGGGTGATCGAACATCCGTTTCCGGACCACCATGCCTATCAAGCCGCGGATTTGCCCTGGCAAGATGCGCCGATCCTGATGACCGAGAAAGATGCGGTCAAATGTGCCGGCTTCGCAGGTCCGCAGCATTGGTTCGTGCGCATTGGCGCGGAACTCGACAGTGAATTTTCCCTGCAGCTCGAACGCCTCCTGCGTGCGCTGCGTCAAGGAGTCAGTCATGGATAAGCATTTGCTCGATATCTTGGCCTGCCCGATTTGCAAGGGCAAATTGGAATATCGCAAAGCCGAGCAGGAGTTACGCTGCAAGTTCGATCGGCTGGCGTTTCCGGTGCGCGACGGCATTCCGGTCTTGCTGGAAGACGAAGCCCGGCCGCTGCGTCCGGAAGAACTGTAAGCGGAGCCCATCGCCATGTCGTTCGTCGTGATCATCCCGGCGCGTTATGCGTCGACCCGGCTGCCGGCCAAGCCGCTGGCCGATATCGCGGGCAAGCCGATGATTCAGCATGTCTACGAGCGGGCCAGGCAAAGTGCTGCAGCCCGCGTGGTGATTGCCACCGATGATCAGCGGATTGCTGATGCGGTCACGGCATTCGGCGCCGAGGTTGTGATGACCGATGTCAATCATGAATCCGGCAGTGACCGCTTGAATGAAGCCGCCAGTCGATTGCAGCTTGCGGCGGATACCATCGTCGTCAACGTGCAGGGCGATGAACCGCTGATTCCGCCGGCCATCATCGATCAGGTTGCCAACAATCTTGCGCGGAACGCCCAGTGCGGCATGGCGACACTCAGCTGTTCGCTGGATGGACCGCAGCAGCTTTTCGAACCCAGTGTGGTGAAGGTGGTGGCGGACAAGAATGGCCGCGCCTTGTACTTCTCACGCGCCAGCATTCCGTATTCGCGCAAGCACTTCCCGGAAACCCCGGCCGATCTCACGCCCTGGCAACGTCATATCGGCATTTACGCGTATCGGGTCAGTTTTCTGCAGCAGTTTGTCCGTTGGGCGCCAGCGCCGATTGAACAACTGGAATCGCTGGAACAGCTGCGAGCACTCTGGAACGGCGCCAGCATTCATGTCGAGCCGGCGTTGCAGGTGCCACCGGCCGGCGTCGATACGCCGGACGATCTGGCGCGCTTGCGTCGCCTGCTCGCATCTTGATGATGCTGATGCAGGTGGGTTGAGAAGGAGAGGGCATGACCACGGAGCGGATTGGCGTGTTGTTCGTCTGCACGGGCAATATCTGCCGGTCGCCGACGGCGCAGGGCGTGTTCGAATCGCTGCTCCGCGAGCAACAGTTGCTGCAACGATTCCGGGTGGATTCCGCGGGCGTCAGCGGCTCTCACGCTGGCGAGGCGCCGGACCCGCGGACGCAGCAGGTGGCCAAGGCACGCGGAATTGATCTGTCAAAGCAGCGTGCGCGCAAAGTCAAAGCGGACGACTTTCAGCAGTTCCATTATCTGATTGCGATGGATGAAGGGCATTTGCATGTGCTTCGCCGGCAGCATGCCGAACTTGAGTTGCCGGCATCACGCTTGCACTGCTTGCTGGAGTTCGCGCCGGAGCTTGGTTCGCTGGATGTGCCGGACCCTTACTACGGCCCGTTGAATGGCTTTCAGCGGGTGTTCGATATCGTCGAAGCCGGTTGTCGCGGCTTGTTGGCGCATTTGCGTCAGCAGCACATGCTGTAGTCAATTTCGTATTCGCGGATTCGCTGGCGACGGAGTTTGCCGTCGCGTCATCCTGCCGGTACCGAACTGCCTCAGCAACGTCGTTGTCATGCGCGGCGACAGTGCGCTCAGTATCGGAACGCCTGTGCGGCGTAATGCCGCTGCCGAATGCCGTGGTAGCGCGTGCATTCCTGCTGCCAGCGCGCATCGTCCCAGTTCAGCTCGCGACAGAGCTGGGCCTGTCGTTGCTGCAGCAGCGACAGGCCTCCGTCTCGTTCAATCAGGCCGATGCGGGTGCGCCGCAGCAGCAAGTCATCCAGATGCTGCACGGCCTGGGTCAACGCGGCTTGCCAGTGCTGCTCGGTGAGATCGCTGTCGCCAATGAAGTGTGGGCTTGAGTCATGCGCGCAGGTTGTTGTCCATTGTGCGTGCTGTGCACGCTTTTTGATTCGACCGAGTTGGCGGCAGATGCGTGTCAGCACGTCGTCAGCCATCAGCTGGAACGTGGTCAGTTTACCGCCGCAGATCCGGACAAAGCCGGCGCTTTCTTCGACGAGATGCTCGCGGCTGGTGGCAGATGGATCGGCGTGGTGATCGGCAAAGGTGGGGCGGACACCGGCGAAGCTGCTGACAATGTCGCTTTCCTTGAATTCAAGTTCGGGAAAGAGACGAAAGAGCGCTGACATCAGATAGTCATATTCCGCGCTGCTGAGCCGTGGCTCCAGATCCAGTGAGGCGTCATGATCCACATCGGTGGTGCCAAACAGCACCGCACCGGCCCAGGGCACGGCGTAGACCGGCCGACCGTCTTGCGGGTGCGGGCACCCGATGGCTTCCGCCAACGGCAGCAAATGCCAAGGCAGCACAAGATGGGAGCCGCGCAGCGGTCGCATTGGCGTTGTGGCGGAGCGAGTGGCCAACAGCCGGTCGCTCCAGGCGCCAGTGGCATTGACCACGACGTTGGCCCTGACTTCAAACTGTTGATTGCTGGATTGGTCGCGCAGTACGGCACCCACGACTTTCTGCTCGCGATTCTGCAGCAAACTTTCCGCAGCGACGTAGTTGGCGGCAAACGCCCCGCGTGACATCGCTTCCATCAGCACCCGCAACACCAACTGGCAGTCATCGGTCGCGGCGTCGAGATAGCTCAGCGCGCCGTGGCGCTGCTCGTTGCGCAGAAACGGAAACTGTTGCAGCCAGCTGTCACGCCCATGGTGTGCACGACTGCGCCGACCGGCCAGAACGTCGTACAGCGCGAGTCCGGCCTGGATCAGGCGTGGCGGCTTTTTGGCATAGGGCAAGTAGAACCGGCGTGGCGTAATGGCTTCCGGATACTGTTGCTGCAGGGCATTGCGTGCTTTCAGCGCGGCAGCAGTCAGGCCAAGGTGACCTTGCTTCAGGTAACGCAGGCCACCGTGCACCAATTTTGATGAACGGCTGGAGCTGCCCCAGGCAAAATCACGCTGTTCGACCAGTGCGGCGCGCAGGCCTTGGTTTACCGCCGCTTGCAGCACACCCGCGCCGGTGATGCCGCCGCCGATGATCAACACATCCAGCGGCTCCTGCAGCGCGGCGAAAAAATCAGCGCGCCAATTGCCGTGCCAGCGGTTGCCGCAGCCAGTCATGAGGCGCTGGTTCCGGTCTGTTTGCAGAGCAGGTTGCCGCTGTCGAAGATGCCGTCCGGGTCGGCGCGATCAATCACCGCTTGCAGCCAGTCACAACCGATGGTGCCTTTTTCCTTTCGCAGCCAGGGTTCATGGTCGTGGCCAACGCCATGTTGATGGCTGATGGTGCCACCGTGCTCGGCGATGGCATTGCTGACCGCCGTCTTCAATTGCTGCCAGCGCTGCAGATTGTGTTGGTAATCGGCGGTCAGCCGGTACATGAAGGTGCTGTACACGCTGGAGCCGCTGCTGTAGACGTGGGACAGATGGGTATAGGCGTGGACCTGTTCGTCGTCAGTTGCCAGTGCCTTGCGCGCGGCGTTTTCAATGGCGTGCATCATGTTGCTGGTTTGCTGCCAGGTGCAGGCGGTTTCGACGGTATCGACCGCGTATCCGTGTTGCCAGAGTGTGTTGCGCAGATAAACCGAACGGAAGCGATTTTGCTTCCAGACTTCACCCATGCGGGTGCCAACGGCAACGGCGCCAAATGGCCGCAGCAAATCGCCAGCGTCGCGTTCGGCCCGCCGGCACGGCGCCGTCTCGCCGGTGAAACCGAGCAACAGCAGGCATTTGTCCTGACCGCAGCCACGCCAGCGCAGGTAACGCTCAAGCCAGGCGATGCTGGTTTCGTGGCCGGCCTGACGCAACAGCGTTTGTGTTTCGGTGGCGTTGGACAGCCGTAGCATGGAGAACGGAATGTCTGATTGTGCCAGGCTGCGCGCGGCATCAACTGCCTGTTGCCAGTGCGGCAGAAAGATGGCGTGAAAGCGCTCGTAGGCCGGCTTGCTGCGGACGTTGACCCAGGCCTGACTGATGATGCCGAGTCGCCCTTCGGAACCGAGCACCCATTCGCGCAGATCCGGCCCGGCTGCGCTGGCCGGAAACGGCGGCAGTTCCAACGCCTGCGTCGCCTGCAGGACACGGCCACCGGCAAACAGTTGCTCGATGCGGCCATAGCGCCGAGATTGTTGACCCGATGATCGGGTCGCGATCCAGCCGCCCAAGGTCGAGAATTCAAAGGATTGCGGGAAATGACCCAGCGTGTAACCGTGACTGTGCAACTGCGCTTCCAGCAGCGGCCCGCTGACACCGGCGTCGAACAGTGCCAAGTGATTGTTGTGGTCGAGGGCGCGCAAACGCGAGTGGCTTTGCAAATTGATCGCCAGTGTCGGTCGGTCATCGGCAGGCGGTGTCAGATGCCCGACGACACTGGTGGCCCCGCCAACCGGGATCACGCGAAGACCGCGATCTTTTGCCTGCGCCAGAATGGCGACGAGATGATCCTCGTTGCGAGCCTCGACCACCGCATCAACAACGCTGCCGGGCTTGCCGTGACGCAAGCGCAGCCAATCGGGCAGGCTCTGGCCGCAGCTGTGGCGTAAGCGCTGAGCCGGTTCAACGCCGGCCCCCAGATGCATGAGCATGTGGTTGTCGAGTCGAGACGGCGGTATCGCTGCGCAAACGGCATCGAGTTTCGCATCAACCGGGCGAATGCCGGCGCCGAGTTGCTCCGTCAGAAAGGCAAGGGCCGCGGGCCGCAGCGGCACGTCGATGTCCTGATAGCCCCAGCCATTCCAGCGTTGCATAGTGGTCCTCCTGCAATGCCGATGATGGTATTGCGCGCTCGCTTCGGTAGACTTGGCGCTCGCCACCGTCTGTTTGTCCGATGACGCCAGTTGGAGATCCGCCGATGCAGGCACGTGTCGTCAATGCTTATGCCGAAGCCCTGTTCGAAACGGCCGCCGCGGCCGGCTGGCCGCGTGCCGCATTACTCGAGGCCGCCGGTGTTGCGCTGCCGGCCAACAGCGATGGCATTCCGGTTGCCGATTATCTGCGGCTGCTGAACACGGCGGCGGAGCGTATTCCTGATCAGGCGTTTGGTTTGCACGTCGGTGAACAGTTTCGGATGTCGCATTACGCGGTGTATGGCCTGCTGTTACTGGCGTGTCGCACGTTTCGTGAAGCGGTCGAGCAGGTCATGCGTTATGAATCCTTGGCGCATGATCTGGGCCGTTCGGAATTGATCGAGTTTGATGACTACGCCGAATATCGCTGGCACAGCCCGTGGTTGGAAAAGATCGAATGCAGGCATCTGTCGGAAAGCGTTTTTGCCGGCATTGCGGTGTTCGTGCGCTGGCTGGTTGGCCAGCCGGTGGCGGCACATGAAGTCTGCTTTCGGCATCCGGAACCGGCCGACACCTCTGAACATCAGCGCATCTTCGGTTGCCCACTGCAGTTTGGTGCCGAGCACCACAGCATCCGGTTTGACAAGGCCTTGCTGGACTGGCCGGTGCCGCAAGCGGACCCGAGTCTACGGGCGGCATTGCAACTGCACGCCGATCAATTGCTGGCCGCGCGACGCGAGCAGTTGGAACCGGAGCTGCTGAACCGGGTGCGCGCGATTCTGTTGCCGCAATTGGGCCAGGGCCGGGCGCGATTGGCCGAGGTGGCGAGTGAGCTCGCGATGAGTCCGCGCAGTTTGCAGCGGCAATTGGAGCGGATTGGCTACACTTTCCAGCAAGTGTTGGATGCCACCCGCCGCGATCTCGCCAAGCGCTATCTGCTCGATGCCAAACTGACCCTGACCGATATCGCGTTTCTGCTCGGCTACAGCGAGCAGAGTTCGTTCACGCATGCCTTTCGCGATTGGGAAGGGGTGACGCCGTCGCAGTGGCGCCTGGCCAATCGTCGCCCATGAAGGCGGGTGAGTGTGCCCGGCTCCGAACGGTGCGGTGAGCGATCCGCGCACGCAAAGAAAAAGCCCCGCATGCGGGGCTTTTTCTTGTTCTTGGCGCAAGGCGTCAATTACCTCAGGTTTTGTCTTCCTGGTTGTCGATCTGCTCTTGTGCGCGCTCGATTGATGACAGCGGCAATTGCGATTGTTGCGGTGCCGGTTCAGCCACCGTAGCGCGCGGCTTGGCCATCGGCGAGCTGCTCGAGCTCGACGTCCGGTGCAATACCGTGCTCTGATTCTGGCTCGGCTCGATCAGGCTGGCGAGCAGTGCCGCCACGTTTTTCAACGCTTCTTCTTCCGAGACTTCTGTTTTCGGTGCCGGCTCAACCGGTTTCGGCTTGGCAGCCGGTGCCGAGGCGATCACGCGCGGGCGCATGGCTTCGGTCGGGGCGCTGCTGCCACCGCTGCTGGTCGGAACGGCCGGAGCCGAAACGACCGGCGTTGGCTCAATCGGCGCGACCGGTGCCGGTTTTGCTGCAGGCGCCGAGGCCGAGCTCGCGCTGCTGGCGACGGACGAGGCAGGTGCCGCCGCCGGGGCGCTAACCACTGCCGGTTTTGCCGAGACGGCGGCGACAATTTCCGCGGTTACCGGTGCGGCTGGCGTCGGGCTGACGACTGCCGGTTTGCTCGGTTCGCTGCTGGCGACATTGATGACGACCGGTGCCGGTTCGGCAGCTGCCGTTTCGGCGACAGCGACTTCGACGGCTGTTTCATCGATCTGTGGCGCGACAAACGCTGCGGCGGTCGGCAATTCGGTTTCCGTTTCGTTGCCATCGCGGTCGCGACGGCGACCACCGCCGAGGTGACGCGGCAGTCGGCGGCGACGATCACCGCGTTCACCACGGTCACGACGCTGCTCGGTCGCTTCGATGTTCTCGCGGTCGATGACGTTGACTTCGGCGTTGTCGACGATTGCCGGTTCCGGTGTGACAACGCTTGGTGCAGCGACTGCCACCGGCGTGGTGATGTTCTCAGCGGTCGGTGCGTCGCCAGCTTGTTGCTGCTGACGCATGGCCATGCGCTCGGCACGGGATTGACGCGGACCGCGTTCCTCACGCGGCTGACGCTCTTCCCGCGGTTGCCGCTCTTCGCGTGTCTGCTGCGGTTGCTGTTCACGTACCTGCGGATCGCGTGCTTGGCGCTCGCCACGTGGCTGACGCTCTTCGCGCGGCTGCCGGCCGTCGCGCTGCTGACCGTCGGCCTTTGGTTGTTGCTGGCGGCGGTTGTCGCCTTGTTGCTCACGATATTGTTCGCGGCCTTGATCGCGCGCTTGTTCACGACCTTGCCGCTGCTGATCACGCCCGCCATCCTGACGGCCATCACGACGCTCGCCACGCTGGCCTCGGCCATCGCGACCATCACGGCGTTCACCGCGGTTGTCCGGGCGACCATCACGACGGTCGCCACGCTTGTTGCGGTCACGCTCGTTGCGGCCACGACCTTTTTCTTCTTTCACCGGTTCGCCGACGCCGAACAGTGCATTCCAGATACGGCGCAGGATGCCCGGTTTGGCAACGGTAGCGGCCGGAGCAGCAACGGCCTTGGCCGGTTGCGGCGCCGGGGCTGGTGGCACAATCGGCGCCGGCGCGGCGACTTGCGCGTACTGTACGGCTGGCACTTCGCTGCGCGGTTTGTTCTGGGTGGTGATTTCTACCGCTTCCACGTTCGGCTGTTCGGCCAACGAATAGGAGACGGTTTCGACCACTTCCTGCTGACGCAGGCGGCGGACTTCGTAATTCGGCGTTTCGAGGTGAGGGTTCGGCACCACGACCACGTGCACCTCGTGGCGCTTCTCGATACCGAGAATGTCTTTGCGCTTTTCGTTCAAGAGGTAGGTGGCGGCTTCGACCGGCAGAATGGCCTGCACTTGCGAAGTCGAATCCTTCATCGCTTCTTCTTCGATCAGGCGCAGCACCGACAGCGACATGGATTCGACGTTGCGGATATGGCCGACGCCGTTACAACGCGGGCACAGCTCGGTGGTCGATTCGGCCAGGGCCGGGCGCAGGCGCTGACGCGACATTTCCATCAGGCCGAACTTCGACAACCGGCCCAATTGAATACGGGCGCGATCCATCTCGACGGCGTCGCGCAGCGCGTCTTCGAGCATGCGCTGGTTCTTGGCCGGGGTCATGTCGATGAAGTCGATGACGACGAGGCCTCCCAAGTCACGCAGGCGCAGCTGACGCGCGACTTCCTGCGCGGCTTCGATATTGGTCTGCAGCGCGGTTTCTTCGATGTCGCCGCCCTTGGTCGCTTTCGACGAGTTGACGTCGATACAGACCATGGCCTCGGTACGGTCGATCACGATCGAGCCGCCGGACGGCAGCCGCACTTCGCGCTGGTAGGCGCTTTCGATCTGGCTTTCGACCTGGTAACGGTTGAACAGCGGGATGTCGTCCTTGTACAGCTTCACCTTGCTGACGAAGTCCGGCCGCACCAGCTCGATGTGCTGGCGAATGCGGTTATAGGCATCCTGGGTGTCGACGATGATTTCGCCGATGTCCGCTTTCAGGTAATCGCGGATCGAGCGGATGATGACATCGCTCTCGGCGTAAATCAGGAACGGGGCCGGGCGCTTGGCGGCGGCATCGACAATGGCGTTCCACTGGGTCAGCAGCACGCCGAGGTCCCACTTCAGTTCTTCTTCCGAACGGCCGACACCGGCAGTGCGGATGATGATGCCCATGCCATCCGGCAGGTCCAGCGCTTGCAGCGCTTCGCGCAGCTCGGAGCGGTCATCGCCCTCGATACGGCGCGAGATGCCGCCAGCGCGCGGGTTGTTCGGCATCAGCACCACGTAGCAGCCGGCGAGGCTGATATAGGTGGTCAGCGCCGCGCCTTTCTGACCGCGCTCTTCCTTTTCAATCTGGACGATGACCTCCTGACCTTCCTTGACCAGCTCCTTGATGTTGCCGCGGGTCTTGGTCGGGTCGGTGAAGTAAGTCGGGGAGATTTCTTTCAGTGGCAGGAAGCCGTGGCGCTCGGCGCCGTAATCGACAAAAGCCGCTTCGAGGGAGGGTTCTACGCGGGAGATACGGCCTTTGTAGATGTTGGCCTTTTTCTGTTCTTTACCAGGGACTTCGATGTCCAGGTCGTACAGGCGCTGCCCGTCAACCAATGCAACGCGCAGCTCTTCTTGCTGGGTTGCGTTAATCAGCATCCGTTTCATGGTGGTTCTCGTCGGTCGGTCAAACGACAGACTGCGAACACGCCATCAACGCCAGGTGGGCAGGGCTCTCACGCAGGATCGGCGCCGTTACTCGAGGCCTGATCGGCTGTGGATTCGGGCTGCGTAAGCCAACGACGGCGAAAACGGAGCCACGAAATCGCGCGCGTGAAACGCGCCAAAAACAGTTTCATCGATGCTCTGGCGGTGACGGGCGGACCAGATCGTTGCGGCCGGCCGGTCAGGACCAAAAACATCAGTCGCGCCGGAGACTACGCAGGATTCGTTCGCACCTGAACAGAATCGAGCCACGGCGGGACGGCAAAAAACTCGCTGCCTTGCTGGCAATGACGGCATGACGGCAATCGTCATGACGTACAATAGTCAACGTGCTGGCCAAACAAAGGCCGGTGCACAGGTTTACTCACAAAGAGTTCAATCGGCAGTGGCGTGGATCGCGGGGCTTCAGGAGGCTGGACGGTTATCTTTCATGGATAGTCGTCACAGGCACAACGGCTTGCCGGGATCGCGACCATGCGGATTGGCCGAAGGACTATAGCAGGTCGCCGTAAGTGCCGCAAATTAAAAGCAAAATTCCCCAAAGCGCCGATCCGGCGACCGCCGAAACGCCTGCCACCGATACCCCGTCTGTACGATTTGTGACCATTGATGAAGGCCGCGCCGGCCAGCGTCTGGACAACTTCTTGCTGACCTTGCTGAAGGGGGTGCCGAAGAGCCGCATTTATAAACTGCTGCGGACCGGCGAGGTGCGCCTCAACAAAGGTCGGGTCAAAGCCGAAACCCGGCTCGAAATCGGCGATGTCGTCCGCATCCCACCGGTCCGGATCGCTGAAAGCGAACCGGGGCCGAATCCGGCGCTGCGCAAAATTCAGGCACTCGATGACGCGGTGCTGCTGGAGACCGACGGCTATATCGTCATCAACAAACCGGCTGGCATGGCCGTGCATGGTGGTTCTGGCGTTTCGTATGGCGTCATCGAAGGTCTGCGTGCGCTGCGTCCGGACGCACCGTTTCTGGAACTGGTGCACCGACTCGACCGCGACACCTCCGGCTGCCTGCTGGTGGCGAAAAAACGTTCAGCCCTGCGCGCCTTCCACGAAGCGCTGCGGGAAAAAGACATGGACAAGGTCTACCAGGCGCTGGTCATCGGCAAATGGTCGAATCGCAAGCAGCTCATCAACGCGCCGCTGCTGCGCAATGAATTGAAGTCCGGCGAGCGGGTGGTGCGGGTGCATCCGGAAGGCAAAGCGTCGCAAACCCGGTTCGCGGTATTGGAGAACTTCCCGAGCTGCACGCTGGTCGAAGCCAGCCCACTTACCGGCCGCACCCATCAGATCCGGGTCCATGCCGCCCATGCCGGCCATCCTTTATTGGGCGATGACAAATACGGTACCGATGAGACCGTGGCACTGGCCGAGCGCCTCGGCCTGAAGCGGTTGTTTCTGCATGCGGCATCGCTGAGTTTCATTGATCCGGCTTCAGGTAAGGTCGTGACGGTAAATGCGCCGTTGCCGGCGGAGTTGGAAACGGTGTTGGTGAACGCGCGTGCGGTGGCAGCTGGTTGAGCTAGCCGGTTTTGTCCCCATTTCCTGTCATCCTTTTGCTGTGTAGTCCCTCATGACCAACAGACCTTACGACCTGATTATTTTCGACTGGGACGGCACGCTGATTGATTCGGTAGGCCGCATCGTTTCGTCGATGCGCGCAGCGGCAGAGCTTGCCGAGCTGCCGGTGCCGACCGAAGACGCGGTCAAGGGCATCATCGGTTTGTCCTTGCCGGCGGTGTACGAGATCCTGTTTCCCGGTGCTCATCCGGATCAACTCGAACAGCTCAAGCAGGAATACCGCACTGCTTTCGTGGAAACCGATCCGACGCCGACACCGCTGTTCGATGGCGCTCGCGAAACCCTGGACTGGTTGAAAGATTCCGGCTTCGTACTCGCTGTCGCGACCGGCAAGGCGCGTTACGGTCTGGAGCGGGCGTGGAAGGAAGTGGGGCTGGATCAGTTCTTTCATACCTCGCGCTGCTCGGACGAAGCCGAAGGCAAACCGCATCCGCAGATGGTGCTGGATATCCTGAAAGAAACCGACACACCGGCGCAGCGGGCTCTTGTGGTTGGCGACACCGGCTTCGATATGGAAATGGCGAAACGGGCGAATGTCGATCGGCTGGCGGCGACGTATGGCGCCCATGATCTGGCGGATTTGCTGGCGCACGAGCCGCTGGATCAGTTACATGAGATTGGGCACTTGCCGCAGTGGTTGAAAACGCGACGCTGAGTCGCGTTTTTTACGCGTCGGATTTTTTTCGGCAAAGTGGTTGTGATGCTGATCTGCCTCGGCGTTCGCTGTTGCCGAGGCAAAAAGAATCAACAAACCCACCGCAGAATCATCGCGAGCAAGCTCGCTCCCAAATATCCTGAAACCGGGTCAGATCGCCAAATCCTTCGGAAAGCCTACCAGCTGATCATGATCGAGCTTGTCGATCGCTTCCGGGCCGAGTTCGCGGCTATTCCAAGCGTAGTTCAGTTTGGCATAGACCGTGGCCATCAGTTCCGGCAGCCGTTCGTCGACCGAATCCGGATCGGATTCCAGTTCGGTGACCACGTCTTCCAATGAGCTCAAGGCATCGTTCAGGGTGGTGAGGATCCAGTCGGCGTCCATTTCAGGCTCCAGTGATGGTTTGATGGCGAAGGGGTGCGGCATCGTAAACGAAAAAACAATCCTGCAAAAAAAACCAAGGGCCGCATCTGCGGCCCTTGGTTCAGCACAGCCAGCTTGATTAGAGCTGCGGGCCGGCCGCGACGATCTTGGCGTCGACCTTGAACTTCTTGAAGTTCTCGATGAATAGCTGAGCCAGTTTCTTGGCTTCGGCATCGTAGGCGGCCTGATCTTCCCACGTGTTGCGCGGGTTCAGCAGCTTGCTGTCGACGCCCGGCAGTTCCACCGGCACGTCGAGATTGAGCACCGGCAGGTGCTGGGTCTTGGCCGTTTTCAGCACGCCGCTCTGGATGGCGGCGACCACGGCGCGGGTGACCGGGATCGGGAAACGGTGACCGCCGTTGCCGGCCGAGCCACCGGTCCAGCCGGTGTTGACCAGGTACACTTTGGCGCCCGAGGCATCCAGACGCTTCATTAACAGCTCGGCGTAAACGCCGGCCGGGCGCGGGAAGAACGGCGCGCCGAAGCAGGTCGAGAAGGTTGGTTCAATCGATGAGGTTGAACCCATTTCGGTCGAGCCCACTTTTGCGGTGTAGCCGGACAGGAAGTGGTAAGCGGCCTGTTCACGGTTCAGGATCGAAACCGGCGGCAACACGCCAGTCATGTCGCAGGTCAGGAAAATCAGCGCTTCCGGTTCCGGGCCGCGGTTTTCCGGCACGCGCTTCTCGACGAAGTCGAGCGGGTAGGCGGCGCGGCTGTTCTGGGTCAGCGTGTGGTCGTTGTAGTCCGGGGTGCCGTCTTCGTTCAGGACGACGTTCTCCAGAATGGTGCCGTGGCGGATGGCGTTCCAGATGACCGGTTCGTGATCCTTGTTCAGGTGGATGCACTTGGCGTAGCAGCCGCCTTCGATGTTGAACACGGTGCCCGGGCCCCAGCCGTGCTCGTCGTCACCGATGATGTGGCAGGCCGGATCGGTCGACAGCGTGGTCTTGCCGGTGCCGGACAGGCCGAAGAACAGCGTGACCTTGCCGTCTTTGGCCTGGTTGGCGCCGCAGTGCATCGGCAGGGTGTCTTCGGCCGGCAGCAGGAAGTTCTGCACCGAGAACATGGCTTTCTTCATCTCACCGGCGTAGCGCATGCCAGCCAGCAGCACCTTGCGGGCGCTGAAATTGATGATGACGCAGCCGTCGCTGTTGGTGCCGTCCCGGGCCGGATCGCAAATGAATCCCGGTACGTTCAGGATCTGCCAGACCGGCTTGTTCGACGGGTTGAACTGGCTCGGGCGAATGAACAGGTTGCGGCCGAACAGGTGTTGCCAGGCGGTTTCGGTGTGCATCTCGATGGGCAGGTAATGCTTCGGATCGGCGCCGACATGCAGGTGGCTGACGAAGGCTTCCGGCAGCGTGTTGTAATGGGCTTCGACCCTGGCCCAGAGGGCGTCGAACTTGTCAGCCGGGAACGGCTTGTTGACCTTGCCCCAGTCGATCTCGTTCTGCGTGCTCGGCTCTTGAACGATAAAACGATCCGCCGGGCTGCGGCCGGTGCGCTTGCCGGTTTCGACCACGAGGGCGCCATTGCTGGCAAGGCGGCCTTCATGACGCTCCAGGGCTTTCTTGATCAGGGCGTCGGCGTTCAGATTGGTATGGCGCTGCGGGGCCGCGGCAGTTGCGGTCATGATCAATCCTCGTTGGGCAGGTCGGTTACGACGGGCGGGTCAAAATTCGGCGCGTATTATCACCGATCCGCCATGGAGCACGCCACGTCGGCGTTATTGGAAGTAGTGTGCACAGCGCTGATGCAAACCGGGAAGTGGAATAAACATGCCAGCTGAGCTGGTCAAAAAGGAACCAAGTCGGTGCGCTTGTTTCCAAGCAAAGCTCGGCGAACGCCGGACGGGAAAAGGAGCAAAACATGAGCATGCTGAAGACAGGAATCGGTATGGTGGCTACGGCAATATTGGCTGCCTGCGCCAGCAGTAGCGGCCCTTTTGTTCGTTCCGGCGAGCCACACGGCATTGTCGATCTGGACATTCCGCGTCAGGCCCATCAGCAGTACGAAGCGTTCTTCCTTGCTGTCGATGGCCAGAATGTCGTACCGGAGCGCAAGCAGTTGTTGCTGCGGCCGGGTCAGCACACCATCC
Organism: Permianibacter sp.; assembly: GCA_046297695.1. Classification (GTDB taxonomy): domain Bacteria; phylum Pseudomonadota; class Gammaproteobacteria; order Enterobacterales; family Permianibacteraceae; genus Permianibacter. The sequence goes on along the minus strand of JBKBHF010000001.1, from coordinate 92,168 downwards.
GGCTCGGCGCCAAGCTGGAAAATCTGTATGGCGCTGGTGCGATCTCCCGGCCTGGCAGTCGCGCCTCCGAACGCAGCAGTATCACCATAGATGTCAAAGAAGGGGTGCGCTACAGCGTGGCAGCCAAACTGGATGGTCCGTATACCGATGATTGGCAAGCCATCGTCAGCCGGGAAACGCCGCTGCAGGGTTACGCCAGGCGTTGATCGGCCGGATGACAATCTCCACCAAACGAGCGTCCAGCCAAACGACAAGCCCAGCCAACGCCGCGATCGTTCGCGGCGTTGGCATTTGAGCGGTGCGGCTCACGCTGACAAGCGGTGCAGAAATGGTTATGGTAAGCCGCTATTGCGTTGGCGACATCCGCAACTGTTGGAGATTGCATCGTGTCCGAATTTCCCTCACAACAAGAAATCCAGGCCCGGCAATGGGGCATGTTCATCCATTTGTCGATTCTGGCCGGCTACCTGATCCCGTTTGCCGGTTTCATCATTCCGATTGTCATGTGGCAGATGAAGAAGTACGAACATCCGCTGATTGATGCGCATGGCAAGAATGTCGCGAACTGGCTGCTGTCTTTCCTGATTTACGGCTTCATCTGCTGGATTCTGGCGTTGATCCTGATCGGCTTTTTCTTGCTGTGGGTGCTTGGTGTGCTGAACATCGTGTTTGCCATCATCGGCGGCCTGAAAGCCAACAATGGCGAGGTCTGGGCCTATCCGTTCACCATTCGCTTCTTCAAGTGAGCGAATGGTGAGGCAAACAAAAAGCCCCGCATGCGGGGCTTTTTGTTGCTGACAGCGCGTTGTTCAACGCTGCTCTTTTGGCGGCGTGCGGATGATCAGCATGCGCAATTCGGTCATGTCTTCGATGGCGTAGCGAATGCCTTCGCGACCGAGGCCGGAATCCTTGACGCCGCCGTAAGGCATGTGATCGACGCGCCAGCTCGGAATGTCGCCGATGACGACGCCTCCGACTTCCAGCACATCCCAGGCGCGCTGGATTTTGTAGATGTCGCGGGTGAACACGCCGGCCTGCAGACCGAAATCGCTGTTGTTGACCTCATGGAGCGCGGCGTCGAAATCACTGAACGGACTAATGATCGCAACCGGGCCGAAGGCTTCCTGGCAGGAGATGTTGGCCGCATTCGGCACGTTTTCCAGTAGCGTCGCTTCCAGCATCGCGCCCTGGCGTTTGCCGCCGCAGAGCAGCGTGGCGCCACTGGCGACCGCTTCGTTGATCCAGCCTTCGAGCCGCTGGGCTTCCTTCTCCGAGATCATCGGGCCGATGAAGGTCGCCGGATCTTTCGGGTCGCCCATTTTCAGCGCCTTGGTCGCAGCAACGAGCTGATCGCGGAAAGTCTTGTAAATGGATTCATGGACCAGGATGCGCTGCACGCTGATGCAGCTCTGGCCACTCTGGTAGAACGCGCCGAACACGACGCGCTTGACCGCATCGTCGATATCGCTGTCGTGATCGATGATGCAGGCGGCGTTGCCGCCCAGTTCCAGCACCACTTTCTTCTTGCCGGCCTTGGCTTTCAGATCCCAACCGACTTGCGGCGAACCGGTGAACGAGAGCAATTTCAGTCGTTCGTCGGTGGTGAACAGATCGGCGCCGTCGCGCGAGCAGGGCAGGATCGAGAACGCCCCTTTCGGCAAATCGGTTTCGGCCAGCACTTCGCCGATGATGAGCGCGCCAATCGGCGTCATCGAGGCTGGCTTGAGCACGAACGGGCAGCCAGCGGCGATGGCCGGTGCCACTTTGTGGGCGGCGAGATTGAGCGGAAAATTGAACGGCGAAATGAACGAGCAGGGCCCAATCGGTACCCGCTTCCACATGCCGGTATAGCCAACGGCGCGGGCGGAAATGTCGAGCGGCATCACTTCGCCGTAGATGCGGACCGACTCTTCGGCGGCAATGCGGAAGGTATCGATGAGCCGGACCGCTTCGCCACGGGCGTCATTGATCGGCTTGCCGTTCTCGATGGTGAGTGCCTGGGCCAGCTCTTCGAGCCGTTCAGTAAACCGCTGCACGCAGTGCTGCAAAATCTGCTGGCGCTTGTAGGCCGGCAGTTTGCGCATCGGTTCGCTGGCGGCTTCGGCCGCAGCGATCGCGGCGTCGATGGCCCTGGCGTCGGCCAAGGCAACGCGGGTGGCGACTTCGCCAGTGTATTTGTCGACCACGGCGAGGTCTTGGTTGGCATAGACCGGGGCGTTGGCGAGATAGTAGGGATAGGCTGGCTTGAGCACGGGGGCGTTCTCCGGCGGGTCGGCTGGCCGATGCGGCCATGTTTAATATTTTGAACAGGCTAGCCGGTTTGGCTGGCGATGTAAACCGCGGCGTGCGGGCGGTTTGAGGGGCAAGGGGGCAGTATGGCGGTACTCAAGGTCTGGCTGGGTGATCTCACCACGCTCGCGGTCGATGCCATCGTCAATGCCGCCAATACCAGCCTGCTGGGTGGTGGTGGAGTCGATGGTGCCATTCACCGTGCCGCCGGTCCCGGCCTTCTGGCAGAATGCCGCACCCTCGGCGGCTGTCCGGTCGGTGAGGCGCGGTTGACCCGCGGCCACCTGCTGCGCGCCCGTTATGTGATTCATACGGTCGGGCCAATCTGGCAGGGCGGCGACCGCGGTGAACCGGCGCTGCTGGCAGATTGCTACCGCAACAGCCTGCAGCTGGCGGCCGCCCACGCGATCCGGCGGATCGCGTTCCCGGCGATCAGCTGTGGAGTGTACGGCTATCCACCGGCGTTGGCCGCACCGCTGGCAGTCAGCACGGTGGCGACGGCACTGGCGCGATATCCGCAGATAGAAGAAGTCACGTTCTGTTGCTTCAGCCGTGAATTCGTCCCGCTGTACCGCGATGCCTTGGCGGCTCAGGAGCAGCAGTAACTGGCTTGCGGACAGAACGGGTTGGCCACCATGTTGTAAGCGGCGGCGGAAAAGCAATCGTAAGCGCTTCGGGTTACGGAAAGCGCTTTGGCCAAGCCAAAACAACAACGCCCTCATCAGGGTAGGCAACATTCAGGATAAGCAAACCATGCATGTCGTGATGACCGGTGCGACCGGTTTTCTGGGTAGCGCGCTTGCCGCCGTGCTGTTGGAGCAAGGCTGTGAGCTCAGTGTTTTTGCTCGCCATCCCGCCAAAGTGCGCCGCAAATTCGGGCCGCATGTGGCGGCATTCACGGCCTGGCACGATGCGCCTACCCAAGCCGATGCGGTGATCAACCTTGCTGGTGAACCGCTGATTGGCGGACGCTGGAGCGAAACCAAGAAAGATCGCATTCGCGCCAGTCGTATCAGTACCACTCATGGCCTGGTGCAATGGCTAAGCCGCATGCAATTGCGGCCGGACGTGCTCATCTCCGGTTCGGCGATTGGTTATTACGGTTACAGCGCAGAACAGTTGTTCAGCGAAGCGGATGCTGCCGGCGATGATTTTGGCGCCCGTCTCTGCGCGGATTGGGAGACCAGCGCCCGTGCCGCCGAAACGCTCGGCATGCGGGTGTGCCTGCTGCGTACTGGCGTGGTGTTGCATCGCAGTGGCGGCGCGCTGGCCCGCATGTTGCCGGCGTTCCGTCTGGGGCTGGGTGGCCCGATTGGCTCGGGACAACAAGGTTTTTCCTGGATTCATCTCGATGATTGGTTGGCTGCGGTCATGTATCTGCTGAGCCATACCGAACTGTCAGGGCCGTTCAATTTGACCGCGCCGCAACCGGTCAGCAACGCCGAGTTCAGCCAGGCATTGGCACAGGCGCTGCACAAACCGGCGGCACTGCGGGTGCCGGCGTTGGTGCTGAAGCTGATGGCGGGCGAGGGGGCGGAGTTGTTGCTGAACGGGCAGCGGGTAATGCCGAATCGGTTACTGGAATCCGGTTTCGTTTTTTCCCGCCCCGACCTGGCGCAGGCTCTGTCGGATGTGCGCGGCTGATGAAACGACGTGTCGATCAGATCCTGAGCAGCTTCGGCTATTGCTCACGCTGGCAGGCGCGGGTCTGGCTCAATGCCGGACGCGTACGCATGGGCGAGACGGTGCTCAGCAATTTTGCCGAGAAAGTGGAGCCGCGCGATCTGCTCATTGATGGCGAACCGATCCCTTTTCCTGACGGCATGTTGATCATGCTGCACAAACCGCTTGGTTATGTTTGCAGCCACGACAGCGGAGAAGGCATGCGGATTTACGATTTGCTGCCGCCGGCCTGGCTGCAGCGTGATCCCAAGCTGGTCAGTGTCGGTCGGCTCGACAAGGATACCAGTGGTTTGTTGCTGTTGACCGATCAGTCGGCATTGGTGCAGCGATGGACGTCGCCGAAACACCATGTCGAGAAAGTGTATCGCGTAAGTGTCGATCGGCCGCTGTCACCCGAACTGGTCACTGCCTTTGCCGCTGGCATCTACTTGCGTGGCGAAGACAAACCCTGCCTGCCAGCGATGCTGAAACTCTGCGCACCACGCGAGGCCGAGGTTACCGTGCGCGAGGGCCGTTACCACCAGGTGCGACGCATGTTCGCCGCTTGCGGCTACCATGTCGAAAGCTTGCATCGCGAACGCGTTGGCGCGTACGAGCTGGCGGATTTGCCGGTCGGGCAATGGCGCAGCCTGCCGTTGCCGTGAATTGTCACTCTTGTGCTTAAAAACAAAAACCGCAATCGAGATTGCGGTTTTTGTTTTTTCCGTCAGTTGCCGCAAGCGGCTATTTTTTCTTGGCGAACTCGGTCATTTCCTTCATCAACCGGACCATCACCGGCTGATACTTTGCCTGAATGGCTTCCTCGTCGGCGACCGGCTGATCATTGCGGTCAGTGACCGCATTTTGGGTGTAGCCGGTCGAGCGCAGCGGGAATACCAGTTTGTAGTGATCGTCGGCATACCCGACCCGATCCCAATCGCCAAACACCAGTTCCTTGCGCTCACAATCGCTCAGCAGATTGCAACCAAACGAATAGTCGCGTGGATCGTTCTTGACGCCGAGCAGGGGCAGTACCGTTGCCGGAATATCCAGGTGACTGCTCAGCTTGTCGATCTTGGCCGGTGCCTGATTCGGTACATAAATCACCAATGGCACCCGGGTCTGTTCTTCGTGGAATTGCGAGTTGTGGCCCCAGTGGCCCTTTTCCATGAACTCTTCGCCGTGGTCGCCGGTGATAACCACCATCGTGTTCTCGAGCAAGCCACGTTTTTCCAGCGCCGCAATGGCGCGGCCGAGCTGGCTGTCGAGATGGTGCACCGAGTTCAGGTAACGGTTGTAGATGAGGTCGATGTCCTTTTCCAGATCCATGGTGGCGTAGTTCAAATCCTCCAGATACGGCGTCCGGATCACACTTTCTTCCGGAAAGTAGTAGCGTGCGTGCGCGGATTCGAAGAAATGGAAGGCGAAGAACGGCCGATCCGGCTGGCGCTGGTCGAGGAATTGCTCCAGTTTGTCGACGCCGCGGCGGTCGAACTTCCAACCCGGCCCGTCGCCTTCCGGCAGGTGCAGGTGCTCTGCCGGCACGTTGACCCAAACCGTTTTGTCGAATTCCGGATAGCTGAACGCCGAGCTGGTCGAGATATGCAGTTGGTAGTTCAGTTCCTGAATGCGATCGATCAGCACCGGACTGCGGCGGTTTTCCAGTACGGTGAACCAGTAGGTGCCGTAGAGGCCGTAAAACTGGGTGAAGATGCCCCAGCGCGTGCCGTTGCTGCCGCTGTAATGACGGCGGAAGTGCACGGCCCTGTCGGCAAATGCCTGCATCTGCGGCATGACATCGCCGGTCAGGGTGTCGGCTCGCCAGCTCTCCGCGACCAGCCAGAGAATGTTGAGTGGCTTTTCTGGTGTTTCGGTTTGCAGTGGCGCTTTCGGGTAATTCAGCGTGACATGCTCAGCGGTTTTGAATTCGCTTTGCCGGCGCACTTGATAGCCGAGTTTTTTCAGCAGGCTGTTGACGGTGGTCGGGTTGTGAAACGGAAACGCGTTGGCTGCCGCCAGCACCGGCGAATGGGCCGTGGCATGCGCGCTGGCGTAGGCAAGTCGTTCGGTAACCGTCACGGCGAAGAACAGGTAGAGCAGTTTCCGGTAGCGACCGGCAAAGCATCGATCCAGTGTCTGGCGCAAGCGGTTATCACGCAGCAGATACCACGCCAGCACTTGATGACCGATGATCAGCAGCGCCATCAGCACGGCAAAGCTCACCATGGTGGCGGTGTCAGCCCCCATCGAGGCAATGCCACCGGGCGTGGTGATCAGATTCCAGACAAAGCCGTTCAGATGGAACGAGAAAATCTTGAAGATGCTGAAGTCGGCAAACAGCGCGATGTTGACGATCGCGCCGAGCAAGGCGGCGAGCAGCATGAGCAGGCGCAGGCTGAGTCCCTGCAACCGATCACCGAGCAGCTTGCCGAGCGCCCAGACCGGCAACAAGGCCGGCAGGCTGTACAGAAAGGCATAGGTCAGCCAGACCAGCGTGGCAAAGCCAAACGACAGGGTAGTGTAACCGTCGTGGTGGAGCAGGAACGGCAGCGCGAACAGCAGGTTCAAGAACCATAAACAAAAAAAGTAATGCCGCAGCGGCAGCAGACGATCGGAAACAACAGTCGACATTGAGCGCGATACCTGTAAAAACCGGCCGGCAGGATAGAGAGTTATTGGTCAAAAAACAAGCAGAAACGTTCGTCTCGAACGACCGACCCTGTTGTGACCGAGCCAGTTTCCGATCACAACATTAAGGCGGGCTTGGGCGGCGCGTGATGTGGCTCAAAAACGGAACTGGCCGACCGTTTGCTGCAGCCGGCCAGCCAGCTCGCTGAGCTGCTCGCTGCTCTGGACAAAGGTCAGGGTGGTTTGCCGGGTTTGGTCGGTTATGTGCTGAATGGCATTGACGTCTTGGTAAACCTGCTCGGCCAGGCTCGCCTGCTGCTCGGTGACGCCGGTGATGGCCTGATTGCTTTCCGTGATGCTGCGCACCGAATCATTGATGGCAGACAGCGCTTGCGCCGCGCGCTCCGCCTGGGTCTGGCTGGCGTTGGCGCGTTCGGCGCCGACCGTCATCAGTTCGACCGAGTCACGGGTCGTGTGCTGCAGCGCTTCAACGATTTGCCGGATCTCGTCGGTGGATTCGCCGGCGCGTTGGGCCAGTTTGCGGACTTCATCGGCAACCACGGCAAAGCCGCGGCCACTCTCGCCGGCGCGTGCCGCTTCAATGGCAGCGTTCAGTGCCAGCAGGTTGGTTTGATCGGCGATTTCGCGGATGACATTGAGCACGCTGCCGATGCGGTTGCTGTCTTCCGCCAGCTTGGTGATCAGCACCGAGCTCTGCTGGACGTCAGCGGCGAGCGCCCGAAACGCTTCCGTCAATTCGGCGACGACACTGCTGCCACTCTGCGCCAGTTCACGGGTCTGACGCGATACCGATTGGGCGTGGGTGGCTTGCTGCAGGACGGTTTGGGCACCGGTCAGCATCTCGCGCACACGCTGCTCGATCTGACCGGCACTTTGCTGCTGCGACTGCATGCCGGAGCGGGTTTGCTGGGCCGCGTCGCGCATACCGTCGACCGCGCCGCGAACATCGCGGCTGGCAGCCTCGACCTGCCGGATCACGGTCAGCAGCGCTTCCTGCATCGCGTTGAAGGCGCGGCCCATTTCGCCGACCTCATCCTGACTGTCGGTGACTACCCGAACGCCGAGGTCACGTTGGTGCTGCACCTTCAGCATGGCCTTGAGCAAGGTGTCGATGTGGCGTTCGACAAAGACGATCAGCGCTTGCGAGCCGGCCAGCACGGCCAGCATCAGCACGAACACCATGCCGGCGTAGGCGGGGGCCTCGGACCAGAACACTTCCATGAAGGACAGGTGTTTACCGGCGTCGACCAAGGCGTTGTGGCTGCGGTTGATGGCGAACAGGGTCAGGAGACACATGCCGATGAAAGCGACGATGTTCACCAGCCAGAATTTGTACTTGAGCGGCAAATCACGCATGGAACGGGCAATGTAGCTGAACGTTAGTCATACAAGGGTAGAAGAAAACGGCCAAGCCGCCAGTCGGTTTGCTGTGAGAATGGCTGGGATTTGCCAGCCCCAGAATGCATCAAGGCGACCATCGGTCGCCTTGATTTGTCGCAATTCGGATTTTAGCTCGACCCGGTCGCGGGTCCGTTCAGCCTTCTGGCTGGGGCCATGTGCGCCACCCTTGCGCAGGATGGGGGCACAGGCATGGCGATTACGCGCTTTCATGACCTGTTTCCTTCGGTGGAGTTGTCGCCGGCGGCAACAACGCGGCGCGATTGTGTCGGACAGCGGCGGCGGGCACAAGCCCGGGGTGTTACCGCTGATGTCGGCCGGCCGCAATGTCAGCCGGGCGAGCTGCGCGCCGCTGTTACCGCCCCGGCGGTCAGCTGCTCGGCAGGGTGTTGCGCCAGCGTTGCCACCAGCCAAGCAGAATGCCGGTGGCGGTGAGCCCGGCGATGATGATCAGCACTGCACCCAGCAGCGACAACGGGTGAATCGGTTCGCGCCAGAGCAGCCAACCGAAAGCAAAGGCAAACACCACCTGGGTGTAGCTCCAGGCTCCGATCCGGCCCGGTGGCGCCAGCATGAATGCGCGCGTCATCAGCATCTGGCCGAGCGCGGCCGTGATGCCGAGACCGAGCAAGGCGGGCCAGTCGCTGCTGACAATCGGCTGCCATTGCACGAAGGCCGGGATCGCCGTGATGACGGTACTGATCAAACTGAAATAGAACACGATCATGTGCGCCGTTTCGGTGTCGGACATGCGCCGGATCGTCACTTTCGAGCCGGCGGCCAGCACGGCGCCGAGCAGGCCGAGCAAAAACGCCGGCGAAAACGTATCGGCGTCTGGCCGTACCACCAAGGCAACGCCGGCGATGCCGATCAGGCCGGAAAACAGGTAACGCTTCTTGAATTCATCACCAAGCCAGAAATAGGCGATCACCGGAATCCAGATCGGTGCGGTTTGCGCCAGCAGCGTCACCTCACCGAGCGGCAATACCCCGAGACAATAGAAATACAAGTACATCGAGGTAATGCCGGTGGTCGAGCGCAGCAAATGAAAACGCAGCTTGTCGACCTTGAAAATCAATTTGCCGCGGGCAAGCAGGTAGGGCAGCAGGATCAGCAATGCGAACAAATTGCGGAAGAAAACGATCTGCGCGTTGCTGTAATGCGGCGCCAAGTACTTGACCAGGGCACCGAGCCCGGTGAAGACCAGTTCGGACAACAGCAGCAGCATCGTACCGCGGGCGATGAGCGCCGCGTCGGCGCGGGAAGACAAGGACATGATGAGGCCGGCAGCGAGGCGCTGTCCTTCGAGAGCAAAAATTTGCCGGCGCGAAGTATAACGGTTCCGGCCGCTGACCGCTGCGGCCACTTGCCGCCGGTGTTATGGCGCCACTTTTGTTTGCGTTAGGGTTGTTCGCCGACCGCAATCGGCCGGGCGGGATCGGTTATCCATTCGCTCCAGGAACCGGGGTACAGGCGAGCCGGTGGCAAACCGGCCAGTGCCATGGCAAAAATCGCATGACAGGCGGTTACGCCGGAGCCGCAATAGCTGACAGCCCGATTGCCGACCGCGGCATAGCGCGCACGCAAGGCTTCGGCTGGCAAGAAGCGGCCGTCGGCAGCCAGGTTGCCGGTGAATGGCAGATTGATGGCACCCGGAATGTGGCCGGCGATCGGATCAATCGGTTCTTCACGGCCGGCGTAGCGTGCCGGTCCGCGCACGTCGATCAGCACCTGCTCCGGCGTTCGCGCCAGCAGCGCTTGTGCGTCGACCGTGTGTCCGGCCTGCAGCACGCCAATGAACGCCTGCGCCGGCACCGTTTCGTCGCCGCTGCGCAGCGGAAAACCGGCGGCAAGCCAGGCCGGCAAACCGCCATCCAGCAGTTGGCAGTGGTCATGGCCCAGCCAGCGCAGCAGCCACCACAACCGGCTGGCGTAAACACCACCGGCATCGTCATAGCCGATCACCTGCGTGTTCGGGCCGATACCCCATTGCCGAAATTTGCCTGCCAACCTTGCCGGCTCGGGCAAGGGATGTCGACCGGTCTTTCCGCGAATGATCGGACCCGACAGATCCTGTTCCAGATGGGCGTGCACGGCACCGGGAATGTGACCAGCGAGATATTGGCGGCGCCCCCAATCGGTGTCCTGCAACTGCGAGCGGCAGTCGATGACGCGCACGTCGTCGGGCCGTTCGGATAACAGACGGTGCAATGTCGGAACATCGATCAGCAATTCAGTCATGACGGCCGGCGCGAACGGAGCAGGGAAGCGTTATCATAGTCAAACCGCCATCGCGCGAACACCGCTATCGCACGAACAGGCTTCGCTACGCTCGTCCGCTCTCATGAAACGTTCCGCTTCTCCTGCTGCCAGTGCAGCCGCATGGCAACCGGCGTTCTGGTTGCAACATCCGGGTTTCGCCAGCATCGCCAGTGCCGCTGCACGTTGTTGTGACTGGCCGGACTGGCCGGCCGCAGAGGCTTACTACGCGGCGTTGTCAGCGGCCGCGCCGGTGCAGTTTGTCGGCGTGGATGTGCAGTCGTACGAAGATCACATCGCCGAAACCGGTCAGGTGCCGACTCGTTATGCCTGTTGGCATGATTTGTTCAACGCGCTGATCTGGCAGCAGTTCCCAGCCAGCAAGACGGCACTCAATCGCCTGCATCGGAGTGCCAAGCTGATGCTTGGCAATGGTCAGTGTGGCAACGGTCAGTGTGGCAGTGGTCAGCGCGGTCGTCGGCGCGATGCCGCCACCTTGTTTGACGAAAACGGCGCCGTGGTGGTCAGTTCCGATCCGGATTTGCTGGGCTTGATCCGCAACATGAATTGGCCGGAACTGTTTGTCGCGCAGCGCGCCGTGCTGTCGCAGCGGATGCGGGTGTTTTTGTTTGGCCACGGCTTGCTGGATCAATTGCGGCGACCATTTCTGGGGCTGACGGCGCACGCCTTGTTGCTGCACGAGCCGGTATTGGCTGAATTGACGCCGGCGGCGCTGGATGCCCGTGTCGCCGAAACGGTGGCCGCCAAACAGACGCACTGGACACCGGCCGAGTTGTTTCCATTGCCGATTCTCGGCATGCCGGATTGGTGGCCGGGCAACGCCGATCCGGCGTTCTATGACAACACCCATTATTTTCGTCGCGAACGGCGACGCCAGGCCTCAGCCAACGGCAGTGCCTGAACGCTCGGCGTTACCGCGGCCAGCGTACACTCACGCACAGTCCGGTCGGCGCGTTCGAGCTCAACGCGATGCTGGCGTCCAATTGCATGGCCGCTTCACGGGCGATGGCCAGCCCCAGTCCGGAACCTGTCGCTTCGTTGCCCAGCTCGCGGAAAAACGGTTCAAACACGTGCTTCTGTTGATCCGCGCTGATGCCGGGGCCGTTATCGCATACCCGCCAACAGAGGCCGGTGTCGTCACGGAAAATCCGCACACAGACGTCACTGTTGGCCGGTGAATAACGCAAGGCATTGTCGAGCAGGTTGCGCAGCAGTGCGCGCAGCACGAGCTCATTGGCATGGACTGGCTGCGGTTCTGGACACTCCAGCAGAAGCCGTTGTTGCCGTCGCTGTGCCAACACCGCCATTTCGGCGAACAGTTGCCGGGTGGCGTGGCCGAGTTCGAGTTGGGCTTTCGGTGCGGCTTGCTGTGGCCCGGGCTGTCGCAAATGTTCCAGTCGGCTCAGCAGCAGCAACTGCTCGACCAGTCGGTTGGTGCGGACGATACCTTCCTTGATGTGCAGCAAGGCGGCAGTGCGCGCAGCACCGTCTTCGGCAAGCGCATTCTCGGTATGGATCTGCAGCGCGGCGAGCGGGGTTTTCAGTTCGTGAGCGGCATCGGCAATGAAACGCTTTTGCTGCTGAAAGGCATTCTCAAGGCGGGCCATCAAGGCATTGAAACCACGGACCAGCGGCTGCACTTCCTCCGGTACCGTGTTGACCGGCAAGGGATCCAGTTGTGCCGGGCTGCGTTCGCCCAAGGTCCGCGTGAGGGATTTCAGCGGCTTCAAGGCATGGCGCAAACTCAGCAGAATCACCAGTGCCATGACCGGCATCAGCAGCAGGGCGGGCCATATCGTTTGCAGCGCGATCTCCGCGGACAGCTCGCCACGAACATCATCGCGGTGGCCGACCTGGATCCAGCCGCCGCTGGCATTGCTGAGCGTGAACACGCGCCAGGTGTGCTCGCCGTGCTGCATTTCGCTGTAGCCGGCGACAAAATCGGAGAACGGCGTGAACGGCGCCGAGTCCGAGCGCGCCTGCAATTTGCCTTCGGCACTCCAGAGCTGAAAGGCGATCTTGTTTTCATAGGCGTGGCCGAGCGCGTCACGCTCCCATGCTTCATTCTCATCGTCGTGTTCATCGACATCGATATTGCTGTGCCAGCTTTCGATGGCAAGCAAGCCCGCTTGTCGTTCGATCGCCGGTGCCAGCGAGGCGCGCAGCACTTTGGCGTGCTGGGCCAGCTGGGCGTCGAACACTTCTTCCAGTTCGTGCCGGCTTTCCATGTAGCCGGCCAGTGCCGAAATCAGCAGCAGCAGCGCCAGCAGGCCCAACAGCGTACTCAGCAGGTAACGGCGCAAACTCATGACGCCGTGCTCTTGGTCGCCGCCGGCAGCTGATCGATGGTGTAGCCAATCCCGCGCACAGTGCGGATCAGATCGTTGCCGAGCTTTTTCCGCAGGTGATGCACGTGCACTTCAATGGTGTTGCTGCCAACTTCCTCGGCCCAGCTGTACAGGGTTTGCTCCAGTTGTTCGCGGCTCAGGATGCTGCCGCGGTTTTCCAGCAGTGCCAGCAGCAGGGCAAACTCCCGTCGCGGCAAGGTCACCGGTTCGCCATCAATGCTGACCCGATGACCGCTCGGGTCCACGCTGAGCGCGCCGTGCTCGATCAGGTTTTCCGCCCGGCCGCCACGGCGACGCTGCAGTGCGCGCAGCCTCGCCAGCAGTTCTTCGAGACTGAACGGTTTGCCAAGGTAATCGTCAGCGCCGGCATCGAGTCCACTGACCCGGTCGCTGATCTCGTCGCGAGCTGTCAGGATCAGTACCGGGGTGGTGTCACCGCGTTTTCGCAGCTGGCGCAGCACGTCGAGACCGTCGAGTTTGGGCAGACCCAGATCGAGAATGACCAGATCAAAATGCTCGCTTTGCATGGCCGGACCGACCGCTGCGCCGTCACGGAACCAGTCAACGCTGTAACCGGCCCGGCGCAGCGCCGTTACGATGCCGTCACCGAGCAACTGATCATCTTCTGCCAGCAAAAGTCGCATGGATCACTTCTTCAGTTTTTTCATGATGTTGGCTTGCAGGAGCTCGGCTTCCTTGCGGCGGCCCTGATCGGCCAGTTCCCGGCCGGGGCGCGGCGGCGCCTGCAGGGCTTTGCTGATCGCCACCGCGGCGGCGACGTACTCGCCCTGGTCGAACAGGAAGTCAGCGTAAAAATAATTGCTGTCGATACCATCCGGGTTGTCGGCGAGGCCGGCCTGCAAATACGCGCGGGCCTTGTCGTCGTCGCCAAAGCCAATCGGCCAACCCGGCACTTGGTAGTATAGGCTGCCCAGGCTGGTATTGGCCGAACCGGCCAGCGCGTGTTTGTCCAAGGCCAATGCCGCTTCAAATTTTTCTCTTGCCTGTTTCACCAGACCGAGCGCACCGAGCCCACCTTTGGCGCCAGCGTAGGTCGACAGGATGATGCCTTCCCAAATCAGCGGCTCCGGTTGATTCGGTTGCGCTTTGCTCACCGCTGCGGCCTGCGCGACCAGTGCTGCGAAAGCTTTTTCCTGTTCCGCTTCCGGTGTCTGGTACTTGATCTCGGCCCAGCGGGTCTGCAGTGCAATCACTTCCGGGCTCAGTTCGGCAAGGGCCGCGCCGGCAATGCCGAGACTCGCGATGGCTGTCAGCAGAGAGCGGGACAGCGAACGAAACGATGATGTCATGACAGATTCTCCTCAAGAGCGGGCATAGCGTTTGACCAGCGGCAACTGTTTGGCGAGTGCGCGGTCGACGAGTCGGGGAAACACGGCATTGATGCGAACAAAGAACTTTTCCGGCCAGCCAAGCTGACGCCGGGCAGGACGAGTCCGGAGCGCGTCGGCGACGGCTTTTGCGACCACCGCCGGTTCATCCATCTGCACTTTCAAGGCGGCGTTCAAGGCGACCACATTGTCCGGGTTGAGCGCGGTTCGGGTTGCCCGCGGCGACAGTGTCGTGACGGTGATGTCGCAATCCGACAATTCCCGGCGCAGGCTCTCGGCAAAACCGGTCAGGCCGAATTTGGCGGCCGCGTAGGCGGCATAGCCCGGGTGACCGATGCGACCGAAGGTCGAGGTAATGAAAATCAGATGCGCTGCCCGCTGCAGGTGCAGCAGTGGCAGCAGTTCATGCGTCAACAGCATGGGCGCCTGCAGGTTTATCTGCAGGGTTTGCTCAATGCTGCTTGCCGACTGTTCTTCGAACAAACCGAACTGATTCCAGCCAGCGTTGTGGATCACGGTGTTGATACCGCCGGGAAAGCGCCGCGCCGCATCGGCGATGCGCGTGCGATCTGCGGCGACGCTCAGATCCGCGGCGACGGTGTGCACGGTTCCTGCTGCGCCCAGTTGCTGGCGCAGCATTTCCAGGACCCTGGGGTCACGGCCTTGCAGCAGCAGTTTCGCGCCATCAGCGATCAGTTGCCGGGCAATGGCTTGACCGATGCCACCGGTCGCGCCGGTCAGCAGGATGCGTGATTCAGGCGGCATGGGCATGGGCGTGATCTCCGGGCAGCGGCAGTGAGCGGAACACATCGCCGTAGAGTTGATAGAAGCGGTTGGCCGCGTGAATGATCGCGGCTTGATCGGCCGGGTCGTCGACGCGGTCCATCAGGCCGCGGAAAAACTCGACGTGCTCCAGATCGAGCGAACCGTGCGACAGCAGATAGGAGAACGCTTGCTGCGGCAGATTCAGCTTGGCCTTGATGATGTGCGCGGCCTGTGTCGCCAGTTGGATGCTGGTGCCCTCCAGCACTTGCACCATGCCGAAGAAGCCGACCGGGTTGCGCCGCTGCACCGTGTCGTAGGCATAGGCGACCATCAGTTCGGTAGCAAATGAAGGCGTGCCATGACGCACGGCATCCGGGTTGGCGCCGCAGGCACGAATATCGTTCAGGATCCACTCTTCGTGCCCGATTTCCTCTTCGATGTATTCGGCGGCTGCCGTGCGCAGCCAGCCATGTTGCTCATCCAGACGGGCACCAACGGCCATCATCAGCGGCACCGTATGTTTGACGTGGTGATAAGCCTCGGTCAGAAACGCGATGTAGGTTGGCAAGGTGATCTGGCCGGCCAGCGTTTGCTGGATGACCGGCGCAGTCAACAGATGCGCCCGGGCGTCGGCGGTGGCGTGTTGCAGTTGTTCATAGAAAGACATCTTGCGTACCTCGTTCAACACGTGGAAGGAATGGCGGCCGCCGGAGCCGTAGCGTGCGATGGCGTTTGCCGCTCGTGATAGCGGGCATTCAGCGCGTCAGCGTAACGCTGCCAGATCGCATCGCGTTTCGGTCGGCCGTTGCTGGTCAGCAGGCCGTTGTCCGGACGAAAGCCGTCAGCGCTGATAACGGTTGCCTGTAGTCGCGCGTAATCCGGCAGCCGTTGATTGGCTCGCGCGACGGCGGCATCGACTGCGGCAACGGTGGTCCCCGGTCGCGGCACAAGCACGGCCGACAGCGCCGGTTTGCCATCGCCGAATACGCTGGCCTGCAAAATTTCCGGCTCTGCCAGCAACTCGCTTTCCGGCCATTCCGGCGACACGTTGCGACCGAAGCTGGTGATCAGCAGATTCTTCTTGCGGCCCTGTATATGCAGAAAGCCGTCGGCATCGAATGCGCCGAGATCGCCGGTGGCGATGGACTCGTCAGCAGCCGTTGCGCTGCTGCCGAGATAGCCGAGAAAGGCGTTGCCATACACGAGGAGTTCGCCATCGTCGCTGCGCGCGACCCGCACATGCGGCAGCGGTTTGCCGACCGTGCCGGCGCGCCGGGCGCCGGGCGCGTTCAGTGCGACCACGGACGCACACTCCGACAGACCATAACCTTCGTACACTGGAACGCCGAGTGCGTCGGCGCGAGCGAGCAGCTCCGGAGCGACCCGGGCACCACCGACGGCAGCAAAACGTAAGGTCCGGAGCTTGTTCCCGTTCTTGTCGTGCGCCAGCACATCGAGCAGGCTGCTCAGCATCTGCGGCAGCAGAATGATGCTGTTGGCCTCGAATCGTTTGATGCTGGCCACCAGTGCCGCTGGATCGAATTGGCTGCTGCCACGCAGCCCCACTTCGCTGAGCGGTGGCAATACCACCCGGGCGCCACTCATCAACGCGGTGTAGACGCCGGCCACGTTCTCCAGCAGCACGGCGAGCGGCAGCACGCACAGGTGGGTATGGATTGCCAGCGTGCTCGCGACCGCCTGCAGTGATTGCGCGACCTGCCATTGATTGCTCGTGCTCAGGCAAACGCCTTTCGGCGCACCCGTGGTACCTGACGTGAAAGTGATCTTGCTGGTGCCCGCCGGCAGTTCAGCAACGTGCGCAGGCGTGAAACGCCAGGCCGCAATGCCGTCGGCAAGTGCGGACTCGGTTGGCAGGCTGCAGCGCATTCCGCTCGCACTGCTATGGCTCTTGTCCAGCTGCACCGGTGTCAGCAGCAGATCAATGCCGGCGCTGTTCAGTACATGCTGTTGCTGGCTCGGCGTGAAGAACAGCGGCATCGGTACACAGACCACGCCGGCGAGCTGGGCGGCCAGATCCCACAACACAAAGGCGATGCTGTTATCGAGCTGAATCGCCAGCCGTTTGATCTGCTGTGCCCGCAGCCATTGCTCGGCGCTCAGCACTTGTTTCAGCAAGGCCTGATAGCTCAGTGTTTGCTGCGCCTCCTGCAGGGCAATCTGTTCCGGTTGCCGCAGTGCCAGTTCGGTCAATCGTGCGAAGGCGTTCATGCCGAAATGCTCCGGAACGCATCCGGCACCAGAGCTGCCATCACCGTGCACGGTTGATCGTAGTAGCGGCCCCAGTCGGCAGCGGCGGCGCCGAGTCGGGTTTTGTCGGCGGCGACCAGCGGTGCCAGCGGAATGCCGTGTTTGCGAAAGGCGTTGGCAACGGTATTGGTGACGTTGCAAACCACCGCGCGGTAACCCGACGCTCCGAGCCAGCGGCCCATGGCGCCGATCAATACCCGGGTGGCGCCGGCGGTTTCGCCGACCAGATTGCCGACTTCGGCGATGTCGACGCGTTGCAGGCGGTGATCCACCCGCTGTTGCACCAATTGCTCAACCGGTTGGTCAAAATATTGTTCGAGGAACAGTGGATGCGCGCCGGCATCGCGACAGCCGGCGGCGGCCACCAATTTGCCGCTGGCATCACGCAGACCGAACAGCACCGGCATGAACGAACTGATGCGGGCTCCGTAGGCACGCGCAAACCCTGTTCGCACAAAGGCTTCGAGTTCAGCCCGTTCGGGATGCTGCAGGGGATATGCCGCAAACTGCAGCGGACCGTGCATGGCACGGACGCTAGTCAGAACTTCAGCGGTGCAGGCCGTCATGACCAGACTCCTCGTTTTCGGATGGAGTCAGTGTCAATTCGCTAACTTAAGACCGGATTAAGCCGGTGCCGGGAAATTTGTGGCGTATTCGGCACTATTGCCGGGAACTTTCTGGAGTGGTGCGAGCGCCTGCCGTCAGCAGCAGCGCGACCGGTTGTTCGGGCTGCAGCAACAGCACGGCGTTCTGGCCGAACATGGCGGCGAGTGATCGCGCCAGCGCAGCTTCTGTGTGCAGTACCAGAAAGCCGGCTTCAGCGGGCCAGTCCGAGTGCGGATCGGCGCTGTAGCCGAGACCGGGAAAGCAAGGTAGTCGCCGTGCCAGCAGGACTTGCACGAGTGCGGCGTTGCGGCTGTGATTCAGTGCGGCCGGCAGGCGATGGGAATGGGGATTGTGCGCGCTGATGAAACAGGCGTGCTGACAATGCTGCTGCTGCAGAAAATCATCGAGTACGGGTGAGCGCGCGCCGATTTGCACCACGCAGTCCTGGGTCGGCAAGTGCAGACGGTAGAGGCTGGCGTGATAGGCCGCCAGCAGCGATGGCGCAAGCATCGTGACCGCAGAAGAAAGATGAACAGGTAGCAATATGCTGCCACGCCTGCAGGGCAGGCAGTAGCGATGTGACGCGGGCAAATGCTTCGGCGATCGTGCAAAACGGATTTTGCTGAGGCCAGAAACAAAACAGCCACCGGGACGGTGGCTATCGTGACACAGACAAGGGCGCTACAAGAACGGCCAATGTACTGCCAAGAAAATTGGTCGGAGTGACAGGATTCGAACCTACGACCCCCACGTCCCGAACGTGGTGCTCTACCAAGCTGAGCTACACTCCGACTGTACTGCTACTTCTAAGGTTTTCCGGGAAAAAACCTCAGCTGCGACGGCTTACTGCGTAATCGGCTACCGTCATCAGCGCCTCGCGCCAGGGCGAAGGCCGCATATTCTGCAAAACCTCTTTCGCTTTTGCAACGGCTTTTTGTGCGGCGGTGAAAGTCTCTTCGATCGCGCCGGTTTCTTGCATTGCTTGCTGGATGGGAATCAGGTTTTCGCTGCCGCCGTTTTCGATGGCGGCACGGATCATCGCCGCCTGTTCCGGCGTGCCATGCACCATGGCGTGCAGCAGCGGCAGTGTCGGTTTGCCTTCGGCCAGATCGTCGCCAACGTTCTTGCCGAGTTCGCCGCTGTCGCCGGCGTAGTCGAGTGCATCGTCAACCAGCTGGAAGGCGACACCGAGTTCGAGACCGTAGGTCGCCAGCGCGTCTTCTTCTTCCTTGCTGGCGCCGGCCAGCACCGCAGCGAGCCGGGTCGCGGCTTCGAACAGGATGGCGGTTTTGGCGTGGATGACCTGCAGATAACGCTCGACCGTCACGTCCGGGTCGCCGATGTTCATCAGCTGCAGCACTTCGCCTTCGGCGATTTGATTGGTGGTGGTCGACAGGATGTCCATGACCCGCATCAGGCCGACATCGACCATCATCTGGAACGCGCGCGAGTACAGGTAATCGCCGACCAGCACCGCCGCTTCATTGCCGAACCTGGCGTTGGCGGTCTGGCGACCGCGGCGCATGTCGGAATCATCAACCACATCGTCGTGCAGCAGGGTAGCGGTGTGGATGAACTCGATCACCGCCGCCAGCGTGTGGTGGTGGGTGCCCTGATAGCCAAGGCCGCGGGCGGCCAGCAACAACAGCATCGGCCGCAGCCGCTTGCCGCCACTATTGATGATGTAATGGCCAATCTGGTTTACGAGTACAACATCGGATTGGAGCCGGCGCAGAATCAGCGCGTCGGTGGCGGCCATGTCATCCTTGACCAGCACGCGTACGTCATTGATATCCATGCAATCAGCCTGTCGGCAGGCCCAAAAACAACCGGGCGAAAAGGGATGAACGAAAGTGGCGCCATGCTAGTGACCGGCGCCGCGTCCTGCAAGTTGACCGTAAAAAACCGGCAAATTGATGAAAAAGTGGTCGAAATCGGTCGGTTATGCGTCGGACGCGATCAGCCGACCAGTGCGGTGTTGCCATCACGGCGGGCCGGATCGCGTCATAAACCAGCGCTTTTCCCGCCGAAAAGAGGGATTTGGCTTGCGGTGCAGCATCGCTTTTGGCTAGAATTCGCGCCCCTCGCGGGCTCCCAAGTGTTTTGGCCGATGGCTGAAACCGCCTGTTAGAGGCCCCAGATACAAAAAGATTGGAGTCAACATGTACGCAGTCATCATCAGCGGTGGTAAGCAACACCGCGTGCAAGAAGGCGAAGTGCTTCGCCTCGAACTGCTCGAAGGCGCCACCGGCGCAACTATCGAGTTCGACCAGGTGCTGATGGTCGCCAAAGACGGCGATCTGAAAATTGGCCAGCCGCTCGTTGCCGGCGCCAAAGTCACCGCGGAAATCGTTGATCACGGTCGTGCCGACAAGGTGCGTATCCTGAAATTCCGCCGTCGCAAGCACCACATGAAGCGTCAGGGCCACCGTCAGTGGTTCACTGAAGTCAAGATTACGGGCATCAAGGCCTGAGTTGCAGGAGTAGAGACAAATGGCACATAAGAAGGGTGTATCCAGTTCCCGCAACGGTCGTGAGTCCCATTCCAAGCGTCTGGGCGTGAAAGTGTTCGGCGGCCAGGAAGTGGTTGCCGGCAACATCATCATTCGCCAGCGCGGCACCGAATTCCACGCCGGTGACAACGTCGGCATGGGCCGCGACCACACCTTGTTCGCGCTGACCAATGGCAAGGTTGCCTTCGTCGAGAAAGGCAAGCCGACCCGTCGTTACGTGACCGTGCAGCCGAACTAATCGGTTTGCTTGGTACGACAAGGCCCCGCTCTGCGGGGCTTTGTTTTTGGTAGTAGCTGTTTTTGCTGTAATCGTTGCTTGGCCGGTTCCAACCGGCCCCACTAGAATTTGCCCGCCAGCACCGCTGCGGTCCTTGAGGAATGCGTCATGAAGTTTGTTGATGAGGTCACCATCACCGTCAAAGCCGGCGACGGCGGTAACGGCGTTGCCTCGTTCCGCAAGGAAAAGTTTGTCCGTTGGGGCGGCCCGGATGGTGGCGACGGTGGCGACGGCGGCGACGTCTATCTGGAAGCGAGCGATTCGGTCAACACACTGGTCGATTACCGCTATGTCCGCCGCTATGACGCCAGCCGCGGTGAGAATGGCGGTTCGCGCGATTGCACCGGCCACCGCGGGGAAGACATCACGCTGCGGGTACCAGTCGGTACCCGGGTGCTTGACGACACCACCGGCGAATTGATCGGCGATCTGACCCGGCCCGGTCAGCGTCTCTTGGTTGCCAAA
Organism: Permianibacter sp.; assembly: GCA_046297695.1. Lineage (GTDB taxonomy): Bacteria > Pseudomonadota > Gammaproteobacteria > Enterobacterales > Permianibacteraceae > Permianibacter. The sequence goes on along the minus strand of JBKBHF010000001.1, from coordinate 71,299 downwards.
GGCGGTTGGCATGGCCTCGGTAATACCCGCTTCAAATCGTCAGTGAACCGGGCACCGCGCCAGACCACCAAGGGAAAACCCGGCGAGCTCAGAGAGTTGCGTCTGGAGATTCAGGTGCTGGCTGACGTTGGTCTGCTCGGTTTGCCGAACGCCGGCAAGTCCACCTTTATCCGAGCCGTTTCGGCGGCCAAGCCGAAAGTCGCCGATTATCCGTTTACGACGCTGATCCCGAATCTGGGCGTGGTCCGGGTCAAGGGCGAGAAGAGCTTTGTCGTCGCCGACATTCCGGGGGTGATCGAAGGTGCGGCTGAAGGCGCGGGTCTCGGCATCAAGTTCCTGAAGCACCTGAGCCGATGCAGGGTGCTGCTGCATCTGGTGGATATCGCGCCGCTGGATGCGTCCGATCCGGTCTACCATGCCAAGGCGATCGTCCAGGAGCTTGGCAAGTTCAGCCCAGAGCTGGCCGAGAAGCCACGCTGGCTGGTGCTGAACAAGCTGGATCTGGTGCCCGAGGAAGAACGCGAAGCGCGTTGCCAGGACATCATTGATCGTCTGGGTTGGACCGGCCCGGTGTTCAAGATCGCCGGTATCAACAAGACCGGCACCGAAGAGCTCTGTTTCAAGATCATGGACTACCTCGACAGCCTGCCGAAGGAAGAGGCGAGCGCGGCCATTCCGGCGCAGGACATCCCGTGGGAAGTCCGCCAGCGGCCGGAGCCGACCGCTGATGAAATCGAGGAATGGGACGATCCGGAATGGGAAAACGGCGAGTGGGCCGATGATTCCGATGCCAATGCCGACGAAGCCTTCGATGAAGACGAAGCGCTCGACGAGGACAGTGAAGAAGACCATCGCCGCTAATACCGCCGTCGTCTGCAAGCGCTACAGCAAAACGCCCATCAGTCGATGGGCGTTTTGGTTTCCGGGATTTGGCCCGTGCCACTCACAGGCAACAAAAAACCCGGCCTGAGCCGGGTTTTGCGCAATCCCGTGAAGGATTAGGCCATGGCCTTGATGTGCGCCGACAGACGGCTCTTGTGGCGAGCGGCCTTGTTGGCGTGGATCAGTCCTTTGCCAGCGGCGCTGTCGATCACCGGCTGAGCGGTGGTGAAAGCGGCTTGAGCGGCAGCCTTGTCACCGGCCTCGATGGCCTTGATGACTTTCTTGATGTACGTACGCAGCATCGAACGCTGCGAAGCGTTCAGTTCGCGAGCGCGTTCGGACTGGCGGGCGCGCTTTTTGGCAGACTTGATGTTGGCCAAGGTCCTACTCCTGAAACTCGGTAAATCGACCGGAAATTCGGTTCCACACGTGGAAGGGCGCGAAATATGCCCAAAAAAACGAACCAAGTCAAATGGAAACCAGCTTTTGCCAGCAGATCGCCGCGGATTTTCTGGCTCTGACCGGGGCCGGACGCTACCATGCGCGGCTTCGTGAACACCGATCCAAGAACGGGGATTTTATAGATGGCAGGCCATCTGCTGCGATCCGGCACCATCGTCAGCGCCATGACGCTGATTTCCCGCGTATTGGGCCTTGCCCGCGAGGTCGTGGTCGCCAATCTGCTCGGCGCCGGCTTGGCCTCGGACCTGTTCTTCGTTGCCCAGAAAATCCCGAACTTCCTGCGCCGGCTGTTTGCCGAAGGGGCGTTCTCGCAAGCCTTTGTTCCGGTGCTGGCCGAATACGAGGCCAAACGCTCGCGAGAAGAGGTGCTGGCGCTGCTGAACAAGGTGTCCGGCACGCTCGGCTTGATTCTGCTGGCGTTGACGGTCGTGGTCATTGCCGCGGCGCCGGCGGTGATGACGGTGTACGCGCCGGGCTTTCGCGCCGACCCGGACAAGTTCGAGCTCGCCACCACGCTGCTGCGCATCACTTTCCCTTATTTACTGTTCATCTCGCTGACCGCGTTTGCCGGCTCGGTGCTGAACAGCATCGGCAAGTTCGCCGTGCCGGCGGTGACGCCGGTGTTCCTCAGCATCTGTCAGATCATCGCCGCCGTGGCGGTCGCGCCGGGGTTGGAAGAGCAGTCGATGGCGCTGGCGTGGTCGATCTTCGCCGCCGGTCTGGTGCAATTGCTGTTCAACCTGCCGTTCCTGTGGAAAGAGGGCCTGCTGCCGAAACCACAGTGGGGCTGGAAAGACGAGGGCGTGCAGCGGATCCTGAAGTTGATGATTCCCGCCATGTTCGCGGTGTCGGTGACGCAAGTAAGCCTGCTGCTCGACGTGGTGTTCGTCAGCTTCCTGCAGGAAAAGAGCGTGTCATGGCTCTATTACGCCGATCGTCTGCTTGAGTTTCCGCTCGGCATTTTCGGTATCGCGATTGCGACGGTCGTGCTGCCGAGCCTGTCCAAACAGCACGCCGTCGAGAATGCCAAGGACTTCAACCGCACCATGGACTGGGGTCTGCGCCTGCTGGTGCTGATCGGCGTGCCGGCCACGGCCGGTCTCATTCTGCTTGCCGATGGCCTCGTCACAACCATCTATCAACACGGTTCGTTCACGCCGGAGGATGTCTATCAAGTGCGCTGGGCGCTGATCGCGTATTCGATTGGTTTGCTCAGCTTCATGTCGGTCAAGGTGCTCGCCACCGGCTTCTTTGCCCGTCAGGACACCAAGACACCGGTACGGATCGCGATCACGGCCGTCGTCTTCAACATGATCTGCAACGCTATCCTGATCTGGCCGTTCGAGTTCGTCGGGCTCGCGCTTGCCACCACGCTGTCCGGCAGCCTCAACGCCTTCCTGCTCTACCGCAACCTGTGCAAGGGTGACCGTTACCAGCCACAGGCCGGCTGGGGCAGCTGGTGGCTGAAGGTGCTGACCGCTTGCGCCACGATGTGCGCGGTGCTGCTGCTGCTGCATCCGGGCACCGAGGCCTGGCTGGCCGCTGGCTTGTGGGCGCGGATGGGCTGGCTGGCCATATTGGTTGCCGCCGGTGGCCTGGTCTATTTGCTGAGCTTGCTGGTGCTGGGCGTGCGGCTGCGGCATCTGAAAGGGCAGGCCTGACGGCCAGCGACTCGGGTATACTCCATCCCCTTGATTTGCCGAGGCTTTTGACGAGTGAACCGGAATTCGCCCCTGAGGTTGCTGCGTGGCAGCAAGACGCGATCGGATTTCGCGAGCGGCTGCGTCGCCACCATCGGCAATTTCGACGGCGTGCACCTTGGCCATCAGGCCTTGCTGCAGCGTCTGCGCGCCGAAGGCGAGCGTCGCGGTTTACCGACGTTGGTGATGCTGTTCGAGCCGCATCCGCAGGAGTTCTTTGCCCGCGGCAGCGAACGGCAGCCGCCGGCGCGCCTGCTGCGGCTGCGGGAAAAACTCGAACGGCTGCAGGCGCTCGGCGTCGATGCCGTGCAGGTATTGCGGTTCAATCGCACGCTGTCACAACTGCCGGCCGAAGACTTCATTTCCGTTTGGCTTGAACAACGGTTAAAGGTGCAGCATCTCGTCATCGGTGATGATTTCCGGTTCGGGTATCAGCGTCGTGGCGATTTTGCCTTGCTGCAGGCGGCGAACGCGTTCAGCACCGAAGCCAGCGCCACCGTGCTGCTCGATGGCGAACGCGTCAGCAGTACCGCCATTCGGCAAGCACTGGCGAATGAGCAATTTGAAAACGCCGCCCGCATGCTCGGCCAACGCTATCTACTGAGTGGCAAGGTGGCGCATGGCGATGCCCGCGGCCGGCTGCTGGGTTTTCCGACCGCGAACCTCCGTTTGCATCGCGCGGTATTGCCGCTGAACGGTGTTTACGCGGTGCAGGTGCATGGCCTTGCCGAACGGCCGTTGCCGGGCGTGGCCAATATCGGTAACCGGCCGACGGTGAATGGCAAGGAGCCGCGCTGCGAAACGCATCTGTTCGATTTTGCCGGCGACATTTACGGCAAGCGCATCGCGGTCGAGCCGCTACGCAAATTGCGCGGCGAACAGAAGTTTGACGGGCTCGATGCGCTGAAAGCGCAGATTGCCCGTGATGCCGAGCAGGCGAGGGCGTTCTTCGCGACCGGTTGAGGCATAAGCGATTGTCAGAAACCAGATTCTTACGACTCAGACTTTTCTAGGACAACAACAATGGCGGATTACAAACACACGCTGAACCTGCCGACCACGGATTTTCCGATGAAAGCCGATCTGGCCAAGCGGGAACCGGGCATGCTGCAACGCTGGCATGAACAGAAAGTGTATGAGCAGATTCGGGCCGCCCGCGCTGGCAAGAAAAAATTCATCCTGCACGATGGCCCTCCCTACGCCAACGGCAATATTCATATCGGCCATGCCGTCAACAAAGTGCTGAAGGACATCGTCGTCAAAAGCAAGACGCTGGACGGTTTTGACGCGCCGTACGTGCCGGGCTGGGACTGCCATGGCTTGCCGATCGAGTTGAACGTCGAGAAGAAAGTCGGCAAGGCCGGCGTCAAGGTCACCACGGGCGAGTTCCGTCAGCAATGCCGTGATTACGCCGAAAGCCAGATCGAAGCCCAGCGCAAGGATTTCATCCGCTTGGGCGTGCTCGGTGACTGGTTCAATCCGTACAAAACCATGTCGTTCGATTTCGAAGCGAACGCCATCCGCGTGCTCGGCAAAATCATCAGCAACGGTCATCTGCACAAGGGTTATAAGCCGGTGCACTGGTGCTTTGATTGCGGCTCGGCGCTGGCCGAAGCGGAAGTCGAATACGAAGACAAGACCTCACCAGCAATTGATGTCGCGTTTCCGGTGCTCGATCCGGATGTGTTGTTTGCCCGCCTGCACAGTGTGCCGGGTCATCATGGCGAGGGCGTATTGTCGGTCGTGATCTGGACCACGACGCCCTGGACCTTGCCGGCCAACCAGGCCGTTGCGCTCAATGCCAATCTCGAATACGTCGTTGTGCAAGTTGAACGCGAAGGCCGCAAAGAGCGTTTGGTGCTCGCCGAAGGTCTGTTGAAAGACTGCATGGACCGCTATGGCATCGAGCATTACCATGTACTCGGTTACGGCAAAGGTGAAGCGCTTGAAGGCTTGAAACTGCAGCATCCGTTCTATCCGCGCGAAGTGCCGGTGATTGTCGGTGATCACGTCTCGCTCGATGCCGGTACCGGCTGCGTGCATACCGCGCCGGGCCATGGTCAGGAAGACTATGCGGTCGGTTTGAAATACGGCTTGTCGGTTGAACACAAGGTCGGCGCCAACGGCGTGTTCGCAGCCGATTTGCCTTTGTTCGGCGGCCAGCATGTCAGCAAGGCCAATGACGCCATCATCGAGCATCTGAAACTCGAAGGTCGCTTGCTCAAGCATTTTGCCCTGCGTCACAGTTATCCGCATTGCTGGCGGCACAAGACGCCGGTGATTTTCCGGGCGACGCCGCAATGGTTCATCTCGATGGATCAGAACGGCCTGCGCAAACAGGCGTTGCGTGAAATCAAGCAAGTGCAGTGGGTGCCGGAGTGGGGCGAGCAGCGCATCGCCGCGATGATCGAGAACCGCCCTGACTGGTGCATCTCGCGGCAGCGCACCTGGGGCATTCCGCTACCGCTGTTCGTGCACAAAGATACGCAGGAGATTCATCCGCGCTGGCTGGAGTTGCTCGAGCAAGTCGCCAAGAAAGTCGAGCAGGGCGGTATTCAGGCCTGGTTTGATTTGCCGGCCGAAGAACTGCTCGGTGCCGACGCGGCTGATTACGTCAAACTCAGCGATACGCTCGATGTCTGGTTTGATTCGGGCGTCACGCACGCCTGCGTGGTTGCTGCCCGCGCCGATCTGGGCGGCACCGCTGATCTGTATCTCGAGGGCTCTGATCAGCACCGTGGCTGGTTCCACAGCTCGCTGTTGACCGGCGTTGCGCTGAACAACAAGGCACCGTATAAGGCGGTGCTGACGCATGGCTTCACGGTCGATGGCAAAGGCGAAAAGATGTCGAAGTCGAAAGGCAACGTCGTCGCGCCGCAGGAAGTCATCGAACAGATGGGCGCCGATGTGTTGCGCCTATGGGTAGCCTCGACCGATTACCGCGGCGAAATGGCGGTATCGAAGGAAATTCTGAATCGCACCGCTGACAGCTACCGCCGCATTCGCAATACCGCCCGCTTTTTGCTCGCCAATTTGCATGGCTTCAATCCGGTTACCGACATGGTCAAGCCGGCCGAAATGCTGCCGCTGGATCGCTGGGCCGTTGATTGTGCGCTGCGCTACCAAAACGAGATCAGGACCGCTTACGACAAGTACGAGTTCTGGAACGTCTCGCAGGCCGTGCATCACTTCTGCGCGGTCGACATGGGGGCTTTCTATCTCGACATCATCAAGGACCGGCAGTACACCGCCAAAGCCGGTTCGCGCGCCCAGCGTTCTTGCCAGACCGCACTGTTCCATATCGTGCAGGCGTTGGTGCGCTGGATTGCCCCGATTCTGTCCTTTACCGCCGACGAGATCTGGCAGATGATTCCGGGGCAGAAGGGCGAAGCGCTGCTGGCCGATTGGTATGCTGATCTGTTCAGCGCCGACGGCGATGCGATCAGCCGCGAGCACTGGGCCGAAGTGTTGAAAGTCAAGGATGCGGTCAACAAGGCGATCGAGGGTGCCCGCAAGACCATGGACATGGGCGGTTCGCTGGAAGCCGAAGTCGATGTCTATGCCGATGACAAACTGTTTTCGATTCTGAAACAGCTCGGCGCCGACTTGCGTTTTGTCCTGATTACGTCGCGCGCCGATATCCATGTGTTGTCTGGCGCGCCGGCACAGGCAGCGGCGACTGACATAGACGGCTTGAAACTCGTGCTGCACAAGTCCGTACATGCCAAATGCGTTCGTTGCTGGCATCGTCGCGCCGATGTCGGCAGCCATGCCGCGCATCCGGAACTGTGCGGCCGCTGCGTTGAGAACGTCGATGGCAACGGCGAAAGCCGGCAGGTGGCATGATGACCGTGCAAGCTTTTGGTGGCATCAGCAATTTCCGCTGGTTCTGGCTGACGCTGATTGTCGTTGTGCTGGACCAATGGACCAAGCATCTGGCCGTTGCCAATCTGGCAATGTACGAGCCGGTGCCGGTGATGCCGTATTTCAATCTGATGCTGGCGCACAACACCGGTGCCGCGTTCAGTTTTCTGGCTGATGCCGGTGGTTGGCAGCGCTGGTTCTTTGTGGTGCTGACGGCCGTGATCAGTGTGGTGCTGACTGTCTGGCTGTATCGCTTGCCGCGCGGTCAGAAGCTGTTGCCCATCGCGTTGACGCTGGTGCTTGGCGGCGCACTCGGTAACGTCTATGACCGGATCAGTTATGGCTACGTCATCGACTTTATCGATTGGTATGTTGGCAGCTATCACTGGCCGGCGTTCAATATCGCCGATGCCGCGATTTGCGTCGGTGCCGGCCTTCTGATTCTTGATTCGTTCCGGCAGCCGTCGGCCAAGGCAGCCAAAGGGCAGGGTGTGTGATCATGCAAGTGCAACCGGGTGATGCGGTACTGGTGCATCTGAATTTGTTGTTGGAAGATGGTTCGGTTGCCGAAAGCTCACGTGCCAATGGCAAGCCCGCCAAGTTTCAGCTCGGTGATGGCAGTCTGAGCGATGCGATCGAGCAACAGTTGCTCGGGCTTGCAGTCGGTGACAAGAAGAAATTCACCGTCGCTGCCAGTGATGGTTTTGGTGAACGCCAGGCCGGCCTTATCCAGTTCCGGCAGCGCCATGAGTTTCCATCCGACCTGGAAATCAGCGAAGGCGTCATTATCGCTTTTACTCTGCCCAATGGCGCTGAAATGCCGGGTGTGGTGCGCGAGATAAACGGCGATTCCCTGACCATTGATTTCAACCACCCGCTGGCGGGCAAGGCGCTGACGTTCGATGTCGAAGTCGTCGCCATCAATCCCTGAGGATAGCGAGCATGGAAATTCTGTTGGCCAACCCCCGCGGTTTCTGTGCTGGGGTCGATCGGGCCATCGAAATCGTCAAACGTGCCATCGAGATTTTCGGCGCGCCGATTTATGTCCGCCATGAGGTGGTGCACAACCGCTTTGTGGTCGAGGACTTGCGTCAGCGCGGCGCGATTTTTGTCGAAGAGTTGCACGAGGTTCCGGCCGGTGCGACGGTGATTTTCAGTGCCCATGGCGTCTCGCAGGCGGTTCGTGATGAAGCCAAAACGCGTGGTTTCCGGGTCTTCGATGCCACCTGTCCGCTGGTCACCAAGGTCCATCTGGAAGTTGCCCGCATTTCCCGAAAAGGCGACGAGTGCGTGCTCATCGGTCACAAGGGCCATCCGGAGGTCGAGGGCACCATGGGCCAGTACGACAATCCGGAGGGTGGCATTTACCTGGTGGAGTCGGTTGAAGACGTCCAGCGTCTGACCGTCAAAGACCCGGAGCGGCTGCATTACTCGACCCAGACCACGCTGTCGGTCGACGAGACCAAGGACATCATGGCCGCCTTGCGGGCCAGATTCCCGGCCATTCAGGGCCCGCGCAAGGACGACATCTGCTATGCCACCCAGAACCGACAGGACGCGGTCCGCGAATTGGCCGCTCAGACCGATCTGGTACTGGTGGTGGGCTCCCGCAACAGCTCCAACTCCAACCGGCTACGCGAATTGGCCGAGAAGGATGGTGTCCGCTCGTACTTGATTGATGGAGCTGACGACATCCAGCCTGCCTGGCTGGACGGCGTTGTACGAGTGGGCGTCACTGCCGGCGCCTCGGCGCCCGAACTGCTGGTCAGACAAGTTGTCGAGCGCCTCAAAGCCCTTGGCGGCCATTCAGTTGCCGAGCAATCCGGCAAAATTGAAGACATCACCTTCGCGCTGCCGCTCGAGCTGCGCTAAGTTCTTGTTGGGAGTGGGGAATGTGAACCACTCCACATCCTACTTTTGGTCGGCGCCGTTGGTCGGCGCCGACTGCATACCTGTCGGCCTTTGCTGGCGATAGCATAAACCCGATGTTATCTCTAAACCCTGTAAAAGGAGGGTTTCACGTGCGTCAATCCGGATTCACCGCGACAGAGCTGCTCATTGGCATGGCTATTGTCGCCATTATCGCGACACTGGCTGTCCCGACACTTGGCAATTTGATTGAGAACTCGCGGCTGACTACCACCACGAACATGCTGGTGGAAGCGTTGATGACCGCCCGTAGCGAAGCTGTAAAACGTGGCGAGCCGGTTCGAGTCATTCCGGGGGACGGTGATGTGGGGGTTCAGGTCGTCGTCTCGGCTGACAACAGCCTCGTCCGGTCCTTTGACAATGAAATCACTGCAGCGGACGGTGCAGATAGCCCGGTATTTCTGGAGTTCAGCGAAGACATCGAGTTTGTTGAGTATCAGGCAAATGGGATTCGAACTGGCGGTGCAGCAGCTTTACAGATTTATGTTTGCAATCGGGCGGGGACCAAAGGTCGCCGTATCGATTTGGGCGTGACAGGGAGTACTCAGGTTGAGCAGCTGGAAGGGGCTTGCCCATGAAGATGCCAAGTAAGTCCGCGGGCTTCAGCATGATCGAGGTGCTGATCGCTGTCTTGATTCTGGCAATTGGTCTGTTGGGGGTGGCTGCTTTGCAAATGGCCAGTTTGACCCAAGGACAGGAAAGCTATTTTCGTTCTCAGGCGACCGCATTGGCAGAGGATTTGGCCAGTCGTATTCGGGCCGGTCGCCACGCTGCCAAGGCAACGGCGCCAGCATGGGGCGCTCCGACATGGGTTGACGATCCAGCTGGCGCGGCTGCGGCGTATGCCTCGCTTTACAACGATTCACCTTACCTTTGCGAGAATCCGCCACCGAGCAATTGTCGCGAGGACGAAATGGCTGGCGCGGCTGTGCCTTGCGCCATCCAGGATTTGGTCGCCTATGAGCAGTGGGATGTTTGTTCCCAAGCAGCAACGTTGATTCCTGAAGGTCAAGTGCATGTCGTCACCAATAATTTGCGCACCACGATTGCGGTTTCATGGCTGGCAACTGAAGCCCGTGAGGACACCGGTGAAGAGGAAATCCGCAATCCAGTCTGCAACGAAGTTTTCGCACTGGCGGCGGAGCGTGACTGTGTAGTGGTGGAGGCTGTGCCATGACGAAACTTCAATTTCCACATCAGCAATCCGGCTACACGGTTGTTGAGCTGCTGATTGCCGGCACCTTGGGGTTGGTTCTGCTTGCCGGTGTGGGGCAGCTTTTCGTAGGGTCCAACCAGACGTTTCGCATGCAGCGCCAGCTTGCTGATGTTCAAGATGCCGGGCGCTTTGCCATCGGCTTTTTGCGTGACGAAATTGAACGGGCAGGGTGGGAGGAAGGCAACAGTATGCCGAAGGCGGCAGGTATCCTTAACGTTGCCTCCGGTGTCACTCCTGCAGATATGTGCCCGGCAAATATCTGTACCGCAGACGGCGGGGGGGATGCCAGTGACGCATTTACTGTTGCCTATGGGGGCGCGGTGGATTGCTTGGGTAATGCCGCCCCTGGGCTACAGGTAGAGAACCGCTATTCGATAGGCGGTGTCGATAACCGGCAACTGCTTTGCTTTGGCAATGGGGGCGCCGTTGCTCAGCCACTGATTGACGATGTCGATGCCATGCAGGTGCTTTATGGTCTTGATGACAACGATGATCAAGTTCCCGATCGCTATGTCCCATTCAGTGATGTGCCTGCGAATCGCATTGGTGCGATAACCGGGGTTCGAGTGTCGTTACTCATTGCCGGGGAGTCAAACCAGTCCATTCCCCAGCAAAACCGCGTGTATCAGGTAGGTGATCGTCGTTACGAATTTAACGACCGTATACCCCGGCGGGTATTCAGTATTACTGCCATCATTCGCAACTCCCAGATTAATTCTGTTACGACTTGAGGCCAATCATGCAGATGTCTAGTCGGTTTCAATCTGGCGCGGCTTTATTGGTCAGCTTGGTGATTTTGCTGATTCTTTCGATTATCGGTATCAGTGCCATGCGAGGTGGTTTGTTGCAAACGTTGATGGCAGCAAATACTCAGCAGCTCTATGTCGCGCAGAATGCATCAGATGGCGCTGTTGAGGCTATGTATTATCAGGTGAATGTTCAGCGAACAACCGCTGGCAATATGCTTAGTGAGGCTATCCTCGGAAATCAGGTTAGTTTCTCTATCAATGAAACAGGTGCTCTTGTTGCAGGTGATGATGTTTTCATGGACGGTGACCGAGACCGTCCGATTATCCAGGCAAGTGCCGATGCTGTTTTTATTGGTTGTGGTTCTGTAGGTGATACGGCCGGTGTCAGTGGCATGTGCCCAGCATCGTCGTTGTCGCCAACAACCCCGTTCCGCTGCAATGTGTTCCGTCTTGATGGTAACGGCACTGTTGCCGATGTCGAAGCTCAGACTGAAATGTGGATCGCTGCGCTGGCCGCGAATTGCTCCTGAGGCAGTAGGTTATTCCAGGTTTTTTGAAGTTTCGAGGAGAGTGTAGATGAGCGCTCATTGGTTCAAGAAAGCACTGACGTCATTGGCTATGGCTTCTTACGTCATGGCGACCCCTGTCAGTCATGCCGAAGATACGGATATTTTCTTTACCTCGGCATCGGACAAATCGACACAGCCAAATATTCTGTTTGTTTTCGACACCTCCGGTTCGATGGATGGTATCCCGGCGGGTGATACGCGGAAGAAGATCGAAATCATCAAGGAGGCCATGAAGCGGATTCTCGACACCACTTCTGGGGTAAACATCGGTTTGGCCCGTTTCAGTGTTCCTGGCGGCCCGATTCTTTACCCTGTTGTCGATGTGGACAAGCCAACGAAGCCGAACCTGGCTATTCCGCTCAATGCCGGTGATGATGATGTCGAGGAAGCAACCAGCGGTGTCATGAATTTGACCAGCTCCGACCTGGATCTGATGGAGGAGGGCGGTGGCGCAAAATTTGTTGGTTTGCGCTTCAACAATGTCAATATTCCGCAAGGCGCCAAGATTGTTGGCGCCGCCGTCAATTTTTATGTCGATACCGTCAGCACTGGCAGTGTCACCATCAAGATTGATGGTGAGAAGGTCGGTAATGCTGCGCCTTTCAGCTCGACCTCCAAGAATCTGAGTCTGCGTCCGGGAACTTCTGCATCGGTTGATTGGTCGCCCAGTGACTGGATTGAGAAGGACGTTATCCAAAGCACAGCTGACATTTCTTCGGTCATTGATGAAATCACCAGTCAAAGTGATTGGTGTGGCGGCAATTCTCTCGTTCTGCGATTCCAACGCAAGTCAGGCGCTGCTTCAAACATGCGTATAGCAGAGTCTTATAATGGCAATTCGGTACGAGCTGCTACGCTACGCGTCATTTTTGAAGAAACTTTCGATGCTGGCGCGACCAGGTGCTATACCAACCAAACGATCTCGCAGGTCAAATCAAGTGCGGATGACGTCGAAGAAGACAAGGACGGCAATATTCAACTTGCTCAAGGCGCCGAGTTGAATTTTTACGGTGTCTATGGTGCGCCCAATGGAACGAATAACCGTGCTGTCGGTTTGCGTTTCCCCGAGGTGTATGTCCCGCGCAATGCTGTCATTACCGATGCCAAACTCAGCTTCTATGCGGCTTACGCCAACAACCCTTCGACGGTGATCAAGGTCCGTGGTGTCGATCAAGGTGACATCGACAGCTTCCCCAGCTCCAATAAGGCCTTGACGGCAGGTGTTCCCTTGACCAGTACTTCGGCTGACCTGACGCTGCTCAATTGGTCGACTCCGGGTGCTGAATATACGCCGGCACAGAATATCAACAGTGTCATTGGTTCGATAACGTCTCGTAGCGATTGGGATGAGGGCAATGATCTTGCATTGGTGGTCACTTACGTATCCGGCCAGAGCAAGCACGCCAAGAGTCGCGAGCTGGGTGCCGGTGTCGCGCCAAAACTCACCATCAAGTATCGTGGTGTTTATGAGCCCGGCTCGTATCGCATGCGTGAGGCTCTCAAGAACGCGACAGACGGGTTTAAGGCTACCGGGAATACGCCAATTTCGGATACGTTGGCGGAGGCTGCCTTGTATTATCGCGGTGAGAATGTGACCTTCGGTCGTGTTCGCGGTGTTCCGGCTCAACGCGAGGACAACGTTTCTCACCCCGAGTCTTACACCGGCGGAACCCACTACGTTCCGCCGGGCTGTAATTTGCTGTTGGACCCTTATGGTACGGCCTGCAAGGATGAGTCGATATCTGCTGGCGCAAAGTACATCACGCCGATAACCGACTCGTGTCAGTCCAATTACATCGTTTATCTCACGGATGGGGAGCCTACGTCGCACAGCAATGTGACCAGCAATCTGGTCAAGGGTTGGACCGGCACCACTTGCCCGAGCAACGACCAAGGTGTGAAGTGCACCAAAGATATTGCCAAGTTCCTGGCGACCAAGGACCAGTCACCACTGCCGGGTGACCAGTTCGTCAAGACATACACGGTTGGTTTTGATTTGGGCGGTTCAGTTGCTGGGACGCAGTTCATGAAGGATGTCGCCACTGCAGGTGGTGGTGAGTTTTATGGAGCTGACAGCACGGATGGGCTGATCGAAGCGTTCAATAACATTCTCAACAGTATTCTTCAGGACAACGCAACATTCGTGTCGGCTGGTGTGACGGTTTCGCAGACCAACCGACTGACCCACGAGGATCAGCTGTATTTCTCACTGTTTGGTCCGACGGTGGAGCCGCGTTGGCCGGGCAACCTGAAGCGTTATCGCTTGGGAGATTCCGGAACCTTGGTTGATGCCAACAACTTACCGGCAGTGAACCCAAACAGTGATCAGTTTTTGGACACCGCCAAGAGTTATTGGTCGCCGACGGTTGATGGCAACAACCCGCGCTTGGGGGGGGCTGCCTCGCAACTTAATAATGCCCGCTTGGTTTACACCAATATTTCCGGCACAATTAATATCGAGCTGCTAGTGCCAGATAATGCCATGCACGAATCAAACTCGGCCGTGACTCAGGCGATGTTGGGTGCGATCTCGGCGACCGAGCGTATCGAGCTGCTGAAATGGGCACGTGGTATCGACGTGGATAACGAAGATCAGGATGAGAACGGTGACACTACCGATGCCAGCCAGATCTTCGGTGATCCGTTGCACTCGCAGCCTTCCCTGATCCGGTACTCAGCAGGTGGTGCGACGGCCCCCTTCCTGCGCGTCTATGTTGGTACTAATCAAGGATATCTGCACGCAATTGACCCTGATGACGGTTCTGAAGAGTGGGCCTTCATACCGAAGGACCTGCTCGGTAATCTGAAACTGTTACGTGACAATCAGAAGAGCACCAAAAAGCCCTATGGCTTGGACGCAACTGCGACGATCTATTTGAAGGATGTGGACAAGGATGGCATCGTTGATATCGGAACGGACAAGGCGTACCTATACATCGGTATGCGTCGCGGTGGTAACCGCTACTACGGTCTGGATGTCAGTAACCCGGCAAAGCCTCTGTTGATGTTTGTCATGGGCGATACGGAGTTCAGTAAGATCGGTCAGACCTGGTCTCAGCCTGTCCTTGGTATGGTAAAGACAGGTCCTTCGACCAAGTCGTTAGCGCTTATCTTTGGCGGTGGCTACGATCCGGATCAGGATACTGCTACGGTGCCACAGGATGATGATGTCGGTAACGTGGTTTACATGGCGTATGCTGACGGGCCAAATGCTGGCAAGAAAATTTGGGGATCAGATCAGATCCCCGGTCTGGTGACAACCAATAGCTTCCCTGCCCATGTCGGTGTTGCCGATTTGAACAACGATGGTCTTTTGGACCACATCTACGCAGCTGATATGCGGGCACAGGTCTTCCGATTCGACATCGGTTCGGATGGCTCTGTCACGGGTAAACGTATTGCCCACCTGCAGCCGGACGGTGCTGGCGAGGGTGACAACCGTCGGTTCTATGCTCGGCCAGATCTCTCGGTTGTTCAGCGACCAAATGGAGATCAGTTCGTCGCCATTGCGATTGGCAGCGGCTTCCGCGAAAAACCACTGGGGACTGTTATCGAAGACCGCTTCTACGTGCTCCGCGACGAGGGTGTGTTCAACAAGACCTTCCCAGATATCGGCATTGATGATCTGGTTGATATAACCAACCTTATTGGCGATGCCGATGATGACGGAAAAGCTGATGCATTGGCGGAGATAGAGGACAACGATAAGTCGGGCTGGTATTTGGACTTTGACCAGGCAGGCGAGAAGGTGCTCGCGGAGTCGACGACTTTTGATGGCAAAGTCTTCTTTACCACCTACACACCACCGGGTGCTGAGACTGTTACAGAGTGCGGCGGCGATAAGGGCTCGTCGCGTCTGTACATTGTCAGCTTGTTGGATGGTAACCCCATTCTTGAAAAGCGTTATGTCGATGTTGATGGTCCGACTGCTGGCTTTATCAGTCCACAGATTCTGGTCACTGAGGACGGATATACGATCGGTATTGGCAACAAATTTGGTAGTGACATTAGTCCCGATCTGGATGCCCTGTTGAACGAAGGTGAATTTGCCAAGCGCGTCAAATGGCGCCGCGTCACTCAGTGAGGTATTTCATGAATATTGTGCAATCGTTTCAGGGAGGCCGCGGTCCAAGCCGCGGCTTCACCTTGATTGAGCTGGTCATTGTTATTGCGATTGTTGGCATTCTTGCCGGTATTGCTTATCCGTTTTATCAGGAGCACATTACCAAGGCGCGTCGGGCAGAAGCGATGAGTGCTCTCAGTAGTGCAGCCGCAGCATTTGAGCGCTTCCGGGCTGCTGGTAATTTTACTTATGAAGGTGCGTGTGTAACAACAGACGTCCCTTGTGATGATCCAATCGCCAATGGTTCTATCCCGGATGATGGTGCAGGGCCTTTCTTTGAAATCACAACGGAACTAGGTGGTGGTAATCGACGATTTGTTCTGACTGCAACGCCCACAGCAACATGGGCCGCCAGAGATGGCATCTTGCAGATTGATAGCTCGGGCGCCAAGCGTTGGGAGAACAAAAAGGACGGTGAAATATATGAGTGCTGGCCGCAAGGCAGTTCAGCCTCTTGTGCGACAGGTGACAAACTTTCACCATGAGCAAAAACCCCGCCGAGCGGGGTTTTTTGTTCATGCAAATTTTTTGGTCAACCAGCGGTTTGAATGATGCTTTACTGGCATTTCAGCGGCTTGCCATCCGCGCCTTCGTCTATGCCGTCTCCGTTGGTATCTTGAGACAGGCGTGGCCGGCCCATTTTGGTGATGATTACCGCCCGTGCATACTTCGCTGTCCCGTTACCGCAGACGGTAAACGTGCCGTTTTGATGGTTGGTGATGCCGGTCGGCAGGAATTGCAGTGTTGAAGCAACTTTGAAGGACTTCCAGTTAACCGGATCACTGGCTTGGTTGCCATGAATGTGATTTAGCACGGTCTCGTCTTCGTCTCGTACTCGGTCACTATTCTGATCAATGAAGATCATATGCCCTTTTGACCAGTCATCTACACAGGTTGCGCCATTTTCGCTTGCGCAGATGGTCACGGGTTTGCTTCTCAGTATGGCGTACTGGCGGGCGGTATGAACGGATTGCAGCAGTTGTCCGCTATAGGCTGCGACCCGCTGCTTTATCAGCAGGCTCTGCAGGCCGTTGAATCCTGCCGTCAAGGTAATGCCCAGTACTGCGATGGCAATCAGACATTCGATCAGTGTGAATCCTTTTGTTTTCCTCATGACATCCCTCGTCCTGAAGTGCTTGTTGTTGGCGGGGCGCATTCTAGGGATGACGCGGTCCGCTTGGCTGTAGCGCATGCCGCGAGAGCTTGTGCGAGCTTTCCTACAAGGTTGCCGGTAGATGCCGTGGCGTTCTGTCAGGTCTTGGCTGCAGCGGTGAGATGGGGCTTGCGCCGGCTCAGCGATGGCGCTAGGATGGGTTAACAAAAGGTTAACGGCCATGCCAAGCGGCCGCGTTTCTTACCCAGGATATGCCATGACCCAGAGCTTCCATGACCGCCTTGCCTGGCTGCGCGAGCGTTATCGCAAGCTGGGGCGTATTCCGTCCTGCCGCGAACTGGCACAGGAGTGGGGGGTGTCCTCGACGGCGGTTTGGAAGGTCATCGACCGGCTGCATGAGCATGGTTACCTGCAAAAAGAGGGCAATCGCTGGCTGCCGGATGAAAACTTCTTTGCCCGGCCGATGGCGCCTTCCTATATCCCGGCCGGGGTGCCGAACGAGCAGCTGCAGGACGATGGCAACGAGGGTTTTATCATCGACCACTTTCTGGTCGATAACCCGTCCCGGACCGTGCTTTATACCGTCCGTGGCGACTCGATGATTGATGCCGGCATTCAGGATGGCGATGTCGCCGTGCTGGAACTCAGCAGTCAGGCCCGGGAGGGTGACATTGTCGCCGCCTATGTCGACGGCAAGCTGACTTTGAAGAAGCTGGCTCGGATCAGCGGTGAATATGTGCTGATCCCCTGCAACAAGATGTATCCCGTGATCAAACCGGAACGCACCTTGGAAATTTATGGCGTGCTGGTTGGGCTGGCGCGTAAATACGGTCGCTGAAGACGGTGTAGTTTGGTGGCTTTGTCTGCGCAACGACGCGGTGCATTCCATCGCAGCCGAAGCGTTGAAGGTGCGGCAGCGTGACGGCTCGGCAACTCGGTGAAAAGTGGCGGGTTGGTTTGAGACGTACGGTGTCGCAAGCGGCTGGGTGGTATTGATTGCTCGGTGTTGGTTTCAGGTGGTCTCGTGCGTCTGTTAGCACTCGGATCAAAGAGTGCGCGGAGCGGAGGTGCTGATGTCGTCCTCACTCCAACAATTGCTGGATCAGCGCCAACTCTGGCGCGGTCGCGATGCCGGCGATTCGGTTACCGCGCTGCCGACCGGTTGGCAGCGGTTGGATCGTGAGTTGTACGGCGCCGGCTGGCCGCAAGGTTGCCTGACCGAGTTGCTCTGCAGTGAACCGGTGCTGGCTTGGCAACTGTTGCAACCGGCCTTGGTGCGACTCAGCCGGCAGCAACGCTTGCTGCTCTGGATCGGCCACGAGCAGCCGCCCTATGCGCCAGCCTGGTACAAGGCCGGGTTGCAGTTGACGCGTTGCCTGTTGGTGCATGCGAATGAAGATCAAGCGCCATGGGCGGCTGAACAAGCGCTGCGACTGGCACAGGGTGGCGCAGTGATTTTGCAATCCAATGTGCTGACGCCTGATCGCCTGCGGCGTTTGCAATTGGCGGCGCAGGCGGGCAACAGTCATGCGTTTTTGCTGCGGCCGCTGTCAGCCCAGCGGCAAACCACGCCAGCGAGCTTGCGCTTGCAATTGGCGCCAGCCGTGGCCGCGCTGCAGTTGCAAATCTTGAAGCGCCGAGGCGGTACGGCGAGTGGACCGTTTTCGCTGCCGATGCCCGTGGCATCGGCCGTATTGCCAGCGCCGACCGTCGTGGCCCTGTCGCGCACCGAAGCGATGACCAGGGCTTTGCCGGTATCGCGATTGGGTCACGGGCTGGAAAACGTAACGGAAAAGAGATCGAGGCAGAAATTGATACCCGAATCAATGCGGGTATCGATGCGTGAGCTGACAACGGAATCGATAAGGGAATCGACAAAGGAATCGATAAAGCAGTCGAGACAGCAAACCAGCCCGATAACGGAGCCGGTATCGGAACGAATCGCGAAGTCTGCGCCGGCAACGGTATCGGAAAGGGAGTTGCTTGTTGTACCAGCCTCGGCGGCGCACTCCGCATCGGCAACTGCTCCTGCATCGATAACTGCTCATGTTTCGGTAGCTGTATCTGCATCAATACCGGTATCCGCCTCAAGCGCTGCGCTATTGCAACCGCCGCAGCGTGAGCTGGTGCTGGTGTCGGACCGGTCATAAGTTTATGGCCGGCGCACGGTCAAGCCGGAGCCTAACCGATCCGTGCAAAAGCCTGTTCAGGAGTAACAGTCTTCAGTCACCTTGCTGCCATGGATGGCAGCGTATTTTTTGATTTATTTGGTGGAGCTGAATGGTGGCGTGATTGCGTCAGGCTTT
Organism: Permianibacter sp.; assembly: GCA_046297695.1. GTDB lineage: Bacteria > Pseudomonadota > Gammaproteobacteria > Enterobacterales > Permianibacteraceae > Permianibacter. Next base: position 52,385 of record JBKBHF010000001.1, on the reverse strand, counting down.
TCTCTGCGCGATCGGGACGTCAAGCGCAGTATCAGGCGGAGCATTGGTGCGGCTGGATGATTGCTCGAACTTTGTTGGAGTTTTTGCGATTGTGATGGCTCCAAAAGCCCCTTGGCGTGCGGCGGAGTATCCGTTCCTCATGACTGCAGGATTCCCTGTTTTCTTTGACATAGCTACAGGCAGAGAGGACGGCGGTTTTGCGTTGAATGGTCTTTATGCGCGGCCCTTATTTTCAGCGGTGACGACTCTCGATTGGTCACGCGTATCCATCGCGTGACCGTGGCGGTTGATGGCTGATGGTGATAAATCATGCGCTGGCTATGTTTGTTATTGCCGCAGTTGGCGCTGGAGACGTTGCCGTTTTCGGTGCCGGCTGAGCAGGCTACCGTTATCACCCATACGGTGCAGCAACGGACCTTGATCTGGTTGCCGAATGCCGCAGCGCAGGCACAAGGGATCAAGCGGGGCATGAGTCTCGCGCTGGCGCAGGCGTTGGCGCCCGAGCTGACCGTGTTTGCCCGGGTCGAGACGGCGGAGGCGCAGGCGCGCGAGCAAGTGGCAACGCTCGCGCTGCAATTCAGCAGTGATGTTCAGCTGAGTCAGGGCGGCGCCATTTTGCTTGAGATCGAACGCAGCACCCTGTTGTTTGCTGATCCGCATCAGCTATTGAGCGCGTTGCAGCAGGCCATTGCGGAGTTGGGCTACAGCGTCAAGGCGCAGTTTGGCTGGGGCGGAACGGCGGCCTTGGTGCTGAGCGCGTTGCCGACGTTTCGCGATGTCACTCCGGCTGGCTTGCAGCAACAGTTGCGGCAGGCGCCCTTGCGTTGTCTGCGTCGCGATGGCCGGGTACCGCTCGCCTGGTTGGAGCATTTTCAGCAACTGGGTGTGCGCCGCATTGGTGACTTGCTGGCGTTGCCGCGCCCGGCGTTGGGGCGTCGTCTGGGTCATGAGCTGCTGGATTATCTGGCGCGACTGGAAGCGCAACAGCCGGACCCCTTCTGTCAATTTCAAATACCGGAAGTTTTTTTGCAATCGATCGAATTGCCGCGCGAAACCGAACAGGCTGACGCCTTGCTGTTCCCAATCAATCGGTTGTTTCAGGCGTTGGAAAATTACCTGCGTACGCGCCAGCTGGCGGTCAACCGTCTCGAATTGCGGCTCGGCCAGCATCGGCGACAACCCCAGATCGTGCATATCGGTACCGTGGCGCCGAGCTGGTTGGCGAGTGAATGGTTGGCACTCTGCCGGCTGCGACTGGAGCGGCAACCGTTACTGGCGCCGGTGATCGAACTCACCGTCAAGGCCGAACGATTCGTGCCGCTGACGCCGAAGCGGACACAGCTTTTTGCCAGTAGCGAAGATGAGCGCAATAACGAGCAGCAGCTGCTCAGCATCTTGCGGGCGCGCCTGGGTGACAGCGCCATTCAGCAACTCCATGTCAATGATAGCTGGTGGCCGGAGCTGGCGATGACCGTGCGCACGGCAGGCGAGGCTGCAGACACAGAAGCGGAGGCGATACCGACGGTAGCGGCCGAACGGCCGCTGGTTTTGCTGGCGCATCCACAACCACTGAAAAACCATCATGGCCAACCGCAGTTCCGCGGGCCGCTGCAATTTGAACCAGCAGTCGAATGGCTGCAATCCGAATGGTGGCGACAGCAGTGGAGCCAGCGTGAATACCGTATTGCCCGCAATCCGGCGGGTGAGCGCCTGTGGCTGTTCCGCGACAGCCAGTCGCCGGAGCAGTGGTATCTGCATGGCCGCTTTGGCTGTTGAACCGTTTCCTATTGAGCCGCGTCATCATGCCATCAGCCAATCACGCCATTGATCAGCGATTGTCGCAGGACAGCGAGTTACCGGCTTACGCGGAACTGCAGACGATGAGCAATTTCTCCTTTCTGCAATCCGCGTCGCACCCGGAGGAGCTGGTGCAACAAGCGGCTGCGCTCGGCTATTACGCTCTTGCCATCACTGACGAGTGCTCTTTCGCTGGCATCGTCCGTGCGTATGCCGAAGCGCAGAAGTGTGGCTTGAAATTATTGTATGGCAGTCAGTTCACTACAATGGAAGGCTTGATGATGGTTGTGCTGGCTACGAACCAGCAAGGCTATGCCCAGTTGTCGGCACTGATCACACGCGCGCGCCGACGGGCGGAGAAGGGCGAGTACCAGCTAAATAATACGGATCTGTTGCCGGCGGCGTTATCGCACTGTTTGGCCATATGGTTGCCGATGACGGCTCCGCTGTCCGCAAACATGGACTGGCCGACACAATTCACGCTGTTGCAAACCGCATTTGCCGAGCGTTTGTGGCTGGGCGTCAATTTTTGCCAGGACGGTCAAGATCCGTGGCGCCGGCAAATGGCGGAACAGTTGCAGCAGCAAACCGGGTTGCCCATTACCGCGGTTGGCGACGTCCGGATGCATGTATCGGCTCGGCTGCCTCTGCATCAGGTCCTGACGGCCATTCGTTTGCGCAGCACTATTTCCGCTCTCGGTATGCGCCGGCTCGCCAACGCCGAAAAATGTTTGCAGCCGCGTCAACGCCTGGCGCAGCGTTATCCGGCTGCCTGGCTGGCCGAAACGGTGCGCATTGCCGATCGTTGCGAGTTTTGCCCGAGTTCGTTGCAGTACCAGTATCCGGCCGAAGTCGTGCCGGCCGGCACGACGGCGTCAGCGTATTTGCGCGAATTGGTCATGGCTGGCGCCCGTGTGCGTTGGCCGAACGGCACGCCGGCAAAAAGTGCCGCTTTGATAGAGAAAGAACTCAAGTTCATTGCGGAGCATCAGTACGAGCATTATTTTCTGACCGTGCATGACATCGTTTGCTTTGCCAAAGCGCAAGGCATTCTCTGTCAGGGCCGCGGTTCGGCCGCCAATTCGGTGGTTTGTTACACGCTCGCCATCACCGAGGCCGATCCGGAAAAAATCGAGGTGCTGTTCGAACGCTTCCTGTCCAACAGCCGGCGCGAACCACCCGACATAGATGTCGATTTCGAGCATGAACGGCGCGAAGAAGTCATCCAGTATTTGTTCAACAAGTATGGCCGTGAGCGCACTGCACTGGCCGCTACCGTGATTTGCTATCGCCTGCCGAGCGCGATCCGCGATGTCGGCAAGGCGCTTGGTTTTGAGTTGACACTCATTGAGCAGATCGGCAATCAACTGGCATGGTGGGATGACCCGGATGAGTTGCCAACTCGCCTGTCTGAGCTCGGGCTGGAGCCGAAAAGTCCACTGGTGCAATGGTTCTGTTCCTTGACACTGGAGTTGATCGGGTTTCCCCGGCATTTGTCGCAGCATGTCGGCGGTTTTGTTATCGCGAAGGACAAGCTTTCCGATTTGGTGCCGGTTGAAAATGCCAGCATGGAAAACCGCACGGTGATCCAGTGGGACAAGGAAGACATCGACACCCTGAAATTGCTCAAGGTTGACGTCCTCGGGCTGGGCATTCTGACTGCCATTCACCGCTGTCAGGATTTGATTGAAGGCTATTACGGCCACCGCCCATCGCTGGGTGACATGGCCGTCGAAGAACCGGCGGTGTTCGACATGCTGTGCAAAGCCGATTCGATCGGCGTGTTTCAGGTCGAGTCACGCGCGCAGATGAGCATGTTGCCGCGATTGAGGCCGCGCTGCTATTACGATCTGGTCGTGGAAGTCGCAATCGTCCGGCCCGGCCCGATTCAGGGCGGCATGGTGCATCCGTATCTGAAGCGGCGGCAGCTACCGGAAAACCAGATCCCGTATCCCAGCAAGGCGCTGATCCCGGTGCTCCGGCGCACCAAAGGTGTGGTGATTTTTCAGGAGCAGGTGCTGCAGCTCGCCATGGTGGCCGCCAACTTCACGGCTGAGGAAGCCGATACCTTGCGCCGGGCGATGGGCGCCTGGAAGCGCAAGGGCGATCTCGAGCGCTATCTGAGCAAGTTGCAGGAAGGTATGCGCAACAACGGCTACGCGCCGGAATTCATCGAGCAGATCTGTCAGCAGATTCTTGGCTTTGGCGAATACGGTTTTCCGGAATCGCATGCCGCCAGTTTTGCCTTGCTTGCCTACGCGACATCGTGGCTCAAATACCATTACCCGGCGGCTTATTGTGCTGCACTCATCAATAGTCAGCCGATGGGGTTCTATTCACCGTCACAGCTGGTGCAGGACGCGCAACGCCATGGCGTTGAAGTGCGGCCGGTTGATGTTCTTCGCAGCCACTGGGATTGCACGCTGGAACCGGGCAGAAACGGTGCCGCGGCGATTCGGTTGGGGTTGCGGCTCGTCAAGGGTTTTAGTCGCAACAAAGCCGATGCCATCTGCATTGCGCGGTCGGCGGTAAGCCAGAGCGCGTTTCTGCATTGGTCGACCCAGCAGCTGGCGGAGCGGGCAGGTCTCGAGCGTGCCGATCTGCTGTGTCTGGCGCGAGCCGGTGCGCTGCGCAGTATGACCGGTGACCGGCATCAAGCGCATTGGCAGGCGCTGGCGCGAGAGGCGGCAAGCCTGGTCAGCACGGCCTTGCCCGATCCGAGCGTGGTCCTGCCGCCGACACGGGAAGCAGACAACATCGTGGCGGACTATGCCTATGTTGGTTTGTCGCTTGAGCGTCATCCCCTGGCTGTATTGCGTAACCATCCAGCGCTGCGCGGTTGCCGGCAAGCGGCCGAACTCGCGTCGCTGCAGGGCAAACGACAGCTTTCGGTCGCCGGTTTGGTGATCAACCGGCAGCGGCCGCAAACCGCTAACGGCACCTTGTTCATGACTCTGGAGGACGAGACGGGCAATACCAATCTGGTGCTCTGGCGTGATGTTCAGCAGCAATACCGGCAAGCCATCCTGCAAGGCCGGTTGTTACGGGTGATGGGGCGGCTGGAAAACCGTGAGGGTGTCCAGCATGTGGTGGTCAGCCAGATTGTTGTCTTGGATGAGTTGATTCAAGGGCTTCTTACCCGCTCACGTGATTTCCATTGAAAATGGCGGTCAATTCGCTCGAAATTGGCGAAATAACAGGAAGAATTTCTCGATTTTTCTGTGCAAAAATGCATAAACAAAAAGGCGCCAGGTTGGCGCTTTTTTGTTCTTCTTCAGATTGGTTTGTTAATTATTGCCATTGCATTGGATGCATAACAACCAGCGAATTTCATGAATTTGCCAGCGCGAAAAAAAACTGTCTATGCTCGCGCCCGCTCTTCTGACCTGCAGGGATCGCACTGGTTTCCGAACCACGCGAAAACAGTGTGCTTAGCAGGCGGCCCGAAGAGGCCATGAGTCCAGTGAACCCTCACGACCCATCGGAGAACAAGATGAAAACCCTAGCCAAAAATCTGTTGGCGAAAGCAATCCAGTTTGCCCTGCTCGGCGCAGGGAGCGTTGCCCTCAGCGGTGCAGCGCTGGCTGCGGATGACGTGGAAGCCGAACGTATTGAAGTGACTGGTTCGAAAATCAAGCGGACCGATATCGAAGGTCCGTCGCCGGTCGTCGTGATCGACGCCGAGCAAATCAACGCCCGTGGCTTTTCCACCGTCCAGGATGTGCTGGGTGCGATGACGCAGAACACCGGCGGTCAGATCGATCAGAGCCAGACTTTCGGTTTCACTCCGGGGGCCTCGGCAGTGGACCTGCGCGGTTTCGGTGCCGGTCGCACGCTGGTTTTGCTGGATGGCCGCCGCTTGCCGAAATACCCGGTGGGTCTCGGTGGCACCGACGCCTTCGTCGATCTGTCGACCATCCCGGCCGCAGCGGTTGAGCGTATCGAAATCCTGACCGATGGCGCTTCGGCGATTTACGGTTCCGATGCCATCAGCGGCGTCGTCAACATCATCCTGCGCAAGAACATTGATGGCGCTGACGTGACACTGCGTCATGGCAACACCACCGAAGGCGGTTATGAGACTTCGCGGGCCCAGTTTGTTGCTGGCACCAGCACCGACAAGAGCTCGCTGAGCATTGTCGCCGAGTACTACAAGAATACCGCGCTGTGGTCACGTGATCGTGATTACGCTGCCAGCGACATCGCCAACCCAGCCGGTAATTACAGCTCTTACGGCTCCAACCTCGTGACCTCGAACATTGATGCCAACGGCGATGGCGTGATCGATGGTCGTGATACCCGTTATGTCGCCGATCCGGACTGTTTGCCTGGTGGTGTGGTTGCCGGTGGCCGCTGCCGCTTCAACCGCACGGCGTTCCGGCAACTTTATCCGGAAATGGATCGCGCCAATTTCATGGTCAACTACAGCCTGGAGCTGAGCCCGGATACCACGTTCTTCAGCCGTTTCGGTTATGGCACGTCCAATGTCGTCAATCAGTTGGAACCGTCTGCCTATGAGTCGGGCGTGAAAATTGTTGAGGGTGATGCGCGTTACCCGGTCGCCTATAACGGTACTGGTGCCGAGTTCGTTTACTACCGTCGTCTGGTTGAAGTTGGTCCGCGTGGCAGCAATGTTCATAACGAAACCGGAAATGTATTGTTCGGTTTGGAAGGCGTGCTGGCAGATCGTTTCGACTGGGAGGCTGGTGTCAGCTTCAACCGCACCCGGATCACCGATCAAGGCAACGATGCCATTCAGAGCCGGTTGGATGAACTCGTACGTGATGGCGTAGACCTGTTTGACACCTTGACTCCGGAACAGGTCGCCTACGTTTCGTACCAACCCTATGCCGTCGGCATTTCGAGCTCGTCGCTGGTTGACTTCAATATCAGTGGCGACATGTTTGACATGGGCAATGGTAGCGCCCAATTCGCTCTGGCGCTGGATCACCAGCGCGAGTGGTACAGCGATGACCGCGATGCCATCACCGAGAGCTTTGACTTGGTTGGTTCGGGTGGCGTTTCGGGCGGTGGCGGTCGTAGTCTGACCGGTGTCGGTCTGGAGCTGATGTTCCCGTTGGCCGATTCGCTGGAGCTGAACATTGCCGGTCGTTACGACAGCTATGATGATGATTCGGAAGTCGGTAGTGCATTCAGCCCGCGTGTGGCGCTGGCCTGGCGTCCGACTGACGACCTGCTGCTGCGTGCCTCGTGGGGTGAAAGCTTTCGGGCACCGGATCTGTTTGCGCTCTATAACGGTTTGCAGGTTGGCTATTCCGATGTGATCGATACGCCGAACTGCCCGGACAAGAGCTGCGCCCCGATTCAATCGGTCGAGATCCAGAGCGCCGGTGACTTGTCGCTGGAAGAAGAGAAAGGCGAAAACTTCAATATCGGTGCCGTCTGGCAGGTAACGAGCGATCTGAACCTGACGGTCGATTACTACAACATCACCGTTGAAGGTCTGGTCACCCAGCTGGATCCGCAGTTCATTCTGGACAACGCCGACACTTACGGTCAGTACATTCACCGTGGTACCGGTGCCAACAACGGCTTGGCTGACGGCCATATTTTTGCAGGTTTTGCCAACCTGTCCGAGCAATCGGTTGAGGGTGTGGACTTGAGCCTGGAGTACCGCCTGCCGACCGGCATGGGTGATTGGCGCTTCACTTTCGACTGGTCGCACGTCCTGAGCCTCGAAACCCAGCTGACGCCGGATGAGCCGAAGGAAGAAAACATCGGCTCGGAAGTGCTGCCGGAAAACCGCATCAACCTGTCAGCCGACTGGGCGATTGGCGATTTCGGTACCACGTTCTACGTCAAGTACATCGACGAGCTCCCGGGTCAGTACTATGACGAAGAGGCGGAAGGCGATCAGATGATCGACGCCCAGACCACCTTGAACCTGCAACTGCGCTATGCGTTGCCGGACAACTTCGGCGGCGTCCGCGTCGGCATCAACAACCTGACCGACGAAGAGCCGCCGGTTGATCCGACCGAAGCCAACTGGCCGTGGTTCCGTCAGGAATTCCACGACGCCTTTGGTCGCAACTACTACGTCGAGTACAACTTCAACTTCTGATCCGGAGCCGGATGTGCCCTGGCGTCCGGCAACAGAAGCGAGGTGGCGGCAGGTGTGAGCCTGACGACTGTCGTAGCGAAAACCTGCGGTCCGGTAACGGTCCGCAGGTTTTTTTTGGCCACAACTTGGCGGCGAATCGGCGGCAACGAATGGGCAAAAGCTCTTTTGCTGCGGCCATCACAAAAACCGAACGTCGCGGTCAAGAATGCCGTCTCGATGCCGATAACGCAGGTAACCAGACGGAAAGCCTGCACCATGCCCAATATCCCGAGCGGGGCGGAACTCCCCCGCGTATTTCTCGATAACCAACCGGTTCGGCCGGAACTGCTGCCGAAGCCGCAGCCGGTCATTCCGCCATTACCGGCCGGTCCGTCCGGTGGCACCGGTGTTGGTGTGGTTGGCGTCGAGAAGCGCAAGGCTGACCGCCGTCAGCGCGATGTGCCGGTCGCGGTCGACCGCCGGCGCGAAGACCGGCGCAACCGCAAGCGGGCGCCAGGGGAAGACCGGCGCGGCCAGCACATCAGCATCAAGGTCTGATGGCCATAGATTGTCGGTTGCCATGTCGCCGCCTATGATGACGGCAGACCCACGCGGAGTTGCTGCCGATCATGACTGCCTACGATGTCGACAAGCTGATGGCGGAAGCCCGGCGTCTGGCAGCCGATTACCACAAGGCCACCGGCCAGACCCTGCCGCTGTCGAATGAGATTGCCCGCCACGACGCCATCCGCCTGCTTGGCCTGCAGCTTCCTGCCGAACCGATTGCCGGCGTCGATGCCATCGGCGAAGGCGAGCGGGCCGGACTCAAGATCCAGATCAAGGGCCGGGTGATGTTCGAGGAGAGCCGCACCCGCCAGCGCATCGGCCAGCTCGGTTTCGACGGCCAGTGGGATCGTGTCGTGCTGGTGCTGATGGACGAAAACTACCAGCCGATGGAACTCATCGAGGCCAGCCGCGACAGCCTCAGCGCGGCGCTGGCCGACATCAAACCGAACAAGCGCGGCGCCATGACCGTGGCCCGTTTCCGCAATCTCGGCCGGGTGGTCTGGCAGGCAGCCAAGCAGGCCGCCTGAACGCGCCTCGGCAAGTCCCGCCAATCCCGATACACTGCACTCCCTGCGGGCGGCATTGCCTGCCGCCGATTCCCTTTCCGTGACCGGCTTTGTAGTGATGACTTCCGTGGTATCGCAGAGTGCCTACGCGCTCGGCTCCGATGGCCCTTTCGCCGAACAATCCAGTTTCCGTGCCCGGCCGGCCCAGATCGAAATGGCGCAGGCGGTCGAAATCGCGTTGCAGCAGCGCCAGACGTTGGTCGTGGAGGCGGGCACCGGCACTGGCAAAACCTTCGCGTATCTGGTACCGGCTTTGCTGTCCGGTGAGCGCGTGATCATCTCGACCGGCACCAAGAATCTGCAGGATCAGCTTTACCACCGCGATCTGCCGACCGTCTGCGACACGCTCAATATCAAGCCGCGCCGCGCGCTGCTCAAAGGCCGCAGCAATTATCTCTGTCTGTACCGGCTCGAACAGACCCAGCAAACCGGCCGTTTGCCGACCAAGGATTCGGTGCGCAGCCTGCGTGCAGTCGAGTCGTGGGCGCGCGGCAGCCACAGCGGCGATCTGTCGGAATGTGTTGCACTCGCCGATGACGATCCGATTCTGCCGTTTGTCACCAGCAGCACCGAAAACTGTCTCGGCGGTGAGTGTCCGTATTATCAGGATTGCCACGTCGTCAAAGCCCGCCGCACCGCGATGGAAGCCGAGATTGTCGTCGTCAACCATCACCTGCTGCTGGCCGATCTGGCGCTGAAAGAAGAAGGTTTTGGCGAACTGTTGCCGGGCGCCGCTGCGATCATCATCGACGAGGCGCATCAGCTCGCCGAAACTGCCAGCAATTTTTTTGGCCAGACGGTATCGAGCCGGCAACTGCTCGAATTTGCCCGCGACACCGAAGCCGAAACCCGGGCCCACGCCCGCGATCAGGATGATTTGCTGACGGCCGTGCAGGGCATAGGCAAAGCGGTTGCCGATGTTCGGCTCGCGCTGGGCATGGATCGGCAAAAAGCGCCGCTGCTGCCGCTGCTGAAACGGCGCGATCTGCAAAGCGCACTGGCAACGCTCGGTGAATTACTGGAAGCCGCGCGTGCGCAGCTGGAGCTCGCCGCCGATCGCAGTGAAGGTCTCGGCGCCGCGCTCGGCCGGGTTGAAGCGCTGCAAGCCAAGCTGATTGCGATCACCGAAGGCAATGACGCTGACAACGTCCGCTGGTTCGAAACCTACAAGCAGGGGTTTGCCTTCAACAGCACGCCGCTGGCGGTCGCCGAATCATTCCAGCGCCAGGCCGCACGCTTTCGCAATGCCGCCTGGATTTACACCTCAGCCACGCTGACCGTCAATCAGCAGTTCCGCCATTTCACCGAACAGCTCGGCCTGCAGGAGCCGGTCACGCTGGCGCTCGACAGCCCGTTCAATTACCTCGAACAAGCGCTGTTTTATGTCCCGAACGGTTTGCCGGAACCGGATGCACCGCATTATCTGGAAGAGCTGCTGAAAGTGACGCTGCCGGTGTTGCAGGCCAGCCAGGGCCGCGCATTTCTGCTGTTCACCAGCTACCGGGCGCTTGAATGGATGGCGCGCGAATTGCCGGCGCGCATACGCTATCCGGTGCTGGTGCAAGGCAGCCAACCGCGCAACCGGTTGCTCGATACCTTCCGCAAACTCGGCAATGCCGTGCTGCTCGGTACCAGCAGTTTCTGGGAAGGGGTCGATGTCCGCGGCGATGCACTGAGTCTGGTCGTCATCGACAAATTGCCGTTTGCGGCGCCGGATGATCCGGTGCTGCGCGCCCGTCAGGATGCCTGCCGGCGTGGTGGCGGCGATCCGTTCAACGATATGCAGCTGCCGCGCGCAGTGATCACGCTGAAACAAGGCGCCGGCCGATTGATCCGCGATGTCACCGACACCGGCGTGCTGATGATTGCCGATCCGCGTCTGATCACCCGGCCCTATGGTCAGGTATTCCAGCGCAGCCTGCCGCCGATGCCGCTGACGAGACAATTGTCGGATGTGCAGCGGTTTTTTCTGCGGCAGTCTGCTGGATAGTACCTAAAATGAGTTTTGATGGGTTCTTGCAAATAGGTGATATGGAGCAGTCACGTAGCCCATATCACCTATGCGCCTGGGTTGACTCCAAACTGGCTGAGCTTTGCAAAACGCCTGAAGGAATTAAACTCCTTAGATCTGGAAAACTCTTGCCGAAGAAGCTGCTTGAAGAGATCAGGCCTTTCAGTTTGTTCGCATTATCAGTTTATGGAAATGAAAGGGTTTTATGCACGTCAAACCTTTCAAATGACAATTATGACGGAAAGATCGAGTTTCCCAATGATGGTAAACCATCTGTATTCGTTGAGGTGACCTATGCGAAAGATGGGAATGATGAGCGAAAGCGTATCTCCATGTTGGAGAGTTCTATTTCAGTTAGTGCTATTGGAAAGGTTCGAGTGTCAGGGACAAAGGCATCCCGACGTCAGAAAGTTGAGGTTGCCCCATCGACGGCTAGTAATGAAGAGCTCGTTGAACGTTCTTTGGCCCTGCTTCATGAACGTCTGAGCCGTAAGGCGAAAAAGCGTTATGGTCGCAATTACGCCTTGCTTGTCGTTGTTGAAGATCATTTGGTCTTTCGTAACGGTCCTGAGCGTGAAGCTCTAGTAAAAGGCGCGAGAAAGTGTGTGAATCAAGTGGAACTTGATTTCGGCTCTGTATATTTACTAGGAGCTTCTGGAGGATTTTGCTTATGTGTCAAAGGCGATACCGTTAATGAAGACTATTCTGGCTTTTGATACCGCCACCGAAGCGCTGTCCGTTGCCTTGCAGCACGGCGGGCAGCAATACAGCCACTTTGAAGTCGCGCCGCGTTTGCACGCGCAGAAAATCCTGCCGCTGATCGATGAACTGTTGAAACGCGCCGGCATCACGATTGCCGATGTCGATGCGTTTGTCTTTGGTCGTGGCCCGGGTGCGTTCACTGGCGTACGGACGGCGGTGGCGGTGGTGCAGGGGCTTGCGTTTACGCACAATAAACCGGTGTATGGCGTTTCCACGTTACTCTCGCTCGCCGAGGCGGCGCGGCGCGAGCATGGCGTTGCCCACGTGATTCCGGCCATCGATGCCCGGATGGGCGAGATCTACGCGGCGGCTTACGCCTACGCGAACGGCGCATGGCAGCCAGTCTTGCCGGAGGCGGTCCTGCCGCCGACTCAACTCAGCTTTGCCGCCGAGGGCGATTGGTATGCCTGTGGCACCGGCTGGCAGGTGCATGGTGAGGTGATGCGTAGCCACGTCCAGGCGCGGCTCATCATGGAAGCCGGCGAGGGCAGGCTGCCTGATGCCCGCGACATGCTGAACCTGGCGCTGCCGGCGCTGCAGCGCGGCGAGGGTGTGCCGGCAGATCAGGCACTGCCGGTCTATTTGCGGGATCATGTCGCGGACAAGCCGAAAGGCATGGCCTGAGCGCGAGCGGTTGGCTCGCGTCCGGTTTCAACCGGGCGTCCTTCCGGTTCTATACTGAGCAGCGGTTGGCCGGAATCAGGCGGGAGTCGGCGGCGTGGCGATTGGCGGCGTCAATCTCAATGCGGGCAATTTGCTGGTTGTTGAACGTGGCGTGGTCGAGCGCAGTCCGGCCGAGGCGCGCCGCAACGATGCCAGCGCGCCGGAGCGCGAGCGCAGCCGTGACGCCGAAGCGCTGCCGTCGCGGCAGGAATTCGTGCTCGGCGCCAGTGGTTATCGTCGCGTATTGGCGACGCTGGAAAGCGATGCCGCAGCCAGCAGCAAAGAGCGCGTGTTGCGTGATGGCGACGGTAGTTACACCGGCCAGCGTGCGTATCAGGATGCCGCCGCTGATGGCGAACGGGAATCGGTGGCGCGCTTGTTTGGTGTGGATGTGTTTGCTTAAGCTGGGGACGCTCTGATTGCGTCAGGAGGTTGTCATACCGGCGGAAGCCGGTATCCATTTTCGCCGGTAAAAATGGACCCCGGCTTTCGCCGGGGTGACCAGTGTATTTTGATTTCAGCTCTTGATCAGCGCTTCACTAGTTTCAGGGCCTGGCTTTCCCGGATTACTTTTCCCGTTCACACGACGTTGTTGGCAGCGTGCCGTTCACCCTTTGACAGGCTCAGGGTGAACGGATCAATCTCCTCGCACTATCGCTGACCACGGTTATCCTCAGCCGTTGTTCAACGGCTGATTCCGTGTCGGGTCTTTTTCAGCTCGCTGCCAAATAGCGATACCACAGATCCGCCATCTGTCGTTCGCGGCCATCGTTGAACTTCACCGTGGAACCGGTACTGATGGCATCGCCCTGTTCGGTGCTGGCCTGATTCATCTGCCGCTCCTGCAGTGACAGCGAGGCAATGCCGGCGTCGCTGAGCGTTTGCAGTAGCTGGCTGCCATCCGCTTGCCAGCGTAGCAGCTTCAGCGCGGTGAAAATGCCGTCACTGGCGTCGATGATGCCGTCGCGGTTGTCGTCGTAACGACGCAGCTGGGCATAGCCATTGGCGTGGCCGTTCTGTTCACCGAACAGTTCTTTACCGGAATCGATGCGGCCATTTTGATTGCGATCGAGCGCCAGCACGGCGTCGTCATCGCTGGCAACGCTGACATCTTCCTGCACGCTGTCGCCGGTGATATCGAAACGTACTGACCAGCTCAGGCCGGTGGTTTCAAAGCCATCGCCTGACAAATCAATTTGCAACGGATCCGACTGCGCGACTTCGCGCTCCAGCTCCAGTTGGAAACTCTGCACCCGGACTCCGGCAATGCTGATGCTGAAGCCGTCACCGGTAATCGTGGCGGCAAACGCTTCGGTCTGGGTCCAGCTGAAACTCAAGCCGGATTCATCGAGCGCGAGACTCAGGCTGCTGCTGCGGGTCTGGCTCAGGTTCAGATCGATATCATCGGTATCGATGCTGAGGCTCTGGCTTTCGCTGCTGTGTTGTTCGATCAGCAATTGCTTGATGAGCTGATAGGCGAGTGTGCTTTCTTTCTGGGCTTCGAGCTCACGGTTCAGATCGGTGGCGCTCTGAACCGGCTCGGCCGGCAGTCCCGGCGCCGGCTGCGCAGGCGGTTGCCGGCGGGCGGCAACGGCGGCCCAGCCGGATTGGCTGGTGCTGATGGGGGCAAGTGACATGACATCCTCCCGGGTCTGGCGACCCTTTCAGGGATGCCGGGTTATCGACGCCGTTCAGGAATGATTAAGCGTGCAAGCGGTCAAATTTTCAGCACGCCGTGGCTTATGACCATTTGTCAGTCAATGCGCACGGGCGTAGCATTTGTTCCATGCCGTACCGGTCCGATTGAGGGGAAATCACATGACCACGCGAATGGTATTTGCAGGCGCACTGGCCTTGCTGCTTGCTGCCTGTGCCAGTGTTCCGGAAAGTGTGCGCGGACCGACGGATCCCAGCATTACCTTGTCGGCGGTGCGCGGCAACGAGGGCATGATCAACGGCCAGCTGGTGCGTTGGGGCGGGCTGGTTGCACGGGTGCAGAACAAGGACAACCAGAGCTGGGTCGAGATCGTTGAGCAGCCGCTGAACTCCTGGGGCCGGCCGGTTGGTGGCAATCAGACCGGTGGCCGCTTCATTGCCGTGTTTGGCGGTTTTCTCGATCCGCTGATTTTCCAGACCGGTCGTGAGATCACCGTGGTCGGTTCCTTGCAGCCGTCGGTGGAAGGCAAGATCGACGATCAGCCTTATAAATTTCCGGTGTTGTCCGGTTCCGGTTATCACTTGTGGGAACCCAGGCGTGATTATCACCACGATGATGTCCTGCTGATTCGTGGCAGTTATTGGGATCCGTTCTGGTATCGCCCGTACTATCCGGTCATCATTCATCACCATCATCACCCGGTGCCGCGCGCAACCGGTAACGGCAGTTCCAGCAGCACCGGCCGTGGCGGTGCCATTTCGACTGGAGGCAAAGGCAGTGAGCCGGATGTCGTGCGTCGACCGGAACCGAAGCCAGCGGTTCAGCAAAGCGAGCGCGATCCGAAACCGCGCAGCAACCCGCGTGAACGGCGAGCCGAGCCCTGAGCAAGAAAAAACGCGTTGTTGAAAAGTGACGTTTGCACAGCGTGATTGGCAGATTGTTCGACAATAAAATCGAAAGCGAAAAAGAAAGGCCGCAATGCGGCCTTTCTTTTTCGCTTTTTGCTTTCGTGTCAGCGACTCATTGCCGCGGGCGCAGTGCAATACCGCCGGCTTCGCTGTCTTCTAGCGGTGCCAGTTCGGGCAGTTCGATGGTTTCAACGTAGCTCGGCGGCTGCCTGGCCTGGCTGCGTTGTTCGAAATCATAGGCAAGTCGCAACAACTGGGCTTCCGACCATGGTGTTCCGATAAATGACAGCCCGACCGGCAAACCTTTGACCATGCCCATCGGAACCGTCACATGCGGATAGCCGGCGACGGCAGGCAAGGTGCTGACCGACCCGAGATAATGATCGCCATTGATCAGGTCGGTGTTCCACGCGGGCCCCGTTGTCGGCGCGATCAGCGCATCGAGCTGATGCCGTTTGAATAGCGTGGCGAGGCCCTCAACATCCGCGAGTCTGACGTTATCAGCCAAGGCGCGCTGATAGCGGGCGTCAACGCTGCGCGCTTCTGCCTGTTCAAACCATTCCTGACCGAAATAGCGCAACTCCTGGTCGGCGTGTTCTTCGTTGAATGCAATCAGTTCGGCCAAGGTGCGTGCCGGCAGCTTGGCTGGCGAGTCAGCGAGATAGGCATTCAGACCCTGCTTCAATTCGGTGAGCAGCACGATCAGCTCGTTGTCGCCAATCTGGGCCAGTGCGGGAAAGCTTTCGATGTCGATCAGTTCGGCACCGGCGGCCTGCAGCGCGGCAAGATTGCTTTCAAAAACCTCGTCCACCGCGCGGTGATAACCGGTGGCAAAACGCAGCACCCCAAGGCGCTTACCGTGCAGCGCGCCTTCTTGCAGCTGTTCGTGATACACCTGTTTGTGTTGATCGGCTTGTGCCGTCGCCGGATCGGCAGCATCGGTGCCGGCAAGCACGCTGAGCAGCAGTGCGGCATCGTGTACCGTGCGGGTCATTGGCCCGGCGGTATCCTGGCTGTGGGCAATCGGCACGATGTAGCGACGGGAAATGAGACCGCGTGTCGGTTTGAGGCCAACCAGACCGTTGACGGCGGCCGGACAGGTGATCGAACCGTCCGTTTCCGTACCGATGCTGGCCGCGGCCAGACTGGCCGCAACGGCGACGGCGCTGCCGGAACTGGAGCCACACGGATTGCGATCAATGGCGTACGGGTTGCGCGTGAATCCGCCGATGGCACTCCAGCCACTGATCGATGCGGACGAACGCATGTTTGCCCATTCGCTCAGATTGGTTTTGCCCAGAATGATGGCGCCGGCATCGCGCAAGCGCTGCACCAGCGGTGCGTCGCGCTGGGTCACATTGTCTTGCAACGCCAGCGAGCCGGCCGTGGTCGGCAAAAGATCGGCTGATTCGATATTGTCTTTCAGCAGTATCGGGATGCCGTGCAGTGGTCCGCGAGGGCCTTTGCTGGCGCGTTCGGCGTCCAGCGCTTGCGCCACCGTCATCGCGTCGGGGTTCAAGGCCAGCACACTGTTGAGCTGCGGGCCGTTGCGATCGAGCGTGGCGATGCGCAGCAAATAGTGTTCGACCAGTTGCGCCGAGGTGACGGTACCGGCGCTGAGATCGGCCTGCAATTGCGCAATCGATTTTTCTTCGGCGTTGTAACTGGCCTCGAGCCGTTTCGGCCCTTCCGATGGCGAGCAGGCACACAGGCTGCCGATCAGCAGCAATGCGGGCCCGAGGAAACGTTGCGTCATGCCTGTTCCTGAGCGGGGTGAGCGGTTGTCGCCGCGGTTGTTGCAGGTGCGCTGAAAGCTGCATGCCAGTGTCGCGAACGGCGCCAGAATCGCCAGTTCAACAGCACTGCGGCGAGCGTCAAGCCGGCGATCATGCCGGCCCAGTAACCCGCCGGTCCGAGCGAGCTGTAGTGCGCCAACAGCCAGCCGGTCGGGAAGCCGACAACCCAGTATGCCACCATGCTGATCAGCATGGGATAACGGGTGTCTTTCAAACCGCGCAGCGCACCGGATGCCGTCACTTGCAGGGCATCCGACAACTGGAAAATCGCCGCCAGCGACAGAAAGGCGACCGCCATCTGCTGCACGGCCTGATCATCGCTGTAAAGACCGGTGATCTGGCGGGGCAGTAACAGCATGCTGCTGGTGGAGAGCAGCGCAATCGCTGCCGCAAAACCAATGCCGACCCAACCGGCACGCCGGACCGCGGCCGGTGAATTGGCGCCAACGGCAAAGCCCACCCGTGCGGTAATTGCGTTGGCGATACCGAGCGGAATCATGAAGGTCAGCGAGGCGTAATTGAGCGCGATCTGGTGCGCCGAAATGATGGTCGTGCTGTAGGTCGCCATCATCAGACCGATCATCGCGAACATCAGCACTTCCAGCGCAAAGGCCGAACCCATCGGCACACCGAGCCGGGCGATCTCGGCAATCTGCGGCCACTGCGGTTTCTGCCAGCGCAAGAAAGGCCGCAGCGCACGGTGGCGTTTGGCGCGCAGTGTGTAGGTCAGCATGAACAGGAACATCAGCACCCAGGTCAGGCTGGTGGCATAACCGGCACCGACGGCGCCGAGCGCGGGCGCGCCAAGATTGCCATACATGAAGACCCAGTTCAGAAAAGCGTTGACCGGCACCGCCAGAAACGCGCAGCTCATGACTGCCTTGTTGGCGAACAGGCCTTCATTGCTGAACCTTAGGCTCAAGTACAACCAGAAAAAGGGAGTGCCCCAGGACAGGGCCAGCATGTAGGCCACGGCGGTTGGGCGGACGCTGGCTTCCACATTCAGCCAATCGAGCACCACACCGAGCTCGCGCCAGAGCAGGAACACCGGCACGCTGATCAAGACCGCGAACCACAGCCCGCTGCGTATGCTGGCCGCTACCGCACCGACATTCTTGGCACCGTTGTATTGCGCGCTGATCGGATTCAGCGCCAGAAACACACCGAGCACGAACAGCATCAATGGACTGATCAAATTGACGCCCGTGGCGACCGCGGCGAGTGCATCCGGCCCCAGATGGCCGGCCATGATGGTATCGACAGTGCCGAGCGACATGGTTGCCAGTTGCGCCGCCACGGCTGGCGTTGCGATGCGGATCAGCGCCGACAATTCCTGTCGGGCGGTGATGGCAGGCGCAGGGGAAGAAACGTGGTCAGTCAGGCTCATGACGGCTCCCGGTCGGGCCGCCATGGTAACGGAGCGCTGTCATCGAACAAAGTGGTTTTGCAGCAATGCGCCGCCGGTATTTGTTCCGGTTTACGGCAGTTTGTCGATCTTGATCTGCACGCGCCAATCACCGCGCCGGGTTTGCCAGGTACTGTCACCAGCGCGCTGAACCGCCGCCAGCGGCAGCCATTCACCGAGCGGTCCTTGCACTTGAGTTTCCAGCACGCTGATGTGCAGGCTGCCGTCTTCGCCCGTCACCGGAACACGCTCGCGCGGATTGATCCGCACCAGCACCTTGTCGCCTTGCACTACCGGCAGAACATAGAAACCGCGGCCGCTTTCCCGATAATGGTTGCCGGTGATCAGTTGGCCGCGTGTCGACAGATGCAGCGTGAGTTCAGGGATGTCGGTGCCGGTGTGAATGAACGCGGTCTGCCCCGACAGGGTATGCACTTGTTGCAGGTTCCGATCACTGCCGCGCTGGGTTTGATAAGTGCCGCCGGCCCTGACATGGGCGCCATCATTGTCAACGGTTGCCGTGGCATCGATGGCAGCATCGGTACTTTGTTGCTGCTGCTGCCACTGCACCGTCACCAATAGCCGCACCGGCGGTTTGTCGAGTTGACCGATGACATTCTGTACCTGGGCCCATTCGCTGTCAGTGAGATTGAGCAGCAGTTTGTTGTCAACGGCGCTGGCACCGGCGCCGGCCGGCAAATGCGGACGCAGGATTTCCAGCACCGGGGTCGCCAGTGAATAGCGCAATTCGACAATACGCAGACTGCGTTCGTCGGCACTTGCCAACAGACTCAGCGTCAGCAAAAGCAGGGTCAGGATGGCGCGCAACACACTTCGTTCTCCAGTCAGATGAAAAGCCGGCGCAGTTCGGATGCCGGCCGGCTGATTTGCCAGACTTCGTCAAAGAATTTCAGCTTTTCCAGGCAGGGCAGCGGCGCGTGAAAGTGTACCTCACCAGCAAAATCGGCGGCATTGCTGCGATAGAGCAGGCCGTTTTGATCGACCACCATGAAGCAGAACGGATGATGCTGATGATCGTCATGAATGATCCGGACATCGATCTTGCTGCTCAGCCGTTGCACCAGCTCCAGCCAGCGGTGGCCGTTGCGCTGGGCTGGACCGACATCGGCGACCAGCAAACGTGCGTGGCTGCTGCGGTGGCGACGCACCAAGGCGCTCAGGGCGCTGGTGATGTCAGGGTCATCCAGCACGCGCGGGTCCAGATCGCGACTGAACAAATAGAGGTGGCGCTGGGCCTGACGGATCAGCCGCAGCGCCGCCAGTCGATTGTCGGTGCTGCTGTGCAAGGCAAAATCAGCGGTCTCGCCCAGTATGGCAGCGTTGAGCTGGGTTTCCAGGTTGTCGGACATGAGCTCGGTTTGCAAACATGAGACGTGGTTCGATGGTAGCAGACCTGTACCGGTGTTACGGTGTTGACCTGTCTGCAAATCTGCAACTGCCGCCATGAACGAATCGCAACTGCCATTGGCTGATGCCGTCATTGAACGGGCTTTGCAGGGCTATGCCCCTGAAACCGCACAACAGGCGTCAGCACTGGTTTCCGGACTCTTGTCGATCTTGCCGTTGGAAGAGGCAGAGCGCGAAGTGTTGATCGCTGCGGCGCCGCAACGCATCGATGGCCGCGCGCTCGAGAGCGAGAGCCACAACATTTCGGCGTGAACGGCCCACGGAGCCTGTTACCCGACCCGCTGGTCAAAATCCTTGTCTGGAATGAGTTGGACAGCGCCTCTACATGAGGCATTAAGCGCGGGTTTATTGGAACGAAGGCTCTGACTCAAGAGGCCAGATGCTGTGACCGTGCTTGCCGCGCGGTGTTCAACGCCAGCCGCATCGTCCGGTGCGGAATACCGGCTTCCATGTAGACGCAGCCGGCAGGTTGGAACTGGTGGGTTTCGTAGAAGCCTTGGGCGGTGATGGGCGCTGCCAATGTGACCTGCTGCTGACCCCGCTCCAGGGCGATGGCGATTAGCTCTTCCAGCAAGGCCGAGCCGACTCCATGTTGACGCCACGGCATCAGTACCGCGATGCGGCCGATGGTGCCATTGGGTTCGAGCCGGCCAGCGCCGATAGGGGAGCCGTCGTCGGCCACGGCCAATACATGAATGCTGGTCGGGTCGCACCCGTCCTGATCATGCTCCGGGGCAATCCGCATCTCGACGGCAAACACTTTTTGCCGGACGAGTGCCAGCAGGGCGCCGTGGTCACGCCAGCTGCAACGCAAGATGCGAAAGCGCGGCTCCATCCGTTCTCCTGAACTGACCGCCGATAACCCGCAAGCTTTGTGACAGCTGTCCGACAGCGCTTTGCTGTTCACCATTCTGGACACAACAACAGCTAGAGGAGAAAAGCCCCTCTATTGACCAGCATAGTCAGTGTCGGCAAAAAGGCCAAGTCATCGGCGAACCGGGCCAGTGCACTACTGTCGATTTCACGAGCGTTGCACAAGAATGCCGCTGACTCCGAATGCAGGTTACCCACCTCCAGTTCTTCGCCGTTGGCAAACACATGCACGCGACCATCGCCGCCGGCGAACCAGGCAAAACGCGCATCATCGTGCTTGTGCAGCACTTTTTTCTTGCCGAGCAAGGCTTTCAGCTTGCTCTCGGTGAGTTCTTCCTCCGGCCATTCGAGTGGTACTCGAGTCTGACTGACCAGGCAGGCGAATGCCCGCTCGACCAGCGCCGGTTGCTGCACCAACTCCAGCATCATGTCACGCACTTTCTGCTGGGTCACGGCCGGAATCAGCGCGGTGTCGGTGGCCGGTTGCAAATCCGGATCGGCGAAGCGCTTGCCGTCGATGTGGTTCTCGACCATCCACTCCGCCAGTCGGGTCAGGATGTCGGCCTGTGACTGCACCCGAAAGCCGACCGAATAGGTCAGGCAGGGTTCGACGGCGGTACCCCAGTGCGGTGCACCCGGCGGCACGTACATGACATCGCCGGGTTCAACGATGACATCGATGCTGGCTTCGAACGGTTCCACCTGCCGCAAGGCCTTGACCGCCGGATTCGGGATCACGGTGATGCCGGCTTCCGCCACCTGCCAGCGCCGGCGGCCGAGTCCCTGCACCAGAAAGACATCGTATTGATCGGTGTGGGGGCCGACGCCACCGCCTTTGACGGCATAGCTGACCATGACGTCATCAAACCGCCATTGCGGAAAGCAATCGTAAGCATGGCGAATCGCCGCCACTTCCGGCACCCAGTGATCGACAGCCTGCACCAGCAGCGTGTAGTTTTCTTTCGGCAATTTCTTGAAGGTGCTGGCCTTGAACGGACCATGCTGCAGCTGCCATTGGCCGCTGGTGGGGTCATGCTGGACCAGGCGCGACTCGACTTCCTCTTCCATCGCCAGCCCGGCCAGTTCCTCCGGGCTGATCGCTGCCAGATCGGCCGGAAACGCGCCTTTGATCAGCAGTGGTTTTTTTTGCCAGTAGTCACGCAGGAATTGTTCAGCAGTCAAGCTGCCAAAAAGTGTCGGCCGGGTCATGGTCAGGAGCGGGGTAGTGGACGGCGAGGGTGGTCATTATGCCATGGCGAATTGTCGCCACGCTGATTCGGATCAAGGCGGTGTGGGCGGTTCGGTGCCGCTGTTGGCGGGCTGCCAGACAACGCAGCGGTTGCGCCCGCGTTGCTTGGCTTGATAAAGCGCTTGATCGACGCGTCGCAGCAAGCTGTCGATATCTTGCAGGCCCGGCGTATCGCTGTCGCTGATCCCGATGCTGACGGTGAACTGCAGTGGCCCTTGTTCGGTGTCGATGGTCAGTGCCGCCAAGCCAAGGCGAATCCGTTCGGCGACGACCAGCGCATGGCTGGCATCAATGCCGGGCAACAGCACGGCGAACTCTTCACCACCATAGCGCGCGGCCAAATCAATGTCACGGATCTTTGTCAGCAGGCAGCGGCCAATCTGCCGCAATACTTCATCGCCTACCGGATGACCGTAGCGGTCATTGATCGATTTGAAATGATCGGCATCAAACAGCAGTATGGCGAACCGGGTTCCGTTGCGTACGTGGCGAGACCATTCCTGAGCGAGTTCTGCTGTCAGATGCCGACGGTTGTGCAAACCGGTCAAGGCATCGGTGATGGAGAGTTGTTCCAGTTCGGCGGCTTTGCTGGCGAGTTGCTCGGTGCGCTCAGCGATGCGCCGATCCAGATCGGCATTCAGTGCATCTTTTTGCGCAATGGCCCAGTCCGATTCAAGCCGGTTCTTGGCGACGCGTATGATCATGCCGTTGATGCTGCGCACCAAGTCGGTGATTTCAGTCAAGTCGGAGCGGATGTCCAGCGGTTGTTGCCGGTGCACATCGGCTGGGTTCAGTTGCTGCAGATGTCGGTGCAGATCCAGCAGGGGGCTCAGCAGGCGCCAGCCGTAGTGCCGCGCCCGTTCACGTGCCAGCAGCACCAGGCAGTACAGTACCAGCAGGGTGATGAGACTGCCGCGCGCCAGATTCAGTGCATTGTTGCTGGTGTCGAGCGCCAGCAATATGCCACCGCCGATTGGGCTATTCGAATGTTGCAGCAACTTGCCTCGCCACAGCAGCGGTCGGAGATCATCGCCTATGCCAATCGAAGCGGGCAGGCGGGCTTGCTCGGCGTGGGCAAGCAGACTGTGGTCCGTCAATGGTGTCAACGCCGGCAGTGATAGCGATGCCGAGCTGTACAACACTTGCTGTTTGCGGTCGTACAAAACCGCAGCGATCCGTGGATCATTTTCGGCGGCGAGAAAGATGGCTTGCAGCCTGCGTAGCGGCAGGTTACCGAGGATCAGTCCGTGGAACTGATTGTTACTATCCATAATCGGTGCCACCAGTGACAACAATGGCTCCTGATTCATGCGCCGGCCGATGATGCCATAGGACACGACCGGTTGATGGTTTTGTTTGGCCTCAATGAAGTAATCGCGGTCACCATAGTATTGCCGGGCATCTGCCACTCGCACGCCATCCGGAAACACCGCGGGCGCGCCGGCCACGGCATAACCGTCGGCATCAATGATGATGATGGTGAATACCTCGGCCAGATTGCCCAGCACCCGGTTCAACAGCGGCTCGTGCCGTGACAGTGCGATCGGTGTTTCGCTGGCGATGACGGTGCTGAGTGTTTGTAATCCTCGCAGGTTGCGTTCAACCAGCAGCTGATAACGTTCCTGGGCGATGCGTTCGGTATGGACAAATCGCTGCAGTTCTTCGTTCAGCACGGCGCGGTTGAGCAGCGGACTGGCGAATACGTGAAATGCCAGTACCGGCAGCGTGGCGAATACCACCAACAAATTACCGAGTGCGCTGCTGATGGCTTGATCGTGGTTGTTGTGGCTGTCGTGACGACGGAACAGCGCCTGGGTGTGCTGGGTCAGTGCCATCAACACAATACCGCTGAGTGGCGGTGTGACCGTGTCAAGCAGATACATCGTCACGTCCCAAGCCATCGCCTGCCAGCTGGCGATGGCGCTGAGCAGCAAGCCAACACTGCTCCAGTACAGCAGTGCGGCGCGCATGCTGGAGCTATGCCGGCGTCGAATCAGCCAGGCCAATGCGAGCAGTTCTGGCCCGGCCAACCAAAATGCAGCGGTGTTGAGCAGCGGCAGCTGGCACAGGCTCGCGCACAGCAGGCTGTAGCCGAGTCCGTAGCGGAGCAGGACCGGCAGGTAGAACAGGCCGCCGAGGTACAACATCGGGGCTGGCAGTGGCGAAAGCAGCAGATAATTGGCGCCGGCACCGAGCAGGCCGAGTGCCAGTGCCACACAGAGCGGATGCAGGAGATGTTGTCGGAGGTGGGCGCTGGTCACTACCGTGGCAAACGTTTCGAGCCAATGGATAGCCGAAGCTTAGTGCATTTCTCGATGCTGTCCGCTTGACAGGCCGCACACGGCGGCGTATTCCCTTTGCTGTTGTCGGCCCGGAGGTCAGGGATGCGGCGTCTGCCGACAGCACGCTCATCCCCTCGGCGCATGCATGTGCATGCGCGCTGCCCCGTCGTTGTCCTGTTGTCCGGTCACGTTAAGACGCTTGCCTTCCTGTCGTGTTGCCATCGCCGTGTCACCAAAGGGGGATCGGATTGGACGGCCTAATGGAAGGGAACCGCTTTGTTTGCCATCAACAGGGAGTGATCATGGCCCGTGTCACCGAAGAGTCGATTCGCCGCGATTCAATGGATTTTCGCGATCTGATTTACCAACCGGCCTTGCTACCGCTGGCCGAGCAGCGATTGCCGAAATGGGATTGGCTGACGGTACTGGATCAGCAGCAAGAGGGGGCCTGCACCGGTTTCGGTCTGGCGGCTGTCATCAATTACCTGCTCGCCGAGCGTGGCAAGAACGAGCGCGTCAGTGAGCGCATGTTGTTTGAAATGGCCAAGCGCTATGACCAATGGCCCGGCGAAAAATACGATTACAGCAGTACCCGTGGCGCGCTGAAAGGCTGGCACAAGAATGGCGTGTGCCGGTAGAGCCTGTGGAAATACCGGCCGGACAAACCCGGCAACCTGTCGGAGCCGGCAAAGCAGGATGCCTTGCTGCGCCCCTTGGGCGCTTATTACCGCGTGCTGCCGCGCATTTCCGATGTTCACGCTGCGCTCAATGAAGTGGGCATTCTCTATTGCAGTGCCGGTGTCCACGACGGCTGGGACGAGCCGAAAAAAGGCATTATCACCCCGGCCAAGGGCAATCGTGGTGGTCATGCTTTCGCGCTGGTCGGCTACAACGAAGACGGGTTTCTGCTGCAAAACAGCTGGGGGCCTGGCTGGGGTGGCTACAGGATTGCCGGTAGCAAACGGCATGGCATTGCGCTCTGGCCATATGAAGATTTTGAGCAGAACATCTGGGATATCTGGGTGGCCCGTCTGGCCTTGCCGCAAGCCTGGCGCGGTCAGCAACGTAGCCGCTATACCGCCAGCAATGCCGGCATCCGTGTGGCCGATTCCGGCCCGGCCGCGCATGTCATCGATCATCATTATCTGCATATCGACGACGGTCAGTTTGATCCACGCGGCGATTACCCGAGCTCGACAGAGCAGCTGAAGCGCATTCTCGCCGCGCTGAAGGAGCAGCAGCCGGAACATGTGCTGCTGTACGCGCATGGCGGGCTCAACAGTGTCAAGGATGCCGCCTTGCGCGTTGGCAAGTGGCGTCCGTGCTTTCAGCGCCATGGCGTGTTTGAGATCCACTTTCTTTGGGAAACCGGGTTTCTGGCTGAGCTGAAAGACATCCTGATCGGCAAGGACAAATTTGCCAAGGAGCGGGCCGGGGTCAGCAGTTCCTGGTGGGATAACTGGATCGAGCGCCTGACCCAGCGGCCGGGGCATGCGCTGTGGAAAGAAATGAAAGCCGATGCAGCGCGAGCGTTCGCGAGCAAGAGCAGTGCCGGCACGGTGTTTCTGAAAGCCTTGAACGATACCCTCGCGACCATGCAAAAGCCCGCCAAGCTGCATTTGGTTGGTCATAGTGCCGGCAGCATCTGGCATGGTCATCTGTTGCAACAGTGGCAGGCACTGAAGCTGCCGGCAGTGACCAGCATGAGCCTGTTTGCGCCGGCCTGCACGCTGGATCTGTTCCGCAGTCATTACCAGCCGCTGCTTGGGTCATTGTTGCCGAACGTGCAATTGTTTCTGCTCAGTGATGCCGACGAGCAGCAGGACAATGTCGGCCAGATCTATCGCAAATCGCTGTTGTATCTGGTGTCGCGTTCGTTCGAGTCGCGGCATGAGCAAGTCGCCATACTCGGTATGGCCAAGTACCTCGATGAGCTGGGCAAACCGTTGCCGAAGGCGGTGCAGGTCTGGCTGACGGATCGCGACAGGAAGATGACGACGGCATCGAGCCATGGCGGCTTCGACAACGACAAGACCACCATGGACGCGATGTTCGATGTGGTGCTACAGAAGCCGCGACCGAAGGACGGCTGGTTCCGCGCAGAAGAACTGCGTGGATTCTGACCGGGCCGCAGTCAAATCAAACAGGCCAGCAGACAAGCCAGTTGATAAGTCGGAAGACATGGAGGTGTGATCATGGAGGCAACGGTGCGGCCACAAACCAGAGTCAGCAGACCTTGCTGATTCTGGTGCCGGTGATGACTACGTTGATGAGCGTGGTGGGTTCGTTCGGTACAGCCTGGTTGACCATCGGCGCAAAGTTCGAGCGTGAGCTGGCCAACAAAGGCGAGCGGATCGCCGCGCTGGAACAGGCGCAGCAATAGTCGACGCAATTGCTCAGGCAGGCGCGTGCCGGTCTGGCTGCACTGGAACAGAAGTTGGCCGTGCTGAGCGAACGCCGGCAGACGCTGAGTGGCAGCGTGGCCGATGTCGACAAGCGGCTGACCGAGGTTGATCAGCGTTTTCTCAGCCTGCGCGAACAGAACCTGACGCTGAACCAGCAGCTGGAAGCCAGTGAGCTGAAGCTTCAGACGCTGAAGCGCAGCGGTGTCTTCAAGGAGCAGAGTCTCGTCAGACCGTGAGTAGGGTCGGGCATCACGTCCGGCTGCAGTCCGAGGTGACGCGCGGCGCAGCCGGGCCGATAATGCCAGCCTTTGCTTCTTGCAGAGGCTGCCGAAGTCATGACCGATGTTTTGCCGGTGTTGTATTGCGACGAGCATTTGGTCGCGGTACACAAACCGGCCGGGCTGCTGGTGCACCGAACCGGCATTGATCGCAACGAAACCCGCTTTGCTGTCCAAATGCTGCGCGATCAATTGGGCCAGCACGTGTATCCGGTGCACCGTCTCGACAAGGGCACCTCCGGCGTGCTGCTGTTTGCCCGTCATCCGGAAATGGCGCGCCAGCTGGTGCAGCAGTTTGCCGAACAGAAAATCGACAAATGCTATTGGGCGGTGGTGCGCGGCCATCCGCCGGAACAGGGCCGGATTGATCACCCGCTGGACCGTATCCAGGATGACTACGACAAGAAAACGCGGGCCGATGCCCCGGCCCAGCCAGCGGTTACCGATTACCGGCGTCTGGCCTGCGTCGAACTGCCGGTCGCGGTCGACCGCTATCCCGTCTCCCGTTACGCCTTGCTGGCGCTGTCGCCGCTGACCGGTCGTCGGCATCAGCTGCGTCGCCATCTCAAACATATCGCGCATCCCATCATCGGTGATGTCCGTTACGGCAAGGGCAGCCACAATCGTTATTTCCGCGAGCAGCTGGCCGCACCGCGGATGCTGCTCGCCTGCGTCCGCATGCGACTGGCACATCCGGTCACCGGTGCGACGCTGGTGCTCGAACAACCGGTTGATGGTTGCTTTCAGGCCTTGTTGCAGCGTTGGCAATGGCCAACGGATGTGAACAATGCATAAGTAGCGCACGTCGGCGCTGTCGCACTCGCATGCTAAACTTCGACCACTTTTTGTCCGGGAGCCGGTTAGATGCGCCGTGGTCGTGAACAGGTCGTCCGTTGGGGATTGGGGCTGAGTCTGCTGTTGCCGCTCACCGTCGGACTCTCCGGTATTGCGGTCGCGGAAACGGTTGTTCCGGACAGTAAACCGGTTGTCACATCACCTCCTACCAGCAGTACCGACGCGCTGCGCCAGCAACTTGACGAGGCCGAGTTGGCCAAGCGCAGCAATTCCGCCAAGGCGTTGCGGATCACCGCTGAGGTCCTGGCCGCGCTGGCCAAACAACCGGATCGCGAGCTTGAGCTGCGAGCCCGTTTTCTCCGCTGCGATGAACTCATCGAAAGCGCGCCGGAAATGGCGGCGGAAGACATCACCCGAGGCTTGCAGCTGGCCGAGCAATCGATGCGTGATGGTTGGCGGGCCGGCTTTCTCAGCTGTCGCGGCAATTTGCTGGAATCGCAAGGCAAGAACAGTGAAGCCGAAGCGCTCTATGACGAGGCGGTCGCCATCGCGGAAGTGGCGCAGGATTTCTACATGCTGGCGCACTCGCTGTACCAGCGCGGCTATATCCGCGGTGTCGGTGGCCACTACAGCGGCGGCCTGGCCGATCTGCAGCGCGCCCATGGTCTGTATGAAAAACTGGCGATGCCGGTCTACGCCCGCACCGTTCTCAACAGCATTGCCACGCTCTATAACCGGATGGGCGATTACGCCCAGGCGCGCATTTATTACGAGCGCTCGGTCCGCATGCTGGAGCAGGAGAACGAGCCCAGCGATCTGGGCATCGCGCTGCACAACCTTGGCCGGACGCTGGAAAACCTGGCCGAATATGCGGACGCGAAGACGGCATACGAGCGGGCGCTGACGGCCCATCAGGGCATTGGTTTTGATCGCGGTGTCGCCTACGCCAAGCGTGGCCTTGGCAGTGTCTTGAACGCGCAACTGCAACCGGCACAGGCATTGACCGAGCTGGATCAGGCGATGGTGATCGCGCAGACCGTCAATGACAACCGGTTGCAGGCGCAGATCCATCTGCAACGCGGCATCGCGCTGCGCCAGCTCAAGCGTTACCGCGAGGCGCGCAGCAGCCTGGAGACGGCACTCGCCACCTTCAAGCAGAACCGCGCCCAACACGAACTGCGCGATACCTATGCGGCGCTCGCCGCGTTGAATGCCGAGCTGGAGAATTGGCGAGCAGCGTACGACAACCACGTGTCGCTGAAACAGATTGCCGACCAACTGGCGGCCAGCCAGCGCGATCAGCAGTTCGCGCTGATGAAGGTGCAGTTCGATACCCAGTATCAGGAACAGCAGAACATTGCCTTGCAAAAGGAAAAAGCGGCGGTCGAGCAGGCGCTGCGACAGGAACAGCGCGCCACCCGTTTGCAGGTGGCGGTGATTGTGCTGGGCGCGGTGGTGGTGGTGATGCTGGTCTGGACCTTGTGGCGCCAGCGCCGGGCCAGCCACAGACTGCATGCGATGGCGATGACCGATGAGTTGACGGGACTGGCCAACCGGCGTCGGGTGCTGGCTGAGCTCGATATTCTGCGGCAATCGCACCGGGCAACCGAAAGCCATGTCAGCGTACTGATCGCCGATCTCGATCATTTCAAACGGCTCAACGATACCCACGGTCACTTGGCCGGTGACAAGGTCCTGAAACGCGTTGCCGCGGCGTTTCGTACCGTGGTTCGTGATGCCGATGTGCTCGGCCGGCTCGGCGGTGAGGAGTTTCTGTTGTTGCTGCCGGCGACGGACAAGGACATGGCGCTGCAAGTCGCCGAGCGGATTCGCGCGGCGGTGGCCGCCATTGAACTCACGGACATCGAAGCCAACCTGAAGTTGACCATCAGTCTCGGTGGTACCGCCTGCCAGGGCGGCGATGAACCGATCGGGCAGGTGCTGCGCCGGGCCGATGAGGCGCTTTATGCCGCCAAGGATGCCGGCCGCAACCGGGTTTGCTGGCAAGACTGACGGCCAGTTCCGCCGCCGATATCGTTTGCTGTCATATCGCAAGCGCATTGGCGCGCGGTAGTCTGACGCAGGCATCGTTGACAGATATTCCTGTCGGCGAGCCTTGAAGCCATAACTCCTATCACTGCAACCGTCATCTCTACAGGCGTTATCACTACAGGCTTTATCACTAGAACGGGGATTCGTTGTGTCCAGTCATATCCTGCTGGTGGATTGCCCCGACCAACGGGGATTGGTTCACGCCATTACCGGCGTGCTGCTGCGGCACGGCTGCAACGTGCTCAGCAACCATGAGTTCGTCGATCACGAGCAAGCGCGGTTTTTCATGCGCACCGAATTTGACGGTGTCATCGAGCCGGCCGCGGTCGAGGCCGAGCTGGCCGCGGTGTTGCCGATCGGCACGACGGTCAAGCTCTGTGATCGTTCGCGGCCGCGCATTGTTGTGCTCGCCACCAAAGAACATCATTGCTTGGCCGAACTGCTCGTTCGCCATGCCTTTGCCGAGCTCGGCGCCGATTTGGTCGCGGTGGTCAGCAACTACGAACAGCTGGCCGAACTGACCTGCAAGTTCGCGGTGCCGTATCATCACGTCAGCCACGAAGGCGTCAGCCGCGAGCAGCATGAAGCCGCGTTGTTCGAACAGGTCGATCGCTATCAGCCGGATTTCATCGTGCTGGCCAAATACATGCGCGTACTGACACCGGCGGCCGTGGCGCGCTATCCGTTCCGGCTCATCAACATCCACCATTCGTTCTTGCCGGCCTTTGTCGGGGCGAGTCCCTACCGGCAGGCGTGGCAGCGTGGCGTCAAGATCATCGGCGCGACCGCCCATTTCGTCACCAATGATCTCGATGAAGGTCCGATCATCGCGCAGAACGTGATCCCGGTTGATCACTCGCACAGCCCGGAAGACATGGCGCAGGCCGGTCGTGATGTCGAGAAGATCGTGCTGGCAAAAGCGCTCAAGCTGGTGTTTGAACGGCGCGTGCTGCTGAGTGGCAACCGCACCATCATTTTCGAGTGATGGCTGGTCGCCGGCCGCAGCGGCACGTAGAATCCGGCCCGTTCGTGGTGTAGCGCGAGTGGCAGGGATGGCAGTTCAAGTGAAGCAGGGCAGCGCCGGTCGGATTGCCGGTTACGTGGCAGCAGCGTGGGCGCTGCTGGTGCTGGCAACGCCGGCGATGGCCCACAATATCAATCCGGTGGAACGGCCGGATGTTGGCAGCTGGGCCACGCGTTACCTCGCCAGCAAAATCTCCGAGCCGGTGCATGAAACCATGACCATGCTCGCCTACGACTGTCATGCCAGGCCGCAGGAATGTCAGGGCAGTCCGGAGCAATTCGATCGCATCCGCGATGGCAAGCGTCTGGCTTTTCTGGTCACCGGTGTCGAGTGGAACGATGACCCGTCATTGATGCTGCTCGGTGATGTCGCCGATATTGCCAAGTGGCGCAAATGGATGCTCGACGCCGAAGACAAGGCCAAATGCCAGGACCGCTACGCGCCGGCACCCTGTGTCGGTGTCGAAGTCAGCGATGACCTGTTGTATCGCAGCCACTATGGCGATTTGCAGTTTCTCCATGCCATGGCCTCCAGTGAAACCGAATCGGCCGAGGAGACCCGGCGCAAGATGCTGGCCTGGGCCAAATTTGCCTATCAGGTTGGCGTGCGTCAGATCGATCCGAAAACCACGCTGGCGCAGCTGCCGGAAATCGATGCGCTGATCCAGCGTCCGGGCTGGAACGTGCACTACCTGTTTGCCCGCAACGTCGATCGCAGCGCCAGTATCCGCAAGATCGCCATCGGCTCCTTGCTGCACCTGATTCAGGATTCCTATTCCGATGCGCACGCCGCCCGCATCAACGGCTGCGAGGCGCTATCGCATGACAAAGGCGCGATCCTGAATTTCCGCCTGTACAAATACCAGAATCCGGACGAGCACAAGGAAGCCGATATCCGGCCAACCTGGCTCGACAAAGGCGATTTGTCCGACCGCAATCCGGTCTGGGCATCCGCCCGTTTGCTCAATCACTGGTTCGATGGCGATGACTGGGACACGGTGGTGGAGCCCTTCCTGCGCAACGAGATCTGGCCGTTGGCCGATGAGCGGGCCGTTGCCGATGCCGGCGACATCGAGTGTTTTGCTGGCTGAGTGGCGTAAAAACCTACCTCCGGCTGCCGAAACAGATCGTTTCCGAATTCGCCCTGGCGCGTTTCGGCAGAAAAAAAATCCAGCGGCGTATGATGCGGGCTCCTTCGTTTGCGCCATGACGGCGCCAACCCTATTCACAGGAGCCACCTCATGTCTCTGTCCATGTATCACGCATCCGTTCCGGTCCTGACCCGTGCATTGAACAATCTCATCGGCGTGCTGGAGAAAGGCGCCGCTTATGCCGAGGCCAAGAAGATCGAGCCGTCGGTGCTGCTGAACTGGCGGCTTGCCGCCGACATGTTCCCGCTCAGCGGCCAAGTCCAGATCGCCACCGACATGAGCAAGGGTTGCGTGGCCCGTTTGGCCGGTGTCGAGATCCCGAACTACGAGGACAACGAAGCGAGCTTTCCGGAGCTGATTGCGCGCCTGCGCAAGACCATCGATTTCGTCAGCAGCTTCAGCCCGGCGCAAATCGACGGCACGGAAGAGAAGGTCGTCACCCTGCAGCGCCGTGATGGCGAAGTCAGCTACAAGGGCTTGCCATATCTGCTGTACTACGTGCACCCGAACGTCTATTTCCACTGCACCACGGCTTACGACATCCTGCGCCATGTCGGTGTCGAAGTGGGCAAGGCCGATTTTATCGGCAAGTTGTAAGCGGCCGTTTGAACATCGTTGAGAAGCGTTCAGGCACTCGTCATTCCGACGCCGGCCGGAAGCCATCTTTTCAGCAATGAAAATGGGCCCCGGCTTTCGCCGGGGTGACGATGGTTAGGTGAAGTAGCCCGCTCCCACAGCGCTATGAATGACTTGTGGCGGGTTTGATGCGGAAAGACCTCAGCCCGCTACCACGCCAAGTTTCTCCCGTCGCCGTTTCTCGATGATTGGCGCCAATACTTCTCTGGCGCTGTGCAGCATGGTTTCGGTGGTTGCCCAGTCGACGCAGGCATCGGTGACGGAGCAGCCGTAACGCAGCTGGCTGCGATCTTTCGGGATCGGCTGGTTGCCGGCTTCGAGGAAACTTTCGATCATCATGCCGACAATTGAATTGTTGCCGTCACGGATCTGGTTGACGACATTGTTCAGCACCAGCGGCTGCAATTCCGGTTTCTTGCCGGAGTTGGCGTGCGAACAATCAATGATGATGTTCGGCGCCAGTTTGGCTTTCAACAGTGCCTGCTCGGTCATCGAAACCGACACGTTGTCATAGTTCGGCCGGTCGCCGCCGCGCAGCACGACGTGACCGTAAGCGTTGCCACGGGTGCGGATGATCGCCGCTTCGCCGTTGTCGTTGATGCCGAGGAAGCTGTGTGGGTGCGAGGCCGAGATGATGCCGTTGATGGCGGCGTCGAGCGAGCCGTCGGTGCCGTTCTTGAAGCCGACCGGCGTTGACAAACCGGAGGCCATCTCGCGGTGGGTTTGCGATTCCG
Source organism: Permianibacter sp. (assembly GCA_046297695.1). Classification (GTDB taxonomy): domain Bacteria; phylum Pseudomonadota; class Gammaproteobacteria; order Enterobacterales; family Permianibacteraceae; genus Permianibacter. Next base: position 19,286 of record JBKBHF010000001.1, on the reverse strand, counting down.
AGGTGCGGGCGCCGATGGCGGTCCAGCTGATCAGATCGCCGTAGTATTGCGGCGAAATCGGATCGAGCGCCTCGGTGGCGGCCGGCAGGCCGAGGGCGGTCACATCCGACAGGAATTGCCGGCCCAGCTGCATGCCTTCTTCGATGTGGAAGGAGTCATCCATGTGCGGATCGTTGATGAAACCCTTCCAGCCGGTGGTGGTGCGCGGCTTTTCGAAATACACGCGCATGACGACATATAGGCTGTCGCTGACCGCATCGGCCAGGGTTTTCAGCCGCTGGGCGTAATCGAGGCCGGCGACCGGATCGTGGATGGAGCAGGGGCCAACCACAATCACGGGACGCGGGTCCTGGCGGTCGAGAATGCGGGTCAGCGTCTGCCGACCCTGAATGACGGTGGCAGCGCTCTTTTCGGTCAGCGGCACCCGTTGCTTGATTTCCTGCGGCGAGGGCATGTGGTCCAGTCCGACCACATTGAGGTTTTCAGTACGGCGAATCATGGTGACGCGACTCCGGTGAATGTTCCGGAGTGTCGCGCTTCAGTGCCGGCTTGGCTAACTGCCGTTGGTTATTTGCCGACGCGGCAGCGTTATTGCGCTCCTTGCATGGCCCAGCCGAAGCGGTGCTTCATCTCCCAGCCATGCAATTGTGCCGCTGCCTCGGTTTTCAGGCGCTCGATCTCCTTGTTGGCCTGTTGCAGCGCGGTCGGTGACAGGTTGCGCTCGGCCCGCTTTTGCACCTGCTCCAACTCCTTGCGACGGTTCTCGCTCATTTGCCGGCCGCCAGCGGCGAGGGCCGTACCGGCATGAATGTAGGCGCGGCTGAAATCCTGTGGTTTGCCGAGTCCCTGGGCATAGGCCGCGGCCAGCATGGCATGGCCGCCGGCATCGCCAGCGGCAGCGGCCTGACTGGCAAATTCGGCGGCTTTGGCGAAGTCCTTTTTGGCCAGCGCGCCTGAAACATGGGCCGAGGCCAGCAGCCGGGCCGCGCTGACGTCGTCATAGTGCTTCAGTTGCTCGGCGCAGGCGAGAAAATCGCTGCCGTAGTCGGTTTCCTGATCCTTGACGCCGAGGAAGAGCAGGGCTTCACACAAGCGCGGCAAGCCGGCTTCCGGATGCTGGCTTGCCACTTCTTTCAGCGTTTGCAGGCGCAGCGCCAGCTGTTCGCCCTGGGCGGCCGTCACTTGTAGCGCCGCCAGTGCGGCCTGGCCTTGCGGCAGACCGCGGCTGGCGGCGGACATGTACAGGTTCAGCGCCTGATCGAGATCGGCTTTGACGCCATCACCGCGTTCATACATCTGGGCGAGAAAATAACTGGCAACCGGATCATTGCGCGGCACCCGTTGTTGCAGCACGTCGCGGGCTTCTTGAAATTTGCCTTCGCTGTAGAGCCGCACGCCTTCCGCCGTGGTGGGGCCGTTGCACGCTGCCAGCAGCGACAGGCCGATTGCCACCGTAACAATGCGCCCCAACTGTTGCAGCGGATACAGCAAGCGGTTTGCGTATTGCTCGGCTCTCATGCGACGACTCCTGGACCTGGTGCGCGCGTTGGTGTGGGTTGCGGGGGGCTATGGTTTCGTGGCCGCGTTGGTGCAGTGCAGCCGATGTCTGGCCACAGTGTAGTAAAAACTGGCACGGTAGGGCAGTTGGCAGGCGGTCTGGCCGTGGGCATGGCAGCGGTCGCGGCGATGAGCGGAGATGCGGAGCTTCGACGGTGAAACGGCGTGGGCTGCGTTGAGGCAGCCCACGCACAGCGGTGATGCTATTTGACGACGCCAATTCCAGCGAAATACTGCTGGAAGGCATTGGCTTCAATGGCGAAGGTGCCGTCCGGATTGGCGAGATTGATCGGTCGCCACCAACTGATGTCATACATCCAGACCGTGCTGTTGAGCGTGCTGACGGTCGCTTCGGTCTGGCCCCAGGGATTACGCAGCACCAGGTATTTCTTGCCGCAGTGATAATCCCAGCCGAGCACGGTGTAGCAGTGCGAGCCGACGATATTGGCATCGGAATAACTGAGGCCTTCCGGCGCCGTGCCATAGGTCCAGCAGGTCATCGGGTTGATCGTGCGCCGGCTCAGACTGTTGGCGCGCACCAAATCCCACAGCTGGTTACCAGTCAAATCGCTGTTGCCGTAGTAATGGCGTTGCTTGCCGGTCAACTGTGCGGTGGCGAGCACGCAATCGCCCCAACCGGTGGCGAGGATGTCGGGATGATCGGTCGTGGTGCCAGTGACGAACTTGGCAAACGCTTTCTCCATGATTGCCGGCCAGGTTTCGCCGGGCTCGCTGGAGCGGCAATACAGGAAATTGCCGGTGGCATTGTGCACCGGCACGCTGTCGGTGACCTCGATGGTTTTGTCGACCTGACCGTTGCTGTCCGGTTTGAAGAACGTGACCTGATTGGTGAAGCTTTGCTGGTTCTGACCGGTGGCGCGGGTCAGGTGCGCGATGCGGTAGGGCGCGGCCCACGCCACGGCGGACAAGGCGGCAATGTAGTAGCAATTCGCCACGGCGCCCTGGACCGGATCAAAAAATTCGGCGGCTTCGTTGAAGAAGGTGCCTTTGTCGATCCAAGAGGCGTTTGGTGGTGTCCAATCCTGATTGCTGTTGCCTTTGGCTTCCGGATCGAAGGCTACGGTTTGCACCAGCTCTTTGGGAAACGCGCGGGCCAGTTGCTGCAGCCGATCTTTGGCCGGCAGCTTTAGGGTCAATTCAATCTGGAACGGGTTACAGAAGCGGATCTGGTGAATGGCAAGGTTGGCGACATCGCTGACTTCAAAGCGGCGGCTCAGATCGCCGAGTACTTTGACATCGGTCATCAGCTGCTCAATCGGTACTTCCAAATCGCTGGTGTCGAGCCTGACCTGCACATCCAAAAGCGGCGAACGGAACGGCTCCAGCCGCTTGTTCTTGTTCAGGCGCAAGCCCATGTAGATCGGGCTGTCATACTTGGGATCAAATAGCTCTTCATATGGCGTCTGCAACAGCTCTTCGAGCATGCGCGGCGCATCCACTTCCCTCCAGGCAATACGACGACCGGCGACCAGCTCGGCGAGCGCATAGGGATTGATGACGCCGTTCTTCTGGGCGGCGTCCGGGCGGCTTTGCAGTTTGGTCACGTCCATGGTTTCGACTCCTTCTGGTGGAGGCGAAACCCGCATCAATCAGCGGTCATCAGCCATGACTGGCTATGGCTGGCAACTCACCGTACTTCCGTGGAACAACAGATGCCGTCGTCACTTCCCTGGCGAAGCGGCATCCTGCGCTGCTTCGCTTGGCAACCACGGACAATGGCATAACGACTCCGCGACAAACACCAACGCTGATTGCGGGTTTCGCGGGCGAGAGACACAACGGCCGAATCCGTACGGATTCAGCGCTACCTGTATAGCCCTGATACCGTTACGGTTCAATGAAACTTCGACAGCCGGCCGTTGAGTGGTCATGGCACATTGGTGCTGGCAATAAGCGCTGCTGGGGTAATGACGAGAGCAACTAAGCGGGGAGCTGGCAGGAACAATGCAAGTCAGAAAAATTCACGTTGGGCTGGTTCTGGTGACAGAGGCTTTGTCGCGATAAGGCGCATACGAGCTGCGTGGAGGCCTTGAGCTCATTGAAATGGGACAGCAGCACAGCGCCACGGCGTTGAGGCCGCCTTGGCGCTGTGCTGCAAGAGCGGTTACAACACTTCCAGCTGATTGTTGCTGTTGACCCGGAACCGGGTCTCGACCATATCGGCCAACACGCTTGCGGCATTCTGGTAGCGGTTCTCCGTGGCAGTGTCTTCATCCAGTTCGAAATAGCTGACCCGCATTTCATCGCTGCCGGCTTCCACAATCGAGACGCCGTGGCTGTTGCTGCGGGCGTAACGGATCTGGGCGTTGGCCGCGCGCATCAGCACATCCACGCTCTCGATCAGCTGCTGAATACCGGGCACCTGCGACAGCGTCGGATCATTGGCGGCAGAACGGCGCAGCAGTTCGCGGAAGCTGCCGGATGACACCGATGTGCCGGTGAAACCGATCACGCCACCGCCATGATCGGCGGCATACGAGGAGTGGATATCGCCGGCGATGATCACGGTGCCCGGGTTGTTGCGCATCATCTGCAACAGGCCTTGCTGCTGCTGCGGGAAGCCGTCCCAGTGATCGACGTTCAGATAGAAGCGCTGATTGAACGGCGCCGGCACACCCAGCGCCGGGTTGGTCAGATCGAGCACCAGCGAGGTGTACGACACCGAGCTGCCGAGCACTTTCCAGCGGGCGGTCGAGCCAAGCAGGGTGTTCTGCAGCCACAGCGTTTGCGCGTTGCCGTAGGCGTTCTGGGTCTGAGACGACTCCATCAAGTAGCGGTAGGCGGCGTACAGATCAAAGCTGTCCTTGACCACGAAATAGCGTGAGCCGAGTTCGCCATACAGCGCCGTTTTGCCCATCGTGACGTAGGCGAGACCGGTGTCGAGCGTGGCGGCGGTGGCATCGTCTATCAGCGGTACGCGCAACTCTGCCGGCACGGCACTGTTGAAGCCGGTCAGGATGTTGTTGATCACCATCACTGCGACATTGCCCTGCGCCATCTGGCGCGCCTTGGCGCCGGCTTCATAAGGCAACAGGCCTTCGTCGGTGTAGGCCGAGGTGAGCGCCGCGATCAGCGCCGGACGGTAGCTGGTCCACGGTTCTTCGTTCAGGTTGACGTACGGTGAGAACCGCGATTTGACGTCATCGTAATTGATGCCCTGGCCAGCGAGGAATGCCGTCAGAGTGGCGCGGTCGAGCACCACTTCGCCCGGGAACGCATCTTCCGGAATCAAGTGGTCCGGGCGGTAGCTGCGGAAATCCGTCATCACCAGATGCACGTTGGCGCCGAAGCGGAAATCGCGATACATCTGGATGTTGGGATACAGCGCTGCCGTGTCCACTTCGACCGCGCCAGCGGCATCGCCGCCTTGCCGATCGACCGGCATGAACTCGAACCAGGCCTGCTCGGCGTTGCGCTTGCGCGTTTCCGATTGTTCATCACGACGCCCGTTGAATGAAGTTGCTGTAGCGCCCCAGCTGTCGTCGGAAAATTCGTGATCATCCCAGATGCAGACAAACGGGAAGCGTTCGTGCAGCTGCTGCAGAATCGGGTCGCTGCGGTAGGTCTTGTACAGGTCGCGGTAGTTGCTCAGGCTGTTAGCCGACTGATAGGCCTCATCGCCACTGCCAATGGTGAGGGCGCTGGCGGCATCGCTGAACACCACTTTGCGCGGGCTGTTGCTTTGCTGGAACGCTGGGTCACCGGTGGTCTCGTACACGTAATCACCGAGGTGCACGACAAAATCAAGATCCTGATCCAGCAGCTTCAGGTAAGGGTTGTAATAGCGGCCGATGTAATCCTGGCAGCTGACAAAGGCAAATCTGATGGTGCGTGTGCTGTCGGCCGCCGGTGCGGTTTTGGTGCGACCGTCGCGCGAGCGCAGCTCGTCGTTGTCACGCAGGTAGATGAAGCGGTAGTAGTAAGTGGTGTCCGGCGTCAGATCGGTCACCCGGATTTTCAGGCAGTGATCATTGCTCGCTTTGGCGCTAAATACTTCGTCGACCAGCAGTGAGGCAAAGCCGCTGTCGCTGGCAAGCTGCAATTTCACCTTGGCATCGCCGCTGCCGGCGTTGACCCGCGTCCACAACACGACGCTGCTGGCGGTCGGGTCGCCCGAGGCGACCGATTGCGGGAAGTATTCCGGCGCCACGCGGTGTTCTTTTTTGTCGTCATCGTCGTCGAACGGGCAACCGGCCAAAGCGGTGGCGCTGGCACTGACTACCAGCACCTCCAGAAACTTGCGACGGGTGAATTGCGGCATGTAATCCTCCTGATTAAACAGCGGCGCCTGTTGTGGTTGTCCGCGCCCGAGCGGCGAACATACCGCAAATTCATGACAATTCCAGCCGTTGATGTGACTTCTTTTTCAGCGGATTACTCGTTGATTTGCAAGGAAAATGTCTGTTGTCATCTTCGCGCAATCAGGTGGCGTTATCGGACAAGTCGCCGGTCAGATTTTGACCGGCGCTTGCCACGGGACACGATTGCGGCCAAGGCTTCGCTGCGGTGCAGCATTGAGCCTATCAATCGAATTCATAGGTCATAAGAAATACCCCTGTCTCCGTTCGCGGCGCACTATTTCGGACGCTGTATTTCCAATCACTTTGACGGAGAAAACGCTATGCAAGTCAAAGCACTTCCTCTTGTTGTGGCACTTGCCGTTGCCGTGTCGCCGGCGTTTGCGACCAGCCCAGTGCAAATGGATTACCCGAAACCAATGGCCAATCAGGACTGGTGGCCGAATCGCCTCGATCTGTCGCCGCTGCGTCTGCATGACCCGGCCTCCAACCCGCTCGGCGCCAACTTCAACTACGCCGAAGCCTTCGCCAAACTCGATCTCGATGCCGTAAAAAAAGACATCAAGGATCTGATGACCACCTCTCAGGACTGGTGGCCAGCGGATTACGGCCACTACGGCCCGTTCTTCATTCGCATGGCCTGGCACAGCGCCGGCACCTATCGCATTTTCGACGGCCGCGGTGGCGCCGGTGGCGGTCAGCAGCGGTTCGAACCGCTTAACAGCTGGCCGGATAACGTCAATCTCGATCGCGCTCGCCGTCTGCTGTGGCCGATCAAACAGAAATACGGCAGCAGCCTTTCCTGGGCCGATCTGATGGTGCTCACCGGCAACGTCGCGCTGGAATCGATGGGCTTCAAAACGTTTGGTTTCGCCGGTGGCCGTGCCGATGACTGGGAAGCCGACAACACCTACTGGGGGCCGGAAACCAAATGGCTCGACGACAAGCGTTACCACGGTGAACGCCAGTTGCAAAAGCCGCTCGCCGCCGTGCAGATGGGCCTTATCTATGTGAATCCGGAAGGCCCGAACGGCGTGCCGGACCCGTTGCTCGCCGCCAAAGACATTCGCGATACCTTCGGCCGCATGGCCATGAACGACGAAGAAACGGTCGCGTTGATCGCCGGTGGCCATACCTTTGGTAAAGCGCACGGTGCTCGCAAACCGGAAGGCTGTTTGGGCGCTGATCCGGCTGGAGCCACAGTAGAAGAGCAGGGCCTTGGCTGGACCAACAAATGCGGCAAAGGCAACGCCGAAGACACCATCACCAGCGGTCTCGAAGGTGCCTGGTCGGTGAATCCGATCGCGTGGACCACGCAGTACCTCGACAACCTGTTCATGTTCGACTGGGTGCAAACCAGGAGTCCGGCGGGTGCCATCCAGTGGATTCCGGCCAACGGTCAGGCGTCGAATCTGGTGCCGGATGCGCACGACAAAAACAAGCGTCACGCGCCGATCATGTTCACCACCGATCTGGCGCTGAAAATGGATCCGGAATACCGCAAAATTTCCGAACGTTTCCGCGCCAATCCGAAAGAGTTTGAGCTGGCTTTTGCCAAAGCCTGGTTCAAGCTGACTCACCGCGACATGGGCCCGCGTCATCGCTACATCGGCAAAGACGTGCCGCAGGAATTGCTGCTCTGGCAAGACCCGCTGCCGACCGTGGATCACCCGCTGATCGATAGCAGCGATATCGCTAACCTGAAAGGCAAGATCCTGAGTTCGGGTCTGACCGTGCCGGAATTGGTGCGCACCGCCTGGGCCTCGGCGGCGTCGTTCCGCGGCACCGACGCGCGCGGCGGTGCCAACGGCGCCCGCGTACGGCTCGCACCGCAGAAAGACTGGGATGCCAACAACCCGAAAGAGCTGGCCAAAGTGCTGAAGAAACTGGAAAGCATCCAGAAAGACTTCAACAGCAAAGCCGACGGTGGCAAGAAAGTGTCAATGGCAGATCTCATCGTGCTCGCCGGTGCTGCCGCAATTGAGAAAGCTGCGAAAGACGCCGGCCATGACGTGCAAGTGCCGTTCAAGCCGGGCCGTGCTGATGCAACCCAAGAGCAGACCGATGCGAGCTCGTTTGCGGTGCTCGAACCGACTGCCGATGGCTTCCGTAACTACTTCAGCAAGAACAGCCCTTATGCACCGGCGCAAGCGCTGGTCGAAAAGGCCTATCAGCTGAACCTGAGCGTGCCGGAAATGACCGTGCTGATCGGCGGCCTGCGTACGCTCAACGCCAACACTGGTGGCGTTGCGCATGGTGTGTTCACGGCCAAGCCGGGTACGCTGAGCAATGACTTCTTCGTCAACCTGCTCGACATGTCCACCAAGTGGAGCAAGTCGACGAAAGACGAAGGGCTGTACGAAGGTGTCGATCGCAAGACCGGCAAAGCCAAGTGGACCGCCACGCCGGTGGATCTGGTGTTCGGCTCCAACTCGGAGCTGCGCGCGGTCGCCGAGGTGTACGCCGCCAACGATGCGAAAGAGAAGTTCGTGCAGGACTTCGTCGCCGCCTGGAACAAGGTGATGGAGCTGGATCGCAGCTGATCGCAATCGGCAGCAACCAGAAAAGGGCCACCACGCGGTGGCCCTTTTTTTGCCGCACGTTGCCACGCCACAACCGGTTTGCAGCGCCGGCAGAAAGCGCGGCAAGCCGATGTGCAATGACGCAAGAAGCCCGGTAAAGTCGCGTTCTCGCCAATCCGCGCTACACTTCGAGTTCTAAACGGATGACTGACACGCCACAGAGGCAAAAGATGGCCACCGCATTCCCCGAACCGTTTGTTCCGGTTGGTTGTGCTGAATGCCGCCGTTCCGAAGCGCTCGGCTTCACTTTCACCATGGCATTTCAACCGATTGTCGATGTCGACACCGGCCGGCCATGGGCATATGAGGCGTTGGTGCGCGGCAGCAATGGCGAAGGAGCAGGTGAGGTGCTTGCCAAGGTCACGGACCAAAACCGTTACCGCTTTGATCAGGCCTGCCGGGTCAAGGCCATTGAGCTGGCTGCCAAGCTCGGTCTGCACCAGCTCAACGACTGCCGGCTCAGCATCAATTTTCTGCCCAATGCCGTGTACCGTCCGGAAACCTGCATTCGCTCCACACTGGAGGCCTGTGCCCTGCACAATTTTCCGTCCGACCGGCTGATGTTTGAAGTGACTGAAAGCGAGCCGGTGCGCGATGCCAGCCACCTCATCGGCATTTTCAATGATTACCGCAAGCGCGGTTTCGCCACCGCCATCGACGATTTTGGTGCCGGTTATGCTGGCCTGAACCTGCTCACCATGTTCCAGCCGCAAGTGATCAAGCTGGACATGGAACTGACCCGCAGCATCGACGCTCACCCACCGCGTGAAGCCATTGTCGCCGGCATCATTCTGACTGCGGAAAAACTCGGCATCACCCTGATCGCGGAAGGTGTGGAAACCGCCGCCGAGCGTGATCAGCTGCGCGCCATGGGTATCCGTTTGCAACAGGGTTATCTGTTCGCCCGCCCGCAAGTGGAGGCGCTGCCGCTCAAACCGTAACCCGGAGTAGGGTGCGCCATGCGCACCGATTCCGCGAGTCAGAAACGTAGGGTGCGTTTCAACGCCCCCATTCTTCCTGTCGAAAACCATTCGGTGCGTTAAAACGCACCCTACGCAACCGGCCAGGTTCGCTCTAGCATGCTTACGCCGACTTGAGCCAACGCGCCGCGCGCACCACCATGTAAACAAAACCGGAATCGCTCGGCGTGCGGTACGCGCCGATGGCGCCCAGCTGTTTTGCCATGACCGCCGTCATCTCCCAGCCGTCTTCCTGTCCGGCAGGCCAGATCGCGGCGGCGAGCGGTAGGTAATCGTTGTCTTCGCCAAGCGCGCGGATCTCGCGTGAACGAGCCTTGATGCCGTCCAGAAAAGACGTGTTTGCCCAGGCCCACATCCAGGTGTTCGAACTTGTGGACAGGCTGCCGACAAAGTCGATATCCGCTTCCACGGTCGGCACACCGTTATTGGAGAAAACGAGCTTGCCGGTTTCCTGATACCAGTCCCAGCGAGTATGCTTACCGACATCGAAATCTTGCATGAAGCGTTCTTGCGCCGCACTCAGGTAAGCAAAGCTTTCGGTGATCAAGTCATTCAGTTCATCGAACCCCTGCGTCCAGTTGCGCGCCCGGATGTCGGCGTAGCAACCCGAGCAAACCAGCTTGATGTCGGCGTAAGCCTCGGCGGCATCGTTCCATTCACCTTCTGCTTGATAAAACGCAAGGCAGGCATCGCAGAAAGCGTCGGGGTAAAGCTCGTCCGGGTCGTCTTCCGAATAACCAACGTGAAAGCCCAGACCTTCACCCTGCGCCAGATGCTGGCAAACAAACGCGGCCTCGCAAGAGCCGTGTTCGGCGCATTCCACTTTATTGTTTGTGTCAGTCATGGCAGGGCCATCCGTAGAATCGAAATCCCGCGTCGCGTAGGGTGCGCCATGCGCACCGGAGCCAAAGGCATGGCGATGAAAGGCAGGTTGCATCGCGCACCTGTCGAACGTCCACCAACATAGCAAAATCGGTGCGCACGGCGCACCCTACAAATAGGCTTTGCTGACTGATCAACAAGGGCGTTTACCCGCCAGCCGATCAGTGGCGTTTCAGTGGCTGGCGGCCCAGGTGTTCAGCATGCGGCGATAGTCTTCTTCGCTTTGCAGTGATGCGCGAGCCAACGTTGTCTGGTCGGTCGTGGAGAGCAGGCCGGCTTCCTGCAGTTTGCTGAGTGGCGCGTCGATCTGGCGCGGGAGCGCGGTCAGCCAGGTAACCAGATGCGCTCTGGCTGTGTCGGACTGCCCGAGCTTGGCGTGCAGCAGGGCAAGGTGGAAGTGCTGGCCGTTGCGCTCCATATAATCCATCACGCCGGCATCGGTGTTGAATTGCGCGAACCACGGCGCGGCAACGGCTGTGAGCCAGGTTTTCACAGTGGCTTCGAGCCGGTTGACGTCATCCGCCGAATGGATCGGCCACGTGCTTTCCACCGGTGTTTGCTGCAAACCGAGCTGGAAATGATGGAGCGGCACGGTATAGTCCGGTGCCGCCAGCGATTGCGCCTGGCCGCAAAGCGCGAGTTGCACCTTGGGCACCAGACAGAACAGCTCACCGTGCAGCGTGCCACCGTCCTTGGTCCACCATTTGTCCTTGAAGAACAGCAGCTGGCACTGCGTGCCGTCCGTCTCACGATAATAGTTGCGGATATCGGCACCGGAAGCTTTCAGTTTGGCAAACGCCGCGAAGTGCGGCGAGCCTTCGATTGCCCGGTCCAGCGTCGCGCCCAGCGCTTTGGTCAATGACATCTGCTTCGATCCTTGGCAGGTAGGGTGCGCCATGCGCACCGAGTCTCTGACTCAATAACGTAGGATGCCTCATGACGCATCCTACGGCACAAACCTTACGCAAGCTGCTGTTAGGCTCCAACTCTGAACTTCGCGCGGTCGCCGAGGGGTATGCATCGAACGGCGGAAAGCAGGAGTTCCTTACAGACTTCGTCGCTGCCCGGAACAAGGTGATGGAGTTGGATCGCAACTAAGCTTTGACCACTCATCAGCCCATCAAAAGGGCCACCAACCGGTGGTCCTTCTTCTATCAGCACTACCGTTCGCCCTGAGCCCGTCGAAGGGCAGCAGCATCCCTGAAAACTCGAAGCGGGGCAGGCGCGGTTTGTAAAAGGAACAGACAAAAGCGCTATTGCCGCATCGCACCACATTTACATGCTGTACTCGAACAATTTACGAACTCTTGTATTTTCTCTTCCGGAATCGACAGCTAACGCTATTTGCCGCACCGCAAAACAAGAATTTCTTGACGAAAAAATGAACTACGTCTAAACCCTGACATACCTGCCGTGCGCCGCTGTCGTACAGGGATGTGGACTATCTGGCTGGCGCGCAATTCATCCCTTGTTTTGTTCAAGCGAAGACGCAGTCTGCGTTTGGGTAAGGTTTTGCCTATGTTTTCGGTATAGGCGAAGAGCTTGCTTGAGAGGCTTTAAGGGCTCTGACCCCTTTAATTCTCTTCGCCATACACCTTACGCGGGTTTATCGCGCCATTTCCGGTTCCGAATTCGTAGTGCCTAGCTTTTCTTCATTCACAGAGACGCGAGGAATGCTTTCAGCATTAGGGAAAAGTTTTTCAAGAATTTTAATCATGCCATTAATCAGCTCGACAGCGTCCGGCTCCACTGAATTCAAGCTACGGTGAATTACTCTGGGAATGCGATGCAGTCGGTGAAGCGGATTGTGACAGGTCACGAAATTCGTATCGCGCACTGCTGCCCAGTTCCCATGAATGAACCCTGATGACCAGTCGTAGTATTTGTCATAGACGTCTTTGGCTCCGCATTCCAAAGCCATTTTTCGCAGATTGCTGTTTGCCCAGTGGCCAATTTCAATGTCAAGAAATTCTTGCCAAGCATCTTCATTTGCAATTGAGTAAAGTGCTGACTCATCCAGAAAGTTTGGCAAATCGCCATGTTCCTGCTGCGTTTTTAGAAATGCCAGTTTTGCCTGGCCGGCACCGTAAACGCGATAGGATTGCCACATTGCAGGTGAGTCAAGATGTGCGAGATATCGAAATGTTATGAATGTCTCAGCCAACGCCCTAAGTGAAATTGGGCCGAGAATCCGTGTGTGGACCCGATGCATCCCGATTTCTTCTAGGATGCTAAGTGCATAAAGAACTAGACCAAATGCTGAGTCAAGTCTGGCATCGGCCCGATCTGCTCGAATGTTCCGCCGGAATCGATCTATCACACATTCCCGGGCTGTGAAGAGCGTGTCAGGGACAATTCTTGTATCAGTGATTCTGTACTCTTGATCGACTGACGGGTCTAGACAGCGTGTATCACGGGATGTCTGTGTCCAAAAATTTTCAATCCAAGCCCTTGGTGGATTTCGTCTGAGCACCATCTCCATTGATCTAATTGAAGGGCGAACCTTTCTCATGTCGCCTTTGTCAGGGTAAAGTCGAAATTCCTCAAGCATCTCAGCACAAGATTCTGGAAAGTGCATCCTGCCGGATATAACAGCGATGATGACTTTAAACCATCTAATGTCAGTGGATGATTCTGATTGATGATCTAGTGCGTTTGCGACAGCATGAGCGATAGTGTTCCAGTCATCTTCGGTTGGTTCTGCACCAATTTCCTTCTTCCAGCGATCGGCTCCTGGAAGGTCCTTTATAAGGAGAATGGGGCGAAGTGCAGCATAGCCGAGTGGGTGAGATAAAGGTATCGCGATGAAGTTGTGAAATTCCTCTTCAGTCACTTCCGCTAGCTTTGTCTGATCAACGACGATTGAGAAATCAAGCCCTGTATCATTATCAGATAATTGCTGTTCAGGATTGTCAGGTTCGTTTCGAACGAACCAGCCTCTGCAGTAAACAGCTATTTTTCTCATTGTGATGAGAAAGTCCTGTCTTTGCATTACTCCGGCGAGTAATACAGCCCACAGCATCTCCGGCATATGATGATCCACCCACGACGAACCTGTCATGTTTGGAATTTGCGCTAGTGGAGGAATCAATTTCTTTCCTACTTGTTTATGCTGGTCAAGCGCGCTAATGTTTAATGAGGAGAATTTAGAGTTCCTTTTGGAACGCCCTGAGCTTGCTGCTTTTCTTCCATTCCGCTTCGAGCGCTTGCTCATGCTGCAGGTCCTGTAGGCGTGATTGACGTGAGCGTAATCGTACGAATGCTATCTGAAAAGTCGCACCACAACATGCGTGCGATTACGCTCACGCTAATCGCACCTACAAATCAAAGCAAGATCAGATGAAAAAAGCCCGGCATTCGCCGGGCTTTTTTGCACTGCAACAGAACCTTCCCTTTACTTACAGCTTCTTCGCCTGTTCCACCGCATTGCCGATATAGCTGGCCGGGGTCATGGCTTTGAGGCGGGCTTTGGCGTCGGCCGGGATATCCAGGCCATCGACAAAGGCTTGCATGCCGGCGGCGTCGATTTTCTTGCCACGGGTCAGCTCTTTCAGCTTTTCGTAGGGCTTTTCGATGCCGTAGCGGCGCATGACGGTCTGGATGGGTTCGGCCAACACTTCCCAGTTGTCGTTCAGCTCGTCGGCGAGTGATTGCTCGTTGACTTCGAGTTTGCTGATGCCTTTGAGACTGCTTTCGTAGGCAATCACAGCGTGGGCGATGCCGGTGCCGATGGTGCGCAGCACGGTGGAGTCGGTGAGGTCGCGCTGCCAGCGCGAGACGGGCAGTTTGTTGGCGAGATGATCAAGCAGCGCGTTGGCGATGCCGAGGTTGCCTTCGGAGTTCTCAAAGTCGATCGGGTTGACCTTGTGCGGCATGGTCGAGGAACCGATTTCGCCAGCGATGGTTTTTTGCTTGAAGTGACCGAGCGCGATGTAGCCCCAGACGTCGCGATCAAAGTCGAGCAGGATGGTGTTGAAGCGCATCAGCGCGTGGAAGTATTCGGCGTTCCAGTCGTGCGGTTCGATCTGGGTGGTGTAGGGGTTCCATTGCAGGCCGAGGCTGGTGACGAATTCCTTGGCGAAGGTTTGCCAATCCACATCTGGGTACGCCGACAAATGCGCGTTGTAGTTGCCGACGGCGCCGTTGATTTTGCCCATGATGGCGACGGCCGCGAATTGCTCGCGCTGGCGCTGCAGGCGGGCGACGACGTTGGCCATTTCTTTGCCGAGCGTGGTCGGCGAAGCCGGCTGGCCGTGCGTGCGCGACATCATCGGGATGCTGGCGTAGCGGTGCGCCATGTCACGGATGGCGCCGATGATCTTGTCCAGCATCGGCAGCAGCACTTCGGCGCGGGCGTCGCTGAGCATCAGCGCGTAGGACAGGTTGTTGATGTCTTCCGAGGTGCAGGCGAAATGGATGAATTCGCTGACTTTGGCGAGCTCGGCGTTACCGGCCACTTTTTCTTTCAGCAGGTATTCGATGGCTTTGACATCGTGGTTGGTGGTTTTTTCGATGTCTTTGACGCGCTGGGCGTCGGCGAGCGAGAAGGTGCGGGCGATTTCATCGAGCAGGCTGTTGGCCTGGGCCGAGAAGGCCGGTACTTCTGGAATGCCCGGGTGCGACGCCAGTTTCTGCAGCCAGCGCACTTCGACGATGGCCCGGTAACGGATGAGACCGAACTCGGAGAAGATGGGGCGCAGGGCGGCGGTCTTGGCGGCGTAACGGCCGTCAACAGGGCTGATGGCGGTCAGGGCGGACAGTTCCATGGAGGGTCCTTGTGGCTGGAATCAGGGCCAGTGGCTCAAACCGAGCCTGGGCCAAAGAGGGGCAGGGCGCGGATTTTACAGGATAGAAGGGCGGATTCCGATTCTGTTCGAGTCGTCATCGCGGCCGCAAATGTTTCCGACATTGTGCGGCTGTTCTTTTGTGGCGGGAGCCACGTCCCTGCCTGTGAGGCGAAGGCGGGAGGAGGTCGGGCGGGGGAGGGAGAAACGTGCCGCGCTCGGATTCGGGGGATGAAGAATGATTGGGAAGGCGCATTGCCGACATGCCTTTGCTCAGGCTCCTCCCACCCCCACCTAACCTCCCCCTCGGGCAGGGGGAGGAACCAAGCACTACCTCCCATCGGGCGGGGGAGGAACAAAACGCAGCTGACCTGGATCAACCCCGCCCCGCCATTGCTCGCCATTTGACCAATTCCGGCGTTTTCCCTGCAGATTCGCTCATTACTACTTGTTTTTAACCCGAAAATTCCCGGTCCGATTAGACGATCGGACAGGTAAACGGCTGTTTCATTGGGCTATAATTCCGGCCCGCCCGCGGGGCCTTTCCTGCCCCCGGTCCCGCCAAGAAGAACCCCGAATTCCGCTCAACGACGAGGAGAAGCCGACGTGTCATCGGTAGGACAAGACAGCCTCAAGACCCGCCGTACCCTGACCATCAATGGTAAGGAATACGATTACTTCAGCATCAAGGCCGCCGAAGCCCATCTGGGTGACGTCAGCAAGCTGCCGTTCTCGCTGAAGGTCCTGCTGGAAAACCTGCTTCGCTTCGAAGACGGCGTGACCGTTGAAACCGACGACATCAAGGCGATTGCCGAGTGGCAGAAGACCCGCGTCTCCGACCGTGAAATCCAGTACCGCCCGGCGCGCGTGCTGATGCAGGATTTCACCGGTGTGCCGGCGGTGGTCGACCTCGCGGCGATGCGCGATGCGGTGGCCAAGCTCGGCAAGGACACCGACAAGATCAACCCGTTGGTACCGGTGGATCTGGTCATCGACCACTCGGTGATGATCGACAAGTTCGGCACCCCAACCGCGTTCGATGAAAACGTCGAGATCGAATACCAGCGCAACGGTGAGCGTTACGAATTCCTGCGTTGGGGCCAGAAGGCCTTCAATAATTTCCGCGTGGTGCCGCCGGGCACCGGTATCTGCCACCAGGTCAACCTGGAATACCTGGCGAAAGCGGTGTGGACCGGTGAAGTCGGTGGCCGCACGATTGCGTATCCGGATACCTGTGTCGGTACCGATTCGCATACCACGATGATCAACGGTCTGGGTGTTCTGGGCTGGGGCGTCGGCGGTATCGAAGCCGAAGCGGCGATGCTGGGCCAGCCGGTGTCGATGCTGATTCCGGAAGTGGTTGGCTTCCGTTTGGAAGGCAAAGCCAAAGAAGGCATCACTGCAACTGACATCGTGCTGACCGTGACGCAGATGTTGCGCAAGCACGGCGTGGTCAACAAGTTCGTTGAATTCTACGGCCCGGGCCTCGACAGCATGCCGCTGGCCGACCGCGCCACCATCGCCAACATGGCGCCAGAATACGGTGCCACTTGCGGTTTCTTCCCGATCGACGCCGAAACGATCAACTTCATGCGCGTGTCGGGCCGCGACGAGCAGACCTGCAAGCTGGTTGAAGAATATTGCAAAGCCCAAGGCATGTGGCGCGACGCCAGCTCGCCGGAGCCGGTGTTCACCAGCACGCTGTCGCTGGATCTCAGCACCGTTGTGCCGTCGCTGGCTGGTCCGAAGCGGCCGCAGGATCGCGTTGCCATGAACGGCCTCGGCGCCGGTTTTGATCTGCTGCTGGAAAGCAGCGGCAAAGCAGCCGAGAAAGACAAGGCCGTGAAGGTCGAAGGTGCCAATCACGATCTGAAGCATGGTGATGTCGTCATCGCCGCGATCACCTCGTGCACCAACACCTCGAACCCGTACGTACTGATGGCAGCCGGCCTGGTGGCCAAGCGTGCGGTGGAGAAGGGCCTGCAGCGCAAGCCGTGGGTGAAATCTTCGCTGGCGCCTGGCTCGAAAGTCGTCACCGATTATCTGGCCAAAGCCGGTCTGCAAAGCTACCTCGACAACCTCGGTTTCAACCTCGCCGGTTACGGTTGCACCACCTGTATCGGCAACTCGGGTCCGCTGGCGGATAACATCAGCAAAGCGATCACCGATGGCGATCTGATCGTCTCGGCCGTGCTGTCGGGTAACCGCAACTTCGAAGGCCGCGTGCACGCGCTGGTCAAGGCCAACTACCTGGCATCGCCGCCGCTGGTGGTTGCGTATGCGCTGGCCGGTACCACCCGCATCGATCTGAGCAAGGATCCGATCGGCAAAGACAAGAATGGCAACGATGTATTCCTGAAAGACATCTGGCCGAGCAACGACGAAGTGGCGGCAGCCGTTCGCCTCGTTGACAACAAGATGTTCAACAGCCGTTACGCCGATGTGTTCGCCGGTGACAAACACTGGCAGGCCATCAAGGTTGGCGAAGGCAAAACCTACAACTGGAACGACAAGTCGACCTACGTGCAGAACCCGCCGTTCTTCACCGAAGTCGGCAAGCCGGTTGGCAAGGTCGAAGACATCAAGGGCGCGAGCGTGCTGGCGCTGTTCGGCGACTCGATCACCACCGACCACATTTCGCCGGCCGGTGACATCAAGGCGAGCGCGCCGGCAGGCAAGTACCTGCAGTCGCTGGGCGTCGAGAAAGCTGACTTCAACTCGTACGGTGCCCGTCGCGGTAACCACGAGATCATGATGCGCGGCACTTTCGCCAACATCCGCATCAAGAACCTGATGCTGGGCGGTGAAGAAGGTGGCAACACCATTTACCAACCGACCGGTGAAAAAGTGTCGATTTACGACGCCGCGATGAAGTACATCGCCAGTGGCACGCCGCTGGTGATCTTCGCCGGCAAGGAATACGGCACCGGTTCGTCGCGTGACTGGGCGGCCAAAGGCACCAAACTGCTCGGCGTCAAAGCCGTTGTCGCCGAAAGCTTCGAGCGTATCCACCGTTCGAACCTGGTCGGCATGGGCGTGTTGCCGCTGCAGTTCCAGGGTAACGACAGTATTGCCAGCCTGGGCCTGAAAGGTGACGAGACTGTCAACGTTGTTGGTCTTGAAGCCGGTATCAAGCCGCGCCAGACCCTGAAGGTGGAAATCACCCGCAAGGATGGCAGCAAAGTGACCATCGACGCACTGTGCCGCATCGACACCGCCAACGAAGTCGAGTACTACAAGAACGGCGGTATCCTGCAGTACGTGCTGCGGAACATGATCGCGGCGTAATAAAACTCCCTCCCCTTTGTCGCAGATGTTCCAGACATCTTGCGACACACCCCACATCCCTGTGGGGCGAGGTGGAGGGCTGGGGTGGGGGCATTGCCGCTCCGCGGTTTCTGCTTCCACCCAAGCCGCTATGAAGATGTCCCGGCCGTTTATGGTCCCCCATAAACGGCCGCACGCATTCTGAGGGCCGTGATTCACGCGGCCGCAGAACGCAGCAAAGTTTTCGAAAAACAGCCGCAGTACGATTTTCCGTGGGAGCGGTTTCAGCCGCGATTTCTTTTGGCTGAAGAAGCAGAGCGCGGCTGAAGCTGCTCCCACAACAATCTGAAGACCGATAAGAACAACATAACGAGAGACCGAGACGCATATGACTCCACGCGAACTGGTTCTGGCTTACATCGATGCGCTTGAAGCGCTGAACTTCCCGGTCGCCCGCAGCTACCTGGCCGATCAGGGTTTTGAATACTTCGGCCCGAACATGCATTTCACCAGCGCCGACGAAATGCTGACCTTCCTGTTCGGCATGGGCCCGATCCAGAAAGCTATCGACACCCGCCGCGTCGTCACCGAAGGCGACGAAGTGTGCGTGCTGCTCGATTACAAAACCTACTTCGAACCGATTGGCGATGTTCGCGTCGCCATCTGGGCCAAGGTCGCCGGCGATCGTATCCAGAAAATAGAAGTGTTCTACAACGCGGCAGTGGTCGAGAACATGCTGGCGGTGGACGGCAACAATCCGTTTATTCCGCAGCAGAAAAAGTAACGCGCAACTTTCCAGTCGTTGTTCGCGTCGCCACGCCGACCAACTCGAAGCGGCAACTACCCCCTCCTAACCTCCCCCTTGGCAGGGGGAGGAACTGTATGTCTCCCTCCCCTGTGAAGGGGAGGGCTGGG